>NZ_JBICUX010000003.1:0-696794 GCF_043198595.1 Streptomyces sp. NPDC048751
ACATATCTGGCGTTGATTTTTGGCACGCTGTTGAGTTCTCAAGGAACGGACGCTTCCTTTGTACTCACCCGAGAGACTCTCTCAGGCTTTCCTCCGGGCGCTTCCCTTCGGTCTTGCGTTTCCGACTCTATCAGATCTTTTTCCGATCCGATTTCCTCGGTGCTTTCCAGGTTCTCGCTCTCGCGTTTCCCTTTCCGGCGGTTCCGACTTTATCAGAAGTCTCGGGCCGCTTTAACCGGCCGTCTGTTTCCGAATCATCGGGAGGGGCTTCCCTGAAATCAGCGACCCATGGTCGATGCTTCCGGAAGCAGATAGTTTACTCACCGCTGCCGAGCCGGTGAACCCGGTTCCAAGGCAACTGTTCGAATCTACCTCCCCGCAGGCGCCGTGTCAACGGCTCTTGCGGGGCGAAGGAGACAGTAGCAGTTCGATCAGCGTGTCCGCACATCAGGCGGCTGTCGGGAGGGTCGCGCTGCGTTCCGCCTCCTCGACGTCTCCGGTGTCTCCGGCACGGACCGCGCGGCCGCCCAGGACCCAGACGTAGGCGAGGAAGGTCAGCTCGGCGAGGACGCCGATGCTGATGCGAGCCCAGGTCGGGAGGCCGGACGGGGTGACGAAGCCTTCTATGGCGCCTGAGACGAAAAGGACCAGGGCGAGGCCGATGGCCATGCCGACGGCGGCGCGGCCCTCCTCGGCGAGGGCTGTGCGTCGGGTGCGCGGGCCCGGGTCGATGAGGGTCCAGCCGAGGCGGAGCCCGGTGCCCGCGGCGACGAAGACCGCTGTCAGTTCGAGCAGGCCGTGTGGGAGGACCAGGCCGAGGAAGGTGTCGAGGCGGCCGGCGGAGGACATCAGGCCGAAGCCGACGCCCAGGTTGAGCATGTTCTGGAAGAGGATCCAGAGGACGGGCAGCCCCAGGAAGACGCCCAGGACCAGGCACATCGCGGCGGCCTGGGCGTTGTTCGTCCACACTTGGGCGGCGAAGGCGGCCGCGGGGTGGCTCGAGTAGTAGGTCTCGTACTCGCCGCCGGGGCGGGTGAGCTCACGCAGTTCGCTGGGGGCCGCGATGGTGGACTGCACTTCCGGGTGGGTGCCGATCCACCAACCCAGGAGGACGGCGACGGCCGTCGAGAGCAGGGCGGTGGGTACCCACCAGCGGCGCGAGCGGTAGACCGCCGCGGGAAAGCCGTGGGCGAGGAAGCGCGTCACATCACGCCAGGAGGCGCGGCGGTTTCCTGTCACGGCACTACGCGCGCGTGCCACCAGCTGACTGAGCCGGCCGGTGAGCTGCGGATCGGGGGCGCTGGACTGGATCAGGGACAGGTGGGTGGCGGTGCGTTGGTAGAGGGCGACGAGTTCGTCGGCCTCGGTGCCGGTGAGGCGGCGCTGACGTCGGAGGAGAGCCTCGAGACGGTCCCACTCGGCGCGGTGGGCTGAGACGAAGACGTCGAGGTCCATCGGTTTTCCTGCTCCTCGGCTGTTCGTCAGCGACCGGTCTTGAGCGTCAGCTTGTCGTACTGCGGCGCGATGTGCCCTCAGCTTGGCAGACTGGCCGTTCCAGGGGCAGTGCAGGGGAAGGGACGGCGGACGTGAGTGAGCTGGTGACCGGCGAGGCGGTGGCATTGGAGCTGCGCCCCGCGAGGCTGCCCAGCAGGGCGTTGGGGATCGTGCTGGATCTCCTGGTGGCCATGTTCGCCTACGTCGTCGTGACCATGGTCCTCGTGGTCTCCGCGGCTTCCCTGGACGAGGCCGCGCAGATCGCCTTGTCCATCGCCACGTTCCTGCTCGTTCTGGTCGGTGGTCCGATCGCGGTGGAGACGCTCACCCATGGACGTTCGCTCGGGAAGCTGGCGTGCGGGCTGCGTGTGGTGCGGGACGACGGCGGGCCCATAAGGTTCCGGCACGCGCTGGTGCGGGGTGCGATCGGCGTCGTCGAGATTCTGCTGACGTTCGGGGTCGTCGCCTGTATCGCGTCGCTCGTCTCGGCGCGCGGGCGACGGCTCGGTGACGTGTTCGCGGGGACGCTGGTGGTACGGGAACGGGTGCCCGTCGGGCACGCGGGCTTCGTGCCGCCTCCTCCGCCCTGGCTCGCCGGGCGCTTCTCCGGGCTCGATCTGTCGGCGGTGCCCGATGCGCTGTGGCTCGAGATCCGGCAGTACCTGGGGCGGATGCAGCAGCTGGATCCGGCGGTCGGTTGGACGATGGCCGAACGCCTCGCCGCCGATCTCGCGACCCGTACGGGCACTCCGATGCCGCCGGGAGTTCCGTCGGCCGCGTATCTGGCGGCCGTGGTGCAGGAGCGGCAGGTACGGGAGGCCCGGCGGGCCTTCGGGAACGGTGCGGCGGCCGGTCGGCAGACGGCGGAGAGTGGCCCCGCCGGGGGCCAAGCGATCGGGAGCGGTGGCGTGGTGGGCGTGCCGGGCGCTTACGGGTCTGGGGCGTACGAGCCTTCTGCGGGCCAGCAGCCGCCGTCAGCGGGCGCTCCTCTGCCTTCTGCCTCGGCGCCCCGTCCCGGCTTGCACCCTGGGCAGTCTCAGGCGCCGGCTTCGGCAACCGGGCCTTCGGTCCCCGAGAACGAGCCGCCGGCCGAGCGCCCCTCCACCGGGTTCGCACCGCCGGCTTGACCCCGACACGGGTGCCTCACCCGAACACCGACGGCGGTGATTCGAGGTCCTCCAGCTCGATGCCGGGTGCCGCGAGGACCACGTCACCGGCGATGTGCACGGTGTGCTGTTCACCAGTGTCCAGGGCTGTGACCTGGTATTCGTCCACGGTCAGGGGGCCGTTGTCAGTGGTGTGTGCTTCGCTCTTCACCAAGGCCCAGGACTGGTCGACGGTGCGCGGGGCGAGGACCGGGTCCGTGAAGGCGACGAGGCGTACGCGGGTCGCGGAGGCGGAAGGGGTGAGGCGCAGGAGACGGGTGGTCGCGATGAGGAACGCGGGGGATGTGCCGGTGAAGGCGTGGGCGCGGACGTTGCCTTCCGTGGCCTGAGTGCCGGTGGGGTCCGTGCGGACCCAGGTGACGCCGTCCAGGGCGGCGCCGCGCACCTGCCAGCTCGCCGCGTGGAGTTCGAGGCGGATGGGCCGGCCGAGTTCGTCGAGGGTCAGGTCGACGGAGCCGGAGTGGTCGCCCGAGGGGGTGGTCAGCTGGGAGACGTAGCGCCAGCCGGAGGGGCCGGGGGCGCAGTGGAAGTGCTCTTCTGCGAGGGGGGTGTGATCGTGCGGATCGTGGAGCGAATAGCGGCCGCGGGGCATGGGGGTCCTGGATCTTGACGGGCTGACCGGGGTCGGTGCGGTCGAAGGCCAAAGGGGCAGGCCCCCGGCACGGGGGTGCGGGGGCCTGCCTCGGAGGACCTGCCGCTGCGGAGCGCGTCAGTGCACGGACGCGCTCGCAGCAAGCGGGGGTGCCGACCTGCTCAGTAGCGGTAGTGGTCCGACTTGAAGGGGCCCTCGATCTCCACGCCGATGTACGCGGCCTGCTCGGGGCGCAGCTTGGTGAGCTTCACGCCGAGCGCGTCCAGGTGGAGGCGGGCGACCTTCTCGTCGAGGTGCTTGGGGAGCACGTAGACGCCGGTCGGGTACTCGTCGGGCTTGGTGAACAGCTCGATCTGGGCCAGGGTCTGGTCCGCGAAGGAGTTGGACATCACGAACGACGGGTGACCGGTGGCGTTGCCGAGGTTCAGCAGGCGGCCCTCGGACAGGACGATGATCACCTTGCCGTCGGGGAACTTCCAGGTGTGGACCTGCGGCTTGATCTCGTCCTTGACGATGCCGGGGATCCTGGCGAGGCCGGCCATGTCGATCTCGTTGTCGAAGTGGCCGATGTTGCCGACGATGGCCTGGTGCTTCATCTTGGCCATGTCCGCGGCCATGATGATGTCCTTGTTGCCGGTCGTGGTGATGAAGATGTCGGCCTTGTCGATGACCTCGTCGAGGGTCGTGACCTGGTAGCCGTCCATCGCCGCCTGGAGGGCGCAGATCGGGTCGATCTCGGTGACGATGACGCGGGCGCCCTGTCCGCGCAGGGACTCCGCGCAGCCCTTGCCGACGTCGCCGTAGCCGCAGACGACCGCGGTCTTGCCGCCGATCAGGGTGTCGGTGGCGCGGTTGATGCCGTCGACGAGGGAGTGGCGGCAGCCGTACTTGTTGTCGAACTTCGACTTGGTGACGGCGTCGTTGACGTTGATCGCCGGGAAGAGGAGGACGCCGTCGCGCTGCATCTCGTACAGGCGGTGGACGCCGGTCGTGGTCTCCTCGGTCACGCCGCGGATCTCGGAGGACAGCTGGGTCCACTTCTGCGAACCGTCCGTGATGGTGCGGTGCAGCAGTTCGAGGATGACGCGGTGCTCGTCGGACTCGGCGGTGTCGACGGAGGGGACCTTGCCGTCCTTCTCGTACTCGACGCCCTTGTGGACGAGGAGGGTGGCGTCACCGCCGTCGTCGAGGATCATGTTCGGGCCGCCGGTGGGGCTGTCCGGCCAGGTCAGGGCCTGCTCGGTGCACCACCAGTACTCCTCCAGGGTCTCGCCCTTCCAGGCGAAGACCGGGACCCCCTGGGGGTTGTCCGGGGTGCCGTTCGGGCCGACGGCGATGGCGGCGGCCGCGTGGTCCTGGGTGGAGAAGATGTTGCAGGAGGCCCAGCGGACCTGCGCGCCCAGGGCGGTCAGGGTCTCGATCAGGACGGCCGTCTGCACGGTCATGTGGAGGGAGCCGGTGATACGGGCACCAGCGAGGGGCTGCGCCTCGGCGTACTCCTTGCGGATCGCCATCAGGCCGGGCATCTCGTGCTCGGCGAGGGTGATCTCCTTGCGGCCGAACTCGGCCAGGGAGAGGTCGGCGACCTTGAAGTCCTGTCGGTGGTCGACAGTCGTCATTACGAGCTGCTCCTCGGGGTTGGGGCGCGGTGGGTACGGCTGGTCTGCGCGGCGGCGGACGCACGGGTGCCCGAAGGAGGACACAGGCATGCCCGCGTACGCGCAGCGCAGTCCGTCGGAGGCCCTCTCTCCCTCGGTCGGTCCGCGGTGGGACCGCCCGACCGCCATCAGCAGCGACGTCTGGCTCCGTCCAAGCTACACCGGTCGTCCCGGCCGCCCCAGTCCGCCTTCGTAGACATCCTGCCAAGTACGGCGATCGATCGGTGTCCCCTGTTTGCGGGAGGGGGTGGCCCGGGAGGGGTGGAACGGCGGTGACGGGCCGGGAGGACCAGGGGGTTTGGCGTCTTTGGCGGCGGGGGCAGGTGTTGGCAGGATGCGTGGAGATCGGAACAAGTGATCGATCCTGCGGGGCGTCCGGGACGGCGGCCCGTGTGACGAAGGCGTGAGGAGATCGATGTGACCAGTCCGGCCGGCCCTCCCCCCACGGGCAGCGGCGACGGCGAGCGGAAGAGGCTGAAACTGCTCGCGGTGACCGCCTGTCCGACCGGCATCGCACACACGTACATGGCGGCGGAGAAGCTCGCGCAGGCCGCAGAGAGCCGCGGTATCGACATGAAGGTGGAGACGCAGGGATCCATCGGGGCTGAAAACGTCCTGGGCGACAACGATGTCAGCACCGCCGACGGCATCATCGTCGCGGCGGACAAGGACGTGGACCTGAGCCGTTTCGTGGGCAAGCGGGTCCTGACCGTCGGGGTCGCCGAGGGGATCCGCCACCCCGAGCGGCTCATCGAGCAGGTGCGGTCCGCGCCGGTGCACACGGCGGACGGCGCACCGTCTTCGGCGCCGGCGGGCGGGGGCCGGGGCGGTGAGCGGAGCGTGGTGTACAAGGCGCTGATGAACGGCGTCTCGTACATGATCCCGTTCGTGGTCGTGGGCGGTCTGCTGATCGCGGTCTCGCTCGCGCTCGGAGGCGACGCGACGGCCAAAGGCTATGTGATCCCGGAGGGCAGCTTCTGGGCGGACGTGAACCAGATCGGTGTCATCGGGTTCCAGTTGATGATCCCGATCCTCTCCGGCTACATCGCGTACGCCATAGCCGACCGGCCCGCCCTCGTGCCGGGCATGATCGGCGGGTGGATCGCCAACACCGGGTCGCTGTACGACTCGGAGGCCGGGGCCGGGTTCATCGGGGCGATCGTGACCGGGTTCCTCGCCGGGTATCTGGTGCTGGGCATCAAGCAGGTGAAGGTGCCCAGGTTCGTGCAGCCCATCATGCCGATCATCGTGATCCCGATCGTGGCGACGACTGCGCTTGGGCTGTTCTTCATCTACGTCGTCGGGAAACCGATCTCCTGGGTGTTCGAGCACCTGACCAGCTGGCTCAGCGGGATGACGGGCACGAGTGCGGTGCTGTTGGGAGCGATTCTCGGGCTGATGATCGCGTTCGACATGGGCGGTCCGGTCAACAAGACGGCGTTCCTGTTCGGTACGGGGCTCATCGCGACCGGCAACCAGACGGTCATGGGCATGTGCGCGGCCGCGATCCCGGTGATGCCGCTCGGGCAGGGCCTGGCCACGCTGATCCGCAAGCGGCTGTACACCGAGCAGGAGCGGGAGACGGGGCTCGCCGCGCTGTTCATGGGCTGCTTCGGCATTTCGGAGGGCGCGATCCCGTTCGCGGCGGCGCGGCCGGCGCAGGTCATCCCCGCCAACATGCTCGGGGGCGCGGTGGCCGGTGCGGTGGCCGGGCTGGCCGGGGTGGAGGACGCGGTGCCGCACGGCGGGCCGATCGTGGCGCTGCTGGGTGCGGTGAGCGGCGTGCCGATGTTCTTCGTGGCCGTCGTGATCGGCACGGTGGTGACCGCGGTGACGACGGTTCTGCTGGTGGGCTTCGGTGAGCGCGGAGGGGCCGAGGCGCCAGGTGTGGGCGCGGGCCTGCCCGGTGCCGAGCCTGTGCTGGTCGGGGCCGGTGTGGGGGCGCCGGGGGCGGAGGAACCCGTATCGGCACGGGGTGCGGGTGTGGCCGTACCGGCGCAGGGCACGGAAGCGGCCGGATACGGACAGTCGGCGCACGCGGACGACGATCGGCCCGAGCAACCGGACGAGCCCGGTCAGGCCGATCAGGCCGATCAGGCCGAGGTTCTCTCCGGATATCTCACCCGGCAGACCGTCGAGGTCCGGCTCGAGGCCTCTGACAAGGAGGCCGCGATACGGGAGTTGGCCGGGCTGCTGGCGCGGACCGGGCGGGTCGGGGATGTGGATGAGTTGGTGCGGGCGGCGTTGCGGCGGGAGGAGCAGGGCACGACCGGGCTCGGTGAGGAGATCGCGATACCGCATGCCAAGACGGACGCGGTGACCTCGCCGGTCGTCGGGTTCGCTCGGTCCTCCGAGGGCGTCGAGTGGGGCTCGTCGGACGGTACGAAGGCCCGGCTGGTGTTCATGATCGCCGTACCGGAGGCGGCCGCGGGCGACGAGCATCTGCGGATCCTGGCGTTGCTGTCGCGGAAGCTGATGGACGGCGGGTTCCGGGAGCGGTTGCTGGCGGCGCCGGACGAACGGGCCGTGCTCGGGGTGCTGGCCGAGATTCGGTAGCCGGTGGCCTGCCCGGGCCGCACGGGCTGTTCACGGTCGGCCGCTACCCTCTGCGGCCGCGGACGTTCCGCGAGGGGAGGGGGTGGCGATGAGCGGTGCGCGAAAACTCGCGGTCGCGGCCTGGGTGTCGGGGCTGTTGGGGGTGCCCGTCGTACCGGCCGGGTGACCGGGTCGTGTTCGAGCGGATGCACGGCGACGAGGTGCGGCAGGGGAACGTGGTGCTCTACTCGGCGCCGGAGCGTTTCCAGTCCGACGGTGGTGTCATGCACCGCGTCATCGGCGTCGGCGGCGATCACAGCGTGTGCTGCGCCCGTGAGAAGGTGCCCGAGGGGCGGCTGTTCGTGCTCGGCGACCATCGGGCGAACGCGATGGACTCCCGGCTCTTCGCGGACGACCACGAGGGGACGGTGCCGGTCGGTGCCGTGAAGGGCCGGGTGACGGACGACGTCATGGTGCCGGTGCTGCTGGGTCTGGCCGGGCTGCTGGGGGGCGTCGTGGCGCTGGCGGGGCTGGGGCTGGGGATCGCGGCCCTGGTGGTACGACGGCGGCGGCCGGTGCCGGTGCGGCCGCCGGTGCCCACGCGCGTGTGAGTGCGCGCGGCTTGACGGACATGCGCGAGGGCCCGCCGATGTTGCTCGGCGGGCCCTGTCGCGTCGCGCGTGTGCGTGGAGCTCAGTGCTCCGTGGGGTGCTGGGAGGGACCGCCCGGGGTCGCCTCGCGGTCGGGGCCCTTGGCGGCCTCGGCCTCGCTGTAGATGTCGGGCTCGAGGTAGATCACGCGGGCGATCGGCACGGACGCGCGGATACGGGCCTCGGCGGCGTTGATGGCGGAGGCGACCTCGGCGGCGGTGTCGTCGTGCTGGACGGCGATCTTGGCGGCGATGAGCAGCTCCTCGGGGCCGAGGTGCAGCGTGCGCATGTGGATGATGCGGGTGACGGTGTCGCCGTCGACGATCGCGGTCTCGATCTTCTTGACCTCCTCCACGCCCGCGGACTCGCCGAGCAGCAGGGACTTGGTCTCGGCGGCCAGGACGAGGGCGATCAGGATGAGCAGGATGCCGATGAAGAGGGTGCCGATGCCGTCCCAGACGCCGTCGCCGGTGAGGAGCGCCAGACCGACGCCGCCGAGGGCGAGGACCAGACCGACGAGGGCGCCGAAGTCCTCCAGGAGGACGACCGGGAGCTCGGGTGCCTTGGCGCGGCGGACGAACTCCTTCCAGGAGAGGCCGCCGCGCAGGGGGTTGGACTCCTTGATGGCCGTCCGGAAGGAGAAGCCCTCGGCGATTATGGCGAAGACCAGGACACCGACCGGCCAGTACCAGTGCTCGATCTCGTGCGGGTGCTTGACCTTCTCGTAGCCCTCGTAGATCGCGAACATGCCGCCGACCGAGAACAGGACGATCGAGACGAGGAAGGCGTAGATGTAGCGCTCGCGGCCGTAGCCGAAGGGGTGTTGCGGGGTGGCCTCGCGCTGGGCCTTCTTGCCGCCGAGCAGCAGGAGGAACTGGTTGCCGGAGTCGGCGAGCGAGTGCACCCCCTCGGCGAGCATCGACGACGAGCCGCTGAACGCGAACGCCACGAACTTCGATGCCGCGATCGCGAGGTTGGCCCCGAGTGCCGCCACGATCGCCTTGCTGCCGCCTGACGCGCTCATGTGTTCGCGTGTTCCCTTCACCTTCGTACGTACGCCGTCCAGGCCTTTGCACGTGCTTTGCCGGTGGGCCATTGTTGCAGCCCGGTCCTCGGCGGTGGGACGGGCCGTCGGCAGTGCGATCTCAGGCGACGACGGTGGCCCGGAAGACCGTTCCGGCTCCGGACATCTCGGCCTTTTCGCCCGCCGGGACGAAGACCGACTGACCGGGCGTCAGTTCGTGTTCCCCCGCGCGGACGGTTCCAGCCGTGCAGAGCAGGATCTGCGGGGTCGCGCGGGTGAGGTCGTGGACGCCGCCGCTCCCGGGGAGGACGTGGCGGGAGAGCCGGAACTCGTCGATGGGGGTCTCGTAGACCTCCTCGCCGTCCGGTGCGGCCTCCGGACGCAGGACGCCGGGGTCGCCGGCCTCGAAGCGGACGATGCGCAGGAGTTCGGGCACGTCCACGTGCTTGGGGGTGAGGCCGCAGCGCAGGACGTTGTCGGAGTTGGCCATGATCTCGACGCCGAGGCCGTTGAGGTAGGCGTGCGGTATCCCGGCCCCGAGGTACAGGGCCTCGCCGGGCTGGAGCCGGACGTGGTTGAGCAGCATCGCGGCGATGACGCCGGGGTCGCCCGGGTAGTGGTGGGCGATGCCCGCGTAGGGGGTGTAGTCGCCGCCGAGCCGGTCGCAGGCGGCCGCGGTCTCGGCGACGGTGTGGGCCATCTCCGCGGGGTCGGCGGTCAGTACGGCGGTGAGGACCTCGCGCAGCGCCGCGTCCTCGGGGTGGGCGCGCAGGACGTCGACGTACGGCTTGAGGGAGTCGACGCCGAGTCCCTCGAGGAGGTTGGCCGCGCGGGCCGGGTCGCGGAAGCCGCACAGCCCGTCGAACTCGGTGAGGGCGCAGATCAGTTCGGGCTTGTGGTTGGCGTCCTTGTAGTTGCGGTACGGCGCGTCGACGGGGATGTTGCGGCGCTCCTCGTCGGCGTAGCCCTCCCGGGCCTGCTGCAGGTCGGGGTGCACCTGGAGGGAGAGCGGGGCGCCGGCGGCGAGGATCTTGAGGAGGAACGGCAGGCGGGGGCCGAATTTGGCGACGGCCTTCGCGCCGAGTTCCCGCTCCGGGTCGGCGTCGATGACCTCGACGAGCGTGCCGCGCGCGGTGCGCGAGGGGGCGCCCGGGTGCGCTCCCATCCACATCTCCGCCTGCGGTTCACCGGTCGGCTCGACGCCGAGCAGCTTCGGGATGGCGGTGGCGGAACCCCAGGCGTAGGGGCGCACGGTGTTGTCGAGGCGGTCCATGTCCGTCGTGCTTCTCTCTGCTGGTTCTCTCGTACGACTCTCGGGACGTCCGTACGGCTCTCTCGGCTTCCCTGCGACGCCCTCCGCGCCGTCCGGACGACTCTCCCGGCGTCCGGACGACTCTCCCCGCGTCCGTACGGCGCTCAGGTCGTCCGAACGACTCTCTCGACTTCCGTACGGCGCTCAGGTCATCGTGGTCATGATCGGGCACCCGAGGCGAGCGCCAGGTAAACGGCGGCGAAATCCGTGATGGCGATCAGTTCGGCGAGGGTCTCCAGTTCGCCGCCGGGCTCGGGCTCGAGTTCGCTGATCGGTGTGTCGTGGCTGAGGGCCAGGTCACGGGCGGCGGGGGCGGCGGTGAGGCCGCCGATCGGCCGGTCGCGGAGCAGCACCACGCGCGCGTGGAGGGCGGGCGGTTCCTCGACGCGGTCGCGGAAGAAGTCGTCGGGGTCGGCGCTGGCGGCCAGCGGGCTGGCGAGCAGGGCACTGTGCCCGGCGAGTGCCTCGGGCAGTTCGGCGACGACCGCGGGGGTGCCGGAGAGCTCGGCGAGGGCGGCGGCGAAACGGTGGCCGGCGGGGCCCGCGGAGGTGCCCTCGGTCCAGATGACCGGGAGGGAGTCGGCGAGTTCGGCGGCCAGGGTCTTCGCGGGGTTGCTGTAGGTCGCGATGGCGGGGCCACAGCGTTCGGCGACCTGGTCGAGGCGGTCGGCGACCTTCTCCAGGGCATCGGGCTGGGCGGAGATCAGGCCGGCGCGGTCCAGGATCGCGAGGAGCGGGGTGAACAGGGCCCACAGGACGCCGGGGGCGGAGGCGGCGACGGGCGGCTGTTCGTCCTGCTCGTAGGGGGCGGTAGCCATCGGCACGAACAGGCCGTGCGAGGTGCTGACCGACTCGGTGAGCGGGGAGCCTGCGGGGGCTACGGCGACGACGGCGACGCCGCGCCGGTAGGCCTGCTCGGCGAGGAGGGCGAGGGACGGTTCGGAGCCGTCGGGGGTCGCGACGATGAGCAGGTCCACGGAGCCGGCCCAGCCGGGGAGTTCCCAGCGCAGGGCGCCGGCGGCGGGGGCCACGCCGGTCGGGGTGAGGCGGATGACGGGGCAGCCGGTGCCGGCGAGGGAGCCGAGGAGATCGGCGACGCAGGTGGCGGCGGCGCCGGGGCCCGCGATGAGGATCGCGCGGGGGCGGCCGTCGGGTTTGAGGTCGTTGACGCCGGCCTCGGTGGCGTGCCGAAGGGCCGTGCGGACGCGGGCGCCCGCTTCGGCGGCGCCGCGCAGGAGGGCGCGACGGTCGGCCTCGGCCAGGGCCTCCGGCGTGTCGAGCAGCGATTCGTCGAGCATGGGCGGCAGTCTCCGATCGCCGGGTCGTCGTGCGCGTTACGCGGGGCGGCGGGCCTCGTCGACGAGGAGGACGGGGATGCCGTCTCGGACGGGGTACGCCAGGCCGCAGTCCTGTCCGGTGCAGATCAGCTCGGTCTCCTCCTCCTTGAGGGGGGCGTGGCAGGCCGGGCAGGCGAGGATCTCCAGGAGGCCGGCTTCGAGCGGCATGGGGGGTCCCTTCGGGGCAGTCGTGTGCGGGTGGGTCGTGTTTGTGGTGCGGGTTGGGGGTGCGGGTTCGGGGTGTGCGGATGTGCCTGGTCAGGTTACCGCCGGTGGCGGGTGCGGCGTGGGGGTTGGGCGGGGGCGGGGTGGGTTGGGGGACGGACGGGGTGTGCCCCAGGACGGCGCCTCCGCATGCGGTCCAGCTCTCCGGTGGTCCGTCGCTCACTGCCGCGCCGCCCGCTGCTTCGCGGGGCGGCGCGGCAGTGTGAGGGGCGAGCCCCCGGGCCCCGTGCCGTCAGCTCCGGATGATGGCCAGGACCTCGTCGCGGATCTCGCTGACCGTCTTCTCGTCGCGGGCCTCGGCGTTGAGGCGGAGGAGGGGTTCGGTGTTGGAGGGGCGGACGTTGAACCACCAGTCGGGGGCGGTGACGGTGAGGCCGTCGAGGTGGTCGAGGGTGACGTCCTCACGCGCCTCGAAGGCGGAGCGCACCGCGGCGAGGCGGCCCGCCTGGTCGTCGACGGTGGAGTTGATCTCGCCGGAGGCGGCGTAGCGGTCGTACTGGGCGACGAGGCCCGAGAGCGGGCCGTCCTGGCCGCCGAGGGCCGCGAGGACGTGCAGGGCGGCCAGCATGCCGGTGTCGGCGTTCCAGAAGTCCTTGAAGTAGTAGTGGGCGGAGTGCTCGCCGCCGAAGATCGCGCCGGTGCGGGCCATCTCGGCCTTGATGAAGGAGTGGCCCACACGGGTGCGCACGGGCGTGCCGCCGTTCTCCTTCACGACCTCCGGGACCGACCAGGACGTGATCAGGTTGTGGATGACCGTGCCCTTGCCGCCGTGCTTGGCCAGCTCGCGCGAGGCCACGAGCGCGGTGATCGCGGACGGTGCGACCGGGTCGCCCTGCTCGTCGACGACGAAACAGCGGTCGGCGTCGCCGTCGAAGGCGATGCCGAGGTCGGCGCCCTCCTCACGGACCCGCTTCTGCAGGTCCACGAGGTTCGCCGGGTCCAGCGGGTTCGCCTCGTGGTTGGGGAACGTGCCGTCGAGCTCGAAGTACATCGGCACGAGCTCCAGGGGCAGGCCCGAGAAGACCGTGGGCACGGTGTGGCCGCCCATGCCGTTGCCCGCGTCGACGACGACCTTCAGGGGGCGGATGGAGGTCAGGTCGACGAGGGAGCGCAGGTGTGCCGCGTAGTCCTCCAACGTGTCGCGCTGCGTGATCGTCCCCGCCGTCGCCGCCGGTGCGGGGGCGCCCGTGTCCGACCACTGCTCCGCCAGCTCGCGGATCTCGGCCAGGCCGGTGTCCTGCCCGACCGGCGCCGCGCCCGCCCGGCACAGCTTGATGCCGTTGTACTGCGCCGGGTTGTGCGAGGCCGTGAACATGGCGCCCGGCAGGTTCAGCGCGCCCGACGCGTAGTACAGCTGGTCGGTCGAGCACAGGCCGATCTCGGTGACGTCGACGCCCTGTGCCGACGCTCCGTGCCCGAAGGCCCGCGACAGTCCGGGCGACGAGGGCCGCATGTCGTGGCCGATCACGATCGCCTCCGCGCCGGTCACCTGGGCGAAGGCCGCCCCGAAGAGCTCGGCCAGCGGCTCGTCCCACTGGTCGGGGACGACACCGCGTACGTCGTACGCCTTCACGATCTGCGACAGATCAGCAGCCACGGCGAACCCTTCTTAAAGTCCTATCGGTCATCCCAAACTATCCGCCCGGGCTGACAGTCCGCTGTGCGGGACCGTGAGTGGATTCCGAGCCGTCGCCTCAGGTCAGGGCGGCGTTCGCGAACGGTCGAAGAGCGGCGGGGCCCACGGCCGCGCGAGCGGTGGTGCGCCGGTCGGTACGGGCGCACGGAGGGACTGGGGCGCACGGGCGGACTCTGGCGCACGGACGGACTCGGGCTCAGGGATGGACTCGGTCGTACCGCACGCGCGTGTGCGGTACGACGGCCAGGGCCGCGCCGATGTCGGCCAGTTGCGCGGAGACGTGGTCGGAAGGGGGCGAACTGGGCTGCGGGAAGGCGGGTCTCAACGCCAGGACGGGCACCACGCGGGCCGGCAGGGGTATCTGACGGCCCACCACGGCGTCCAGGAGCGACAGGAGCGCGTCCGGAGCAGAAGGCGACCAGAGCGCCCGTCAGAGCCCCGCGAGGCCCACCAGGCGGGCTTGAACACCCCTCGCGATTCCGGCCACGGGGAAAGCGATTTCCCCGTCCGACGCGATCGCGAGACTGCCGTAAGGGGCCTCAGTTGTCCGGCGAGCGCAGCACCCGCAGATGGCCGCGGCGCGCGACCTCCATCGGGTCGGCTCCGCGCCCCCCGCCGCCACCGGCCCCGGCCGCCCGCTCCTGCGGACGGGCCGCCTCGCGTACGGCGTTGGCAAGCGCTTCCAGATCGTCGCCACTGGGGCGCGCGGGAGCGGAGCCGTCGAGGAGCCGGACGACCTCCCACCCGCGCGGGGCGGTGAGACGCTCGGAGTGCTCGGCGCACAGGTCGTAGCAGTGGGGTTCGGCGTAGGTGGCGAGCGGGCCGAGGACCGCGGTCGAGTCGGCGTAGACGTACGTCAGCGTCGCGACGGCAGGTCGGCCGCAAGCGGTGCGCGAACAGCGACGTACAGGGCTCACGACGTTGGACGGTACCGCACTCTTGAGCGGGCCGCGACGACTCTGCACCAGGTCACCTCACCGTGTCGCCCTGTGAAACGCCCCACACACCCTTTCCGTTGCACGTCGCTGACCTGCATCGACCCACTTGTCCGAGGTGTCGGACGATTCCCGATCCGGTCACCAGTCGGTACAAACACCGTCAATTGTCTTGAGATTGACGGTCAACGAGGGATACGGAATCGAGCCCAAGCTTGGCCGGAATGGTCATCCCGCGACATGCCCCGCGAGGCCGCCGGGCGTGTCCCGGACCGCCCGGTGGGACCGCGTGGGGACCGGGCGCGTGGCCCCGGCGGAGACTACGCTTCACCAGTGATGGACAACTCCGTACCGCCCCGTGCCGCCGGCCCAGGGCCCCGCCGTCGTGATCGACACGGCCGGGGCATGCGCGGGCCGATCGCGCCGCCGCAGGTGCCGCTCGCCGCGAGCCGTGCCGAGGTGTTCGCGGACCTGGTGCAGGACTCCGTGGAGCGCCTGGAGCGCCGGTGGCCGCAGCTCGCCGACATCGATTTCCTGGTGCTCGAGGTGCCGCGCCTCGACGGGCCCGGCGGGCCCTGGAACGACGAGGCGGTGCCCCTGGGTGGCACGGCGCCCGCGCGGGACGGGCGCCGTGCCCGCGTGGTCGTCTACCGGCGGCCCGTCGAGATCCGCACGAAGGGGCGGGACGAGCGGGCGGCACTGGTGCACGAGGTGGTCGTGGAGCAGGTCGCCGAGCTGCTGGGGCTGACTCCGGAGACGGTGGACCCCCGGTACGGCGAGGACTGACCGGGGCCCCTGCCTGCCTGACACCGGGGCCCCTGCCTCCCGGACCTACTTGTCCAGGACCGAGAGGTCCTGGTCCGCCTCCGGTACCGCCACCGTCCCCCGGTCGTCCGGCAGGGTCTGGATCGTGAAGCCCGGGACACCCTCCTCGGTGGCGGCCAGGGTGCGGGCCGCGTACACCGGGGCGCCCGAGACGTGCTCCACGGTGAGCGCGTACGTGCCCTTCAGGCCGCTGGGGACCGGCGGCTCCACGTCCATGGTCGTGCCGGACTTGATCGTGTACGTCTTCGACGCCGCCGTGCCGCCCTCGCTGCCTGCGGAGGCCGTGACCTTGACCGTGGCGGTGCCGGTCGGGGCGGTCAGGGAGAGCGTGGAGCCCTTGCCGCTGTTGTCGGCGGACGTCGCGCGCGTGCCGACGGGGTTCGTGGCGGGGATGAACGCCGTCTCCTGCTTGTCGCCCTTGCCGCGGACCACGCGGAGCGCCGCGACGACCGGCACCGACTGGTCGGTCGGGGTCAGCACCAGCGAGCCGGCCTCTCCGCGCGTGACGTCGCCCAGGTCGACCGCGGTTGTCATACCGCCCTTGACGTGCAGCGTCTCGTTCCCGGCGGGTGTGATCAGCCCGGAGGGCGAGGCGAGGCGCACCTTCAGGTCCGCGTCGGCGTCCCCCGGCGTGAAGGCGATCAGGCGCACGGACGTGGCGTCCTTCGGGATGCCCGGCAGGACCAGGCTCGCCGCCGGGTCGGTGGACGCGGGCAGCCAGTCGCCGCCGAGCTTCTCGTCCAGCGCCTGGACGGCGGCCCCGACGCGGCCGCTGCGGACGTTCACGTGCACGGTGAGGTCGTCCTGCTTGGCGTCGGTGAGCGTGGACAGCAGAACCGGCTCACTGGAGTGCGGCTGGACGGTGATGTCCTCCCCCACCGTGGTCTGCAGGGTGCCGTCCTTGCCGTAGAGCTCGATGTCGACGACGGCGGCGGAGTCGTCCGGGTTGGTCAGGTGCACGTAGTCCGTGCGGTCGCCGGCCGTGCTGGCGCCGGGGAACCAGAACTCCGTGTCGGGCGCGGTGCAGTTGACGCCCTGTAGGCCGCGGCCGGTGCCGGCGGCGACCTCGGTCGTCTCCTGGACGGTCCACCCGGGGGCGAACTTCCCCTCGGCGGTGCCGACGAGCGCGGGCGAGTCGGCGCCGGAGGCGTCCACGGTGACGGGCGTGCCGGGCGCCTTGGGGGTGAGGACCGACTTGCCCTCCCCCTTGCCCTTCTCGCTCTTCTTGCCCTTCTCGTCCTTCTTGTCCTTGGCGTCCTTCTCCTTGGCGGACGTGTCGCCCGTCCCGTCCTGCTCCGTGGCGGCATCGAGTTCGGCCGTGCCGTCGTTCTCCGCGCCCTTGGTGACGGGCGTGAAGGCGGTGTACGACGTCTCGGCGAGGTCGGAGGTGCTGGGCGCCGGGCAGAGCAGGCTCGTGCGCTCCACGGGCAGCTCGGCGGCCGCCTTCGCGCTGTCGGTGCCGGAGGCTCCGGGGGCGTCCGGCGGAGTCAGCGCGGCGAATCCGGTGACGGCGGCGAGCGCGGCCACGCCGGCGAACAGGGAGATGGTCGTGCGGTTCACTGCTGGCTCCCGTCGGGGCGCTCACTGCCGTCGCCGTGCTGCTGCTGGTGCTGCTGTTGCTGTTGCTGTTGCTGTTGCGCCGGGTCGTACGTGGGGTCGTAACCCTGGCCGTACGACGGGTCGTACGGCTGCTCGTACGGCTCGTACGTCGGGTCGTACGGCGCCTGGCTCTGGCCGCCGTAGGCGTACGGGTCGTACTGGCCGCCCTGGTAGGGGTCGTAGGTCTGCGTCTGGTCGTACGTGCCCGTGGAGTACGGCTGTTGGGCGCCCTGGTATTGGTCGGCGCCGTAGCCGCCGTCCCCGGCGCCCGGGTAGCCGGCCGCGTCCCACTCACCGTAGGGCTGCTGGTGGGGCACCGTCGCGACGGGCTGCTCCTGCGGAGCGGCCGGGGTCTCCTGGGCGGCCTCCTCGGCCTCCGCCTGTGCCCGCAGGCGGCGGGCGCGGCGGCCCTCGCCGGCGACGGGCTGGGCCGGGACGACCGGCTCCTCGGGGAGGTCGTCGTCGACGTCGCGGCGGCGGCCGGGCAGGGCCAGCACGACGAGGACGACGGCGAGCGCGCCCTGGGCCCACAGCCAGGCGGTGTGGCCGATCGGGTCGTCGTAGGTGACGTCCAGCTTTCCGCCGGAGGCGGGGAGTTCGAAGCCCTGGGCCCAGCCGTCGACCGTGGTGCGGGTGAGCGGCTTGCCGTCCAGGGTGGCCGTCCAGCCCTCGGCGGCGGTGTCGGCCAGCCGCAGGATCCGGCCGTCCGCGCCGCTGGGGATCGTGGTGTGGATGTCGACGGGCCCGGCGGCGACCGACTGCGGGGTGCCCTTGCCGGAGGCGGAGACGATGGCCGCGCGGGAGACCTGCTGGTCGACCCGCCACAGGGCGCCGCCGTTCTGCGCGCTGAGCCGGCGCAGTCCGGGCGTGGCGTCCAGGATGCGGGTCACGTCGCGGGGCGCGCCCTTGTGGACCAGGATGTAGCGCACGGCGAACTTGCCGAGCTGGTCGACCTGGTCGGCGCCGGAGCCGGCGACGAGGTTGGCCACGATCTTGTCGAGCTTGGCGTTCTCGCCGTCGGCGGTGGCGAGTTCGGCGTCGCCGAGGCGGGCGCCGGAGCCGCGGACCAGCATGTAGGCGACGTGGGCGGCGGAGTCGCTGTCGAGGACGAGGGTGCGGGCCTGGTCGCGGTTGTTGCCGTCCTCGGCGACGAACGCGGGCACCTGGACCGGGTCGCGGCGCTCCAGGGGGTCGTCGGCGCCGCGGATCATCCAGCCGGCGGCGACGAGCAGCGGGCCCGCGGCCGAGGCGAAGGCGATCAGCACGGCGACGGGCTGGCGCCAGCCGAAGCTCTGCTCGGCCACACGCGCGCGTGCCCCGTCGGCGCCGAGCGCGGCGGCGGCCAGGAGGGCGATGCCGTAGACGAGGGTCGCGGGTCCGGCCCAGGTGGAGCCGTTGGAGAGGACGGCGAAGACGAGACCCACCAGGGCGACGACCCAGGCCGCGACGATGCCGGCCTGGCGCTCGGAGCGCAGCAGGGCGGCGAGCGCGGCCAGGACGATACCGATGAGCATCAGTCCGCTGACCGTGCCGGGGCCGCCGGGGCTCGCGCCGAGCAGGTCGAGGGCGGAGGCCGCCGAGGAGCCGTACTCCAGGCCGGCCTGCTCGAAGAAGCCGAACGGCAGCAGCGACAGCGACCAGGGCGCGAGGATCAGCAGCGGTGTGCCCAGCTGGGCCAGGAAGCGCAGTCCGTAGGCGGTGATGTCGGCGCGGCGCACGGCCAGCACACCGATGCCCAGGATCAGCGCGATGGGCCACACGATCGGGGTGAACGCGGTGGTGACGGTCAGTAGCAGCGCGTACGCCCAGGTGGCGCGCCAACTGCCGCGCGAGTCGTCGGCCTTGGTCAGGCCCGCGGCGGCGGTGCCCGCGCGCGCGATGAGCGGCAGCAGGACGGCCAGCACGGCGGTGCCGATGCGGCCGCCCGCGAGGGCGCCGGTGGCCGCGGGCAGGAAGGCGTAGACGACGGCGGCCCACGCGCGCAGCAGGCGGGACTCGACGAGCGGGCGGGAGGCGAAGTACGCGGTGACGCCGGCGAGCGGGACCGAGCCGATCAGCAGGATCGTGACCGCGAGGCCGGTCGAGCCGAAGAGCAGGGAGGCCAGCAGCGCGACGATGGCGAGGTAGGGCGGTGCGGACGGGGTGCCGCCGGCGCCGACGGGGTGCCAGGCGTCCAGGTAGCGCGACCACAGATCGGAGGCGTCGGCCGGGGCGGGCAGCAGGGCGCCGCCCGCGAGCGCTCCGCTGTCGAGGAGGGCGCGGCAGGCGGCCAGGGAGACGAGCAGCAGCACCAGGAACAGCACGGGGCCCGGCTTGCGGGCGACGCGCTTGAGGCGGGCGAACTGCTCGATCTCCAGGAAGTCGGCGTCGTCGCCACCGGGTCCGGACTCGATGGCGCTGCCGTGCCGTCCCGCGCCCGAGGCGGCCTCGGCGTCGGAGCGGCTGACGAAGTTGCCCGCGACCTGTTCGACGGTGGCCCGCACGGTCGCGCCGGGCGGCGGGAACAGGGCCCGCAGTTCGTCCTTGTCGATGACGGGCTTACCGCGCTTGCGTCGCCCGGCGATGATCCGCTCGGGCCGCAGGAGGGTGCCGAGGAGGCCGCGGATCTCGTCGACGGCCTGTCCGGGGACCTTGCCCACGAGGTACGCGACGGTCCGCAGCAGGGTGCCGAGGACGAGGCGCAGCAGCACCCAGGGCAGGGCAGCGGTACGGGTGTTGACGAGAAGGGTGTAGGCGGCGCCGGCCTTGTCGACCTTGTGCGGGGAGGCGGTGGTGCGTCCGGCGCAGTCGACGGCGCGGCGCTCGCGGGAGGCCGCCTCGGCGTGCCGTACGACCGCGTCGGGGGCGACGAGGACGCGGTGGCCGGCGGCCTGGGCGCGCCAGCACAGGTCGACGTCGTCGCGCATCAGGGGCAGTCGGCGGTCGAAGCCGCCGAGCTGCTCGAAGACGTCACGGCGGACGAGCATGCCGGCGGTGGACACGGACAGCACGGACCGGACGTGGTCGTGCTGGCCCTGGTCCTGTTCGCGGCGGTCCAGGCCGGTCCAGCGGCGGCCGGAGTTGGCGATGGTGACGCCGACCTCCAGGAGCTGGCGGCGGTCGTACCAGCCGCGCAGCTTGGGGCCGACGACGGCCACGTCGTCGCGGCCCAGTTCGAGTTCGTTCTCCACGACGCGCAGCAGCTCGGCCAGGGCGTCGGGCTCGGGGGCGCAGTCGTCGTGCAGCAGCCACAGCCAATGGACCGGCTCGCCGTGCGGAAGCTCCGGCATGTCGTAGGCGTCGTCGCGCCACGAACGCGTGACGGGGTCCCAGCCACTGGGCCGCTTCAGGTAGGGCAGGTCGTCCGGGGTGAGGACCGGGGCGGTGCGGCCGGCCTCCTCGACGGCCTGGCCGAAACCGGTGCGCCGGGCGAGGTGCAGCACCTGGTCGGCGCCGAGGGCGTCGGAGAGCAGCTGGGCGGAGTCGTCCGCGCTGCCGGTGTCGGCGGCCAGCGCGAACTGGACCGGGCGCTCCTGGCCGAGCAGTCCGGCGAGCGCGTCGGGCAGCCAGCGGGCGCCGTCGTGGGAGACGAGGACCGCGGTCACCACATGACGCGGAAACTCAGGTGTGGCAGCGCCGTCTTGGCGGGCTGCCGTGTGGCTGTGCACGGACATCGAGGTACGGGCCCCGGTTCGATGGACTGCGGTGGACGCCGGTGCCACCTGGGGGCGGCGGGGCGTCTCGGACGAGCGACCACACTATCGGCAGAACCAGAAGGGGCGACGCGAAGCGTCTCGATGAGGGGCGGTGGTCGGGCGACGGGCGGGCGACGGCCCGCCGCCCGTGGACAACCCACGGGCGGCGGGCCGCTCGTCCTGTGGACGACCAGGGCCTGCCGTGCCGCGCACGGACGCACGCCCTCCGTTCAGACGGCCGCCTTCTTCAGTCGTCGGCGCTCGCGCTCGGACAGACCGCCCCAGATGCCGAAGCGCTCGTCGTTGGCGAGGGCGTATTCAAGACATTCGGAGCGGACCTCGCAGGCGAGGCAGACCTTCTTGGCCTCGCGGGTCGAGCCGCCCTTCTCGGGGAAGAAGGACTCGGGGTCGGTCTGGGCGCACAGCGCGCGCTCCTGCCAGCCGAGTTCCTCGTCCGCGTCGTCGACCAGCAGTTGCTGCACCAGCTCGGTCATGTGCGCCCCTCGTCTGCTCTTTCGCGTCCCCGTGATGTTGCCGTTACCGTTTGCGGCTGAACGACACGAGTGAAATTACAGGTGTGCTGCTCCGGGCGAGTCAAGCCGAGATCTGCTATTGGGCCCCTTATTCACTCTGCGGAACCAGTCTGGCGCAGAAAGTGTTCAAATCGCCATAAACGTAGACACACAGATGAGCCCCCGAGGGGCGTCGGGCCCGGAGCAGAGCCTGCACTGGGAAGGACGCCCACGAGTTCGATCCCGTTGCGACCCGCCCGCAGAAGCGAACCGGATCACAGTCGGATCACGGGACCGCAACGAGGCTTGCGCGACCGGATGGACCGCATGTGTCCCGAGGACCGCATGCACAAACCTTTCACCTTCGAGGTGAACCGGATGAGGTGAAACACGTCCCACAACCCGGATGGCGAGTTGACAGTCGAGGTGTGAACCGATGTCCTTGTGGGCATGCTCGCGAACTTGGCACTCACCTCGACCCGCACCGCCGGGTCCCACGGTGCTGCCCGCGCTCGCTGTAGCTGTTGCTGTCCCAGCTGTTGAGCCCAACGCGCTCCGGCTGCTCTTGAGTCCACCGCGACTCGGCTGCTGTTTTCTCTGCCCCCACCAGGGCTCCCTCCCGCCCGCGACCCGGGCGGACGGTACGCGACCTCCAGCCAGCCCCCACTCTTCCGCCGAGGAACACCGCACCTTCATGAACAGCGACAGCGACCTCCAGATCGCCGGCGACATCCTCGAAGTCCCGCACCTGCTCCAGGCCCCGCGCGAGCACCCGGCCACCGTCGCCGAGTTCGTCGGTCTCGCGCGCTCCATCGCCGCCGACCGCTCCCAGTGGGAGCACCTCGTGCGGTACGACGCGACGACACGCTGGTACCACCGGCTGCGCACCGGCCCCGGCTACGAGGTGTGGCTGCTGTCCTGGGTGCCCGGGCAGGGCAGCGGGCTGCACGACCACGGCCGCTCCTCCGGAGTGCTGACCGTGTTGGAAGGCACCCTGACCGAGCGCACGGAACGCGGCACGCGCGCGTTGGGCGCGGGCGCGGAGCGGGTCTTCGCACCCCGGTACGCGCACGAGGTGGTGAACGACGCGCTGGAGCCGGCGGTCAGCCTGCACGTCTACTACCCGGCGCTGACGGAGATGCCCATGCACGAGCCGCGGTGCTCGGCTGCCGCCACGGCGAACGGCCCGGTCGACGCCGTGGCGACTGCCTGAGGCGTGATGACTGCCTGACACCTTGTCCTACCCGCCTGCAAGACTGGCCCGCCCGTCGCCCGACCACCGCCCCTCAACGAGTCAGCCTGGCGGCTGACACACTGTTTCAATGCGCATTGTGGTTCTGGCAGGCGGCATCGGCGGTGCCCGTTTCCTGCGCGGTCTGAAGCAGGCCGTGCCGGACGCGGACATCACGGTCATCGGCAACACCGGGGACGACATTCACCTCTTCGGGCTGAAGGTCTGCCCGGACCTCGACACGGTGATGTACACGCTCGGCGGCGGCATCAACGAGGAGCAGGGCTGGGGGCGGGCCGACGAGACCTTCCATCTGAAGGAGGAGCTCGCCGCGTACGGCGTCGGGCCCGAGTGGTTCGGACTCGGCGACCGGGACTTCGCCACGCACATCGTGCGGACGCAGATGATCGGCGCCGGGTACCCGCTGAGCGCGGTGACCGAGGCGCTGTGCGACCGGTGGAAGCCGGGGGTGCGGCTGATCCCGATGACCGACGACCGGGTGGAGACCCATGTCGCGGTGGAGGTCGACGGGGAGCGCAAGGCCGTCCACTTCCAGGAGTACTGGGTGCGGCTGCGGGCCTCCGTGCCGGCCGGGGCCGTCGTGCCGGTCGGCGCCGAGCAGGCCAAGCCCGCGCCCGGCGTCCTGGAGGCCATCGCCGAGGCGGACGTCGTGCTCTTCCCGCCGTCCAACCCGGTCGTCTCCATCGGCACCATCCTCGCGGTGCCCGGCATCCGGGAGGCCATCGCCGACGCCGGGGTGCCGGTGGTGGGCCTCTCCCCCATCGTCGGGGACGCGCCCGTGCGCGGCATGGCCGACAAGGTGCTCGCGGCGGTCGGCGTGGAGTCCACGGCCGCGGCGGTCGCCGAGCACTACGGCTCGGGGCTGCTCGACGGCTGGCTCGTCGACACGGTGGACGCGGGCGCGGTCGAGCAGATAGAGGCGGCCGGCATCCGTTGCCGGGCCGTACCGCTGATGATGACCGACATCGACGCGACCGCGCGGATGGCCCGCGAGGCGCTGGCGCTGGCCGAGGAGGTACGGGGCGTATGAGCGACGCATCCGCCGACGGCTACCGGGTCTGGGCCGTACCGGGCCTGCCCGAGGTCGCGCCCGGCGACGACCTCGCCAAGCTGATCGCCGCCGCCGCGCCCGGGCTGGTCGACGGGGACGTGCTGCTCGTCACCTCGAAGATCGTCTCCAAGGCGGAGGGTCGCGTGGTCCAGGCGGCCGACCGGGAGGCCGCGATCGACGCCGAGACCGTGCGGGTCGTGGCGCGGCGCGGCCCACTGCGGATCGTGGAGAACCGGCAGGGCCTCGTCATGGCCGCCGCCGGTGTGGATGCCTCCAACACCCCTTCCGGCACGGTGCTGTTGCTGCCCGAGGATCCGGACGCGTCCGCGCGGGCGATCCGGGCCGGGCTGCGGGACGCCCTCGGCGTCGAGGTCGGCGTCGTCGTCACCGACACCTTCGGGCGCCCCTGGCGCGCGGGGCTCACCGATGTCGCGATCGGCGCGGCCGGTGTGCGGGTCCTCGACGATCTGCGCGGGGGCACGGACGCGTACGGCAACCCGCTCAGCGCGACGGTCGTGGCGACGGCGGACGAGCTGGCCGCCGCCGGTGACCTGGTGAAGGGGAAGGCCGCCGGGCTGCCCGTCGCCGTCGTGCGCGGACTGCCGCACGTGACGGCCGAGGGTGACGGCGAGGGCGCGCGGGCCATGGTGCGCGGCGCCCGCGACGACATGTTCCGCCTCGGGACGTCGGAGGCGGTACGGCAGGCGGTCACCCAGCGCCGTACGATCCGGGCGTTCACGGACGAGCCAGTCGACCCCGGGGCCGTACGTCGGGCGGTCGCCGCGGCCGTCACCGCGCCGGCGCCGCACCACACGACGCCGTGGCGGTTCGTGCTGCTGGAGTCGGCCGGGGCGCGGACGCGGCTGCTGGACGCGATGCGGGACGCGTGGGTCGCGGACCTGCGTCGGGACGGCAAGACCGAGGAGTCCATCGCCAAGCGGGTGCGGCGCGGGGACGTCCTGCGGAACGCGCCCTACCTGGTGGTGCCGTGTCTCGTCATGGACGGGTCGCACACCTACGGGGACGCGCGGCGGGACGCGGCCGAGCGGGAGATGTTCGTGGTCGCGACGGGTGCCGGCGTGCAGAACCTCCTGGTGGCGCTGGCCGGGGAGCGGCTGGGGTCGGCGTGGGTGTCGTCGACGATGTTCTGCCGGGACGTCGTGCGGGAGGTGCTGGAGCTGCCGGAGGACTGGGATCCGATGGGCGCGGTGGCCGTGGGCCATCCGGCGGAGGAGCCGAGGGCTCGGGCGGAGCGGGATGCGGGGGTGTTCATCGAGGTGCGGTGAGGACGTACGGTCGCTTCCTCGGCGTACGGCTGACGGGAACCGCCTAGTCTCAGTCTCGTACGGCACCTTCGACACCCTGGGACTCACTCGTGGCAGGACGCTTCGCTCCCCGGCCCACCGGTACGAACGTGCGCGGCGGGCAGGTCGCCGTGCCCCCGGGGGTGCCGCGGCAGGCCGGCGCGCCGGAGCGGGCGCGCGGGCTGGTGCGGACGTGGGCGCCGGACGGGCCGCTGGATCTGGGGCTGGTGCTCGGGCCGCTGCGGCGTGGGCCCGGGGATCCTACCTTCCGGGCGACGCCCGACGGGTCCGTGTGGCGGACCTGTCTCACCCCGGCCGGTCCGGGGACGCTGCGGGTCGTCGCGCTGGGCGGTGAGGTACGGGGGGAGGCGTGGGGGCCCGGTGCGGAGTGGCTGCTGGAGACGTTGCCCGAGCTGCTCGGGGCCGCCGACGATCCGTCCGTGTTCGTGCCCCGGCACCGGATCGTCGCGCTCGCGCGGCATCGACGACCTGGGCTGCGGTTGACGCGGAGCAGACGGGTGCTGGAGTCGTTGATCCCGTCGATTCTCGAGCAGAAGGTCACGACCGACGAGGCGTACCGGGCGTGGCGGTTGCTCGTACGCAAGTACGGGGAGCCGGCGCCCGGGCCCGCGCCCGAGCGGATGTCCGTCATGCCGACGCCTCGGACATGGGCGCTGATTCCGTCGTGGGAGTGGCATCGCGCCGGGGTCGACAACAAGCGGGCCTCGACGATTCTGCGGGCGGTCCGGGTGGCCGGACGGCTGGAGGAGGCGGCCGGGATGGAGCCGGCGGCGGCTCGGGCGAGGCTGGAGCTGGTCTCGGGGATCGGGCCGTGGACGTCGGCGGAGACGGTGCAGCGCAGTCATGGGGCGGCGGACGAGGTGACCACAGGGGATCTGCATCTGCCCGGGATCGTGGGCTGGGCGTTGGCCGGGGACCGGGATGCGGATGACGCGGTGATGCTGTCGTTGCTGGAGCCGTATGCGGGGCAGCGGCATCGGGCGGCCCGGTTGCTGTTGTTGAGCGGGGTCACGCCGGCGAGGCGGGCGCCGAAGATGCGGCGGGTTGATATCGGGCAGTGGTGAGGCGCGCTGTGCGGGGGGGTGTGCGCGTCCCTGGGGGCTGCGCCCCCGGCCCCCCTTCGGCCCTGAACGGGCCTCGTACTCAAACGCCGGACGGGCTGGGTTGCCGTGACCGGCACCGAGATGGCGGGCCGTGAACATGTGCCCGTCCGGCGTTCGTCGTGGGCGGTTACTCGTCCGGGGAGAAGCGGACCGCGCCCGCCGGGATCTGGGCGTCGCACCAGATTCGGGCGCCGTCCCGGAGCTCGTTGTCGGCGCCGATGACGGCGCCGTCGCCGATGACGGTGCCGGTGAGGACGGAGCGTTCGCCCACGCGGGCGCGGGTGCCGATGAGGGAGTCGGTGATGACGGCGCCGGGTTCGATGACGGCGCCGGGGAGGATCGTCGAGCCGAAGACGCGTGCGCCCTCGGCGACGAACGCGCCCTCGCCGACGACGGTGCCGCCCGTGAGCTTGGCGTCGGGTGCGACGGTCGCCGTGGGCAGGACCAGGCGGTCGCCGCAGCGGCCGGGGACCGCCGGGGACGGGGCGCGGCCGAGGACGAGGTCGGCGGAGCCGCGCACGAAGGCCGCCGGGGTGCCGAGGTCGAGCCAGTACGTCGAGTCGACCATGCCCTGGAGGTGCGCTCCGGCTGCCAGGAGGTCGGGGAACGTCTCCCGTTCCACCGAGACCGGGCGGCCGAGCGGGATCGTGTCGATGACCGAGCGGCGGAAGACGTAGGCGCCCGCGTTGATCTGGTCGGTGACGATCTCCTCGGGCGTCTGGGGCTTCTCCAGGAAGGCGAGGACGCGGCCGGTGTCGTCGGTGGGGACGAGGCCGTAGGCGCGCGGGTCCGTCACCTTGGTCAGATGCAGGGAGACGTCCGCGCCCGTCGTCTCGTGGGTGTCGACGAGTCTGCGGATGTCCAGCCCCGTCAGGATGTCGCCGTTGAAGATGAGGACCGGGTCGTCGGGGCCCGAGTGCAGACGGGAGGCGACGTTGCGGATCGCGCCGCCCGTGCCCAGCGGCTCCTCCTCCGTGACGTACTCGATGTGGAGACCGAGCGACGCGCCGTCGCCGAAGTACGGTTCGAAGACCTCCGCCAGATAGCTCGTCGCAAGCACGATGTGTTCGACGCCCGCCGCTCTCGCCCGCGCCAACTGGTGCGTGAGGAACGGCACCCCCGCCGCCCTGACCATCGGTTTGGGCGTGTGCACCGTGAGTGGGCGCAGCCGGGTGCCCTTGCCGCCGACCAGGAGGATCGCTTCTGTCACCTTCGTCTCTGCTTCCTGCCGGGACCGGCCGAACTGTCTTTCGACCGGCCAGTGTATGCAGACCGTTGTGTGGCGCCTTCGATGGCCGTGCGTTGTCGGTTCCCCCGCTGCCGGTCGTCCCCCGCTGCCCATGACCCCGCGTCAGCGCCCCTGGTAGCGCGCCGCCGTCGAACGGGCCGAGCCGAGCTTGCCGTAGAGCTGCCTTCCTGGGCATTCCGTGGCAAAACCGTCCCGGTGTCCGGAGATCACATGCAGTCGTACGTTCCTACCTTTTGCGTAGAGATTGCCACCGCCGGACTTCAGGTATGTCTTTCCGTTCGGATTGGCACCGAACAGGCCCAGCTTCCACGCCGTCAGCCGGGCGATGCCCTTGACCGCTGAGGAGGACGGTTTGGAGGATCCGAACGTTCCGAGAACGGCGATCCCCATGCTGTTGGTGTTGAAACCGAGGGTGTGGGCGCCCATGACCGGCTTCGCCACGCCGCCGGCGCGGCCCTCGTAGATGGTTCCGCACTTGTCGACGAGGAAGTTGTAGCCGATGTCGCGCCAGCCCATGCTCTTGACGTGGTAGCGGTAGATGCCACGGATGAGCGAGGGCGACTGCGAACACTTGTACTTGTTGCCGGACGCCGTGTGGTGCACGAAGGCGGCCTTCACCTTGCTCGTGTAGACGAACGTCCGCTCGCGCAGCGACTCGTCGGCGCCCCAGCCGCGCCGGGTGACGATGTGCGGGCGCGGGCCGATGTACGGCTTCGCGCGCTGCTGCTCCGTCAGCTCGCCGCCTTCCAGGGTGGACAGCTCCTGCTCGGTCTCCGCCCGGGTCAGCGCCGGGATGTCGGTGGCGCCGAGCGGTACGCGCAGCAGGTCGGTGTTGGTGGCGGAGGCCGCGGACGCCTCGGCGGTCAGCGCGGTCGGGTCGTACGGGTTGCGCAGGGGGCCGGTGCGCGGGACGTGCACCGGGGCGTGGAGCGGTGGGGCCCCGCCGACTCGCTCGCCGGTGTCGTCGGCGCCCGGGTCGACGAGTTCGAGGCGCAGGCCCGAGGGGAGGGGGGAGGCGGGGCCGGTGGACGTGCGGAGTTCGCGGGTGTCGGCAGGCGGGCGGGGCGCGGGGGCGGTGTCGCTGTCCGCGCGGACGCGTACCTCCACGCCGTCGGAATCGCCCACCCACAGCGGTGCGGTGGCTCCGCGTACGCGGCCCGAGGTGCGTTCCGCGGTGTCGGGGTCGGCGCCGTGGTCGGCGTTGTGCGTCTCCACGTCCTGCCAGTCGGACCAGGTGCCGGTGCCGGCGGCTCGGGTGCGGACCTGGACGCTGCCGTGGAGTTCGGTGGCCGGGTCGTCCCAGATGACGCCGACGAGGGAGAAGTGCCGTACGTCACGGCGGGTCAGGCCCTGTTCGGTGGCGGGGCCCGGAGCGCGGGTGAGGGGGGCCAGGGGCAGCGACTGGGTGCTGCCGGGGAGCTCGGGGAGCTCGGGAGTCCGGTCGCGGGTGTCGGGGGCGGCGGGCGCGCCGGGGGCGGTTGCCGTGTCCGCGGCCGGCGCCGCGGGGGTCGCGGCGGCGGGCGGGGACAGCGGTAGGGCGAGGGCGGCCGCACAGGTGACACCGATCGAAGAAGCAAGCAGTCCATGCATGCTCCCGATCCTGGACATATCTAATTATTTCTGTCCATTGGGGAGCTGACGGGCTGTCGGGGGCCGTTCGTCCGAACCGGTGGTGGAGCGGTGGGGTGGTGGTGGGCCCGGCGGTGGGTGGGAAGGCGTGTCGGCGCGTACGCTTGCGCGGGTGAACGCCACTGATCGCACCCCTGCCGACCTGCTGCGTTCCGCGCTCGCCGCGGATCCCGCGCGGCCCTTGGTGACCTTCTACGACGACGCCACGGGCGAACGGGTCGAATTGTCCGTGGCCACCTTCGCCAATTGGGTGGCCAAGACCGCGAACCTCCTTCAGGACGAGCTGTCCGCGGAACCCGGCGACCGGGTCGCGCTGTTGCTGCCCGCGCACTGGCAGACGGCGGTGTGGTTGCTGGCGTGTTCGTCGGTCGGGGTCGTCGCGGATGTGGGCGGGGATGCCGGACGGGCCGACTTCGTCGTCGCCGGGCCCGGGGAGTTCGAGGCGGGGCTGGCGTGCGGGGGTGAGCGGTACGCGTTGTCCCTGGCGCCCTTGGGGCGCCGGTTCGTGCCGGCTCCTCCGGAGGGGTACGCCGACTACGCCGTCGACGTGCCGAGCCACGGTGACCGGTTCGCGCCGTACGCGCCGGTGGATCCGGAGGCCCCCGCGCTGATCGTGGCTGGGCGGGAGTTCAGCGGGGCGGAGATCGTGGAGCGCGCGTCCGCGGAGGCGCCGGGGATCGGCCTGACCGGTCCGGGAGCCCGCATCCTGTCGGCCCTGCCGTACGACACGTGGGAGGGACTGGCCGCGGGCTTGTACGCGCCGTTGGCGACCGGCGGATCCGTGGTGCTGTGCCGGCACCTGGAGATGCTGGACGAGGAGGCCGTGGCCAAGCGCATCGAGAGCGAGAGGGTTACGGCCACAGCGCGGTAGCCCTTCGGGGCGCCAGGGGTACGGGGGTGCCGGCGCCGTCTCGCCGCCCGACGATGCGGTGTCGCGTGCCCGCGGGAGGACCGGCACGGTTGGGCACGGCACACGCCCGCAGGCGGGGCGGCACGGTTTGGGCACCACACGTGCCACGGCGGGACGGCACAGTTGAGCGCCACACCCTCCCGCGGGAAGGACGCCCCAGCGCCAGGCCGACCGGCCTCCGCCTCGCCCCAGCGCCGACCAGCCGCGGAAAGGACGGCGCGCCGCTGAAGGCCACGCATGCCTGCCAGGCTGCACGCCCCGGTTGGGCAGCGCGCGGGCCGCGTGCGGGGCGGCGTAGTCGGGCCCCGCACCGCCCGCAGGCGGGAGGGGCGGTGTGCGATGAAGCGCGGCGCTGCCCACAGGCGGGACGGCACGGTCGGGTGGCAGGTCGAACGGCCCAGCGTCCACGCGACGACCCCGCGCCGGACCAACTGCCACCGGCACCGGCACCAGCACCGGCGCCGTCACCCGCGCCCCCGTGCCTCCCCCATTCGGCGCACCCCCACCCCCCACCGGTGCCTCTCCCGCGTCACCCTCGTAAGTGCAGGTGAGCAGGACGGCCCGTAGGTGAGGGGTGATGGCGTGGGCGGTGTGGTGGGGCCCGGGCCTGGGTGTTCCGCGTTGGGGGTGGGGCTGGCACGGCGGAGGCGGCGGCGTTGGGTGCGGTGGGGGGCGGGTGGGGTCGGCGGGGTCGTGGTGGTGGTCGTGGGCGTGGGGTGGGGGCTTTATCTCAAGCTGGACGGCAACATCACCGCCGACGAAGCGGCCGCGGCCGAGCTGAGGCGGTACGAGAAGGAGCGGCCGACCTCGCTCGTGCGGGGCGCGCAGAACATCCTGCTGATCGGGTCGGACTCGCGCGCGGGGGACGAGAACCGCAAGTACGGGCGGGACACCGGGACCGAGCGGTCGGACACGACGATCCTCTTGCACCTCGCGGCGAAGCGGGACAGCGCCACCGCGATCTCGGTGCCACGGGACCTGATGGTGAACGTGCCGAGCTGCCGGCGGCCCGACGGCACCCGCACCCCGCCCATGTTCACGATGTTCAACCACGCCTTCCAGGCGGGCGGCTCGGCCTGCACCATCCGTACCGTCGAGAAGCTGACCGACATCCGGATCGACCATCACGTCGTCGTCGACTTCCACGGGTTCAAGGAGATGGTGGACGCCGTGGACGGGGTCCAGGTGTGTCTGAAGGAGCCAGTCAACGACAAGGCCGCCGAGCTGCGTCTGCCCGCAGGGCGAGTGACGCTCAACGGCGAGCAGGCGCTCGGATACGTCCGGGCCCGTAAGTCGCTGGGCGACGGGAGCGACACCGACCGCATGGACCGGCAGCAGCGTTTCCTCGGCGCGCTCGTCAACAAGGTGCGGAGCAATGGCGTCCTGCTGAATCCGGCGAAGCTGTATCCCGTGCTGGACGCGGCCACTTCTTCCCTCACCACCGACCCAGGCCTGGCCAGTCTGCGTGGTTTGTACCAACTCGTTCGCGGGGTGCGAGACATCCCCACCGAACATGTGCGCTTTCTGACCGTTCCGAGGGAGGCGTACGTCTACAACGCCAATCGCGACCAACTTGTGGAGCCCGAGGCGGAAAGGCTGTTCGAGCGGGTACGCCGGGACGGACCCGTGGAAGTGGCCCCGAGAGGCGGTTCGGGCGCCGAAAAGGCGCGCGAAAACCGCTCGCGGGACCCTGCCGAGTCCGCTTCCCCCGCCCCCACGTTCCGCGGAAACACGGCGGCCGAGGACACCTGCGAGTAAAGCACTTGCCAAGTCGGCGAACTCGAGTTCAAAGAAATGGGTGAATTGCCCGCTTGTAGGGACGTGGAATTTGTCACCGTCGTCGCTTGAGGCTGAACTGGGCGGATAGTGTGAGCGGTCCGGTGCACCCGGCCCAGAGGTAGTCCTGGGGGTCGCGCACTGTTTGTACGAGACCCGAGCGCCTTGAGGGGGAAAGGCGCCGCGTGGCCCCGACGGAGGATTCGGACAACCGTGGACGCGCAAGGCCGTGGGCGGGCGGACAACATCGACCCCGCAGACCAGTGGGTGCTCAATCCGAACACCGGTGAATACGAACTGCGACTGAGCGCTTCCGCACCGCAGTCGACGGTGCCGGGACCCCGTAGATCCGCCTCGCGCGGAGCAGGAGCCGGTGCCGGTGCCGGTGCCGGTGCCGGTGCCGGTGCCAACGGCACGGTGCGCAGCCGCACGGCTGCGCCCGGCCGGAACGTGCCGGGGCCGCGTCGGCGGCGGGGCGCGCCCGCGCCCGAGGACCCGCTTCCCGGGCGGCGCGGGCGACGGCAGCCGCCGAAGAAGTCGAAGGCGAAGAAGGCCTTGGCCTGGACCGGCGGCACGCTGGCGTTCATCGTGCTCGCCGCAGCCGGAGCGGCGTACCTCTACATCGAGCACCTGAACAACAACATCGCGTCCTCGCCCGACGACGGCGCGAGCACTGGTGGCTTCTCGAAGGACAAGGCCATCAACATCCTGTTGATCGGCACCGACAAGCGCACCGGCGCCGGCAACGAGGGCTACGGCGACGCCGGCAGCGTCGGCCACGCCGACACCACGCTGCTGCTGCACGTCTCCAAGGACCGTACGAACGGCACCGTGCTCAGCATCCCGCGCGACCTCATCGTGAACGTCCCGGACTGTCCGACCACGCAGGAGGACGGCTCCACCAGGGTCATCAAGGGCACGCAGAACGTCCGCTTCAACACCAGCCTCGGCCAGGACGAGCGCACGCCCAGCTGCACGATGCGCACGGTCACGGAGCTGACCGGGATCACCCCGGACAACTTCATGGTCGCCGACTTCAACGCGGTCAAGACGCTGACCTCCGCGGTCGGCGGCGTGGACGTGTGTCTGGCCAAGGACATCAAGGACCCGGACTCCCACCTGGACCTGAAGAAGGGCACGCGGCACATCCAGGGCGAGACGGCACTCGCCTTCGTCCGCACGCGGCACGCCGTCGGCTTCGGCGGCGACCTGAGCCGGATCGCGCTCCAGCAGCAGTTCCTCAGCGCGCTGATGCGCAAGCTGAAGTCCAACGACACGCTCACCAGCCCGACCAAGATGATCAAGCTGGCCGAGGCGGGCACCAAGGCGCTCACCGTCGACTCCAAGCTGGACAGCATCGGCAAGCTAAAGGACCTCGGTCTGGAGCTGGGCAAGCTCGACACCAAGAACCTCACCTTCGTCACCGTGCCGGTGGTCGACAACCCGGCGGAGAAGGTCAAGGCGACCGTCGTCCTGAACCAGTCGCAGGCGCCCCAGGTCTTCCAGGCGATCCAGGACGACGTCTCCTTCACCGCGGTGAAGCAGCAGGAGAAGGAGAAGAAGGACGCGGCGGCCCAGGCCGCGGCCGCCCGACTGCAGGGCGCCAAGTCCGAGGCCTCCGAGGTGCGTGTACGCGTGCTCAACGGCGGGGCCCCGCCCGGCAGCGCGCAGGAGACTCTCAGCTGGCTGCAGAACACCGCGGGCGTGGAGAAGTCCGAGAACGGCGGCAACGCGCCGGCGGCACTGAGCAAGACCACGCTCGAGTACGGACCCGAACAGGCCGACCAGGCACGCAAGCTCGCCGAACTGATGGGGCTCTCCGGCACCGCCATGAAGCCGGGCAAGAGCGTGACCAACTCCCAGGGGCTGCCGACGATGACGCTGACCCTGGGCAAGGACTTCAAGGGCGCGGGCGTCTCGCTCACCGCCCCGACGAAGGCTCCGGACGTGGATAAGTCGACGGCGGACAAGGTCCAGTGCGCCAAGTGATCTGACAAGTACACCAAGTGATCCAAAAAGCGGGTCAAGTCACCTGACCGAGACATCAGGCGACCTAACCAAACGGGTCCGTCGCGCGTCTAACGGGGCGCGGGGCGGACCCGTGTCATGCGCAGGGTGGGGAGGGGCTGGAGTTGGCGGGCAGCAGCGTGCGGGGGGAGGCGCCCGCGTCCGGGGACGAGACGTCCTCCGGATCGCGGGGCAAAGAGGCGCCGGGCAGACGTGGCCGGCACGGCGGCGGTGGGGGCCGGCGCCACGGCGGCGGACACGGCACCGACCCGGGGCCGCGCAAACGCCGTGCGCTGCGCTGGTCGGCGTCGGTGCTGGCGGTGGTGATACTGGGCACCGCGGGCGCCGGTTACCTCTACTACCAGCACCTCAACAACAACATCAGGAAAGACGCCCTGAACATCGGCGACGAGAAGGACCGGGCGGCCCAGACCCAGGCCAACGCGGCCGGTCAGACGCCGCTGAACATCCTCCTCATCGGTTCGGACGCGCGGAACACCAAGGAGAACCAGAAGCTCGGCGGCGCCAAGGACACCTTCGACGGCCCGCCGCTCGCGGACGTCCAGATGCTGCTGCACGTGTCGGCGGACCGCTCCAACATGTCGGTCGTCAGCATGCCGCGCGACACCCTGGTGAACATCCCCAAGTGCACCGACCCGGACACCGGCAAGGAGTACGAGGAGCTCACCCGGAAGATCACCAACAGGTCGCTGAGTCGCGGCGGCCCGGGCTGCACGGTGGCGACCTGGGAGAAGCTCACCGACATCCACATCGACCACTTCATGATGATCGACTTCTCGGGTGTGGTGTCGATGGCGGACGCGATCGGCGGCGTCCCGGTCTGTGTGAAGGCCAACGTCTACTCACACACCCGCGACGGCAAGGGCTCGGGCCTCAGGCTCAAGGAGGGCACCACCTACGTCAAGGGCAAGCAGGCCCTGCAGTGGCTGCGCACCCGCTACGGCTTCGAGGACGACACCGACCTCGCGCGCGCCAAGGCGCAACACCAGTACATGAACTCGATGGTCCGCGAGCTGCGTGAGAACGCCACGCTCAGCAACCCGAACAAGCTGCGCAAGCTGGCCGAGGCGGCCACGAAGGCGATCACGGTCGACGAGGGTCTGGGCACCCTCAAGAAGATGTACGACCTTGCCAACGAGCTGAAGAAGGTGCCGACCGAGCGCATCACCATGACGACGATGCCGAACCGGTACGTCGGCGAGCGGGTGGAGCCCACCGAGGACGCCGACAAGCTGTTCCGGCTGGTGCGCGAGGACATCGCCCTCGACGGCAAGGACAAGAAGAAGGACGAGAAGAAGCCCACCGCGACACCGGCCACCCAGGACCGGGCCGCCGCGGACGGTGAGATCGCGGTCCAGGTCCACAACGGCACCGCCGACGCCACGTTGGGCGCCGCCCGCGGACGCGCGACGGCCGTGAAGGACCTGCTGGTCGACAAGGGCTTCTCGCAGGCCGTGGCGGACGTGTCGACGGCGACGTCCGAGAAGACCACGGTGATCCGCTACCCGAGCGCCGATCTGCAGGGCGACGCGGAGCGGGTCGCCGAGGTCCTCGGCATCCCCGCGAGCGCGGTGAAGAAGTCCACGGACGTCTCCGGTGTCACCCTCGTCGTCGGCGCGGACTGGCGATCGGGTACGACGTACAAGGCGCCCGAGGAGGACGACAAGACGCCCGATTCGGCGAACGCCCTCAACGCGTCCGACAAGGGCGCGTGCATGAAGGTCGACCCGGCCTACACCTGGTAGACCGGGCCCGCGTTCCGTCGGCGTCCGGAGGTGCTCACCGCTGGGGCCTGCCGTTTGGATCAGGCCCCGCGTCTGCGGCGTGATCTGAACGGCAGGCCCTAGGTGAGGACCGCCGGGCGGCGGGAGGCGATGACCTTCCTGGCCAGTGCGCGCGGGCTGGTGAGGAAGCCCCAGCCCCAGGACATGTGCATGGTGGCGAGGGCCACGGGGATCTGGAGCCGCGCCTTCAGCGGCAGTCCCTTGCCGGCGGGCAGCGACCCGGCGACGATCGCCGCGAGGTAGCCGCCGGGGACGACGAAGCCCCACGGGGTGAGCAGTCCGCCCACCAGGACACCGGCCGCGATCGCGCACACGGCGGTCGGCGGGGCGAGGTAGCGCAGGTTGATGGAGCCCTCGTGGTAGCGGGCGACGACGTGCCGCCAACGCCCGTAGTCCTTGTACTGCTTGGCGAGCGCCTTCACGCTGGGCCGCGGCCGGTACGACACCCTCAGCTCCGGCGAGAACCAGATCAGCCCGCCGGCCTCCCGTATGCGGAAGTTGAGCTCCCAGTCCTGGGCGCGGATGAACTCCTCGTTGTAGCCGCCCTGCTGCTCCAGCGCCTCGCGCCGGAACACGCCGAGGTAGACCGTCTCGGCCGGGGCCGCCTGGCCGCCCGTGTGGAAGGCGGCGTTGCCGACCCCGATCTTGGAGGTCATCGCGGCCGCGACGGCGTGCTCCCAGTCGTTCTCGCCCTCGGCGTGCATGATGCCGCCGACGTTCTGCGCGCCGGTCTCCTCCAGGAGCCGTACGGCGGTGGCGATGTAGTTCGGCGAGAGCATGCCGTGCCCGTCGACGCGGACGACGATCGGATGGCGGGATGCCTTGATCGCGGCGTTCAGCGCGGCCGGCGTACGGCCGGTGGGGTTCGGCACGGTGTGCACCCGCGCGTCTTCGGCCACGAGCTGGGCGGCGATCTCGTCCGTGCGGTCCGTGGACGGACCGAGGGCGATGACGACCTCCATCTCGCCGGCGTACTCCTGCGCGAGGATCGCTTGGACGGCTCCGCGCAGATGCCGCTCCTCGTTGAGGACGGGCATGATCACGGACACGGCGGGGAGCTGCACGTCGGGGTTGGCGTTCATAGGGGGCTCACGTTACCGCGAACGGGGGACAGCCCCGCGCCCCGCTGGGTGCGCTGCTCCGGGCGACAGATCGTATGGGCCTACTGTGCTCACGGATCCCCCACGTACGGCTGACGCCCGGAGGTGTCCCCTTGCCCATGCCGCCCCGGTCCCCCGCCCGGCCGCAGCGCCCCCCGCACCCGTCCCGCCGCCCGCCGCGGCCGCCCGCACGGCGCAGGCGGCCGCGCTGGGCCGTGCGGGCGGCGACCACGCTGTCCGTGGTGGTCCTCGCGGCAGCCGGGATCGGGCACTCGCTGGTCACCAGCCTCGACTCGGACATCGACCGGGTGGATCCCTTCAAGGACATGAAGAACCGGCCCCGCGCGGGTCACGGCATGAACGTCCTGCTGGTCGGCACCGACGGCCGCGAGAAGATCTCGCAGGCGGAGCGGCGCAGATACCGGCTGGGCGGCGAACCGTGCCACTGCACCGACACGATCATGATCGTGCACATCTCGGCGGACCGGGAGCGGGCGAGCGTGGTGAGCCTGCCGCGCGACTCGTACGTGGAGACGCCCGCGCACGTCGACGGGACCACCGGCGTGCGGCACGCCGGGCACCCACTGAAGATCAACGCGGCGTACGCCGAGGGCGGGCCGCAGCTGACCGTGCGGACCGTCGAGCACATGACCCGCGTGAAGATCGACCACTATCTGGAGGTCGACTTCACCAGCTTCATGAAGACGGTGGACGTGCTCGGCGGGGTGCGGATCTGCACCGCCGAGCCGCTGAAGGACACCTACACCGGGCTCGACCTCCCGGCCGGCCGGCACACCCTCTCGGGTGGCACGGCGCTGCAGTACGTGCGCTCCCGGCACGTCGACGCCACCGCCGACCTCAGCCGGATGAAGCGCCAGCAGCGTTTCCTGGCGGCCCTGGTGGACCGCGCGAGCTCCTCCGGCGTCCTGCTGAACCCGCTGCGGTTCCGGGACGTGGCGCGGGCGGTGCTGGGGTCGGTGCGGGCGGACCGGGGGTTCGGCACGAACGAACTGCTGGACCTGGGGCGGGCGATGCGCAACTTCTCACCGTCGTCGTCCGAGTTCACGACCGTGCCGATCCGGGACATGGGCTACGCCGTGAAAGGCATCGGCTCGACCCTGAAGTGGGACCCCGCCCGCTCCGAGCGCCTCTTCAAAGCCCTCCGCGACGACAGGCCACTGTCCGCCGGGCCCCGGCCGCGCAGCCCGCTCCCGCGCGTGGAGGTGGCCCCGCAGCGGATCCGCGTCCAGGTGGAGAACGGCACCACCACGAACGGACTCGGCCGACGGGTCGACGCGGCGCTGGTGGCGGCCGGATTCCGTACGACGGGCCGGCCGGTGACGGCGGACCACACGGTACGGCGGACGGTCGTCACGCACGACCCGCGCTGGGACCGCTCCGCCCGGTCCCTCGCGGCCGCGCTGCCCGGCAGCGAACTCCGGGCGGTGCCAGGTCTCGGCCCGACGCTGAAGGTGATCGCCGGGCCGGACTTCCGCCAGGTACGCAAGGTACGCGCCCAGAATCCGGACCGGGCGGAGTCGGCTGTGGTGCGGGGCGACGAGGTGGGCTGCGCGTAGGCCTCCGGCGCCTGGGGGGAGGGCGCGCTCAGCAGGCCGTCGGGTGCGCGGCGAGGCCGGCCAAGAGCCGACCGTGTCAGCCATGGCCAGGCAGTGGCCGGCAACGCGGCGAACCCGTGCCGGTCCTCGGTCGGGGCGCGGCGTGGGGTCAGTCCTCGTAGCCCTGCGCCGCCCGCTTCTCGCGCAGTTCCTTGATGGCGCGGCGGCGGGCCAGGCGGTGGGTGCGGCGGATCTGGGCCTCCTGGTAGCGCCGTTTGTCGCGTTCCGTCTCGGGGATGACGTGCGGCACCCGGCGCGGCTTGCCGTCGGCGTCGACGGCGGCGAAGACCAGGTAGGCCGAGCCGACCTGGGTGGCCGGGGCGGACTCGTTCCAGCGCTCGGCCAGGACGCGTACGCCGACCTCCATGGAGGTCCGGCCGGTCCAGTTGACCTGGGCCTTCACATGGACGAGGTCGCCGACGCGTACCGGCTCCAGGAAGACCATCTCGTCCATGGACGCGGTGACGGCGGGCCCGCCGGAGTGGCGTCCGGCCACCGCGCCCGCCGCGTCGTCGACGAGCTTCATGATCACGCCACCGTGCACGGTCCCCAGCAGGTTCGTGTCGTTGTGGGTCATGATGTAGCTGAGGGTCGTCCGGGAGGCCGCGGTCGGCTTGCCCGGGATATCCGGAGTTTCCGATTCCGCGACGCGGACCTGTTCTGTCATGGCCTCCACCTTATGCCGGGGTGACATCTGCGGAATTTGTGTCAGGTTGGCAACAGCCCGGCCCTTATTTTCCGACGAACCTTGTAAGGCACATGCCCCTGCCCTGCACACTGGGGCGCATGAACGATTGGCCCGAGGGATGGTCCGACGACAACCGCGGCTCCCGGTACGGAGGCGGCAGCGCCAGCGCACAGCCTGAGAGCGCTCGCGTCATGCGGCAGGTCCGCCGGCCCGCCCCGGGTGCCTACGGGGGCGGCCCCGCCCCCGCGTCTCCGCCGTACGCCGGCGGAGTCCCGCAGCAGCCGTCGTACGTCGACGGCGCCGAGGACTACGACAGCGGCTACAACACGGGGCAGGTCTACGGAGGTGGCGGCGGGACCGGTGTGCCCGGTTCGCGCATGCGGGAGTCCGGCAGACCCGCGCCGAACTGGCGACGCCGGATCAAGTGGACGGCGATCACCGTCGTGACCGTGCTGGTGGTGACCACCATCGGCACGTACTTCTGGGCCGACTCCAAACTCAAGCGCGAGGTCGACCTGTCCAAGGTCATCGACCGGCCCGAGGCGGGCGACGGCACCAACTACCTCATCGTCGGCTCCGACAGCCGCGAGGGCATGACCGCCGAGCAGAAGAAGGATCTGCACACCGGCTCCGCCGACGGCAAGCGGACGGACTCGATGATGATCCTGCACGTCGGCGACAGCGGCGACACGCTGATCTCGCTCCCGCGCGACTCCGACGTGGAGATCCCGTCGTACGTGGGCTCGGAGTCCGGCAAGACCTTCAAGGGCACGGGCCGGCACACCAAGCTGAACGCCGCGTACGCCGAGGACGGCCCGACGCTGCTGGTCCGCGCGATCGAGTACAACACCGGTCTGCACATCGACCACTACGTCGAGATCGGCTTCAACGGCTTCGCGAACATCGTGGACGCGGTCGGTGGCGTCGACATCACCATCGACAAGGGCTTCAAGGACAAGTACTCGGGCGCCGACTTCAAGGCGGGCAAGCAGACCCTGAACGGCGAGCAGGCGCTCGCCTTCGTCCGCACCCGGCACGCCTTCGCCGCGTCCGACCTCCAGCGCACGAAGAACCAGCAGAAGTTCCTGGCCGCCCTCGCCCACCAGGTGGCGACCCCCTCGACCGTCCTGAACCCCTTCAAGCTCTACCCGACCATGGGTGCGGGCCTGGACTCCCTGATCGTCGACAAGGACATGGGCCTGTGGGACCTGGCGTCGATGTTCTGGGCGATGAAGGGTGTCAGCGGAGGTGACGGCACCTCGATGAACATGCCGGTCTCGGGCTCCTCCGGGGGCAACCTCGTCTGGGACAAGGCGAAGGTGAAGACGCTGGTGAACGAGCTGAACAACGGCGACAAGGTGACGGTCTCCGGCAACTGAGCGCGCGTACACCGTTCGAGGGGCACCCCTTCCCGGGGTGCCCCTCGACCGCGTTCAGGGGGGCGTCACATCGCGGCGCCCGCCATCGTGCGGCACGTCTCGGCGCAGCGGCGACAGGCCTCGGCGCAGCGCATCATCATGGGGTCGTCCGGCATGGACATACACGCCTCGGCGCACATGTCACAGGCCTTGGCGCACATCGCGCACATCTCGGCCGACATCGGCGAGCGGCGCATCATCATGTCCGCGCACATGCGGGTCATCTCGGAGCAGTCCATCAGCGCGCGCATGATGGGCATACGGTCCGGGCCGCCCGCCTGCAGGCAGGAGCTCATGGTCTCCTCGCAGACGGTGTGGCAGGACATGCACGCCTCGACGCAGGCCTGCATCTCCCTGCTCATGGCGGTCATGCCGGCGGACTGCGTACCGGGCTGCATTCCGGACTTGGTCATGGCTCCTCCTGCGGGTGAGTGTGCCTCGGGCTCTCGTGGGCCCGGGTGCCCTTCCGGCATACGCCTCCCGGCGGCGCCGCGCCATCCGGCGGACGTCGGTAATCCGCTTCGTGTCCGAAGGGGCCGGTGGAGTTACGGCTTGCGGCCCACACCGGCGAAGTGCGTGACGTCGACGATGTCGGCCTCCGCCGTGTCGGGGCGCCAGCGCGAGCAGGTGACGACGCCCGGGTCGAGGAGTTCCAGGCCCTCGAAGAAGCGGAGGAGGTCGCTGCGGTCGCGCAGGGTCATCGGCGCCGAGCCCTGGCTGTTCCAGTACTCCACCGCGCCCGTCATCGCCTCCCCGTCGACCTCGGTGGTGGGGTGCGAGACGACGAGGTGACTGCCCGCGGGAAGGGCGTCCATCAGCCGGCGCACGATGGCGACGGCCTCCTCGGTGACCATCACGAAGTTGAGGACGCCCAGCAGGGTGACGGCCACCGGCCGGTCGAGGTCGAGGGTGCGGGCCGCCTCCCGCAGGATCGCCTCCGGGTCGTGCGCGTCGGCCTGCACATAGGCGGTGGCGCCCTCGGGCGTGCTGGTCAGCAGCGCGTGGGCGTGGGTGAGCACGAGGGGGTCGTTGTCGACGTACACGATCCGCGCCTCGGGCGCGACGCGTTGAGCCACCTCATGGGTGTTGTCGGCGGTCGGCAGGCCCGACCCGATGTCCAGGAACTGGCGTATCCCCGCCTCCCCCGCCAGATACCGCACCGCGCGGGCCAGGAAGCGGCGGTCGGCGAGGGCCGAGCGGGGCAACGCCGGTACGAACGAGAGGATCTGGTCCCCGACCTCCTTGTCGACGGGAAAGTGGTCCGTCCCGCCCAGCCAGTAGTTCCAGATACGAGCGGAGTGGGACACGTCTGTACGCAGGTCGGACATCGGGGTCGGTCTCCTTCGGGCATCGGTGATCGGACTGCGCATCAACGTAGCGACGACGGTGGCCGGCCATGACTCCCTTTACCTGTACGGGAGTTACCGGGGTTGTGGCAGGATGCCGCGATGATCCCCCGTACACCCGTACCGGCCGTCGTCCCCGCGGGCCGGATGGCGGACAGCGCCCAACCGGTGCTGCGCCTGCCGCGCTCCGGCCTGGAACTGCGTGCCTGGGAGCCGGCCGACGCCGACGCCCTGGTCGCCGCCGGCCGGGATCCGGCGATCAGCCAGTGGAACCTCCTGGTCGTGGAGACGCCGGAGGACGCGCGTCGGCGCATCGCGCGCATGCACGAGCGGTGGCGGGCCGAGACCGGTGCCGTCTGGGCCGTCGCTCGGCCGGACGGCGGCGCGGTCGTGGGGCTCATCGGGCTCAACGACGTCGACCTCGCGGGCGGCAGCGCCGAGGTCGTCTACTGGGTGCTGCCCCCGGCCCGCGGCCACGGGGTCGTGGTCGAGGCGACCCGGCACCTCAGCCGGTGGGCCCTGGACGACCTCGGCCTGCATCGGCTGCGGCTGTGCCACTCCGTGGCGAACGAGGCGTCCTGCCGGGTGGCCGCCAAGGCCGGGTACGCCTTCGAGGGCACGATGCGGGGTGCGCTGCTGCACGCGGACGGGTGGCACGACCAGCATCTGCACGCGCTGGTGCAAGGGGACGTATGAGAAAGGGGCGCCCGGAGATCCGGACGCCCCTCTGGCGGCAACTCGCCTGCGGCTACGGCAGGTTGCGCGCCATCACTATCCGCTGAACCTGATTCGTGCCTTCATAGATCTGGGTGATCTTGGCGTCCCGCATCATGCGCTCGACCGGGTAGTCGCGGGTGTAGCCGTAGCCGCCCAGCAACTGCACCGCGTCCGTGGTGACCTCCATCGCCACGTCGGAGGCGAAGCACTTCGCCGCCGCGCCCTGGAAGGTGAGGTCGGAGTCGCCACGCTCGGACTTCGCGGCCGCCGCGTACGTCAGCTGGCGGGCGGCCTCGATCTTCATGGCCATGTCGGCGAGCATGAACTGGATGCCCTGGAAGTCGGCGATCGGCTTGCCGAACTGCTTGCGCTCGCGGACGTAGCCCTTGGCGTAGTCGAGGGCGCCCTGGGCGACACCGAGGGCCTGGGCGGCGATGGTGATGCGGGTGTGGTCGAGGGTCTTCATCGCCGTGGCGAAGCCGGTGCCCTCCTCGCCGATCATGCGGTCGGCCGGGATGCGCACGTTGTCGAGGTAGACCTCGCGGGTCGGGGAGCCCTTGATGCCGAGCTTCTTCTCCGGGGCGCCGAAGGAGACACCCGGGTCCGCCTTCTCGACGACGAACGCGGAGATGCCCTTGGAGCGCTTCTCCGGGTCGGTCACGGCCATCACCGTGTAGTAGTCGGAGACGCCCGCGTTGGTGATCCAGCGCTTCACGCCATTGAGGACGTAGTGGCCGCCGTCGCGGACCGCCTTCGTCTTCATGCCGGCCGCGTCGGAGCCCGCGTCGGGCTCGGAGAGCGCGTACGAGAACATCGCGTCGCCCTTGGCCAGCGGGGTCAGGTACCTCTTCTTCAGGTCCTCCGAGCCGGACAGGATCACCGGCAGCGAGCCCAGCTTGTTCACCGCGGGGATCAGGGAGGAGGAGACACAGGCGCGCGCCACCTCCTCGATCACGATCACCGTCGCCAGCGCGTCCGCGCCCGCGCCGCCGTACTCCTCGGGTACGTGTACGGCGTGCAGGTCGTTGGCCACGAGCGCGTCCAGTGCTTCCTGCGGGAAGCGCGCCTCCTCGTCCACCGCTGCGGCGTACGGCGCGATCTTCGCCTCGGCCAGTGAACGGATCGCGTCCCGGAGCATGTCGTGCTCCTCGGACGGGCGGTACAGGTCGAAGTCAGCCGATCCGGCCAAGGTCTCTCACGCTCCATAAACGCTGGGGTGATGCTGGGGTGATCACGCTAATTACCGTTAAGTAACTCAAATTTTAGAGCTCCGCCCACACGACTGAGACGTGACCTTGGCGACAGCTGGAAATCTGCCCGGTGAAAGCGCTCGGCACGCCCCGACTATGCTCGCTCCCGCACCGACGACATCCAGACCAGGAGCACCCATGGCCCTCAAGATCACCGTGATCGGCACCGGTTATCTCGGCGCCACGCACGCCGCGGCCATGGCCGAACTCGGCTTCGAGGTGCTCGCCCTGGACGTCGTCCGCGAGAAGATCGAGAAACTGGAGCGGGGCGAGGCCCCGATGTACGAGCCCGGCCTGGAGGAGTTGCTGCGCCGGCATGTCGCCGGATTCCAGGGTACGACCGGGCGGCTGCGCTTCACCCAGGACTGGGCGGAGCTCGGCGCGTTCGGCGACGTCCACTTCGTCTGCGTGAACACCCCGCAGAAGCACGGCGAGTACGCCTGCGACATGTCGTACGTCGAGTCCGCGATCGCCTCGCTCGCTCCGCATCTGCACGGCCCCGCCCTCGTCGTCGGCAAGTCGACCGTGCCCGTCGGCTCCGCCGACCGTCTGGCCGCCTACCTGGCCGAGAACGCCCCGGCCGGCGACGACGCCGAGCTGGCCTGGAACCCGGAGTTCCTGCGCGAGGGCTTCGCCGTCGACGACACCCTGCACCCCGACCGGATCGTGGTCGGCGTGCGCAGCGAGCGCGCCGAGAAGCTGCTGCGCGAGGTGTACGCCACCCCGGTCGAGGAGGGGTCGCCGTTCGTGGTGACGGACTTCCCGACCGCCGAGCTGGTGAAGACCTCCGCGAACTCCTTCCTCGCCACCAAGATCTCCTTCATCAACGCGATGGCGGAGGTCTGCGAGGCCGCCGGCGGCGACGTCGCCAAGCTCGCCGAGGCCATCGGGTACGACGACCGGATCGGCAAGAAGTTCCTGCGGGCCGGGATCGGCTTCGGCGGCGGCTGCCTGCCGAAGGACATCCGTGCCTTCATGGCGCGCGCCGGTGAGCTCGGTGCCGACCAGGCGCTGACCTTCCTGCGCGAGATCGACTCCATCAACATGCGCCAGCGCGGCCAGATGGTGGAGCTGGCCCGGCAGGTGCTGGGCGGCGGCCCCTTCCTGGGCAAGCGGGTCGCGGTGCTCGGCGCCACCTTCAAGCCCGACTCCGACGACGTGCGCGACTCCCCCGCGCTGAACGTCGCCGGGCAGATCCACCTCCAGGGCGGCCAGGTGACCGTCTACGACCCCAAGGGCATGGAGAACGCCCGCCGGGTCTTCCCCACCCTGGGCTACGCCGACTCCGCGCTGGAAGCGGTCCGGGGCGCCGACGTCGTCCTGCACCTGACCGAGTGGCGCGAGTTCCGTGAGCTGGACCCGGCCGCGCTCGGCGAGGTCGCGGCGGCCCGGGTGATCCTCGACGGGCGCAACGCCCTCGACCCGCAGCTGTGGCGCAAGGCGGGCTGGACGTACCGGGCGATGGGCCGCCCGACCGCGTAACCGTACGCACGACGTCGGTTCGGCCGGGGCTCAGCCGGCCGAACCGACGTCAGTCTGCATTCTGCCTCACGGGACGGCCGCGTGGCCGGTGAACTCCCTGTGGATCACCCCTCCTTGGCGCGGTACCGGCGCATCTTCGCGCGGGCCCCGCACACCTGCATCGAGCACCAGCGGCTGCGCCCGGCCGGACTGCGGTCGTAGTACGCCCAGTGGCAGGTGACCGCCTCGCAGGCCTTCAGCCGGGTCCAGGTCCCCGCGACGAGCGCCTCGGCGACGGCCGCGGCGACGCGGGAGAGCAGCGGGCCCTCGTCGCCGGGCGCCGTTGCCCGCCGCGGCACCAGTCGGGCCGTGCCGTCCCGCGCGTCGACCGTCACGAGCAGCGGGGCCGCCGCGAGCAGGTCGCCGAGCGGGGTGACCGCGTGGTGCGGGGGGTGCCCCGCGTGGGCGAGCAGGGTCGCGCGCAGCGACTCGCGGAGCTCGCGGGCGTACGGCAGGTCGTCCTCGGCGAGGCCGAAGCGCTCGCGCGCGTCGGCCGTGTCGAGGGTGTCCGTGCCCGTCTCGACGTCGAGCGTGTTCACCAGGGACTCGATCAGAGCCAGGCCGCCCGGCGCGGGCGATCTTCCACTCATGGCTGCACGCCACCTCCCGCATTTCCCCTTGCGACGTTACCGGCCATGCGCGAGCATGCGGTAACGGTTACTGGTTACCCGCTCCTACGGGTAACGATCGCCTTCGAGTGAGGAGTGAGTCATGGCACTCGCCAAGCTGGGCCAGGTCGTCCTGGACTGTCCCGACCCGCGCGCGCTGGCCGGTTTCTACGCCGAGGTGCTCGGCGGCACCGTCGAGGGAGAGGGGGACTGGGTCGACCTGAAGGTGCCCGGAGGCGGGTCGCTGGCCTTCCAGGCCGCCCCCGGTTTCGTACCGCCGGCGTGGCCCGCGGCCGACCGCTCGCAGCAGTTCCACCTGGACCTCACCGTCGACGACCTGGACACGGCCGAGAAGGGCGTGCTGGCGCTTGGCGCGAAGGCGCTGGACGCGGCGGACCGCTCGCGCTCGTTCCGTGTGTACGCGGACCCGGCAGGGCACCCGTTCTGCCTCTGCGCCTGCTGAGAACCGTGCGCCGCTGAAACTGGCGCCGCTGAGACCTGGAGGCCCCATGCCGCCCGTGGCACATGTCCGCAACGTCGTGATCGACTGCCCCGACCCGCACGCGCTCGCCGACTTCTACGCCCGGGTCGGCGGCGGCACGCCCCAGGCGGAGGACGACGACTGGGTCGTCCTCCAGGTCCCCGGAGGGCCGCGGCTCGCCTTCCAGCGGGCCGAGGGCCTCGCCCCGCCCGAGTGGCCGCGCGCCGACCGCAACGCCCAGCAGTTCCACCTGGACTTCGACGCCGGGGCCACCTGGGAGGAGATCGACGCGGCCCACGAGAAGGTGCTGGCGCTGGGCGCGCGACCGCTGGACCTGGAGGACCGGGAGAAGAAGGACTTCCAGGTGTACGCCGACCCGGCCGGGCACCCGTTCTGCCTGTGCCGGATCGAGCACCAGGAGGGGCTGGACTGAGACGGACGCGGGGCCGGTTCAGCCGTCCAGTTCGGCGATCCTCGCCGTGGACGGCTCCCTGCGCTGCTGGGCGGCCTTCGCGGTGAAGTCGGCGGTGCGCAGGGCGCGCTGGACGTTGCCCCAGGCGAGGAGGGCGACGTCCGGCTCGGACCAGCCGCGGCGGAGCAGTTCGGCGATGAGGCGCGGGTAGCAGGAGGCGTCGGCGAGGTCCTGGGGGTGCGCCGCGCCGGAGTCGTAGGTGCCCGACAGGCCGACGCTCTGCGGCCCGGCGACCTCGCGGACGTGGTCGAGGTGGTCGGCGACGTCACGGACCGTCGGGCCGGTCTGCTCGGCGGTCAGGGGCACCATGCACACGCCCTTGGCGGCGCCCAGGGCGGCGAGCTGGTCGTCGGGGAGGTTGGCCGGGTGGGGGCGCAGGGCGCGGGCGGCGGAGCGGGTGCACAGCACGGGTGCCTTGGACAGGGCGAGGGTGCGGCGGACGGTGGCCTCGGAGGCGCCGGAGACGTCGGCGAGCACGCCGAGCCGGTTCATCTCGCGCACGACCTCCTCGCCGAACCGGGTCAGCCCCGCCTCGCTCGCCCAGGACGTGCCGGACAGGGTGAGCACGCGCAGACCGAGCGAGTGCAGGACGCGCAGGATGCTCACCGAGTCGTCGATCGCGGCGGCCGCGGCGGGCCCCAGCAGGACGGCGACCCGGCCGCAGTTGCGGGCGTCGATGACCTGCCCCGCGCTGCGGGCCAGCCGCAGCCCCTCGGGATGCCCGCCGATCACCGACCGCACCAGGTCCAGCTGCTCCAGGGTCGCCCCCACCGCCCGGTCGGCGACCAGCCCCTCCGGCAGGTGCAGCGACCACAGCAGCGCGCCGACGTGCCCCTCGCGCAGCCGGGGCATGTCCGTGTCGACGGCGCTCTCGCCGTCCTCCAGGTCGTACCAGGGCAGGTGCCGCAGCGCCCACGGCAGCCCGCTGTAGCCGTCGGCGACGGGGTGCGCGGCCAGGATGGCGTGGGCGCGCTCCAGAGGGGCGGCGTCCGGGTCGGAGACGAGCGCGTACGCGTCGAAGGGATCCGACAGCTCGTCGAGCTCGCCGACCTCGGGGGTGGTGTGCAGTTCGTCCTGGAGCTCTGCCATGGAGGTCTCCGTACGTCGTGATCGCCGTCCTGATCAGCAGTACGGTCACCGTCCCACGGGGCCGGGGGCGCTTCCTGGTGGGCGGGGCGTTCGGGCTACCCCGCGCGCCCGCCCGAGCCGTCCCGCGGCCGCTTCCGGGTACTCCCGGGAGCCCCGGGAGTCCCGGAAGTCCGGGCGTCCGGTCAGCCGTCCAGCGACTCGATCGTCGCGTTGGACGGCGAGCGCGTGGCCTGGAGGTCGCGGGCCACGTCCTCGGCCGCGCCCAGCACCCGTACCGCGTTCTGCCAGGTCAGCTTGGCCAGGTCGGTCTTCGACCAGCCGCGGTCCAGGAGTTCGGCGATCAGGTTGGGGTATCCGGAGACGTCGTCGAGGCCGTCGGGTGTGAAGGCCGTGCCGTCGTAGTCGCCGCCGATGCCGAGGTGGTCGATGCCGGCGACCTCGCGCATGTGGTCGAGGTGGTCGGCGACCGTGGACGCCGTGGCGATCGGACGGGGGGTGCGCTCCTCGAAGGCGCGGTGGACCTTCATCGCCTCGGCGGTCGTGTCGAGGTGGTGGAAGCCGTGGGCGCGCATGTTCGCGTCGGCCTCGGCCGTCCAGTCCACGGCCGCCTGGAGCACGAACTTCGGCACGAACGTCACCATCGCGACACCGCCGTTGGCGGGCAGCCGCTCCAGCACGTCGTCCGGGATGTTGCGCGGATGGTCGCACACGGCCCGCGACGAGGAGTGCGAGAAGATCACCGGGGCGCTCGTCGCGTCCAGCGCGTCCCGCATGGTCGTCGCCGCCACGTGGGAGAGGTCGACCAGCATGCCGAGACGATTCATCTCCCGGACCACCTCGCGCCCGAACGCCGAGAGCCCGCCGACCGCCGGCGCGTCCGTCGCCGAGTCCGCCCACGCCACGTTGTCGTTGTGCGTGAGGGTCATGTAGCGCACGCCGAGGCCGTACAGCCCGCGCAGGGTGCCGAGGGAGTCGGCGATGGAGTGGCCGCCCTCCGCACCCATGAGCGAGGCGATACGGCCCTCCGCGCGCGCCTGCTCCATGTCGGCCGCCGTCAGCGCGGCCCGCAGGTCCGCCGGATGGCGTGCGATCAACTGCCGTACGCAGTCGATCTGTTCCAGCGTCGCCGGGACCGCGTCGGGCAGGTCCGCGCGGACGTACACCGACCAGTACTGCGCGCCGACCCCGCCCTCTCGCAGGCGGGGGAGGTCGGTGTGCAGATGGGCGCGCTGGGAGGTGGCGATGTCGCGGGCGTCGAGGTCGTAGCGGACCTGTTCACGCAGCGCCCACGGCAGGTCGTTGTGCCCGTCGACGACGGGGAACTCCCGCAGCAGCTCCCGGGCTTCTTCCAGCGAGGTCATACGGATCACTTGCCGAAGCCGAAGCCGGCGCCCGAGCCCTCGACCTTGGAGCGCAGGCGCTTGCCCTTCTCGGTGGCCTGGTCGTTCAGTTCCTGCTGGAACTCCCGCATACGGCCGAGGAGTTCCTCGTCGTGCGCGGCGAGGATGCGGGCCGCGAGCAGGCCGGCGTTGCGGGCGCCGGCGACCGAGACGGTGGCGACCGGGACACCGGCCGGCATCTGCACGATCGACAGCAGGGAGTCCATGCCGTCCAGGTACTTCAGCGGCACGGGCACGCCGATCACCGGCAGCGGGGTCACCGAGGCGAGCATGCCGGGCAGGTGGGCGGCGCCGCCCGCCCCGGCGATGATCACCTTGATCCCCCGGTCCGCGGCCTGCTCGCCGTACGCGATCATCTCGCGCGGCATGCGGTGTGCGGAGACGACGTCGACCTCGTAGCCGATCTCGAACTCGTCGAGGGCCTGGGCCGCGGCCTCCATGACGGGCCAGTCGGAGTCCGAACCCATGACGATGCCAACAACAGGGCTCATTCGGTGATCGTGCCTCTCAGGTAGCCGGCTGCGTGACGGGCGCGCTCCAGCACGTCGTCGAGGTGGTCGCCGTAGGTGTTGACGTGGCCGACCTTGCGGCCGGGCTTCACGTCCTTGCCGTACATGTGGATCTTGAGCTGGGGGTCGCGGGCCATGCAGTGCAGGTACGCGGAGTACATGTCCGGGTAGTCGCCGCCCAGGACGTTGACCATGACCGTCCACTTCGCGCGCGGGCGCGGGTCGCCGAGCGGGAGGTCGAGGACCGCGCGGACGTGGTTGGCGAACTGCGAGGTGACCGCGCCGTCCATCGACCAGTGGCCGGAGTTGTGCGGGCGCATCGCCAGCTCGTTGACGAGGATGCGGCCGTCGCGGGTCTGGAACAGCTCGACGGCGAGGTGGCCGACGACACCGAGCTCCTGGGCTATCCGCAGCGCCATCTCCTCGGCGCGCAGGGCCAGGCCCTCGTCGAGGTCGGGGGCGGGCGCGATCACCGTGTCGCAGACGCCGTTGACCTGCTGCGACTCGACGACCGGGTAGGCCACGGCCTGGCCGTGCGGGGAGCGTACGACGTTGGCGGCGAGCTCGCGGACGAAGTCGACCTTCTCCTCGGCGAGCACGGGGACGCCGGCGCGGAAGGGGTCGGCGGCCTCCTCGACGGAGTCCACCACCCACACGCCCTTGCCGTCGTAGCCGCCGCGCACGGTCTTGAGGACGACGGGGAAGCCGTCCCCTTCCGCCGCGAAGGCCGCCACGTCCTGCGGGTCGCTGACGAGACGGTGGCGTGGACACGGCACGCCGATCGCGTCGAGTTTCGCGCGCATCACACCCTTGTCCTGGGCGTGCACGAGCGCGTCGGGGCCGGGGCGCACGGGGATGCCGTCCGCCTCCAGGGCCCTGAGGTGCTCGGTCGGCACGTGCTCGTGATCGAAGGTGATCACGTCACAGCCGCGCGCGAACTCGCGCAGCGTCTCCAGGTCGCGATAGTCGCCGACGACGACATCGCTGACGACCTGCGCCGCGGAATCCTGAGGAGTGTCACTGAGGAGCTTGAACCTGATGCCCAACGGGATGCCCGCTTCGTGCGTCATACGCGCGAGCTGGCCCCCGCCGACCATGCCGACTACCGGGAACGTCACGCCCCCAGGGTATCGGCCAGGCCAAGCGGGCCGGATTCCGCGCCTCTTACCCGCCATTTTCCGGCCTCATAACGGGCGTTTTCCGACCTCTTTCCGAGCTGTGGCCGACCCGTGAGCCGGTCCACAGGAAAACCCCTGTGGGGGTGGTTAGCATGACTGGGTTGACGAAATCCGACCGGACGGGGGCCTGTACGACCATGGAACGTGGTTCCTCGAGGCTTCGACGGCTCGTACACGAAGTGGCCAAATTCGGCGCGGTGGGCGGTGCCGGGCTCCTCGTCAACCTGGGCGTGTTCAACCTGGTACGCCACGTCACCGATCTCCAGGTGGTGCGGGCCAGTGTCATCGCGACCGTCGTCGCGATCGCCTTCAACTACGTCGGCTTCCGCTACTTCACCTACCGGGACCGCGACAGGAGCCGCCGCAGCAAGGAACTCACGCTGTTCCTGCTGTTCAGCGTCGTCGGCCTGGTCATCGAGAACGGCATCCTGTACGCGGCGACGTACGGCTTCGGCTGGGACAGCCCGATCCAGAGCAACGTCTTCAAGTTCCTCGGCATCGGCGTCGCCACCCTCTTCCGCTTCTGGTCCTACCGCACCTGGGTGTTCCGCGCGCTGCCGGCCCGCGAGGCCGTCGCCGACGCGGAATCGTTCCTCGAGGCGGAGGCGAAGGAAAAGCCGAGGACCCGGGTGGTCAGCTGACACCCGCCGCACGGCACCGCCTCAGCGGACCGTCGGTTCCTCGTCGTCCGGTGCCGGCGCCCGCTTCACGGGGGTGCGGGCCAGGAACAGGCCGAAGACCGGGGGCTGGGCCTGGAGCATCTCCAGGCGGCCGCCGTCGGCCTCGGCGAGGTCGCGGGCGACGGCCAGGCCGATGCCGGTGGAGTTGCGTCCGCTGATCGTCCGCTCGAAGATCCGCGCGCCGAGGTCGGCGGGGACACCGGGGCCCTCGTCGGTCACCTCGACGACCGCCTGGTTGCCGATGACGCGGGTGCGCATCGCGACCGTGCCGCCCCCGTGCATCAGCGAGTTCTCGATCAGCGCCGCCAGGACCTGCGCCACGGCACCGGGCGTGCCGACGGCCTGGAGGTGGCGCTTGCCCGAGCTGACGATCGCGCGGCCCGCGCTGCGGTACGCCGGGCGCCACTCCGCGAGCTGCTGCTGGATGACCTCGTCGAGGTCGAAGGAGACGGCGGAGCCCGTGCGCGGGTCGCGGGAGTTGGTCAGGAGGCGTTCCACGACGTCCGTCAGGCGTTCCACCTGGGTGAGCGCGATGGTCGCCTCCTCCTTCACCGTGTCCGGGTCGTCGGTGAGGGTGATCTCCTCCAGCCGCATCGACAGCGCGGTGAGCGGCGTGCGCAGCTGGTGGGAGGCGTCGGCGGCGAGGCGGCGCTCGGCGGTGAGCATACGGGCGATGCGCTCGGCGGAGGAGTCGAGGACGTCCGCGACCCGGTCCAGCTCATGGACGCCGTACCGCTTGTGGCGGGGGCGCGGGTCGCCCGAGCCGAGGCGCTCGGCGGTCTCGGCGAGGTCGGTCAGCGGCGAGGCCAGGCGGTTGGCCTGGCGGATCGCGAGGAGGACGGCGGCGATCACCGCGAGCAACGCGACCGCGCCGATGATCAGCAGCGTGCGGCCGACCTCGCGGGTCACGGTGGAGCGCGGCTCCTCGACCCGGACGAGCTCGCCCCCCTCGCCCCGCTCCTCGGCGTGGATGACGTCCCCGGCCGGCTTCTCGCCGATCGCGATGTCCGGCCGCCCGGGGATCCGGATCACGGCGTAACGGTCCTGCGTGACCTGGTCGTGCAGGATGGCCGCGGTGACGTCCTCCTTGCCGAGCAGTCGGCTGTCCACGATGCCGACCAGCCGGACCGCCTCGGAGTCCACGCGTTCCTGGGCGCTGCTGCTGATCGTGCGGCTCTCGACGATCACCAGGGACACGCCGAAGACCGCGATGACGACGAGAACCACGGCGAGCGTGGACTGGATCAGTCGGCGACGCATGTCCTCTTATCCCGCAAAGCCCGTTGTCCCGAGGGGTCCCGCGGGCTCAGCTCTTCTCGAAGCGGAAACCCACGCCACGCACGGTAGCGATGTAGCGGGGGTTGGCCGCGTCGTCGCCCAGCTTCTTGCGCAGCCAGGAGATGTGCATGTCGAGGGTCTTGGTCGACGACCACCAGGTCGTGTCCCAGACCTCGCGCATCAGCTGGTCGCGGGTGACGACCCGGCCCGCGTCCCGCACCAGGACCCGCAGCAGGTCGAACTCCTTGGCGGTGAGCTGGAGCTCCTCGTCGCCCATCCACGCGCGGTGCGACTCGACGTCGATGCGCACGCCGTGGGTGGCGGGCGGCTGCTGCGGCTCGGCGGCACCGCGCCGCAGCAGGGCCCGGACGCGGGCGAGCAGCTCGGCGAGCCGGAAGGGCTTGGTGACGTAGTCGTCGGCGCCCGCGTCGAGGCCGACCACGGTGTCCACCTCGTCGGCGCGCGCGGTCAGGATCAGGATGGGGATGGTGTGCCCCTCGGCGCGCAGCCGGCGGGCCACCTCGAGACCGTCCATGCCGGGCAGGCCGAGGTCCAGCACGACCAGGTCGATGCCGCCCTGGATGCCGGCGTCGAGCGCCGTCGGGCCGTCCTCACGGACCTCGACCTCGTAACCTTCCCGGCGCAGTGCGCGGGCCAGCGGCTCCGAGATGGACGCGTCGTCCTCGGCGAGCAGTACACGGGTCATGAGCTGATGGTAGTCCGCCCGGTGGTCACTCAGAGGTGTGATCGGCGCCTCTGTTTCTTACCGAAGGACACCCGTGGACATGCCGGACACACCTGCGCACAGTTCCCTCACGGACCCCCCGCACCACCTGCCGCGATCTTGGTACGGACCTGTGGTCGCGGGGTGTCATCCTGAGAAGGACCTTCGAAACAGCGCCCAGGGTTCCTTGATCCCCTGTGATACCTGTCTCAAGTCCTTCCATATCCGGCACTGTCCTGCCGTATGGTGAATCTACGCCTGTAGCACCACGGGGACCTTTGGCGCTCATCTGCCGCTGAAGGTCTCTTTTGTGTGCGGGTCGGCATCCGCCGGCCTCGAAAGGAAAGCCCCCCAGCAAGGAACGACCATGGCGTCCAGCCTGACGACGGTCCGCCCGGACACCCCCGGCTCCGGGAAGACCTTCTTCGGCCACCCGCGAGGACTGGCCACTCTCTTCATGACCGAGATGTGGGAGCGTTTCTCCTACTACGGCATGAAGGCCCTGCTCCCGCTGTACCTGGTGGCACCGGGCGGGCTGCACATGAGCGCGGCCACCGCGACCGCGATCTACTCGGTGTACCTGTCGCTGGTGTACCTGCTCACCCTCCCCGGCGGCTGGTTCGCGGACCGCGTCCTCGGCCCCCGCAAGACGGTCGCCGTCGCGGGTGCGGTCATCATGCTGGGTCACCTGACCCTGGCGCTGCCGAGCTCGGGCACCTTCTACGCGGGCCTCGGCCTGGTCGCGATCGGTTCCGGTCTGCTCAAGGCCAACATCTCCACGATGGTCGGCCACCTCTACGACGGCCCGCAGGACCCGCGCCGCGACGGTGGCTTCACGATCTTCTACATCGGCATCAACCTCGGTGCCTTCGCCGCCCCGCTGGTCATCGGCACCGTCGGTGAGAACGTCAACTGGCACCTGGGCTTCGCGCTCGCCGCGCTCGGCATGGCGCTGGGTCTCGCCCAGTTCCTGCTCGGCAGCCGCCACCTGAGCGCACACTCCAGCGTCGTCCCGACGCCGCTCACGGCCGAGCAGAAGACGGCCACGCTGCGCAAGTCGGCGCTGTGGGCGGGTGTCGCGGCCGTCTTCTACGCGATCGTCGGTTTCTCCGGCCACTACACGCTGAACTGGCTGCTGGTCCCGATCACCCTCGCCGGTCTGATCATCCCGGTCCTGGTCATCGCCCGCATCAAGCGGGACAAGGAGCTGGACCGTGCCGAGCAGTCGAAGATGTCCGCGTACATCTGGTTCTTCGTCGCCGCGGCCGTGTTCTGGATGATCTACGACCAGGGTGGCTCGACGGTGTCGCTGTTCGCCGAGTCGTCGGCGAAGAACACCGTTTTCGGCTGGGAGTTCCCGGTCTCCTGGTACCAGTCGGTCAACCCGGTCATGATCATGGCGCTGGCTCCGGTCTTCGCCTGGGCCTGGCTGGCGCTGGCGCGACGCGGCAAGGAGCCGAGCACCGCCGTGAAGTTCACGATGGGCCTGGTCCTGATCGGCGCCTCGTTCTTCCTGTTCCTCGCGCCGCTGGCGATCGCCGAGGGTGGTCACAAGGCGGCCGCGCTGTGGCTGGTGGCGATCTACTTCGTCCAGACGGTCGGTGAGCTGACCATCTCCCCGGTGGGTCTGTCCGTCACGACGAAGATGGCTCCCGCGAAGTACGCCTCCCAGATGATGGGCGTCTGGTTCCTCGCCGTCACCGCAGGTGACGCCACGACCGGCCTGCTCTCCATCGCGGGCGTCAACCTCAACAAGTCGGGCATCGTGGCCCTGGAGGCGGTCCTCGCCGTCATCGCGGGTGCGGCGGTGTGGATGTACCGCAAGCGGGTCAAGGAACTCATGGGCGACGTCAACTGACGTCACGTCCGGCTGTCCCGCGGAGGGCCACCGCATCCGAGGATGCGGTGGCCCTCCGGGCGTGTGTGCGGGGTGTACGTCAGCGCGAGCGTCTGCCCGGCAGGAAGGTGAAGATCGCACCGCCCAGAAGGACCGCCGTACCGGCGACCAGGGCGAGAGCCTTGAGGCTGCCGTGGTCGGCGGCGCCGGTCTCGGCGAGGCCGCCGGAGGTCGACGTACCGCCCGATCCGCCGGTGGAGCCTCCGGAGGAGCCGCCGGAGGAGGAACCGCCCGAGGCGCCGCCCTCCTGCTTGGAGGTGTCCAGGGTGAGGGAGACCAGCGACTGCTTCGGGGTGCAGGTCGTGGTCGTACCGAGGGCCTTGATGGTCAGCGTGCCGGGCGACAGCGTCGACTTGCCGGTCGCACCCGGCTTGTAGGTGCCGGTCAGGTCGGGGATCTCGATGGGGTCGCCGGCCTTGATGTCCGTCGCGTTGGCCGGACCCGCCACCCGCACCGAACCGGTGTCCGCGCCGCCCAGGACGACCTGCATCGACGGCTCGACCGATCCCTTGGGGATGTTCGCCGGGCTGTCCATCACCGACTTCCCGAACTTCACGGTGAGGTTGTAACTCCCGCCGTTCTTCTTGGCGTTGATCTGCACCGGCGAGGTCGCCTCCTTGTCGCCGATGGGCGTCTTGCAGGCGTAGGGAACCTGGACCTCCTTGCCCGTGAAGTCGGACTGCCCGTCATCGCCGCTCGGGCGCGGACTCGGCGACGCGCTCGGGGACCCGCTGGGCGTGCCGGACGGCGTCGGCGAGGTCGAGGGCGAGCCCGTCGGATCGGGCGTGGTGGTCGGCGAACCGCCACTCCCGGAGGTCACCGTGATGGTCGCGGCCGGCTGCACGGCCTGCGTCGGCGCGCACTTGGTGTCGGTCCCCATGGCGTTGACCACGTACGCGTCCGGCGTCAGCGTCACCTGCCCCGCCGCCGTCAGCTTCAGCGTGCCCTTCATGTCGGACAGCACCATGGCGCCGCCCTTGGGGATCGCCGGGTTCTCCCGCGGCCCCTGCAACGCGATGTCGGCGCTCTGCGCTCCGGCCGCCTTGAGGGTGCCGGACGGCTGGACCGAGTTCGCGGGCAGGTCGATGATGTCGGGGTTCTTCGAGGCGGCCTGCGTGAACTTCCAGACGATGTCGACGGTGTCGCCGACCTTCGCCGTCGCCGGGGCGGTGATCTCGACCTTGGTGGTGCCCTCGACGTCGGGCAGCCCTACGCCCGCCGGCGGGATGCACTTGGTCGCGTACGACACCTCGGCGGCCTGCGCGGGGGCGGCCACCGCCAACCCCAGCAGGACGCTCGCCCCGCCGCAGACCAGCGCGACGCCCGCCGCGCCCGCTCTCCTTCGCGTTCTCACATGGGTCCCTTCCTGGTGGGAGTCGTAGGACTCGTCGGGCTGTCGTCGTGCGGCTTGTCGTGCGGCTTGTAGTGATGCGGCTTGTCGTCATGCGGCATTTCTTCGTGCGGCTTGTCGATGTGCTGTGCGGGGAGACGGCCGACCGTGCCCGGGTCGGAGTCCGGGGTGAACCACGGCAGGGTCCCGGCCGTCGGGGAGGTGCCGTCGGCGGCCCCGGACCTCGGCAGGCGCAGGGTGCGTTCGGGCAGGCGCGGGGTGCGGGATCGGCGACGGTCGGGGCGCTGCCGACGTCCCCCGGCCGACCCCGGGTGCCGGGGCCGGACCCGGTCCACCACGGCCATCCCGATCCGGAACAACGCCGTCGGCACGACCACGCAGAGCAGGATCCAGAACAGGGTCACGCCCCAGGGGCGGCCGACGCCCCACGGCTGCTCGGCGAGGACCTTTCCGCCGTACTTCAAGGACACCGTGTAGTCGCCGTGCGCACCGGCCGCGAGTTCGACCGGCAGTTTGACGCGCGCCTTCCCGCCGGGCGCGAGGGTGCCGCGCCACTGCTGTTCCTGCCACTGCGGGGCGAACACCCCGTGCGAGGTGCCGATCTGGAAGACGGGGTCCTTCACGGGGCCCGTACCGACGTTTCCGACCGTGAGGACGAGCGTGCGGGACGGAGGTGCCCCGAACCAGGTCAGCAGCCCGCTGGAGCCCTCCAGCCGGGTGTCGGTCAGCACGGAGACGCGTCCGCCGCCGGTCTCCTCCGGCAACGGCTCGACGGGGTGCCCGGCGACCTGGAAGACGGCGTCCGCCTCCGCCTTCGCCCCCGTCACGGTCGCCACGTGCACCACACAGGGACACGGCACGGGTGGTTCGGTCACCGGCAACTGTCTGCTGAAGCGTCCTTCGGCGTCGGTGGTGACGGCCCTGCCGTCCGCGTTCGCACAGGAGTTGGTGCCACCGGGCACGCCCCGCGAGGGTACGGACTGCCCGCAGATCAGGATCATCAGCAGGGCACGCGGACGCCAGCCGGTGCCGGTGACGGTGAGGGAACCTCCGGTGCCGGCCTGCGACGTGGAGAGCTTCACGGTGGGCGTGTCCGCCATGGCCGTCCCGGTGAGCGGCAGCAGGAGCAGCGCGAGGGCCGCCACCAGAGCGGTGGCGAACCGCGCCCTGCCGGTCATGTCGGTGCTCCCGTCAACTCGGGCTTCCAGGTTGGAGATTGGGGGGCTTCGGCGGTATCGACGGTTCCGACGGCCTGGGAGGCTCGCTCGTCGGCCCCACGGCGCCTGCGCCGCCGTACGACCGCGGTGGTGACGACGAGCAGGACGCCGCCGACCCCGGTGCCCGCCACCGTGCCCCACGGCACGAACCGTGCGGAGGCGTGGGCCGTGTCGTGCGCGCCGCCCGCGGCGGTCACCGTCAGCCGGACGTCGACGGCGTCGAGTGCGGGCGGGTCGGGCCATGGCTCGGTGAGCTTCAGGCGACTGCCCGGGGCGAGTTCGACGGGCAGGGTGCGCGGGGCGCGGTCGAGGACCCGGCCGAGGACGCCGTCCGCGCGCACCGCGAGCCTCGGCGCGAGGGGTGTGGTGCCCCGGTTGACCAGCTCGTACGTGATGCGGTCACCGCGTACGGCCACGTGCTCCACGGTCAGCGCGGCGAGCTCGGGCCCACCGGTCCGCAGCAGCAGCCGTACGGTGCCCTGTCGGCCGTCGGCGTCCCGCACGACGATCGCGCCGACCCGGTCCCCGGGCGTACTCCCTGCCGGGACGCGCACGGTGAACGGGACGTCGGCGCGGGTGCGGGCGGGGATCCGCACGGCGGTCTCGGCGAAGGCGACGGCCACGCCGGTGCCGGTCAGCCGTACGGTGACCGGTCGTGTGCCCCGGTTGGTCACGGACACCGTGTCCCGCAGGACCGTCCCGGGCACGCCCTCCACGTAGAACGACGGCCGCCCGGTACCGAAGGGCGCGACCGACCAGCCATCGGCCGCGGCAGCCGTGGAGGTCGTCCCCAGAACGCACAGCGCGGCCAGGAGCAGGACACGGACGACGTGGCACATCGGCGGCTCCAGCGGTGGTGGGGAGGGCGGAGGGTGGCGGCTTCGGCGGGGCCGGGGTCGGCGGAGGTCAGCGGCGGGCGCGTGCCGGCTGGTTCCGGCGGGTCAGCCAGAGGGTGCCCGCGGCGCCCGCGAGGAGGACGGTGCCGCCGAGCGTGCCGAGGGCGATGGCGGAGTCCTCGGGGCCGGTCTGTGGAAGCTCGGCGCCGGGGTTGCCACCGTTCTGGGTGCCGCCGTTCTGGGACGCGCCGCCCGAACCGCCTCCGGACGCCGCCGTCACGTCGAGGGTGAGGGACGGTCCGGGGGTGTTGGTGGGGGTGCAGGTCGTGGTCGTACCGAGGGCCTTGATGGTGAGCGTGCCTGCCGTGAAGGTGACCTTGCCGCTCTTCCTCGGGGTGTACGTGCCCGACAGGTCGCTGATCTTGATCGGGGTGTCGGCCGGGATGGCGGCCTGGTTGGCGGGGCCGTTGACGGCAAGGGTGCCGCTGTCGGCGCCGCCGAGCTTGATGGTGGCGCTCGGGTTCATCGCGCCCTTGCCCAGCTCTACGGGGCTGGACGAGACGCCCTTCTGCCAGGACATGGTGATCTTGTAGCCGGAGCCGCTCTTGACGCCCTTGATGTCGATGGGCGAGACGGCGCTCTTGTCGCCGATGGGCGTCTTGCAGGCGTAGTTGACGTCGACGACGTCGGCCCGGGCCATCGGGGCGGCCCCCCACACCGCCGAGCCGGCCAGGGCCGCGACAGTCGCGAGCGCGGCGGTTCGCTTCTGATACGACACGGTCCCTCATTCCTGACGGCACATCAGATCGGTCCGTCAAGGTACGCCCGGGTACGTGAGGAAGGAAGACACGGGGCGGGCCGGAGTTGTGGGGATCCGGGGCGAGCGCGGGAGGGATCCGGGAGGGCGCGACGCGGGCCCGGGGTCGGGGCGGGAAGGATCAGGGGTCCCCGCGAGCCGGGGTCGGCGCGGAGCCGGGAGTGCAGCGCCACACGGGCCCGAGGTCGGCGGTGACAGAGCCGGCCCCGTACCGCCCTGGCCGAGCGTGCCGGGCGGTGCGGGACGGCTGGAGGCCGGGCAAGCCACTCACATGCGTGCGGACGCCAGGCTCGGCCTGGCGGCGCCGCCTACGCGATGTTGCTCGGCGCGCATGCCCCAGCGCGGCCTACGCGACGCTGCGCGGCGCACATGCCCCGGCGCGGCCGCGCACAACGGGGCCCGGCCCCTGCAAAGCCGTGCGGCCTGCGTGAGGTCGCGTGGCCGCCGAAGCGCCGCAGGCCCGTGTGTCGGTCAGGCCGGGGCGCCCAGTTCTGCCCAGACCTTCTTGCCGGCCAGGCCGGGGGTGCGGACGACGCCCCAGTCGAGGCAGAGGCGCTGGACGATGAACATGCCGTGGCCGCCCGGGCGGCCGGCGCGGTGGGGGGTGCGGGGGGCCGGCTGGCCGGTGCCGCGGTCGGAGACCTCGACACGGATGACCTTGTTGTCGCAGCCGATCTGCAACTCGTCCGGCCCCTCGGCATGCAGGCACGCGTTGGTGACCAGCTCGGACACCACGAGCAGCACATCCTCGGCGGCGGCCCGCTGGTCGGCGGTCGCGGCGGGCAGCCAGCCCCACGCGTACAGCGCCTGGCGGGCGAAGTCGCGGGCGAGCGGCACGACGCCGCTCGCGTCGTCGAAGCTCAGCCGTCGGACCTGCCGGCTCGACGAGGCCGCTCCGGTCGAGCCCGGCGCCGCCGGCCCTCTGGGCGCACCTGACATCTCCACCGCCCCCGGCGCTCCCGTCGAGGCGGGCGGCACGGCCGTGCCGCCCCCGGACGCACCGCCCCCCGGCACGCCCCCCGGGGTCGCCCCGGACCCCGGCGCGCCGCCTCCCTGGAACGCCCCGGAAGCGCCGCTGGGCTCAGGGGAGCCCGGCGAGTAAGGCCGGGTGGTGCTCATCAGCGCTTCACCTCACCGATTCACCAGTTCACGATTCAAAAGTCATTCTGTCCGGTCAGTCAGTACACACGACTCTTGCAGTACACACGGTTCCGGCTCGGTCCACCGCCGATCCTTACGGATTCACGGCCGGTCGTCCTCGATTCTGGCGCCGGAACGCCGGTTCCGCGTCCTCCTGTCACCATTTGCCACCGACATGTTCAGGTGTCTCCTGCCCGACCGAACCGGCAGAACACCCCTCTTTTCGGAGCGGTTGGTGTGACGTCGGGGACGCGCCGTCGCACGAGTGCCAGGGACGCGGTGACGAGCAGGCACGACGGCCAGGCGCCTCACCGGTCCCGTCCGCCGGCTCAGCCGGCGTCGCCGACGAGGGCCGCCTCGACCGTGTCGTGCACGGTGAAGACCGCGTCCGCCCCGGTGATCTCGAAGACCCGGGCCACCACGGGCAGCATCCCCGCGAGATGCACCCCGCCTCCGGCGGCCTCCGCCTTGAGCCGGGCACCGAGCAGTACGTTCAAACCGGTGGAGTCGCAGAACTCCAGCCGTGAACAGTCGACGACCAGTCGACTGAAGCCCTTGTCGAGGCAGTCCTCGAGTGGCTCACGCAACAAATCCGCTGTGTGGTGATCCAACTCACCTGCCGGAGTCACGACGGCACTGGAGCCTTCTTGCCGCACCTCCACCAGAAGCCGGCCCGACTGCGCGCTGCCGACCGTCCCGTGGTCCATGCCGTCTCTCTCCCGAGGTCGTGGCTGTTGACTGACGCCCTCGAACACTACGCCTTCCTCACACAGTCCGACACCCGAACAACCACCCACAAACGGACATTTGCGAACGAAACGCACTTGCGAGGGGCTCGGGAAAGCGGGTAGGGCTAGTAAGGACACGTACCCGACACGGCCGGCTTTGGAGGCGCCGCACACCGCAGTGCACGAACTGGCTCCGGCAGCCATATGCCGAGAACGATGGAGGACATCATGTCACCCCGGCTCGACGCCTCGCATACCCAGACGGCGACGTCGACACCCCCTCCGGAACATCTGGATCCCATCGAACAGGACCACGGCGGAGACGCCGAGCACGACGACTTCCTGTCCGGACTTCCGGAGATACCCCCGTACGACCAGGTGGGTCCCGTCGACGCGCGGGCCCTGTCCAAGACCCTCTTCGAGCGACTGGAGTCCCTCGAGGAAGGCACCCACGAGTACTCGTACGTCCGCAACACCCTGGTCGAACTCAACCTCGCCCTGGTCAAGTTCGCCGCCTCCCGCTTCCGCTCCCGCAGTGAACCGCTCGAGGACATCATCCAGGTCGGCACCATCGGCCTGATCAAGGCGATCGACCGCTTCGAGCTCTCCCGTGGGGTCGAGTTCCCCACGTTCGCGATGCCAACCATCGTCGGCGAGATCAAGCGTTTCTTCCGCGACACCTCGTGGTCCGTACGCGTCCCGCGCCGGCTTCAGGAACTCCGGCTCGACCTGGCCAAGGCCGGTGACGAGCTCGCCCAGCAACTGGACCGAGCCCCCACGGTCCAGGAGCTCGCGGAGCGCCTCGGCCTGTCCAGGGACGAGGTCGTCGAGGGCATGGCGGCGTCGAACGCGTACACCGCCTCCTCCCTGGACGCCCAGCCCGAGGAGGACGACTCGGAGGGCGCGCTCGCGGACCGGATCGGCTACGAGGACCACGGGCTCGAAGGCATCGAGTACGTCGAGTCGTTGAAGCCGCTCATCGCCGAACTCCCGCAGCGGGACAGAAAGATCCTGTCGCTGCGTTTCGTCGCCAACATGACCCAGTCGGAGATCGGCGACGAGCTCGGCATCTCCCAGATGCACGTCTCGCGGCTGCTGTCTCGGACGCTCGTACGCCTGCGGAAGGGACTCACGGTCGAGGAGTAACCCGACACGGAGCAACAAAACCCCACAGCCTTGCCGACCTGCCTCGGCGCTCCCCCGTAGCGCTCGTGGGCAGGCGGATCAGGCGACCCGTACGCCCCTGCGCCACACCTGCGACACGAGCGGAACGCCGGGGCGGTAGGCCAGGTGGACGTGGCTCGGCGCGTCCAGCAGGATCAGGTCGGCGCGGGCGCCGGGGCTGAGGCGGCCGATGTCGTCGCGTCGCAGGGCCGCAGCGCCGCCCGCCGTGGCGGACCAGACGGCCTCGTCGGGGGTCATGCGCATGTCCCGGACGGCGAGCGCGACGCAGAACGGCACGGACGAGGTGAAGGACGAGCCCGGGTTGCAGTCCGTGGAGAGGGCGACCGTGGCCCCCGCGTCGAGGAGACGGCGGGCGTCCGGCCATTCGGCGCGGGTGGAGAACTCGGCGCCGGGCAGGAGCGTGGCGACCGTGCCGCTGTTGGCCAGGGCGTCGACGTCGGCGTCCGTCAGGTGGGTGCAGTGGTCGGCGCTGGCCGCGTCGAGTTCCACGGCGAGCTGGACACCGGGGCCGTAGGAGAGCTGGTTGGCGTGGATGCGCGGGTGCAGGCCCCTCGCCCTGCCCGCGGTGAGGATCGCGCGGGCCTGGTCGCCGTCGAAGGCGCCCTTCTCGCAGAAGACGTCGATCCACCGGGCGTACGGGGCGCAGGCGTCGAGCATCTCTCCGGTGACCAGGGCCACATAGGCGGCCGGGTCGTCGGCGTGGTCCGGGGAGACGATGTGGGCGCCGAGGTAGGTGACCTCGTCGGTGTGGGCGGCGGCGATACGCAGGGCACGGGCCTCGTCCTCGACGGTCAGGCCGTAGCCGGACTTGGTCTCGAAGGTGGTCGTGCCCTGGCGGAGAGCCTCGGCGAGGTGGTGGGTGAGGTTCGCCTCCAGCTCGGCGTCCGTCGCGGCGCGGGTGGCGGCGACGGTCGTACGGATACCGCCCGCGCTGTAGGGCCGGCCGGACATGCGGGCGTTGAACTCCTGCGTGCGGTCACCGGCGAAGACCAGGTGGGAGTGGGAGTCCACGAAGCCCGGGAGGACGGCCCGGCCGCCCGCGTCGACCCGATTGTCAGTGGCGGGTGCTTTGCTTCGATCACCGGTCCACACGATGCGGTCGCCTTCGATGACGACGGCCGCGTCCTGGACCAGTCCAAGGGGGGATCTGTCACCGAGGGAGGGGTCGTTCGTGACCAGGGCGGCGATGTTGGTGATGAGCGTGCTCGCGGTGCTCGCGGAGTGGGCGGGGCTGTCGGTCGTCGCGTTGCTCATGGCGTCCTTGCTGGCCTGGTCGGCGGTGGGGTGGGGTTCGGGGGCGGAGGCGGGCCGCGAGGGTGGGCGGCCCAGGGTCATCCGCGCAGGGCTGCGACGGCGTCCGCGAGGGCTTTCGGCACATCCGGTACGAGGCGGTGGACCCCGTCCCGTACGACGTGCCGGCCCCCCACGACCGTATGCGACACGTCCGCTGCCGACGCGGCGAATACGGCCGTCTCGGCCCCGAGCCGCGGAAGCGGCCCTGCCGTCCTGACCGAGTCGAGCGCGATCGTCGTGAAGTCGGCGCGTGCACCCCGCTCCAGGATGCCCGCGTCGTCCCAGCCGAGGGCCGCGTGGCCGTCGGCCGAGGCGGCCCGCAGCAGGGCCGCGGCCGTCCAGTGGCCCCGGGTGCGGGTGCGCAGTCGCTCGTTCAGCTCCATCGCGCGTGCCTCTTCGAGCAGGTCGATCACGGCGTGGCTGTCGGAGCCGAGGGAGAGCGGGGAGCCGGCCCGCTGAAGGGCGGCGGCCGGGCCGATGCCGTCCGCCAGGTCCCGCTCCGTCGTCGGGCACATGCAGGTGCCGGTCCCGCTGCCACCGATCAGCGCGATGTCGGTGTCCGTGAGGTGCGTGTTGTGGACTCCGGTGGTGCGCGGTCCGAGGACACCGTGATCGGCGAGGAGCTGCGTGGGCGTGCAGCCGTGTGCCTCGTGGCAGGCGTCGTTCTCGGCGGTCTGCTCGGAGAGGTGCACATGGAGCGGGGCCCGCCGCTCCTCTGCCCACTGTGCGACGGTCGCCAGCTGCCGGGCGGGCACGGCCCGTACGGAGTGGATGGCCGCCCCGATCCGTGCGTGATCCCGTTCCTTGAGAACTGAACAGCGTTCGGCCCAGGCCTCCGCGCTGCCGTCGGAGAAGCGGAGCTGGTGGGTGTTGGGGGGCTGTCCGAAGCCGGAGGAGAGGTAGACGGTGTCGAGGAGGGTGATGCGCACACCGGCGTCGGCGGCGGCCGCGATGAGGGCCTCGCCCATGGCGTTGGGGTCGGCGTAGGGGGTGCCGCCGGGGCCGTGGTGCACGTAGTGGAACTCGCCGACGGCCGTGACCCCGGCCAGCGCCATCTCGGCGTACACGGCCCGCGCGAGCGCGTGGTAGTTCTCCGGGGTGAGCCGGTCGGCCGTGGTGTACATGACCTCGCGCCAGGTCCAGAAGGTGCCGGAGCCGACCTGGACGGTGCCGCGCAGGGCGCGGTGGAAGGCGTGGCTGTGTGCGTTGGCGAGGCCGGGGAGGGTGAGTCCGCGCAGGATCTCGGCGCCGGGCGGCGGGGCGTCGGTGCCGGTGCGAACGTCGGTGATGCGGCCGTCGCTGATCTCCAGGGTCACGCCCGGCTCGACGTGGGTGTCGAGCCAGGCGTGCTCCAGCCAGTACGTCTGCGTCACGTGCAGGCCAGTCCTTCCAGTACGTCGGCGAGTGCGAGCACCCCGGCCACGCAGTCGTCCTCGGCCGCGAACTCGGCCGGGGAGTGCGAGACGCCGGTGGGGTTGCGCACGAACAGCATGGCGGTCGGGATGCTCCCGGAGAGGATCCCGGCGTCGTGTCCGGCACCGGTACCCAGGACCGGCACCTTGAGTGCCGTCTCCTTGCCGAGGATGCGGGCGAGTTCGTCACGCAGGGCGTGGTCGAACTCGACGACGGGCGTGAAGGACTCACGGACCACGTCGAGGTCGACGCCCTGGGCCTCGGCGTACTCCCGGGCCGCCTTCTCGACGCCGGCGACCACCCGGTCCAGGCTCTCCTGGTCGGCGGCTCGGGAGTCGAGCCAGCCGCGCACCAGGGAGGGGATCGCGTTGACGCCGTTCGGCTCGACGGCGATCTTCCCGAAGGTGGCGACGGCGCCGGCGAGTCGTGCCTCACGGCGGGCGGCGAGGACCGTCTCGGCGTACGACAGCATCGGGTCGCGCCGGTCGACGAGCCGGGTCGTACCGGCGTGGTTGGCCTCGCCCCGGAAGTCGAACCGCCAGCGTCCGTGCGGCCAGATGGCACTCGCGATGCCCACCCGGTCGCCGGACAGGTCGAGCGCGCGCCCCTGCTCGACGTGCAGCTCGACGAAGGCCCCGATGCGGGCCAGCCGCTCGGGGTCCGACCCGATGCCCTCGGGGTCGTATCCTGCGGCCTCCATGGCCCGGGGCAGCGTGATCCCGTCCCCGTCGGTCAGCCTGTGCGCCTGCTCGACGGTGAGCTGACCCGCGGTGAGCCGGGACCCCACACAGGCCAGCCCGAACCGGGCGCCCTCCTCGTCACCGAAGTTGACGATGGCGAGGGGCTTGCCGAACGTGACGTCCCGCGCGCGCAGTTCATCGAGCGCGGCGAAGGACGACACGACGCCGAGCGGCCCGTCGAAGGCCCCGCCGTCGGGCACCGAGTCGAGATGCGAGCCGGTGACGACGGCGTCCCCGGCGGCCGGATCCCCGAGCCAGGCCCATTGGTTCCCGTTCCGGTCGACCTCGTAGGCCAGCCCGCGAGCCTCGGCCTGCCCCCGGAACCAGGCCCGACAGTCGGCGTCGGCGGGAGTCCAGGCGAAGCGCCGGTAGCCGTGGGAGTCGGGGTGCCGACCGAGGGGGTGCAGCTCGCGCCACATTTCCTGGAAGGAAGCGGGCGGACCTTTCGCGGCTGTGGGCCGTACAGGCTGTGGGCCGCCGACGTCACTCACGTCCCCTCACCCTCACGCATGGGCACCCGCACACCCCGCTCATCGGCGACCGACTCCGCGATGTCGTACCCGGCATCCACGTGCCGGATCACCCCCATCCCGGGATCATTGGTCAGCACCCGTCGGATCTTCTCCCCACCCAGCTTCGTACCGTCGGCGACGGTCACCTGCCCGGCGTGGATGGACCGCCCCATCCCGACGCCGCCCCCGTGGTGGAGGGAGACCCACGACGCTCCCGACGCCACGTTCACCATCGCGTTCAGCAGCGGCCAGTCCGCGATCGCGTCGGAGCCGTCGAGCATGGCCTCCGTCTCACGGTAAGGAGAAGCCACCGACCCGCAGTCCAGGTGGTCGCGCCCGATGGCCAGCGGAGCGGCCAGTTCCCCGCTCGCGACCATGTCGTTGAACCGCTCACCGGCCTTGTCCCGCTCGCCGTAGCCGAGCCAGCAGATGCGCGCGGGCAGGCCCTGGAAGTGGACCCGCTCCCCCGCCAGCTTGATCCAACGCGCGAGGGACTCGTTCTCGGGGAAGAGGTCCAGGATCGCCTTGTCGGTCTTCGCGATGTCGGACGCCTCGCCCGACAGCGCGGCCCAGCGGAACGGGCCCTTGCCCTCGCAGAACAGCGGCCGGATGTAGGCGGGCACGAAGCCGGGGAAGGCGAACGCGCGGTCGTACCCGGCGAGCTGTGCCTCTCCCCGGATGGAGTTGCCGTAGTCGAAGACCTCCGCGCCGGCGTCCAGGAAGCCGACCATCGCCTCGACGTGCCGGGCCATGGACTCGCGGGCGCGGGTGGTGAAGCCGGCCGGGTCCTTCGCGGCGTAGGCGGCCATGTCCTCGAAGGCGACGCCGGTCGGCAGGTAGGCCAGCGGGTCGTGGGCCGAGGTCTGGTCCGTGACGATGTCGACGGGGGCGCCCATGGCAAGGAGCTGTGGGAGGAGGTCGGCGGCGTTGCCGAGGACGCCGATGGAGAGCGGCCTGCGCTGGTCGCGGGCCTCGACGGCCAGCTGGAGCGCGTGGTCGAGGGAATCGGCGCGCACGTCGAGGTAGCGGTGCTCGATGCGCCGCTCGATCGCCCGGGGGTCGCAGTCGACGCAGATCGCGACGCCGTCGTTCATGGTGACGGCGAGCGGCTGGGCGCCGCCCATGCCGCCGAGGCCGGCGGTGAGGGTGATCGTCCCGGCGAGGGTGCCGCCGAACTTCTTGGCGGCGACGGCGGCGAAGGTCTCGTAGGTGCCCTGGAGGATGCCCTGGGTGCCGATGTAGATCCAGGAGCCGGCGGTCATCTGGCCGTACATGGTCAGACCCAGCTGTTCCAGTCGCCTGAACTCCTCCCAGTTGGCCCAGTCGCCGACGAGGTTGGAGTTGGCGATGAGGACGCGCGGGGCCCACTCGTGGGTCTGCATGACGCCGACGGGGCGGCCGGACTGGACGAGCATGGTCTCGTCCTGCTTGAGGGTGCGCAGGGTGCGGACCATGGCGTCGAAGGAGCGCCAGTCGCGGGCCGCCTTGCCGGTGCCGCCGTAGACGACGAGCTTGTCGGGGTGTTCGGCGACCTCGGGGTCGAGGTTGTTCTGCAGCATGCGCAGGGCGGCTTCCTGCTGCCATCCCAGGGCGCTCAGTTCCGTACCGCGCGGCGCTCGGACGGGGCGGGGTCCTGACATGGTCTGCCTCCTGGAGGTTGCACGAGTTATTCACATCCTGACTTCCTGAATAGACCTAGTCAATACATCGGGGTGGCGACGCGCCCGCGTCGTGGGTGTTTGGCTGGATGTGTGAGCACGGGCATCGGACGGACGGGGGACGCGGTGGAAGACGAGAACGGTGCGGGCGAGGCGCGGGCGGCCCGGCGCGACGAGGCGGTGCGGGCGGCCGTCGAACAGGGGCTGCTGGGCCCCGGCACGCCCCTGGTGGGCCTGCTCGACGTCACCGGCATCCGGGAGTCGGCGGCGGCGCTGCGGGCGGCGTTCGACGCGGTCGTGGCGCCCGGGACGCCGGTGCTGCATGCCTTCGCGGTGAAGGCGACCCCGCTGGTGCCGGTGCTGCGGCTGCTGCGCGAGGCGGGGATCGGCGCGGAGGTGGCGAGCCCGGGCGAGCTGGCGCTGGCGCGCGCGGCGGGGCTGCCGCCGGCCCGGACGGTGCTGGACTCCCCCGCCAAGACCCCGGCCGAGCTGCGGGAGGCGCTGGCCCTCGGGATCGCCGTCAACGTGGACAACCCGCAGGAGCTGGACCGCGTGGACGGCCTGATGAGGTCGGCCACCAGCCGCTCCCCCCTCGGCATTCGGGTGAACCCGCAGGTCGGAGCGGGTTCCATCGAGGCGTTGTCGACGGCCACGGCGACCTCGAAGTTCGGGGTGGCGCTGCGCGACGAGGGAGCGCGCGAGTGGGTCGTACGGGCGTTCACGGAGCGGCCCTGGCTGACGCGGCTGCACGCGCACACGGGGTCGCAGGGCGTTCCGCTGTCGCTGATGGCGCAGGGCGTCGGGGAGACGTACGCGCTCGCCGAGGAGATCAACCGGCGGATCGGGCGGCGGCAGATCGACACGATCGACATCGGCGGTGGGCTGCCGGTGAACTTCTCCTCGGACGTGACGACGCCGACGTACGCGCAGTACGCGCGGCTGCTGCGCGAGGCGGTGCCGGGGCTGTTCGACGGGCGGTACGGGCTGGTCACCGAGTTCGGGCGGTCGCTGCTGGCCAAGCACGGCACGGTGGTGGCGCGGGTGGAGTACGCCAAGAGCGCGGGTGGACGGCCGGTCGCGGTCACGCACGCGGGCGTGCAGGTCGCGACGCGGACGGTGTACGTGCCGGCGGCGTGGCCGCTGAGGATGGCGGCGTACGACGCGAAGGGCCGCCCGAAGGAGGGCCCGGCGGTGGTGCAGGACGTGGCGGGTCCCGCCTGCTTCGCGGGCGACCTGCTGGCGCGGGGGTGCGCGCTGCCGCTCCTCGAACAGGGTGACTATGCGGTGGCGCCGGACACGGGCGCGTACTACTTCGCGCACCACTACGCGTACAACTCCCTCGCCCGGCCCGGGATTTACGGCTTCGCCCCGGACGGGTCCGGGGGTGTCGCCTTCGCGACGGTGCGTGAGCCGCAGACGCCGGAGGAGATCGTGGCGGAGTCGGGAGGGGCGCACGCTGCCGCGCTCACCACCCTGCCGACGCCCGGGCGCCGTTGACGTAAGCCCGTGACCTGCGCAATTGATACGTGATCAACTCCGCTGAAAACGACGTCAGTTGACCCATGCTAGCCACTGGGCGCATGTTCCACCGGAAAATGCCAGAACACTCACCCGCCGCACACACGTTGCGTAGTTTCACTGTCACTCAGCCGAACCCCAGGCGGGAGGGGAGCGACGGTGCCCGGAATCGACGAGTGCCTACTGGAGGCCATGCGGCTGCCCGGTGCGTTGGGCGCATCACTGGTCGACTGGACGAGCGGGCTGGCCCTGGGCACGGTCGGGGACGCCCCGGGCGGTGACCACGAGGCGTCGGCGGCCGAGGCCGCGGAACTGGCGCGGCTGGCCGCCGAACAGCGGGCGTTCGCGCCCGGTGACGACGCGGGGGAGGCGGGCCGCCCGGACCCCCCGGTCGAGGACCTGATCATCAGCAACCGGGACAGCTACCACCTGCTGCGGTTCGTGCCGACGTCGTTCGACAGCAGTGTGTTCCTGCACCTGTGGCTGGGCCGCACGGACGGCAATCTGGCGCTGGCCCGCATCAGGCTGGGCGAGATGGCCGGACGGCTGGTGCTGGGATGACCGTGGTCGGAACGACTCCGCCGCCCCGGCTGCCGGTGCGGAACAAGACGGCGCGGACCGAGACCGCGCGGACCGATACGACGCGGAACGAGACGGCGTGGAACGAGACGGCGCGGACCGAGACGGCGTGGACCGACACGACGGCCTGCGAGCACGCGGCGACCGCCCTCTCGCCGATGCTGACCCGGCTCGCGGCCGAGCGGGCCACCGGTGTCCTGGTGCGCGAGTGCGGCACGCTCTACCTCGCCGACGGCCGTGTGGTGCACGCCGAGAGCCCGCTGGCCCCCGGCCTCGACGTCCTCCTCACGGCCCACGGCACGCTCGACGCCGAGAGCTGGCGGCAGGCCACGGACCGGGCCGACGAACGGCACGGTGCCGGCCGTCTCCTGCTCGACGCCCGGCGCGTCACCCGGGGGACGCTGGAGTTGTGCCACCTCGGGGCGCTGTACGACGCCGCGTACTTCGCGCTGGCGCCCAGCAGCACCCCGGGCCGCTTCCGTTACGGCACCGGGCACTGGCTCGGCCCCGTACGGCCGGTCCCGGTCGCGGCCGTGGAGCGCGAGACACTGCGCCGCCGCGAGCTGCTGCACCGCATCTGGCCGGACCCGTGGGCGGACAGCGCGCCGCTGATCCGGACCGCCCCAGGCCCGGCCCCCGCGGTGCCGCCCCGGCAGGTGGCGGTCCTGGCCCTGGTGGACGGCGCCCGCTCGGCGCCGGACATCGCGCGGGAGCTCGGCCGGCCCGCGTTCCACACGCTGGTGGACGTACGGCGCCTGACGGCGGCGGGGCTCGTGACCCCGCACGTCCCGCCGCCCGCCCCCAGCCCGTTGCCCGTCGTCACCGACACCGACATCACCCTGCTGAAAAGGCTCAGGGATGCGCTGGAGGCCCTTTGAACGGCAAAGCCCGCGTGCCGAGAGGAGTAACCCGATGGCGGCCGAGCCCCAGATACTCGACGAACTGCGCCGACTGAGATCCCGCGTGCCACAGGTCAACGGCGCCCTGGCGGCCAGCGTGGACGGGCTCGTCCTCGCCCACGACACACCCGGCGTCGAACCGGAGCACGTGGCCGCGCTGACCGCCGCCGCGCTCGGCGTGGCGGTGCGGATGGCGGACGCCACCGGCCGGGGCGACCTGCGCGAACTGCTCGTGCGCGGCGCGTCCGGCTACGTCGCCACGTACGCGGCGGGCCGCACCGCCGTGCTGACGCTGCTCGCCGAGGACCGCGTCAACGTGGGCCGCCTGCACCTGGAGGGCCGCCGCGCCGGCGCCCGCATCGGGGAGCTGGTGGACGCCGAGATCGCCGCCCGGGCGGCGGCCGCCGAGAGCGTGGCCGTCAAGCCGGCTCCCCCACGGACCAGACCCACCCGCGTGCCGCGCACCACTGCCACCAACGCGCGCACCACAACCGAGAGTTGAGAGGAACGAGGAGACCACCATGGCCAACACCGAGACCGCACTGAAGGAAGCGCTCGCCTCCATCGAGGGCGCCACCGGCGCCGCGCTCGTCGACTACACCAGCGGGATGGCGCTGGGCACGATCGGCGGCGGCAAGAGCTTCGACCTCAATGTCGCCGCCGCCGGGAACACCGACGTCGTACGCGCCAAGATGCGCACGATGGAGCACCTCGGCCTGAAGGCCGAGATCGAGGACATCCTGATCACCCTGTCCGGCCAGTACCACCTGATCCGGCTCCTCAAGGGGCGGGGTGGCAACGGCCTCTTCCTCTATCTGGTGCTGGACGCCACCCGGGCGAACCTGGCGATGGCCCGGCACCAGCTCAAGCGGATCGAGGAGGACCTGGAGGTCTGACCCCGGCTCAGGGGTCCTCGCACGGGCCTCTCAGACCAGCGCGGCGGTGCGGCGCCGGGCCCCTCCCGGGGCCGCGTCGCCCGCCGCGATGCCGGTTCCGCGGTACGCCTTGACGGCCTTGCCGGCCGGGCGGCCGCCGCGCCGGTCCAGCCAGTCGACGCGCACCCACAGCAGCGCGTCACCGGCCCGCTCGCGCCGCCCGAGCCACGCGGCCTTCAGCCGCAGCCCGGCCCCGCACCCGGCCAGCAGCATGCCGCCGGCCGCGGGCACGGCGAACGCGCTGCCGAGCGCGGCCACGAAGGCGAGCAGCAGCCACCAGCGGTGCCCCCGGCGCCAGTTGCGTACGGTCACCGCACGGTCCTGCAGCACGTCGTGCTTGCCCGCGCGGGCCGCCGAGCGGGCGAGGTCGGCGTACCGCCCCCGCCGACGGACGGCCACGAAGGCGAGGGCGAGCAGGAACAGCGCGGCCCCCGCCATGACCCCGATCCGCCGTCCGGTGATGCCGGGCACCAGCACCCCGATGCCCGCCGCGAACACTCCGAGCCACCACAGGGGCGCCGCCCCGGCCCGTACGACGACCGCCACCCGAGCCAGCCCCTGACCTCCGCGTGCCACGTCCCGCCTCCTCGTCGCCTTCGTCCCAGCCGTCGACACGGCCTTCTCGGCCGCGCAGATTAGCGAGCGAAGGTGAGACGAGTCTGAGAGCGACACCGCCCGGCCGTCACTCCACGAACAGCCCCCGCGCCGCCGCCCGTGTGTCGAACTCCTCCAGCCGCGCCTGCGCGTCCGGCAGGTCGTCGCACATCGCCTCCAGGAGCACGCGGCCGAGCAGCATGGGCGCGCAGGCCGTGTCGAAGGCGAGGCCGGTGCCGACGGCGGCGGGCAGCAGCAGGTCGGAGAACTTGGCGACCGGGGCGAAGGCGGAGTCGGCGACGGTGACCACGGTCAGCCCCGCCTCCCGGGCGTAGCCGAGGGTGTCGACGACCTCGCGGGGGTGGCGCGGCAGCGCGAAGCACAGCAGCGCCGAGGCGCCCGCCCGCACGGCCGCGTCGATGCGGTCGTGGATCATCGTGCCGCCCTCGTTGAGCAGCCGTACGTCCGGGTGGACCTTGGCGGCGAAGTACGCGAAGCCGTACGCCTGGGAGGCCGCGGCACGCAGCCCCAGCACGGGCAGCGGGCGGCTGGCGGCGAGGACCTGCCCGGCCCTGTGTACCGGCCCCGGGTCGGCCAGCAGCTCCGCCAGGTGCCGGAGGTTCTCGATCTCGGCCTCGACGGCCTGCTGGTACTCGTTGTACGAGGCCGCCTGCGCCGCCTGTTCCGTGGGCGCGACCTCGCGCAGGTGCCGGCGCAGCGCCGGGTAGCCGTCGAAGCCGAGGGCGACCGCGAACCGGGTCACCGACGGCTGGCTGACCCCGGCCAGCTCGGCCAGTTCCACGCTGGACAGGAACGGCACGTCGGCGGCGCGGCGCACCATGCAGTGGGCGATGCGCCGCTGGGTCGGTGTGAGCCGGCGCCCCTCGAAGAGCGCCTGCAGCCGTCCGGCAGGGCTGTCGGTCACGCCCATCACGTGCTCCCCCTTGACCTATTCAGGCACCATCAACTCTGCATGCCGTTATACAGGCGAACGCGCGTCGGCGCACGACCGAGGGCCGGGCCGTCCTACACCGCTGCATGGCGCATGGTCCGCCAGGTGACGACCGTGCTCGCCGCGACGGCCAGTCCGAGGCAGCCGGCGATCACCGCGGTGACGGTGGGCAGGTCCAGGTGCAGGTCGACGTCCGTGGAGGTCGCCTGGGACAGTCCGGACGCCATGCCGGCCAGCGGGCCCAGGGTCACCAGGAGACCGAGCGCCGCGCCGACGGTGGCGACGAGGGAGGTCTCGGCGACGGAGAACACCAGCAGCTGCCGTACCGTGGCGCCGGCCGACTTCATCACGGCGAAGTCGCGGCGCCGGCTGTGCGCGGCCATGGCCATGCTGTTGGCCACGGCGATACCGCTGTAGCCGACGGCGATGACGATGAGCATGGTGGCGAGGCTGTCGGTCAGCTTGGCGTCGGTGTCGTAGTCGTCGAGCGCGTACCGCATCGCGTCGTGCACGGCCGTGCCGGGGACGGCGGTGGCGGGCTCGGCCGTCGGCGGGACGAAGATGTCGTCCGTGAGCGCGGCCGGGTCGTGCTCACGCACCAGCGCGCGGGCCACCACGAAGTCGCCGCGGGCGGGGTCGTCCGCCAGGACCTGTGCGATGCGCAGCTTCACCGTGGTCCCGTCGGCGAACCGCACGTCGTGCTCGTCCCCGGCCCGCACGCCCAGGAAGTCCGCCGTCCGCTCGCCGAGCACGGCCTGGCCCGGCTTGTCCCAGCGCGGGTCGCGCGAGCCGAGCGCGTCGACGACGGAGAGCTCGCCGCCCTTGTCGCGGACGAAGGCGCGGGTCGGCAGCGCCGCCTTGCCCACGGGGTTGGCCGCGACCACCTCGTCGGTGTTGCCCGGTGTCCCGTCCGGCGTCACGATCAGCTGTCCCTCGACCTTGACGGCGTCGCCCGCCGGGTACGCCACGCGCATGGTCTCCACCATGCCGCTGAGCAGGACGGCGAAACCGACGGCAGCGATCACCGGGGCGGCGAGGGAGGCCGACCGGCGCGCGTCGGCCCGCAGTTCCGCCCGCGCGAGGAGCGGGGCGGCCGAGCCGAACCGCTCGAACGGCCGGGCGAGGGCCCGCCCGACAGGGCCGACGACCACCGGGGCCAGCAGCGCTGCCGCCACGATGAGCACCATCGTCGCGCAGATCGCCATGTTGATGCGGCTGTCGGCGGCGACCGAGGCGGTGGCGACGGCGAACGCCACGCCGAGGCCCAGCACGCTCAGGCCGCCGATCCAGCGGGCCCGGCTCATGGTCCGGTGGTTCGCCCGGCTGTCCAGCAGCGCCTCGATCGGCGCCACCCCGGCGGCCTCCCGACTGGCCGACCAGGCCCCCAGGACGCTGACACCGACACCGGTCGCCGTGGCCGTCAGCAGCGGCCACATCGACACCCGGAGGGTGACTTCCGGGGGCATGACGTCCAGCCCGTCGAGGATGTCACGCAGCAGCGGCGCGGCACCGACGCCGGCCAGGCAGCCGGCCAGCGAGCCGAGCAGGCCGATGACGCCCGCCTCGCCCAGGATCATCCGGCGCACCTGCCGGGGCGTGGCGCCGATCATCCGCAGCAGGCCGATCTCGCGCCGCCGGAGCCCGGTCGCCAGGACGAGCATCGACGCGACGACGAAGACCGTGGTGAACAGGCCCAGGATCGCCATGGCGGAGATGAGCTGCGTGCCGAGGAACCGCTTGTGCTCCACGTACTCCGGCTGGAGCACCGAGCGGCCCTCACCGGTGACGACGGTGCCCTTGTGTCCGACGACCGCGGCCGCCTTGGCCTTGACCGCGCCGACGGAGGCGCCCTTGTCGGTGAGGATCGCGAGAGCGCCGACGCCGGGCTGCTGCCGGGCGGCGAAGTCGTCGGTGAAGTAGTAGCCCGGACCGTCGACGGTGCCGACCACGCGGAACGGGGTGCGGCCGGCGGTGATGTTCACCGTGAGGGTGCTTCCGGCGGCCACGCCGAGCGACCGGTCCACCACGACCTCCCCGTTCGTGGCCGGTGCCCGTCCCGTGACGAGCGCGTACGGTGCGAGCCGCGCGCTGGACCAGCCGTGCCCGGCCTCCAGGGCGCCCTCGTCCGCCACGGGCTCCCCGCCGCGGAACGCCTGGGCGTAGAAGGAGCGGTCCATGACGACGGAGGCGGTGCCGGGCATCTGGCGCAGCCCTGCGACGAGTCGCTCCGCCTCGCCCTTGCTCCACGGCACCCGGTCCTCGGGGCTGCCGCTCTCGTCGACCGCCTGGTCGGGGACGGCGATCAGGGGAGCGCCCGCGAGCCGGGACTGGACCTCGGGGAGGGAGGAGTCGTAGATGATCAGGGTCGTGGCGATGAGAGCGACACCGACCACTACCGCGGCGAAGGCCGCGAGGAAACTGCTCCAGCGCTCACGGACGTTGGCGAAGACCAGCATCACGCCTCCAGTCGGGCCATGTGGGCGGCGATCGAGGAGGCGTTGCGGCTGTCGGAGTCGCGACTGAGGGTGACCCGGTCCGTGACGCGGCCGTCCTTGAGGAACACGACCACGTCGGCGACGGCGGCCGCCATGGGGTCGTGGGTCACCATGAGGGTGGTCTGGCCCTCGTCGTCGACCAGCATGCGCATCATCCGCAGCACCTCGCGCGAGGTGACGGTGTCCAGGGCGCCGGTGGGCTCGTCCGCGAACAGCACGTCGGGCCGGGTCACGAGCGCGCGGGCGAGCGCGACGCGCTGCTGCTGGCCGCCGGACATCTCGCTGGGGCGGTGTCCCGCCCGCTCGGACAGCCCGACCGCGGCGAGCGCGCCGGCGACCTGCCCGGGGTCGACACGGCGCCCGGCGAAACGCGACGGCAGCTCCACGTTCTGCGCCGCCGTCAGTGACTCGACCAGGTTGAAGGCCTGGAACACGAAGCCGATGTGGTCGCGCCGCAAGATGGTGCGCTCCCGCTCGGTCTTCCGGCCGATGTCGACGCCTGCCACCACCACCCGGCCCTCGGTGGGCCGGTCGAGTCCGGCGGCACACTGCAGCAGTGTGGATTTCCCGGAGCCGGACGGCCCCATGATCGCCGTGAAGGTTCCGCGGGGAAAGCCGATGGACACGCCGTCGAGTGCGGTGACCGAGCGGTCGCCGGCTCCGTGGACCTTGCGTACGGCGTGGAGCTGGACGGCGTCGGATGCGGACACCTGGCTGGTAGTGGTCATGGCGTCGATTCCAGCGGACCGGCCCACGGCCCGGCACTGACCTGCGCTCTACTCACCAAGTAGAGCTGGCTCTACCGCAGTTGGCGGCCGCTCTGGGCTACCGTGAGGCTCATGCGTCCCAGAACGGCTTGGCAGGCCATGGCTCAGCGGCCGCTGAGATTCCTGACCTCCGGTTGGCCCTGGCGCTCCCTCGGATACCTGGTCACCGGTGTCGTGGTCGGTGCGGCCGCCACGGCGGTGTTGGTCACCGGGCTGGTGGCCGGTCTGTCCCTCCTGATCGTCCTGGTCGGGGTGGCCCCGCTCGTCGGCGTGGTGCTGGCCTCGATCCCCGTGGCCGCGGTCGAACGGCGGCGGATGCGCCTGGTCGACCTCGACGTGATGCCGAACCCGCACCGGGCACTCGACGGCGTCGGCTTGCGTGCCCGGGTGCGGACCCGCCTGGCCGAACAGGCCACCTGGCGTGAGCTGTCGTTCACACTCATCTCCGCGGCGGCGCTGTGGTGGCTCGACCTGCTGGTGCTCGCCTTCTGCTTCGCCCTGCCCTGTTTCATCTTCGCGGCGCTCGAGGACCCCGCGACCTGGCCGTGGGCGGTCTTCGGCGCGTTCGTACTGCTCGCCTCGCCGTACACCGTGACGTCCTGGGCGGGGGCGCGGGCCGCGCTCACCAGGACCTTCCTCGCCCCGCGCGGCGACGAGCTCGGGGAGTCGCTGCGGGAGGTGCAGGCGTCGCGGGTGCGGCTCATCGACTCCTTCGACGCGGAGCGCGTACGCATCGAGCGCGACCTGCACGACGGGGCGCAGCAGCGGCTGGTGTCGCTCGGCATGACGCTCGGTGTGATGCGGCTGGACATCCCGGAGGGGTCCGCGCTCGCCGCCCAGCTCACGGCGGCCGAGGAGCAGCTCTCCGCCGCCCACCGGGAACTGCGCGATCTCATCCGGGGCCTCAATCCCCCCGTGCTCGCCGACCACGGGCTGGTCGCCGCCGTCCAGGACCACGCGAGCCGTTTCCCCGTCCCGGTCACCGTCGATCTCCAGCTGCCGGGCAGACTTCCCCGGCAGTTGGAGACCAACGTCTACTACCTGATCAACGAGGCCATGACGAACATCGCGCGACACAGCGGCGCCAGGAGTGCCAAGGTCCACGGCCGTTACCACTCGGACCTGCTGGTCCTGGAGATCACGGACGACGGACACGGCGGCGCGGACCCGGACTCCGGCAGCGGACTGACCGGCCTCGCGGACCGGCTCACCGCGCTGGAGGGCCGGATGCGGGTGTCCAGCCCGGCCGGGGGCCCGACCCTGCTCCATGTGGAGATCCCATGCCACTTCGGGTGATCGTCGCGGAGGACGCCGTCCTGCTGCGCGAGGGTCTGGTCAGCCTGTTGCAGCGGTTCGGCCACGAGACGCTCGCCGCCGTCGGCGACGCGGAAGAGCTCGTCGCGGCGGTCCACACCGAGCGGCCCGACCTGCTGATCACGGACGTACGGATGCCGCCCGGGAACGCGGACGACGGGCTGCGGGCCGCCGTCGCCCTGCGCGAGACGTACACCGGACTGCCGGTGGTCGTGCTCAGCCAGTACGTCGAGCGGTCCTACGCCCTGCGGCTGCTCGACTCGTGCGACGGCACGGCGGTGGGCTATCTGCTGAAGGAACGCGTCGGTGCCGTCGCCGACTTCATGGCGACGCTGGACCGCGTGGCCACCGGCGGGACCGTGGTGGACCCGGAGGTGATCCAGCAACTCGTCAGGCTGCGCCCCGATCCGCTGGAGCGCCTCAGCGCCCGCGAGAAGGAAGTTCTCAGCCTGATGGCTGAAGGACGTTCCAACGCGAACCTGGCGGCACGGTTGTTCATCAGCGAGGCCGCGGTGAACAAACACATCGGCAATATCTTCAACAAACTCGATCTGCCGGTGGATACGGACGGACATCGCCGTGTCCTGGCGGTACTGACGTTCCTCGGAGCATGAAGACGGGGGATATCCCCCGTGCGGTCGGCGCCGACGCTCCCTACCGTGAGGTACATGACGGGAATGGAGATCGGTATGGACGCGCGGGACGCCGACCTGAAGAAGGAACTCAACGCCACCCTGCAGGCCCGCAGGGAACTGGGCGAGGAGTACGAGTCCGCGCTGGTCGACTCTTTCCTGGAGAAGGTGGACCAGCGCATCGACGGCGCCGTCGACCGCCGGGTGCGCCGCCAGCTCGCCGAGCAGCAGATGACGTTGGCCCGTGACGCCCGGTCGCCCAGGCCCACGGACTCCTGGGGCGAGCGCTATGGCTTCGGCCTCGTCTCGCTGGTCATGGCGGTCCCGCTGTCCGCGATCGGCGCCGGCACCGCGCATCTGCCCGGCCTGCTGATCTCCTGGCTCGGCATTGTCGGCGTCAACGTGGTGCAGGCCGCCCGCAGCAACCCCGGCCTCTTCGGCACCCGGCGCGGCAGGAGCGACGGGGACGGCGACTGGGAGAAGTAGCTCCTCACGCCTGCCTGGTCGGCAGCACCATGATCTGCCGCAGGTTGACGTGCCGGGGGCGGCTCGCCACGTATGCGACGACGTCCGCGACCTCCTCCGACGCCAGCGTGCCGATCTCCTCGATCATCCCGTCGAGCTGCCCCCGCAGCTCGGCGCTGCCGATGTGCGACGCCAGCTCGGTCTGTGTGAGCCCCGGCTCGATGTTGGTGACCCGCACGTCACGCGGTCCGAACTCGGCGCGCAGGGACGCGGAGAGGTGGGTCAGCGCGGCCTTGGTCGCCCCGTACACCGCGTAGTCGGGGAACGTCATGTGCGCACCGATGGACGAGATGTTCACCAGGTCCGCGGTGCGGCCCCGCCCGGCCGCTTCCACCAGGTCACCGGTGAAGGCGCGGATCATCCGCAGCACACCCGTGACGTTGGTGTCGATCATGCGCTGCCACTCGTCGAGCCGGCCGTCCGTCACGGGGTGGGGCAGCATGACTCCCGCGTTGTTGACGACCAGGTCCACGGCGCCGTAGGCCTCGTGGACCGCGGAGACCGCGGCCTCCACGGACGCGTCGTCGGTCACGTCGGCGACGACGGCGAGGGCCTCGCCCCCGTCGGCCCGGATCTTCCCGGCGACCGTCTCCAGCCGCTCCCCGCGCCGGGCCAGCAGCGCGACCCGCGCCCCCTGCGCGGCCAGCAGCACGGCCACGGCCTCACCGATCCCGCTGGCGGCCCCGGTGACGACGGCGGTACGTCCGGCCAGGTTCTCGTACGACATGAAGTGCTCCCTGGGTGTTCGCGTCGCCGGTCCGTCCGGCGACGACCACCACTCTCGGCCGGTCCGCCCGCGCCACCCAGGGATGCGCTTTTCCTGGGTCTGCCAGTACCAGGTTGAGCAGGTGCCGTGTCCCCTACGATCGAACGCATGGACGGGGAACTTGGAGATTTTCTGCGCTCGCGCCGCGCCCGCATCCAGCCCGAGGAGGTGGGGCTGGCCTCGTACGGGCGGCGCCGCGTCCCGGGCCTGCGCCGCGAGGAGGTGGCGCAGTTGGCGGGGGTGAGCGTCGACTACTACATCCGCTTGGAACAGGGGCGCGGCCCGAGCGTCTCCGACGCGGTGCTGGACTCGGTGGCGCGGGTGCTGCGTCTGGACGAGACGGAGCACGCCTATCTGCGCGCGGTGGCCCGCCCCCGCAAGCAGGCCGAGCAGCCGACGACGCCCCGTGTCCGCCCGGGCGTCCAACTGCTGCTCGACAGCATGGACCGCGTCCCCGCGTTCGTGATCGACCACCGCATGGAGGTCCTCGCGTGGAATGCCCTGGCCGACGCGGTCTTCGGCTACGGCGGCGCGACGCCCGAGGCCCGCACCATCCCCCGGCATGTGTTCCTCGACCCCGTCGCCCACGACTTCTACCCGGACTGGCAGGCCGTGGCCGCCCAGTGCGTCTCGCACCTGCGGGTGTTGGCGGGCCACCACCAGGAGGACCGGAAACTCACCGCGCTGGTCGGCGAACTCTCCCTCAAGAGTGAGGACTTCCGCCGTCTGTGGGCCGACCACCAGGTCAGGGAGTGCGCCTACGGTGTGAAACGCGTCCAGCACCCGGTCGTGGGCCTGCTGACCTTCCCGTACGAAACCCTGACGGTCCCGGGCGAGGGATCGCAGACGCTCCTGGTCTACACGCCGGAGCCGGGTTCGGAGACGGCGGAGAGGGTCGCGCTCCTGGGCAGTTGGGCCGCCACACGCGCGTAGAAGATATATCGCGGGGACCGCCGCACCCCCGTGAACGGGGGGCGGGACGACGGCGGTCCCCGCGAGGGACGTCGACCGGGTCAGGCCGGGTCTCACGTCCGGCGTCCATGGAGGTCCGGGAGCCGCTCCGGAGGTCCTTGGACGTTCGGTGCCGGCCGGGGCGGGGAGCCGCTCCCGCCCTTGCCGACATCCACCAATGTGCCGGACGCGTGTTAAGGGGGTGCTGCGTGGACGTGACACGCTCGTACCGCTTCCGCGAAGTCCACCACTTCGGTGGGTAAACGGAAGTTCCGCGTCAGCACCGCCCGTTCACCGGACGTTCCCCGTTACTTTCCGCCCTTGGCCAGGAAGGCCAGCAGGTCCTGCCGGCTGACCACTCCGGTCGGCTTGCCCTCGACGAGGACGATCGCCGCGTCCGCCGTACCGAGCACGGACATCAGGTCGCCGACCGGCTCGCCGGAGCCGACCTGGGGCAACGGCGCCGACATGTGCTTCTCCAGCGGGTCCTCCAGCGAGGCCCGCTTGGCGAACAGGGCGTCGAGCAGCTCGCGCTCGACCACGGAGCCGACGACCTCGGCGGCCATGACGTCCGGGTGACCCGCGCCCGGCTTGACGATCGGCATCTGCGAGACGCCGTACTCGCGCAGCACCTCGATGGCCTCACCGACCGTCTCGTCCGGGTGCATGTGGACGAGGGACGGGATGGCGCCGTGCTCCTTGTCGCTCAGGACGTCGCCGACGCGGGCGCTGGGGCCCTCGTCCTCCAGGAAGCCGTAGTCGGCCATCCACTCGTCGTTGAAGATCTTGCTGAGGTAGCCGCGTCCGCTGTCCGGCAGCAGGACGACCACGACGTCGTCGGGGCCGAGCCGCTCGGCCACCCGCAGGGCCGCCACGACGGCCATGCCGCAGGAGCCGCCGACGAGCAGGCCCTCCTCCTTGGCGAGCCGCCGGGTCATCTGGAAGGAGTCCTTGTCGGACACGGCGACGATCTCGTCGGCGACGGTCCGGTCGTAGGCGCTCGGCCAGAAGTCCTCACCGACGCCCTCGACGAGGTACGGCCGCCCGGACCCGCCGGAGTACACGGACCCCTCGGGGTCGGCGCCGACCACCTGCACCTTGCCGTCGCTGGCGTCCTTCAGGTACCGCCCCGTGCCGGAGATGGTGCCGCCCGTGCCCACACCGGCCACGAAGTGGGTGATCCGGCCCTCCGTCTGCTCCCACAGCTCGGGGCCGGTGGAGTGATAGTGGGAGAGCGGGTTGTTGGGGTTGGAGTACTGGTCGGGCTTCCAGGCGCCCGGCGTCTCACGCACCAGCCGGTCGGAGACGTTGTAGTACGAGTCCGGGTGCTCCGGGTCCACGGCGGTCGGGCAGACCACGACCTCGGCGCCGTACGCGCGCAGCACGTTGATCTTGTCCGTCGACACCTTGTCGGGGCACACGAAGATGCACTTGTACCCCTTCTGCTGCGCCACGATGGCCAGGCCCACACCGGTGTTTCCGCTGGTGGGCTCGACGATCGTGCCGCCTGGCTTGAGCTCGCCGCTCTGCTCGGCCGCCTCGATCATGCGCAGGGCGATGCGGTCCTTCACGGATCCGCCCGGGTTGAAGTACTCCACCTTGGCCAGGACGGTCGCCTGAATGCCCTTGGTCACGCTGTTGAGCCTCAGCAGCGGGGTGTTGCCGACGAGGCTGATCATCGAGTCGTGGAATTGCACCGTTGTCTCCGGATGCTTGCAAATACGTGGTCGTAGTGGTCCCGCCAGCCTACGGCCCGCCGCAGGCGTTCACTCCCCGTTGAGATTGACCGACGGCCGGTACGGGGCAAGGAGTGGATGTACGGCTACAAGGAGGTGGCGGCGACGTATGAGCAGCATGTCGAGGGCGCGGGTGGCGCGGCGCATCGCGGCCGGCGCGGCGTACGGCGGCGGTGGCATCGGGTTGGCGGGGGCGGCGGCGGTCGGCCTGCTGCTGGCCGAGGTGCAGCTGGCCCGCCGCCAGGTGGGCAACGGCACGCTCCCGCACGTACCGAACGCGCAGGGACTGTACGGCGACGTCTACGCCACTCCGACGGAACCACCCCTGCGCCTGACGATGCTGGGTGACTCCACGGCCGCGGGCCAGGGTGTGCACCGGGCCGGGCAGACGCCGGGCGCACTGGTGGCGTCGGGGCTCGCGGCGGTGGCGGAACGTCCCGTGGAGCTGCGCAATGTCGCCCTGCCCGGGGCCCAGTCCGACGACCTGGAACGCCAGGTGGCCGAGGTGCTGGCGGCTCCGGGCCCGGTGCCCGACATCTGCGTGATCATGATCGGCGCGAACGACGTGACGCACCGGATGCCGCCCACCCGCTCCGTGCGCTGCCTGGCGACGGCGGTACGGAGGCTGCGGACGGCAGGTGCGGAGGTGGTGGTCGGCACCTGTCCCGACCTGGGCACGATCGAGCCGGTCCAGCAGCCCCTGCGCTGGCTGGCCCGCAGAGCCTCCCGCCAGCTGGCGGCCGCCCAGACGATCGGGGTCGTCGAACAAGGCGGCCGCACCGTGTCCCTGGGCGACCTGCTGGGCCCCGAGTTCGCCGCGAACCCGCGCGAGCTGTTCGGGCCGGACCAGTACCACCCCTCGGCGGAGGGGTACGCCACCGCCGCGATGGCGGTCCTGCCGACCGTGTGCGCGGCGCTCGGCCTGTGGCCGGCGGAGGAGGAGCGCCCGGACGTCTTCCGGCGCGAAGGCTTCCTGCCGGTGGCCCGCGCGGCCGCGGAGGCGGCCTCGGAGGCGGGCACGGAGGTGGCGGCGGCGATGCCGACCGGTCCCCGGGGGCCTTGGGCGTTGCTCAAGCGCCGTCGGCGGCGGCGGGTCGCGGAGGTGGAGCCGGCGCCGGCTTCTTCGTCGCCGTGAGCAGACCCAGCCCGTCCGGCGTTTGAGGACGAGGCCGTTCAGGCCGACGGGGGTCTGGGGGCACAGCCCCCAGGGGCGGCCGGCCCACCGGCCCGCACACTGCGGCCCAACCGCCGGAGGGCAAAAAGCAAGCGCTTAGTAAACTGCGGTCTGAGTCACACCGCTCGGCTCGTGACCCCGGCCATACGTACGGGTAACTTGCCAGACAGCCGTGCCCGATACCCCCGTACGCCCACCCGTCGCCCGACCACCACCCCTCAACGAGGCGCCATGCGCCGCCCCTTCTTGTCTGGAGCCGTGATGCCCGAAGCCGTGATCGTCTCGACCGCCCGCTCCCCCATCGGCCGCGCTTTCAAGGGCTCCCTGAAGGACCTGCGCCCGGACGACCTGACCGCCACGATCATCCAGGCGGCCCTCGCCAAGGTTCCCGAGCTGGACCCGAGGGACATCGAGGACCTGATGCTCGGCTGTGGCCTGCCCGGCGGGGAACAGGGCAACAACCTCGGCCGTATCGTCGCCGTACAGATGAGGATGGACCACCTGCCCGGCTGCACGATCACCCGCTACTGCTCCTCCTCGCTGCAGACCAGCCGCATGGCCCTGCACGCCATCAAGGCCGGCGAGGGTGACGTCTTCATCTCGGCCGGTGTCGAGATGGTCTCCCGTTACACCAAGGGCAACTCCGACAGCCTGCCCGACACGCGCAACCCCCTCTTCGCCGAGGCCGAGGCCCGTACCGCCGCCGTCGCGGAGCAGGAGGGCACCACGTGGCACGACCCGCGTGAGGACGGCCTCGTCCCCGACCCGTACATCGCGATGGGCCAGACCGCCGAGAACCTCGCCCGCCTCAAGGGCGTCACCCGGCAGGACATGGACGAGTTCGGCGTCCGCTCGCAGAACCTCGCCGAGGAAGCCATCAAGAACGGCTTCTGGGAGCGGGAGATCACCCCGGTGACGCTCCCCGACGGCACCGTCGTCAGCAAGGACGACGGTCCGCGCGCCGGCGTCACCATGGAGGGCGTGGCGGGCCTCAAGCCGGTCTTCCGCCCCGACGGCCTGGTCACCGCCGGCAACTGCTGCCCGCTGAACGACGGCGCCGCCGCGGTCGTCATCATGAGCGACACGAAGGCCCGCGAGCTCGGCCTCACCCCGCTCGCCCGCATCGTGTCGACCGGCGTCTCCGGCCTCTCCCCCGAGATCATGGGCCTCGGCCCGGTCGAGGCGTCCCAGCAGGCCCTGCGCCGGGCCGGCCTCACCATCGACGACATCGACCTCGTCGAGATCAACGAGGCGTTCGCCGCCCAGGTGATCCCCTCCTACCGGGACCTCGGCATCGACCTCGACAAGCTGAACGTGAACGGTGGCGCCATCGCCGTCGGCCACCCCTTCGGCATGACGGGCGCCCGTATCACCGGCACGCTCATCAACTCCCTCCAGTTCCACGACAAGCAGTTCGGCCTGGAGACGATGTGCGTCGGCGGCGGCCAGGGCATGGCGATGGTCATCGAGCGCCTGAGCTGACCCCCTGGGCAGTCGGCCCGAGCGACCCCCCTGGGTAGCCGTCACGGCACCCGTCGTGATGCCACGGCCCAGAGTCCGGGAAGCGCCCGGACTCTGGGCTGTTTTGTGGTCCAATCTCTCTCAGGATGTGACCTATCTCCCTCACCGAAGGGATTCACGCAGGTCAGCAGTGCTTCGCACGGGACGCAACCCCCAAGACCCTGTCCGTTTCGTGACGTTACGCACTGACAGCTTGATAGTCCACACTTCAAGCTGATGTAGGAAGTCGGGGGTCGACTTTTAACCGGGAGTACGTCAGTGAGCGCCATGCCGATCGCCCTGCTGGTCACCACGGCCGCCACCGGCGCCGTGGGTGTCGCCGTCCTGCGCACCCTCGTGCTGCTGCGCCGACAGGTCGCGGCCCTGCACACGCAGCTCGCCGAGAACCACGCGGCCGTGACCCGCGGACTCGTGCCCGCCGCCCGCAGCAACGGCGACGCCGATGAGATACGCGCCGCCGTCGCCGAGGCACTGGCCGAGGAACGCGAGCGCGAGCTCGCCGAGGCGCGGGCGTTCTGGGCGGCCCAGGAGGCCCGTGACGCCTCCGACGCGCCGTCCCTGCTGGGCCTGCCCGACAGCGAGCTGTTCCTGCCCCGTCAGACCGATTTCGTGGGTCTGGAGCCGGTGGCCGAGCCGACCGCGGACACCGACGACCTCTCCGGGGAGTCCCCGGAACTGGCCGCGGCCCGCCGCCGCCACCCGTCCCACCCGGACTTCGTCCCGGTCCAGTCACCGGTCGTGAACGACCACGAGCGCACCGTCGCCACCCTCGAGGAACTGGCCGCGTCCCGCGTCGAACTCACCGACGTCCGCCCCGGCCCCCTCGGCACCCTCGACGTCTACGTCTTCGCCGACGGCACCACCCTCTGCATGACCCCGGGCCACCGCGAAACCGCCGACCGCCTGGCCGCCGCCCTCACCGCCGGCGAAACTCCGATCCTCCTCGGCGGCTCCGGCATCTCGGGCGCGTACACCCTCACGTTCGCGTGCGGCGAGGAGAACGTCTACATCCTGGCGGACCGGGTCATAGCGTCGCTGTAGCGCGCCCAAGGGGCGCGGGGAAGCGCGCGACAAAGCCCCCACGCACCGGCAGTCGCCGACGCGCCCTACACCCCCGCCCTCCTCTGCGCCTCCTCGACCATCCGCACCGCTTCCGACACCTCGCTCTCCTCGCGCAGCACCACCGCCAGATCATGCCCGGCCACCGTGATCTGATCTGCCGCTGCAAACATCCCCGCGTCCGGCATCTCCCGCGGTTCCGCCTCCGGCGACTCCACCTTCTGGGCCCACCGGGCCAACTCCCTGGCCAATCCCAGCGCCTCGGCGGCAGCCCCTCGCTGCAAGCGACTCTGCGGCGCCGCCCGCAACCGGTCGGCGAAGTGATCCACGGCTCGGCTCAGACGCGTCGTATCCACCACGCGGTGAGCGTACTCGCACCCGGACTGTTGCCAACACGCGAACGCTCAGGCACGGTGACTTGAAGGACCGGCTTACATCCCATTGCGTCCGGAGGCGCCGATGTCCCAAGTCTTCTCCGAGGAGACCCACCGCAACATGCTCGCCCGCATCCCCCACTGCACCGGTCGTGAAGTCGCCGACTGGTTGCGCACCGTCGATGACGGTCCGGCCCTCTTCCGCTTCGAGGAGAAGGTCAGCTGGCTCCGCCACGAACACAACCTCGCGTACGGCCACGCGAAGGCGATCATCCACGAGTACGACCTGAGGAGGGCGGCGCGCAAACTGCTCTAGGCGCGCACTTGGAGAAGAACGGCGAAGGGCCCCGGGAGAGAGGCTCCCGGGGCCCTTCGGTGTTCTACCGGCGGCTCAGTTGCGCCGGCGCGGATCAGTCGCTGTTGAGGATCGAGATGAGCCTCAGGAACTCCATGTAGATCCACACCAGCGTCAGCGTCAGGCCGAAGGCCGCCAGCCACGCCTCCTCGCGGGGGGCACCGTAGGCGATGCCGTCCTCGACCTGCTTGAAGTCGAGGGCGAGGAAGCAGGCGCCGAGCAGGATGCCGACGATGCCGAAGAAGACACCCATCGCGCCGCTGCGGAAGCCGAGGCCGTCACCGCCGCCGAACACGGCGAACAGCAGGTTGACCGCCATCAGCAGGACGAAGCCGAGCGCGGCCGCCATCACGAAGCCGTAGAAGCGGCGGTTGACGCGGATCCAGCCCGCCTTGTACGCCACCAGCACACCGGCGAAGACCGCCATCGTGCCGATCACGGCCTGCATGGCCGCGCCGTCGGCGATACGGCTGTCGACGACGTTGGAGACGACGCCGAGGAAGACACCCTCGAACGCCGCGTACGTCAGGATCAGCGCCGGCGAGGCCTTGCGCTTGAACGACTGCACGAGCGCCAGGACCATGCCGATCAGCGCGGCACCGATACCGATGCCGTACGACCGTCCGATGTTGGCGTCGTCCACCGGCAGCAGCGCCCAGGCGAGCGCGGCGGTGACGATGAGGACACCGAGCGTCGTGCCCGTGCGCAGGACGACGTCGTCGATCGTCATGCGGCCGGTGGTGGCCGGCGCCTGCGGCGGCGCGCCGTACTGCTGGCCCTGCTGGGCGTAGGGGTTCTGCGCGTACGGGTTGCCGGTCGGCTGGGCGTACGGGTTGCCCTGCGTTCCGACAGCGGCGCCCCCGGCCTGCGGCGCGGTGTTGAAGCCCGCGTAGCCGTTGTCGCGGCTGAACCCCCGTCGCGAGAAGACCGGGTTGCTGCTCCTCATTTCACTCCTCCGTGGCCACCCTGCGTAGCCTTGGCCTCAAGAGTAATGGAAGGGCAAAGAAATGACCCTAGTGCTTGAGTAGGATCTTTCCCTGCCACGTGCGCAACACGCTACGCGGAAGCGTGATTCCCGGCACCGGCCGGGCTCATTCATGACCAACCCGCGACACGTCCGGAACCGGCCGGTGATCAGGCCCTTATGCGGAACGAACCCTTCACCCTCACCCTCACCGCACCTCAGTCGAACGGGAACCCCGTGTACCCCTCCGCCAGGTCCGTCTCGGCCGCCCGAGAGGAGGCGATCCGCTCCAGTCGGGCCAGCTGGAGGCGGTCCTCGAAGGGGGTGGCGTCCGGGGCGCGGTGCAGCAGCGTCGTCATGTCGTACGAGAACCGCTCGGCCTGCCAGACGCGGCGCAGGCAGGTCTGCGAGTAGGCGTCGAGGAGGGCGGAGGAGCCCGTCTCCTTCCGGTGCGTCAGCGCCCTGGCGAAGGTGACGACGTCCCCGACGGCGAGGTTCAGACCCTTCGCACCGGTGGGCGGCACGATGTGGGCCGCGTCCCCGGCGAGGAAGAGCCGGCCGTGCCGCATGGGCTCGTGGACGTAGGAGCGCATGGGGGTGACCGACTTCTGGGTGATCGGGCCGCGCTCCAGGCGCCAGTCGTCGGCCGTCTCGAAGCGGCGCTCCAGCTCGTCCCAGATCTCCTCCTCGCCCCACGCCTCGGCGTCGGTGCCCTCGGGGACCTGGAGGTAGAGACGTGAGACCGACGGGGAGCGCATGGACAGCAGGGCGAAGCCGCGGTCGTGGCGGGCATAGACCAGCTCGTCGTGGGAGGGGGCGACGTCGGCGAGGATGCCGAGCCAGCCGAAGGGGTACGTCCGCTCGAAGACCCGGGTCAGCTCGGCCGGGATCGCCTTCCGCGCGACGCCCCAGAAGCCGTCGCAGCCCACGACGTAGTCGCAGTCGAGGACGTCCTCGACCCCTTCGTGCCGGAAGCGGACGCGCGGACTGTCGGTGTCGGCCCCCTCCACGGCCAGCGCCTCGGCCTCGAAGAGCAGCGGGCCGCCCTCCTTGAGCTGGAGGGCGATGAGGTCCTTGCAGACCTCCGTCTGGGCGTAGACCATCACGCACCGGCCACCGGTGAGGGCGGGGAAGTCGACGCGGTGCCGCCGCCTGTCGAACCGCAGTTCGATGCCGTCGTGGCGCAGCCCCTCGCGTTCCATGCGCTCCCCGGCCCCGGCCGCCCGCAGCACGTCCACCGTGCCCTGCTCCAGGATCCCGGCGCGCTGCCGGTGCTCGACGTAGGCGCGGTCGCGGCTCTCCAGGACGACCGAGTCGATGCCGGCGTTGTGCAGCAGCCGGGCGAGGAGGAGGCCGGCCGGGCCGGCGCCGATGATGCCGACGGTGGTACGCATCGGGCGTTCCCTTCGGGACTGTCGCGCGTTCGCGGGGGTGTGTTCGCGTGGTGAAATTAACTTCACTTACGCCCGGGAGTCTGCGCCCACGTCCATGCGGTGTCAATGGGCGACGACGGCAGGTTCGAGATGTCGGGCATTCCGCGGGAAAGATCACTGCAGATCTTGCGGTGGGGTTGTCCGGCCGTAGGCCTGGCGGCCCTTCACTGTGAGTGACGTCACCATGAGCGACTGTGGCAACTGACCGTTCTTGAGGGTCACGCAGCGTGACCGCGGAAGTGCCCGGAACCGGACTTGAACCGGTACGCCCGCGAGGGGCAGCGAGGTTTAAGCTCGCCGTGTCTGCATTCCACCATCCGGGCAGGCCATGGGCTCCGCGTCGAGGTTCCGAGCCTATCGGGATACATCCCCCGAACAGCGGACGGGCGGACCGATGTTGTCTTATTTTATTGACGTCTGAGGGTGCATCAGCCCACGGTAAGGGCCATCCGCACTTGCCAATAGCCTCTCCTGCGGCGGCCGGTCGCGCATACGGAATGACGGAATTTCACCGCCCGAACGAGGGGGCTCCACCTGTTCTTGACTCGCCCGCTCGCAGGGGGCGGCCGTCATCCCCAGGTATGACACGGCGGCCCGCGGTCAGACCCGAGTCTGTCCTCCGAACCAGAACAACGGGTGACTACATGCCGCGTTACGGCCGAGACGATGGTTCACGTCCTCGAACCACCACCGTCGTCCCCAGGAGCGTCCACCCGTGACCACCACTCCCATCGCCGACCGGACCACCGCCGTGGCCGCGCGTGCCACGGATCTGTCGAAGATCTACGGACAGGGCGAGACCCAGGTGGTCGCCCTCGACCGGGTCTCCGTCGACTTCCGCCAGGCCGAGTTCACGGCGATCATGGGCCCCTCCGGCTCCGGCAAGTCCACGCTGATGCACTGCGTGGCCGGGCTCGACACCTTCTCCTCCGGTTCCGTGCGCATCGGCGACACCGAGCTGGGCTCCCTGAAGGACAAGCAGCTCACCAAGTTGCGGCGGGACAAGATCGGCTTCATCTTCCAGGCGTTCAACCTGCTGCCCACGCTGACCGCCCTGGAGAACATCACCCTCCCGATGGACATCGCGGGCCGCAAGCCGGACAAGCAGTGGCTCGACAAGGTCATCCAGATGGTCGGGCTCTCCGGCCGGCTGAGCCACCGGCCCTCCCAGCTCTCCGGCGGCCAGCAGCAGCGCGTCGCCGTCGCCCGCGCCCTGGCCGCCAAGCCGGACATCATCTTCGGCGACGAGCCGACCGGAAACCTCGACTCCCGCTCCGGCGCCGAGGTACTGGGCTTCCTGCGCAACTCCGTGCGCGAGCTGGGGCAGACCGTGGTGATGGTGACCCACGACCCGGTGGCCGCCGCGTACGCGGACCGGGTGGTGTTCCTCGCGGACGGGCGGATCGTCGACGAGGTGTACGGGCCGACGGCCGACTCGGTCCTCGACCGGATGAAGCAGTTCGACGCCAAGGGCCGCACCAGCTGACCTCCGGCTGACACCCGGTCAAGAACCTTCGGAGTAGACACCCTCATGTTCCGTACCGCCTTGCGCAACGTACTCGCGCACAAGGCCCGGCTCCTGATGACCGTGCTCGCCGTGATGCTCGGCGTGGCCTTCGTGTCGGGGACCCTGGTCTTCACCAACACCATCTCCGACGCCTACCAGAACAGCTCGGCCAAGGGCTTCGACCAGGTCGACGTGGCCGTGACGGCCAAGTACCAGGAGGACAAGGGCGACAGGCTCGGCAAGACGCCCGACCTGACGCAGGCACTGCTCGACCAGAGCGCGAAGGTTCCGGGGGCCGCCTCCGCCATCGGCGTCGTCACCGACTTCACCGCCATCGCCGACAAGGACGACAAGCTCATCGGCGGCGGCTTCCAGTCGCAGGGCGGCAACTACTGGGGCGACAAGGACCCCCGGTACCCGCTGAAGTCCGGCTCCGCGCCGCACGGCGAGAACCAGGTCGCGATCGACTCCGAGACCGCGCGGCGCGCCGGGTACAAGGTCGGCGACACCGTCCGCCTGTCGGTCGACGGGCCCGTCCTCTCCCCGAGGATCAGCGGCATCTTCACCACCGACGACGGCAATGTCGCCGCCGGCGGCAGCCTCGCCCTGTTCGACACGGCGACGGCCCAGAAGCTGTTCGGCAAGCCGGGCACGTACGACGAGATCGACGTGAAGGCGAAGGCCGGCACCAGCCAGACGGCGTTGAAGGCCGCACTCGACAAGGCGCTGCCCAAGGACGTCACCGAGAGCACCACCGGCAAGGAACTCGCCGACGACCAGGCGAAGGCGATCTCCGCGTCGATGAGCGGTATGCGGCAGGGCCTGCTGGTCTTCGCGGGCATCGCCCTCTTCGTGGGCACGTTCATCATCGCCAACACCTTCACCATGCTGGTCGCCCAGCGCACCAAGGAACTGGCGCTGCTGCGCGCGGTCGGCGCGTCCCGCCGGCAGGTCACCCGGTCGGTGCTGATCGAGGCGTTCGTGGTGGGCACGGTCGCCGGTGTGACCGGTCTGGTGGCCGGTATCGGCATCGGGGCCGGGCTGCGCTCCCTGATGGGCACGCTCGGCGCGACCGTCCCGGACGGACCGCTGGTCATCACCCCGGGCACCGTCGCCGCCGCCCTCGCGGTGGGCATCGTCATCACCATGCTCGCCGCCTGGCTGCCCGGCCGCCGGGCCGCGAAGATCCCGCCGGTCGCGGCGATGAGCAGCGTGCACGCGCAGGCGACCACCCGGTCGCTGGTGCTGCGCAACACCATCGGGGCCCTGTTCTCGGCGGCCGGCGTCGCGGTCGTCCTGGCCGCCACCACGATGAGCGGCTCGGACGGGCAGGCCCCCATGGGCATGGGCGCGGTACTGCTCATCATCGGCGTGTTCATCCTGACCCCGCTGCTGTCGCGCCCGCTGATCGCGGCGACGGCCCCCGTTCTGCGCGCGTTCGGCGTCTCGGGCAAGCTGGCCCGCCAGAACTCGCTGCGCAACCCGCGCCGTACGGCGGCCACGGCGTCCGCGCTGATGATCGGCCTGACCCTCATCACCGGCATGACGGTGATGGCGGGCAGCCTGCAGAAGTCGATCGACAAGATGGCGTCGTCCGCGATCCGCGCCGACTACGTGGTGTCGATGGCGAACTACAACGGGCTCTCCCTCGATGTCGGCAAGAAGCTGGCGGCCACCGAGGGCGTCACCGCCACCAGTCCGATGCGCAACGCCCCCGGGCGCATCGAAGGGGAGACCGAGCTCCTGACCGGCGTCAACGGCGCCACGATCGGCAAGCTCACCGATGTCACGGTCGACAACGGCGCCTTCAAGGTCGGCCCCACCCAGGCCGTCGTCGACGCCGACACCGCCAAGAAGCACGGCTGGAAGGCCGGTTCCGCCTTCACGGTGGCCTTCGAGGACGGCAAGAAGCAGCGGCTGACGGTCGCCGGGGTCTACGAGGGCAACGACCTGATCCACGGCATCCTGCTCGACCTGTCCGCCCTGGCCCCGCACCAGACGGACGCGTCGGACACCCGGGTCATGGTCAAGACGTCCGACGGCGCGTCCGACGCGACGAAGGACCGGCTGGAGAAGGCCCTCGGCTCCAACCCGGCCATCAAGGTCCAGAGCAAGCAGGACCTCTCCGACGAGATCGCGAAGATGTTCACGCTGATGCTGAACATGCTCTACGGGCTGCTCGCGATGGCCGTGATCGTCGCGGTGCTCGGGGTCGTCAACACCCTGGCGATGTCGGTCTTCGAGCGCTCCCAGGAGATCGGCATGCTCCGTGCGATCGGCCTGGACCGCAAGGGCATCAAGCGGATGGTCCGCCTGGAGTCCCTGGTCATCTCCCTCTTCGGCGGCGTGCTCGGCATCGGCCTCGGGGTGTTCTTCGGCTGGGCCGCCGGTGAGCTCATGGGCACGGCGATGCCGACGTACGAGCTGGTCCTGCCGTGGGCGCGGATGGCCGTGTTCCTCCTTCTCGCGGCGACGGTCGGCATCCTGGCGGCGCTGTGGCCGGCCCGTCGGGCGGCCCGCCTGAACATGCTGACGGCGATCAAGTCCGAGTAGCGGCACGCCCACGGCCGTGAAGGGCCCCGTTCCCGGGACCGGGAGCGGGGCCCTTCACGGTCAGTTCCAGGTACGGGCCCGCAGCGGCATCCCGGAGGCGCCGGAGCCGGGGGTGCGCACCGCGAGGACCTGGTTGACGCCGATGTTGTTGCGTTCGAAGGCCAGCGCGGAGGCGGCCATGTACAGGCGCCAGACTCGGGCCCGGCCGGGGCCTGCCAGCGCCACCGCGCGCGACCAGTCGGTCTCCAGGTTGGCGACCCAGCGGCGCAGGGTCAGCGCGTAGTGCTCCCGGATCGACTCCACGTCCCGTACCTCGAACCCGGCGCGCTCCAGCTGGGTGACGGTGGTGCCGAGCGGGGCGAGTTCGCCGTCGGGGAAGACGTAGGCGTCGATGAACTCGTCCACGTCGTACGACGATTCGTCGCGCTGCGGGCGGCGGGCGATCTGGTGGTTGAGCAGCCGGCCGCCGGGGCGCAGCAGGGCGTACAGGTCCTGGGCGTACGCCAGGTACCGGTCGGCGCCGACGTGTTCGGCCATGCCGACGGAGGAGATCGCGTCGTACGGGCCGTCGGTGACGTCCCGGTAGTCCTGCACCCTGATCTCGACCCGGTCCGTGAGGCCCTCGTCGGCGACGCGCTTACGGGCGTGCGCGGCCTGTTCCTGCGAGAGCGTGACGCCGACGACGCTCACGCCGTGTTCGCGGGCGGCGTGCACGGCCAGGGAGCCCCAGCCGCAGCCGACGTCGAGCAGGCGCCGGCCCGGTCTCAGATCGAGCTTGCGGCAGATGAGTTCGAGCTTGTCGCGCTGGGCGTCCTCGAGGGTGGCGTCGGGTTCGGGGGCCCGCCAGTAGGCGCACGAGTAGACCATCGACGGGCCGAGGACGATCTCGTAGAAGTCGTTGCCGACGTCGTAGTGGTGGCTGATGGCGCGTCTGTCGGTGCGCCGGGTGTGGAGGTGGCGGCGGCGCCGGACCTCCTCGCGGGGCGGGGCCGGCGGCAGGGGGAGGCCGGCGAGTCGCACGAGGCCGCGGGCGGCGGCCCACACCTCGGGGTCGCGCAGCGCCTGGGTGAGGGTTCTGGCGTCCTCGCCGCGTTCCCAGACGGTCCCCGCGAGCAGGTCGAGGGTCTGGTAGAGGTCGCCCTCGATGTCCAGGTCCCCGGCGACCCAGGCGCGGGCGAGGCCCAGCTCGCCGGGTTTCCAGAGCAGTCGGCGCAGGGCGCGGCGGTTGCGGACGACCAGTGCCGGCGCGTTCGGCGGTCCGGACTGCGAACCGTCCCAGGCGCGGATGCGGATCGGGAGCGGGGCTCCCAGTACCTGTTCGAGCAGGGTCTTGAGCCGCGGCGCGGCATCGGCCATGGTGCACACCTCCGTGACAATCGATCCCGGAATGTCCAGCACCACGTAAACACCTGCGGGGCCCGGCCACAGTCCCCCACGCGCGTCACGGCTGAGGAAAAACTGTCGTGCGAACCCCGACGGACGCAGAAGGACCTCCCGCACCACGGATGGCGGGAGGTCCTTCGGGTGGATCGTATGACCGGGAGGGTCAGGAGGCCTTGGCCTTCTCCTCGGACTTCTCGGTCTTCTCGGCCTTGCTCGCGGCGGCGACCGGCGCCGGCTTGGCGGCCTCGTAGAACTCCTCGCGGGGAGTCTCCAGGGCGCCGAGGGCGACGACCTCGCGCTTGAGGAACATGCCGAGGGTCCAGTCGGCGAAGACGCGGATCTTGCGGTTCCAGGTCGGCATGGCCAGACCGTGGTAGCCACGGTGCATGTACCAGGCGAGACGGCCCTTGAGCTTGATCTTCATCTTGCCCATGACGATCATCGCGACGCCCTTGTGGAGGCCGAGACCGGCCACCGCGCCCTTGTTGGCGTGGCTGTACTCCTTCTGCGGGAAGCCCCGCATGCCGGAGACCACGTTGTCGCCGAGGACCTTCGCCTGACGCAGCGCGTGCTGGGCGTTCGGCGGGCACCAGGCGTTCTCGACGCCGGCCTTGCGGGCGGCGACGTCCGGGACCTGGGCGTTGTCGCCGGCGGCCCAGATGTAGTCGGTGCCCTGGACCTGGAGCGTCGGCGCGCAGTCGATGTGACCGCGGGGGCCGAGCGGCAGGCCGTAGCGGGACAGGGCCGGGTTCGGCTTGACGCCGGCGGTCCACACGATCGTGTTGGAGTCGACCTCGAGGCCGTTCTTCAGCACGACGTGGCCGTCGACGCAGGAGTCCATGGAGGTGGAGAGGTAGACCTCGACCCCGCGGGCCTCCAGGTGCTCCTTGCCGTACTGGCCGAGCTTGGGGCCGACCTCCGGGAGGATCTTGTCGGCTGCGTCGACGAGGATGAAGCGCATGTCCTCACGGGACACGTTCTTGTAGTACTTGGCCGCGTCGCGGGCCATGTCCTCGACCTCACCGATGGTCTCGGCGCCGGCGAAACCGCCGCCGATGAAGACGAAGGTGAGCGCCTTGCGGCGGATCTCCTCGTCGGTGGTGGAGTCGGCCTTGTCGAGCTGCTCGAGGACGTGGTTGCGCAGGCCGATGGCCTCCTCGATGCCCTTCATGCCGATGCCCTGCTCGGCGAGGCCGGGGATCGGGAAGGTGCGGGAGACCGCGCCGAGCGCGACGACCAGGTAGTCGAAGGGCAGCTCGTACGCCTCGCCGACCAGCGGGGCGATCGTGGCGACCTTGCGGTCCTGATCGATGGTGGTGACCCGGCCGGTGAGTACCTCCGCCTTGGGAAGCACGCGTCGCAGCGGGACGACGACGTGACGCGGGGAGATGCTGCCGGCGGCGGTTTCGGGAAGGAAGGGCTGGTAGGTCATGTACGACCGGGGGTCGACGACCGTGACGGTCGCCTCGCCGTAGCGCATCTTCTTCTGGATGCGCCGAGCTGCGTACAGGCCTACGTACCCACCGCCTACTACGAGGATCCTGGGACGCTCCGTGGTGCTCATGCCATCGAGTATCCACCCGCCCCTAGGGGGTCGCTCGTGCGCCCCTTCACAAGCTCCGACGGGGTGTGTGTTATCCTCCGCGACTCGCGTGATCCACATCATGATGACAACCGGGATCCATTGTGCACCGCGCGTCGTTGTCAATGCCGCGTGAGCTGCCTCTCTGGGTCGCGAGGCGCCCCGTGAGCCCCCTCTCGACCCGCCCTCCAGAGGCCTTCCGGTCCACCCCCATAGCATGCTTCTGAACACGTTCAAAGACCCATTGAGCCCCCAGAAGGGTCAACCCGACCCATCTCTTCGCTCTGGAGTGCCGAATTCCTTGTGAAGAACTTCACGAACTTTTCCGGCGGGGGGTCGAGGAAGGGAGACGCCCGGCCCTCTCCGGCGCACTCATACGTTGTTCGACCTGCTCAATCGAGGCTACTTGCCAGTAAGAAAAGCCTCCAGCCGCACGGCCACCGAGGCCAGCCACCCGCTCGGCGCGTACGGCGCCGGCCAGTCGACCTCCATACCGAGTTCGGCCACGGCCAGGGCGTAGTCCGACTCGTCGAGCTCCAGCGTGAGCAGTTCCCGCAGCTCGCCCACGAGACGGGCGACGATCTGCGGATCCGTGGTGGCGGCGTAGTCGGCGAGGGCTGCCTCATGAGAGTCGTCCCGCGCCCCGAACTCGTCGGGCATGTCCTGCGAGAACCACCCGCCCAGCAACTGCCCCAGCTCCGGGAAGCGGGCGTGCCACTCCCAGTGGGTGACCGGCGCCGACCGGGCCGGCACCCGGCCCTCCTCCACGCTGCGCCTGATGTGGTCGGCGAGGAGCAACAGCCAGTCCTGGACGCCGGCTTCGGGCAGGCCGACATCGGGCACCGCGTAGAACTCGCCGAGCCGCCGCCGCAGCGTCCCCGGGGGATTGCGGGCGTACTCACGCAGTTGCGCCTCGGCCATGCCGAGGGCCCAGGGCCGGGTGTGCCAGGTGTGCCGCAGGTAGGCGGTCAGGGCGGTGCTCGGCCGGTCCTCCGTGTCGTCGGGAGCAAGCCCGGCGTACGCGCGCATCACCTGGTCCAGCTCGCCGTAGCGGCGGTCGTGCTCGAGGGGGCTCATGGGCATGGGGCGACGGCCTCTACAGGTGGATCGGGAAGGTGGCGTGCACGACGAATCCGTGCGGGGAGGCGTTGTCCCGCCTGAGGATCACCCGGGCCGCCCGTACGTCGACCGGGCCGCGGCCCGCCAGCATCATCGCCTGCAGCAGGACTCTGCCCACCGGCTCGGGACGGGACGGCCAGGCCGCCTCGATGGTCAGGCGCGGGCGGGTCGACTGGGCGAGCCAGCGGTGGATGAGCTGTTCGTTGGCGGTGACGGTCTGCTGGGTGGCCCATTGTGCGGTTTCCCGGTCGGGATACGTGGCGGAACGGTTCGGTTGCACGGGAAGGCCTCAGTGCGCTTCGAGGAGATGGGCGGAGGCGGCTCGTAGAACGTCCCGCAGGACGGGCGGCGTGGCCCACGGGACCACCGACCGGAGGGAGGCCACGGACCGCGGGTCCCCGTCGAGAAGCAGCGCCGCGTGGAGTTCCGCGACCAAGGGCGGCAGCACCTGCGCGCAGCCGTCCGGGTGTTCGCTGGTCACGCCCGCGAGCACCCCGTCCTCGAAGGTGTCGTACTCGTCCGACTCGACCCACCAGGAGAAGTCCCGCAGGCGGGTGAACCTCAGTTCCGCCTCCCAGGCCGACATCGGGACGTCCTCGAACCGGGCGATCCCCTCGCGTTGTGACGTCCTCAGTGCCGAGGCCGTGTCCGTGAGGAAGGCCGTCCTGCCCTGATCCCCGGCCAGCGCGTCGAGCCGCTGCGGGAAACCGGGGGGCAGGTCCCTGTCGGGGGACCTCCGCAGCTCCTCCGCGACGAGGTCGAGCAGAGCGGCCAGCGTGGCGCTCGGCATGGCCCACCTGGTGGTGGCGCAGCTGTCCAGGGTCCGGTTGACGCGCGCGATCTCTTCGGTGAACGGCGCCGTCCCGCCCGTTTCGCGTGCCGTGGCGAGGACGTCGAAGAGCCTCGCCACCACCCCGTTGTTGAAGACGGCACCGGTGTACGTAGTCACGGCCGGCCGCTGCTCCTTTCCGCTTCCAGCTCGGTCGCCGACCGTCATGCGGTCGGCATGGACGTGAGGACGACGAAGGGTGGGTCTATGCCTCTCTTGTACCGCAGCACGACATTGACACCGTGCGCGTCGGTCCCCCGCGCCTTGAGTCCGTCCGCGTCGTAGGCGGTACGGGACACGGTGCGCCCCGTCACGTCGGTGAAGGACTTGTCCAGGGTCAGGGTCGATCTCTCGTTGGCGACCGGCTGCTGTTCGAGCCGGTCCAGCCAGCGCTCGATCTTCTCGGCGTTGCCGATGTCGTCCAGGGTCGTCTGGGTGAGCCGCTGCGCGGACGCCAGGTCCGTGAACGACGACGCCGCCAGCGGCCGTACCGAGCCGTCGGGGCGGACGACCTGCTGGTCCCTGAGCCGCTGCGCCAACTGCTCGTCCGTCTTGCCCACGTGCTTGTCCACGCTGTGTCCGCCGTACAGACCTTCCGCGTTGGCCAGGTCGATCGCATAGAAGTGGTTCTTCTCGTCGGCGTCGGTGGTGTATTTGTGCTCCTGCTTGAAGTCGTTCAACGCCCGCGCCCCGAAGGCCTCGGCGCGCGCTTCCTCCGCGGCGTAGGTCGGGGCGCTGCGCCGCGCCTCCTCCAGGGGACCCATGAGCGCGTCGAACTGGGGCGTGAGCGCGTTGACGCGGCGGTTGTACGCCTCGACGACGGCGTTCAGAGCTGCTGTGTCGATGTTGAGCGTGATCTCCGCGCCGAGTTCCGCAGCGCCCGTCGCGAGCCCCTTCAGGAAGCGGCCGACTCCCTTCGCGCCCTCCTTGACGTCGTTGAGGTCCACGCCGTCACTGAGGTCGATGTTGCCGACGGCCTGCTTGACCGCCTCCATGTAGATGTCCCACACCTTGCCGTTCAGGTCGACGGCGGCCTCGGCGAACTCGCGCAGGAGGTCGCTGATCTTCTTCGCCGAGTCGAACAGGACCGTCATGACCGGGTGGGTGGCGGTCGGGGAGGCGGAACTGTCGTGCTTCCACTCGTAGCCCGCCCTGCTCTGCCCCCAGTCCGCGGTCCCCCAAAGCGAGCTGCAGAACTTGCGCATCGCGTCGTACCACTCGCTGTTGCTCTGCTGGGTGATGCCGCTGACGAGTCCGGTCAGACCGCTCTCCGTCATGGACAGCGACATGGTCGTGTTCGACCAGGCCTGGGACAGCGAGTTGAGGTAGTGCTGCTGCGGGAACGGATAGACCTCGGCGACCTTGCCCCAGCGGAAGGCGTGCTCCAGAAGGGGCCGGATGATGTGCCACACCAGGTCCGGGATCCACTCCAGGATGGAGCGGATGAAGTCGTCACCGCCGTCGTCGTCGCCCCATTTCAGATCCGGCACCGAGCCGTAGTCGGGCACCGTGTCGATGACGACCGGCGGCGGTTGGGTCCGGGCGACGGTCTGGCCCGAGGCGTCGTTGGCCGCCTCCGCCTTGGCGTAGTTGTTGGCCGTCGTCGCGAAACCGACCGCCGCTCCTCCGACGCTGACCACGGACTTGGCCCACACGTCGAGGAATTCGTTGCCGACCTTGACGTACGCGGTCGCGAAGGCCTGTGCCGCGGTCCCGTAGCCGCCCGCGTCGGGGTACTCCTCGAGGGCGGTGAGCAGGTCCTTGGCGGCCTTGTCGAAGGGGGTCTGCTGGGCCGCGAAACCGCCCGCGACCTGGTGCAGCTGGGACGGCTTGACGTCGATGGTTCCGCCGCCCGGCGGCGCCGCGGGGGCCGCCATCAGGCCGCTCCCCAGCCGCGCAGGACGGCCAGGTGGGCGGCCGTGTAGTTGGTCCGGCCGGTGGTCACGACCTCGTGCAGCCATTTCTGGGCCGCTTTCAGGTCCTGCGCCGAGCGGTCCCATTCGTCGAGCTTGTCGACGAAGGCCTCGCGGGCTTCACCGTTCCAGGACAGTACGACCGGTTCCACCCGGTCGTAGAGGTCGTCGATCTTGCCGTTGAGCTGCTTGAGGATGTCCTCCAACTCGCCTGCGAGGTGGTGCAGCGTGGCGAGCTTGACGGTTATGTGGTCGTCTCCGGCGCTGGGCGGCATGCGTTCCCCGTCCCTCGAGCCGGCAGTCCGCGACGCGGCTGCCGGACGGCGGTGTCAGAAGTCGTCGAGGCTGCTGTTCGGCCGCGTCGGCGGTCCGGCGGTGGGCAGGTAGGGCGTGGACAGCCGGTCCACCTCACTGGCGACGTCCACCTGGATCTGGCGCAGGCTGTCCAGAACGGCCAGTTCTCGCTCCGTGAAGCCGTCCCGGCTCATCCGCACGGCCGACTCCAGCAGTTTCATGACTTCGCGGACGCGTACGGCGTCCTCGGCGGCGGCCCGGTGGAACTTCCGGTATGCCGTACCGGCCGGGCCCTGCCAGCCCGCCTCGATGCTGTCGACGATGCCGTCCATGCGCCGTACCTGGCGGGTCAGGTAGTCCTGCATGTCGTTCAGATCGTCGGCGAGCCTGGTCAGATCCTCGTGCTTCGCCCGAAGATCCGCGGTGCCCTTCGTGCCCTGCGGTTCTGCCATGACGCATCCCCCGTCACATCAGTGTCCGTGATCCCACGATTCGCACATGTGAGCCTAGCTCAAGGGATTTTGACGGTCAGGAACCTGAGTCGAGACTCACAGGCCCCGGGCATCCGCGTGGATGCCCGGGGCCGGAAAGCGATGGCGCGGCGCGCCGGTTCAGGTGAGGGACCAGGCGATGCCGTCGAGGATGTCGTGTTCGCTCACCACGACCTCCTCGGCGCCGATGCGTTCCATGATCGACAGGAGGACGAGGGCGCCCGCTGCGATCACGTCGACGCGGCCGGGGTGCATGGAGGGGACGGCGGCGCGTTCGGCGTGGGTGGAGGTCAGCAGCCAGTCGGTGATCTCGCGGACCTTGTCGCGGGAGACGCGGGAGTGGTGGATGGCCACCGAGTCGTACTCGGGCAGTTCCTGGGCGATCGCCGACACGGTCGTCACGGAGCCGGCCAGGCCCACCAGCGTGCGTGCCTCGCGCAGCGGCACCGTCTCCTCGGCGAGGTCGAGGGCCGTCTCGATGTCGGCGCGCATCGCGGTGATCTGCTCCGCGGTGGGCGGGTCGGACACGATCCCGTCCCGGACCAGGTGCCGTTCGGTCATACGGACGCAGCCGACGTCGACGGAGCGCGCCGCGCGGACGTGGTCGTCGCCGACGACGAACTCGGTCGAGCCGCCGCCGATGTCCACGACCAGGTACGGCGTGGGCAGGTCGGCCCGGCCGGTCAGTTCCTTGGTCGCCCCGGTGAAGGAGAACTCGGCCTCCTGGTCGCCGGAGATGACCTCGGGCTCGACGCCGAGGATGTCCACCACACCGCGCACGAAGTCGTCGCGGTTCGAGGCGTCCCGGGAGGCCGACGTGGCCACGAACCGCACCGTGCCCGCGCCCAGTCCACGGATCACGTCCGCGTACTCGCGGCACGCGGCGAACGTGCGCTCCAGGGCCTCGGGGGCGAGCCGGCCGGTGCGGTCCACGCCCTGGCCGAGCCGCACGATCGTCATGCGCCGGTCGAGTTCCAGGAGCTCACCCGTGGCCCGGTTGACGTCAGCGACCAGGAGCCGGATGGAGTTCGTGCCGCAGTCGACGGCGGCGACCCGGCTGAAACCGGCGGGGACCGCGGGAGCCTCGGCGAAGGAGACGCTACGGGCCTCGGCGGGGTCGGAGACCGTGCCCTCCTCGCCGGGGAGTTCGTCCGCCGGGTCGGGTGCCGCGAGCGGCTGCACGCACGGCCCCTTGAGCCACCACTCCGGCAGCATCGCGATCGCCTCGTCGCCCAGCGGGTTCACCCCCGGGCCCGCGGCCAGCGAGTGGCCCACCAGCACGTGCAGGCACTTCACCCGGTCCGGCATGCCGCCCGCGCTCGGGAAGCCCTTGAGAACCTCGATGGCGTCACGGCGCGCGATGTAGTCCTCGTGCGCGGCACGGTACGCGGCGGCGAGTTCCGGGTCGGTCTGCAGCCGCTCCGTCATCTCCTTCATGACGCCGTTCGCCTCCAACGTGCCGATGGCCGAGGCGGCGCGCGGGCACGTCAGGTAGTACAGCGTCGGGAAGGGCGTGCCGTCGGGCAGGCGGGGGGCCGTCTCGACGACGTCCGGCTGGCCGCACGGGCACCGGTGCGCGATGGCGCGCAGCCCGCGCGGCGGGCGCCCGAGCTGCTGCTTGAAGGCCTCGACGTCCGCGTCGGTGGGCTCGGTGCGCGGAGTGGTCGGCGGGGGCGTTTCCATGCCTGTCTTTCTATCGGTCCATCTGTCGGTCTGTCGGTCCCGCTGGTCGGGTCTCACCGGTCGGAGGCGTCGGACGTGTCGATCCCGTCCCAGACGTTCGCGTACCAGGGGCGGTCGGCCGCCACCAGGTCGGCGCGTGCCTGCTTGGCCGCGGCCGGGTCGATCACGATGTAGCCGGTCTCGCCGGGCATCACGTAGTGCAGGCGCTGCCGGATCTGCTGCTCCGCGTACGCGTCGTCCTGCCAGCGCGCCTTGAGGTCGCGCAGCTGTTCGACCCGCTGCCTGGCCTGTGCCTTCTCCCGCTCCAGATCGGCGATCTCGGCGCGCTGGGAGACGTACGCCCTTATCGGGTAGGCGAGGGCCACGATCAGCGAGCACATCACGAGGGCGAGCAGGGCCGCCCGGCTGGTCAGGCGGGAGCGGCGGGCCTGCCGCTTGGTCTGGGAGCGGTAGACACGGGCCGCCGTCTGCTCGCCGAGCAACCGGATCCTGGTCGCGGTGGAGAAACGGTCCCGGTCCTTCACGGCCATGTCCCCGCGCCTCCCGTTCCACACGTGCGTACGTCCCCGCACACGGTACGGGACCGAGTACGGGGACGTACGTACGACTGGCTCAGGCTTGACCCTGGTTGGGTCAGCCCTTGCTGTGCCCGTGGTCCGCCGAGCGGACGTGGGTCCGCCGAGCGGACGTGGGCGAACGCTCAGCCCTTGAAGCGCGGGAACGCGCTGCGGCCCGCGTACACCGCCGCGTCGTCGAGGATCTCCTCGATGCGCAGCAGCTGGTTGTACTTGGCGACGCGCTCGGAGCGGGCCGGGGCGCCGGTCTTGATCTGGCCGCAGTTGGTGGCGACGGCCAGGTCGGCGATGGTGACGTCCTCGGTCTCGCCGGAGCGGTGGGACATCATGCACTTGAAGCCGTTGCGCTGGGCCAGCTCGACGGCGTCCAGGGTCTCGGTCAGCGAACCGATCTGGTTGACCTTGACCAGCAGGGCGTTGGCGGCGCCCTCCTCGATGCCGCGGGCGAGGCGCTCGGGGTTGGTGACGAACAGGTCGTCGCCGACGAGCTGGACCTTGTCGCCGAGCTTCTCGGTGATGGTCTTCCAGCCGGCCCAGTCGTCCTCGAACAGCGGGTCCTCGATGGAGACGAGCGGGTACGCCGCGACGAGCTCGGCGTAGTACTCGGTCATCTCGGCGGCGGAGCGCTCCTTGCCCTCGAAGACGTAGGAGCCGTCCTTGTAGAACTCGGACGCGGCGACGTCGAGCGCCAGGGCGATCTGCTCGCCGGGGGTGTAGCCGGCCTCCTTGATCGCCTCGAGGATGAGGTCGAGGGCCTCACGGTTGGAGCCGAGGTTCGGGGCGAAGCCGCCCTCGTCGCCGAGGCCGGTGGCCAGGCCCTTGCTCTTCAGGACCTTCTTGAGGGTGTGGTAGACCTCGGTGCCCCAGCGCAGCGCCTCGGAGAAGGACTCCGCGCCGATCGGGGCGATCATGAACTCCTGGATGTCCACGTTGGAGTCGGCGTGCGAGCCGCCGTTCAGGATGTTCATCATCGGCACCGGCAGCAGGTGCGCGTTCGGGCCGCCCAGGTAGCGGAAGAGGGGGAGGTCGCTGGCCTCGGAGGCGGCGTGGGCGACGGCGAGCGAGACGCCGAGGATGGCGTTGGCGCCGAGGGAGCCCTTGTTGTCGGTGGCGTCCAGGTCGAACATCGCCTGGTCGATCAGGCGCTGCTCGGTGGCGTCGTAGCCGACCAGCTCGGGGCCGATCTGCTCGATGACGGCGAGGACGGCCTTCTCGACACCCTTGCCGTGGTAGCGGCCCGGGTCACCGTCGCGGAGCTCGATGGCCTCGAAGGCGCCCGTGGAGGCGCCGGACGGAACGGCGGCACGACCCGTGCTGCCGTCGTCGAGGCCGACCTCGACCTCGACCGTGGGGTTGCCTCGGGAGTCCAGGATTTCCCGGGCTACGACGACGTCGATGGACGGCACGAGCATCTCCTTCTTGGGATGTGACGCTGGAAGTGCGGGGCCCGTGGGCCTTGCGACTAGAGCCTAACCGCCCCCGTGGCATCGGCATCCGACCGACCGCCCCGTGGACAGGCTGACGGTACACATTGTTCCTGGACGGAACAAAGAGCGGGCGGGGATTGCGGGCGAAGGGCGGGCAAAAAAAAACCCCGCTCCGGTGCGTACGGGGGAAGACGCACCGGAGCGGGGAGCCCGCGTCCCGCTCCGGCGGGAAGGCGGTGGGCCCGGCTTACTTCAGGTGAAGCTGCTGGCCCGGGTAGATGAGGTTGGCGTCCTCGACGATGTCCTTGTTCAGCTCGAACAGCTTCTCCCAGCCGCCCGCGACCTTCTGCTTCGCGGCGATCTTGCTGAGGGTGTCACCCGCGACGACCTTGTACTCGCCGTCGCCCTTCTTGACCTTCTTGCCGGTCGGCGTGGTGACGGTCTTCTTGGCGGCGGGACGCTCGGAGGAGCGGGAGGCCTGCTGCTCGGTCGAGCGAGTGCTGGTGCCGCTGTCGTTCGAGGAGCTGCTGTTGTTCGAGGAGCTGCTGGAACCGCTGGAGGAGGAGCCGCTGCCGGAGGAGGTGTCGGTGCTGCTGGAGGAGGCACCCGACAGGCCCTTGCCGCAGACCGGCCAGGCACCCTTGCCCTGGGAGGCGAGGACCTTCTCGGCGACGGCGATCTGCTGAGCCTTGCTGGCCTGGTTGGCCTGGGAGGCGTACTGCGTGCCGCCGTACGCGGCCCACGTGGAGGCGGAGAACTGCAGGCCACCGTAGTAGCCGTTGCCGGTGTTGATGGACCAGTTGCCGCCCGACTCGCACTGGGCGACCGCGTCCCACTCGGAGGTGGTGGCGGCGGAGGCGTTGCCGGCCGCCATCAGCGGGGCGGCGACGGCGGCGCCGGTCACACCGGCGATGGCGATGGCCCGGGTGGCCTTGGACGGACGACGGTGCTTGCCCTTGCCGGAAAACAGCATGGTTGATCCCCTCACCGACGCCTGCGAGGTGAGCTGTCGGGTTCGGGCCGGTTGAGTTGCCCGGCCGCACCTCTCACGAGGCGCGGCTTCACCCCAAGCCGGATCCGGTCTCAACGTCCGGGCCCGGCACTTACCTTGGGTCCCCCGCTCCTGCCTACGGCGCTTGACGCGACGACTGTTCCCGTACGGCCGCTGGCAGGATTCGGCGTTGCGGCAGCCGGGGCTCGTGTTGGCGAGCGGTCACGACCGTAGACACGCCATCCGAGGAATTTCAAAGACGATCAGGGCTTCTGAGACTCATCCCACACTTTCGCCAAATTGGACATTCAGCGCGAAGTGGGGCGTGAACTCCCGCCGCTTTTCGCCCTATTCAGCCCCGACTCGAAGGGTCTGACCGGCGGAGATGTTGTTCGGGTCGGCACCGATCGCCTGCTTGTTCTCGGCATAGAGCGCGGACCATCCACCGTCGAGGCCAAGGGAGTCGGCGATGGACGCCAGGGTGTCACCGGGACGGACGGTGTAGGCGTGACGGCCAGTGGAGGCCACCTTCGCACCGGCGTCCGCGCCCTTGTCGACACTCTCGTCGGCGCTGCCGCCGCGGTGCCGACCCGTGCCGCCACCGATGGAGCCGGTGTCGACGAGACTCCAGGAACCGGCGCTTTGCTGCACCTTGTCCGATTCATCCGACTTGCCGGTTGCCCGGCCCTCCGTCGGCGAGCTCTCGGGACTTTGCGAGACCTTCGCGCCGGAGTCGGTGGAGGAATCGGACTTTGCGGAACTGTCCGACTCGGCGGAAGAAGAGGACGAAGAAGAGGAAGGGGACGGTTTCCCGGAGGAACCCGCAGTGGAGTCGTCGGGGGTGCCGGCGGTGTCCGAGGGCCCGTCGGACGTCCCGGAGGAACCGGAGGAGGACTCAGCGGAATCCGACGAGTCGGACGACCCGGATGATCCTGACGATCCGGTCGAGCCGGATGAATTGTCCAGGCCCCGGGAGGGAACCTCGTCGGCCGTGCCCGTGTCGACGTCCGACGAACCCGAGTCCTTCCCGAGCCCGGTGAGCAGTCCACAGGTGGGCCAGGCGCCGGGGCCGATGTCGGCGAGGATCTTCTCGGCGACGGCTATCTGCTGGGAACGGCTGGCCTTGTCGGCGCTGGTGGCGAAGTCGAGGCCGCCGTACTTCTCCCAGCGCTCCTGGGTCAGATGCAGGCCGCCGTAGAATCCGTTGCCTGTGTCGGCGCTCCACGCTCCGCCGGTCTCGCAGTCGGCCACCTTGTCCCACGTGGTGCCGTCGGCCGCGCTCGCGCCGGTGGCGCCCAGGAGCGGGATGGCGATGGCGGAGCCCGTCACCCCGGCGGCGACGAGAAGAGCCGGAGCCTGACGAGGGCGACGGTGGCGACCGTTCCCGGAGAGCATGCGGTGACCTTTCGCGAGACAGCACTTACCCACGCGGCGGGTGAAGCCGAGGTGCCGCGTTGACGAGTGAACGTATCGACAGCCGATCACTTGTCACAAGTTAATGCCGCGTAGATCACGTGAAGATCACAGAGCTGAATGCATGTCACCTTGGCGAATCGGGTACACAGCGCACTCGCTTGATCACCGTGTGGGCGTGAACTCCACGGGCAGGGTGCGCAGTCCCCGCATGATGAGTCCGCCACGCCACCTCAAATCGGCCGGATCCTCCCCGAGTCGCAGGTCGGGAAGCCGGGTGAACAGCGTCGCGAGCGCGCTCTGCCCCTCCAGACGGGCCAGCGGCGCACCGAGGCAGTAGTGGATGCCGTGCCCGTACCCGAGGTGCTGGTTGTCCCGCCGGCCGAGGTCGAGGACGTCCGGTTCCGCGAACCGCTCCGGATCCCGGTCCGCGGCGGCGAGGACGACGAGGACGGGGTCCCCGGCCGCGATGTCCTGCCCACCGATGCTGAGCGGCTCGGTGGCGAAGCGCCAGGTGGCGAGCTCGACGGGGCCGTCGTAGCGCAGGAGTTCCTCGACACCGGTCTCGAGGAGGTCGGTGTGCCCGGCGGTGAGGGAGTCCTGGAGGCGGGCTCGTTGCTCGGGATGGGTGAGGAGGGCGAACGTGCCGTTGCCGATGAGGTTGACCGTCGTCTCGAACCCGGCGAACAGCAGGATGAACGCCATCGCCGCCGCCTCGTTCTCGGTGAGGTGCTCGCCGTGGTCGGAGGCGCGGATCAGGCCGGAGATGAGGTCCTCGCCGGGCGCGGCCGTGTCCGGGAGGGCCTCGCGCTTGCGGTGGATGAGGTCGGCGAGATAGCCGCGCATCTTCTTCACCGACCGCGCGACCCCGCCCCGTGGGCCTCCCCCGTGCCGGATCATCATGCCCGCCCAGTCCCGGAAGTCGTCCTGGTCCTCGCGCGGTACGCCGAGCAGGTCGCAGATCGCGTAGATGGGGAGGGGGAACGCGAACTCATGGATGAGGTCGGCTGAGCCCCGCTCGGCGAACTGGTCGATGAGGTGGTCGGTGAGCTCCTGCACCCTCGGCGCGAACTCGGCGACCCGGCGGGGCGTGAAGGCCTTGCTGACGAGCCGTCGGAGCCTGGTGTGGTCCGGCGGGTCGATGTTGAGCAGATGCGTCATCAACTCGGCCTTGCGCTCACCGGGGATACCGGTCTTGCCCTTGGCGTGCGCGGGTTCGTCGTGATGCGCGGGGTTCTTGCTGAGCCGCTGGTCGGCGAGCGCCTGCTTCGCGTCGCCGTACCGGGTGACCAGCCACGCCTCGACGCCGCTGGGCAGCTTCGTACGGTGCACGGGGGCGTGCTCGCGCAGCCAGGCGTAGGCGGGGTAGGGGTCGGTGGCGAACTCCCAGGTGAAGAGGTCGGGGGCGGGGGTGGGGGGCTGGGGGTGGTGGGTCACTCCTTGACGGTAGCTGGCTTTTCGGCCATCTCCGCCAGGGCTTTCTTGGCGGCGGGGTGGCCCATGTCCGCGGCTTTGCGGTACCAGAGGGTGGCTTCTTCGGGGTTGCCCTGTTGCTGGAGGAGCGCGGCCAGGCGGTAGGCGCCGTAGGCGTCGCCGAGGTCGTAGCCCTTCTCGTACTGCTGGCGGGCTTCAGCCAGGAGCCCCTTCTTCTCCAGTACGGCGCCGTGGTGGGTGGCGTCCAAGGGGTAGGTGCCGGCGTCCAGGAAGTGTTCCTCGGCCTCTGCCAGTGTCTCCGGCGCTTCGCGAGCGCTATCCAACAGCGTGACCGCTCGCTCGTCACCCGCCCCCACCGCGCGTTCCAGGTAGACCTGGGCCACCTCGGCCTGGTGTTTCAACAAGGCGAACATTCCGACGCTCCTGGCCACAGGGGCGTAAGCGTCCATCTCGGCGTCGAGGTAGTGATCTATCGCGCCATCGATGTCTCCGCCCCCGAGGAGCAGATCGCCGAGTCGGTGTGCCGCCTCCGCGTCGCCCGCCTCTGCAGCTTGCCGCAACCAGTGCTCGGCCAGCATCAGATGGGCCTGTCCGAGGAGCCGCCCCTCAGCCCCCTGGGGGTTCCGTTCCGCCGCCGTCCGCAGATACGGCAGCGCGTCCTCCGCCTCCCCCCTCGCCAGCAGCAGCTCGCCCACACGCCCCGCCAGCTCCGACTTTCCCGCGTCCACCGCCTTGCGGAACCACTCCAGCGCTGTGGCCTCGTCGTCCGCCGTAATGCCCAGCATGTGCATGGCCTCTGGGTCACCCTCCTCGGCTCTGAGGGCGAAGTGGGCATCGGCGGTCCGAAGGACGGTGCGGTACAGGTCTGCGTCGTCACGCGTCCCGTCCAGCGCGCAGCGCCACACCGCGAGCGGCACCGGCTCCGTCGTGGGGTCACGCAGCACGTCCGCGACCAGCGAGCCGTACGGTCGCCACGTCCCGTCGCTCTCGCCCCGCACCAGCAACCCGGTCACTCCGTGCCGCTGCTCGGCCGCCCAGGCCAGCGCCTCCTCCAGTGACTCGATCTCCGGCCGCCCCGATACGTGGCCCGTCCCGTAGCAACCACTTGCCGTTTCCAGCAGCTCCCCCGGTATGTCACCGGTGACCCCGCACCGCACGAGGTCGATCGCGGCCTTCACGACCAGGTGTCCGAGCGGATGCCTGCTGTTGGAGAAGGCGGCGTGGTGCCACAGCTCCCAGAGCTCGGGGCCCACGGCCAGGTACTGGGTGACGCCGCTGTCGCCTCGCCACTGGACGGCGTCGACGAGGCGGGCGTCGTCGGTCACCTCGGCGAGCCGCTCCAGCTCCGCCTCGCTCCAGCGCGAGCTCAGCCGCACCGGCCTGGTCCGGCTCAGGAGACGGGACGCCGGTCCGTCACCGAACCGGTGCTTCTCGTACTCCTCGTCGCTCATCGTGGCCACCACCGGTACGCCGAGCCTGTTCAACTCGTCCAGCAGTCCCAGGTCCAACCCCTGGTCGCCGAGGTGGCGTTCCAGTTCGTCGAGCCAGAGGACGTACGTCCCCGGTCGGGCGCGGAGCAGACCGGGGAGACTGCGGAGGTCCGTGCCGGGCGGGGGTGCGTAGACGCGGGTGTGGAGCTCGAGGTGGTTGAACATGGCGGTCCACGCCGTCCTCGACTTGCCCGTGAGGGGAACGCCGGTGATCACGAGCAGACCGTCCCGCTGGCGCCACCCCCGCAGGGCCTCGTCCACGTCCCGCGTGACGTAGCACGCGAGCCCGGACTCCTCCCCCAGGCGTCGCGTCTGTCGCACCCCGAGTGTCACCGGGTTGACGTCTTCGAGTGTCGGCCAGCTGTCGGGGTCGGGCAGCCCGACGCCGGGCTGCGGCCCGTAGTTGTACTGCTTCCCGATGACTTGCCCGGGGAATGTGCCGCCCCGGAAATCGATGTGATCGCCGGTCACGGGTGACTCGTTGACGGTGGTGGAAGAAGCGGTGTTGGAGACGCGAGGGGAGGACCTTGACCGACCGACTTGGCCGAACTCGACCACCAGGCGCTTCAGTTGGTCCGCCGCCTGCGCGTCGCTCCTGGACTTGAGGACCGTACGCAGGCGTCTGGTCCACTCCGCCCTGAACCCATCGGGGTCGGTGTCAGGTCGGTGCCTCTCGAAATCGAGGAGGGCGAGGGAGTGCTGGTAACTCCCCTGCTCCTCCAGCCAGACAGCGAAGGCGACCTGAACCCGCTCCGCATCCTCCGACCACACCCCGGCCGTGAGCACTCTCGCACCCCAGGCCGCCAGCTCCTCCAACTCCCGCTCCACCCAGGCCCCCTGACCACTCGCACGTCCCTGAGTCAACGGTACTCATCCGAGCGGCCGGACGCCTCAGCGCTCCGCCGCCCGTATCGCGTCCCGGTACGCCCGTGCCGCCGCCCGCAGCGCCGCCTCGGGGTCCGCTCCCTCCGTCTCCGCGCGGACGGCCATGGCCAGCAGGTCGTAGCCGACGCCCTCGCCCTGGGGAAGCGGGACGTCGAGGCCTGCCGTCCGCACGCGGGACGCCAGCTTCGCCGCGAGGGCCAGGCCGGGCTGACCCAGGGGGATGCCTTCGGTCACCGAAGTGCGCTGCTTTTCGACGGCCTTCGTGCGCAGCCAGTGTTCCTTGACCTCCTCGGGGGTGGTCGCGGTCTCGTCGCCGAAGACGTGGGGGTGGCGGTGGATGAGCTTGGCGACGATCGTGCCCGCCACGTCGTCGATGGAGAAGGGCGTGTCGGGGTCCTCCTCGGCTATCCGGGCGTGGAAGACGACCTGGAGCAACACGTCCCCCAGCTCCTCGCGGAGTTCGTCGCGGTCGCCGTCCTCGATCGCCTCGACCAGTTCGTACGCCTCCTCGATGCCGTACTTCGCCAGGCCCTTGTGGGTCTGCTGGGAGGACCAGGGGCATTCGGCGCGGATGCGGTCCATGACCTGGACGAGGTCGAGGAGGCGGGCGCCGGGCAGGTCGTAGGAGGCGGGGAGCAGCTCCAGCTCCGGCATGTGGACGCGTCCGGAGCCGGCGAGGCGGGCGAGGCCGTCCGTCAGGGCCGGTTCGCCCTCGCCGGTCGCCACGACCACCACGGTGCGGCCGCCGGAGCAGGCGTCGACCAGGTCCTCGGCGGTCGGAGAGGCCTCGTCGACCGCTATGCCGGCCTCGCGCAGATAGGGCAGCTGCGGGTGCGCGCCGTCCGCGCACAGCACCTGGTCGGCCGCGTGCAGCGCCTGCCAGGCGGGCCAGGACAGCAGGCCGGGGGCGACGCGGTGCGAGGTGGTGAGCAGGACGATGCGGCCGGGGGCGGCCTCGGGGCTGGATGTGTTCACGCTTCGAACGTAACGCACCCGGCGGACAGGCCCCGGCGGTTGTCCACAGGCCGGGTGACGTGGCGTGATCGTAAGATCATCACCTCTCACGCCGACTGCTGCGACCCCGCCGCCGAAACCTCACGTACCCACGGCGTCTTCCCGTCGACCCTGCTCACCTTCTGGACGTCCCAGCTGCCGTAGCGCGGGTTGAGGTCGACGTGGAGTTCCTCGGAGGCCTTGGACAGGGCCTTCCAGAAGGCCGGCTGGCTGGTGTCGGTGCCGAGCTGGGTGGCGAGCTTCTGTGCCTCCAGCTGGAGGCGGAGGTTGTCGTCGAGGCGCTGCGGCGGGATCCCGTACTGCTGGAGCCAGGCCGTCTCCAGGCCCGTGGAGCCGCCGGCCTGCTGCTCCAGACCGGCCCGCATCCGCTGAACCTCGTTGCGGTTGACGGTGATGCCCGCGTCCCGCGCGGCGCGCTGGAGGACCCGGTCGAGAACCATGCCGTGCAGGGTGTCCCGGGTGAGGGTGCCGGTCTGGGCGACGGTCTGGGCGTACTGCGCGTCGCCACGCACCGCGGCGCGCTGGGCGGAGCGCACCTCGTTCACCCGGCTCTCCAGCTGCGACACGGTGATCCGCTGGCCGCCCACGACGGCCGCCGCGCCCGGATGCGCATCGTTTCCGCAGGCGGTCAGGAGGGGGGCCGACGCGACGATCGCGGCGGACAGGAGGAGCGCGGTGCGACGGCGGCGGTGCAAGGAAACCTCCCGAGGAGATTGTGCGACGGTGCACAAAGTCTTGCGGTGATCGATGGTAGGCAGTGGTCCAGCTCTGGCCAACCCATTCGACCAACGATTCACCACGACTTCCGGCACCGCCGCGCCCGGCCCGCCCCAGCGCGGCGGTCAGCCGGTGATCGCCACCGGGCCGTCCCACGCGTCCCGGTCCACGGTGATCGTGTAGCCGCCCCGCGACTCCTTGCTGTTGACCAGGTACTGGTGGCCCCGGCTGTGATCGGTGAACTGGGTCGCCCCGAACGGCCAGTCCGCGGTGGTGGTGTTCTGCTTGTCCCACAGCGCGTACCAGAGGTTGCCCGGCAGGTCCGTCTTGTCGGTGGCGTTCGCGATCGCCTTCGCGCTGGAGCTGGTGAAGCCGTAGTAGCCGCTGCGGTACGTCTTGGCGCGCAGCCCCTTGTCGAACGCGCGCACGTACGTCAGGACGGCGTCGTTGCACGCCTTGTTCGTGATGTCGTACGACTCCATGTCGAGGTAGACCGGGCTGCCGGCCTTGATGCCGAGGGCCGCGGACTTGGCGACCGCGTCGGCGGCGTCGCTCGCGCCGAGGGAGGCGGCGGTGGAGGCGCTGATCTTCTCGGGGCTGGAGCCGGTCTGGCAGGGCGGCTGGGCGCCGACGTAGAGCGGGATGAGCTTCCAGCCGACGGTGCTGACCGACTTCACCCAGGAGGCGGTGAGGTTGGGCTGGGAGCAGCCGCGGTTCTTGCCGCCGACGTAGACGGCGGCGGCTCCGTAGAGGCCGCCGTGCCAGGCCTTCATCGCGGACAGGGAGGGCGCGGCGCAGGTGTCGAAGGCGCGACCGGTGTAGGTGCGCTGCGCGGGCCACGTGGTCGCCGCCATGGAGGTCTGCGCGGCGAGGCCCGCTCCGGCGACGACGGCCGCACCGGCGACGGCCCACGTGATGTATCTGCGCTTCTTCGACTGACGATGGCTGGACACGCCGAAACCCCACCCCTGGTTGTGCTGGCTGTTACGAAACGGATCGCAACCTAACCAGCACCTCCACCCGATTCGGCAAACTCTGTCCCCAGGGGCGCACAAGATTCCTTCATGGCACAGCAAAAACTCAGCCGCGCACCTGTCCCAGCCATTGCAGGGTGCGGCGAACCTCCGCCGCGAGCGGGTGTCCGGGGCCCTGCAGCCGCTCCACGTCGTGCAGCAGCCGGGCCAGCGTGTCGTGGGCGGCGGCACGGTCGCCGAGGGCGAGCAGCAGATGGCCGATGCGGCGGCGCACGTCGAGGGCGAGTTCGGGGTCGCCGGCGACGTACTGGTTCTCGTAGTACGGCAGCAGCGCGCGGTACTCGGCGAGCGCCGCCGCGGGTTCACCGAGCTGTTCGAGGCACTGGGCGGCGTCGAAGCGGAAGCGCAGGGACTGCGGGTCGGCCTGGCCGGCCTCGGCGGCGCGTTCGTCGGCGAGGCGGCGCAGTTCGGGCAGCGCGCGCCGGTACTGGCCGTCGTCCATGAGCGTGGCCGCGTACTGCTTGCGCAGGGTGCGTACGACCGGGGAGTGCTCGCCGTGCTGTTCGGCCGCGGCGGGCAGGATCGCGCCGAGGATGTCGACGGCCTGGGTGATGCGGCCCTCACCGAGCAGGCGCTTGACCTCGTCGACGGCGGCGGCGACGTCCGGTTTGTCGGCCGCGGGCGGCGCGGGGGCGGCCTGCGGCTGAGGCGCGGGCGTGCGGGCGCGGTCCGGCCAGGGGGCGTGCGGGCGGAGGAAGGGGCGCGTCGGGTCGAGGGGCGCCCCGGTGGGGGTCCCGCGCGCGGGCAGGAGCAGTTCCAGGTGCTCGTACACCTCCTGCGCCGAGGCGGGCCGGTGCTGCGGGTCCTTGGCGAGCAGGCGCAGCACCAGCGCTTCGAGCGCCTCGGGGACCTCGGGACGGGTCCGGCGCACCGGCAGCGGCGGCTCGTACAGGTGCCGATGCAGCACACCGAGCGCCGTGGAGCCGGAGAACGGCACGTCTCCACTGAGCAGTTCGTGCAGCAGCACACCGAGCGCGTAGAGGTCGGTGTACGGGCCGACCGCCCCGCCCATGGCCTGTTCGGGCGCCATGTAGGCGGGCGAGCCGATGGGCGAACCGGTGTGCGTGAGGCGGGTGGTGTCGGTGTCCATGACGGAGGCGACACCGAGGTCGAGGACGGTGACCGTGCCGTCCTGCTTCACCATCACGTTGCGCGGCTTGAGGTCGCGGTGGACGATCGGCACGGCGTGCACGGCGCTCAGCACGGCGCACAGTTGCGCGGCGACCGCGACCGCCCACTGCCAGGGGTACGGGTCGTGCTCGGCAAGGTGGTCGGAGAGGTCGGCGCCGTCGACGTACTGCATGACGAGGAACAGTTCCTCGCCCTCACTGCCGGCGTCGTGGACGGTCACCAGGCCGGGGTGGTCGACCTGGGCGGTCACCCGGCACTCGCGCACGAAGCGGCGGCGCAGCTCGTCGGCCTCCTGGCCGGCCACCTTGTCGGGGCGCAGCAGTTTCACCGCCACGCGCCGGTCGAGGCGCCGGTCGTAGGCCGTCCAGACCTGGCCCATGCCGCCCTGCCCGATGAGCGTGGCCAGTTCGTACCGGCCGGCGACGACGCGTCCTGTCGCCACGGTCACCTTCCGCCCTCGCTGTGGCCGCCCTGCCGTCCGTCCTGCTGGCGCAGATAGTCACTGAGCTCGTCGAGCTCCGCGCGCACCTGGTCGATCCGCGCGGGCGCGGGACGCTGGGGCGGGGCGGGGGCGGGTATCGGCGTCTGCTGCACCGGGGTGTGCTGCGGCGGTCGGGGTACCGGAGTGTGGTGCGGCTGCTGGGGCGCGGGCGTGCGGGGCGCCGGGGGCGGGGTGTGCGGGCTCGGCGCGGTGTACGGCGTCGTGGCCTGCGGGTAGCCGTACGCCGGCGGGCTCGGGGCGGCGTAGGGGCCGTAGCGGAGCTGGTGGAAGTGGCGGATCTCCGCGGCGAGGTAGTACGCGATCGCGGCCACGAGCGTGCCCAGGAGCAGCGCGATGCCCGTCCAGCCGCCCGCGGTGTGGACCTCCTCGCCGGGCTCCGTGCCCAGCAGCACCATGCTCAGCACGTCGATCGCCAGCACGGCCACGAACAGGCCCCAGTCGAGGGACTTGCGGGTCACGATGGCCAGCCGCAGCAGCATCGTCCAGGCCAGGAAACCGATGCTGAACACCGAGACCACCACGAACAGCACGCGCACGAAGACCAGCCACCCCGTGTGGGGCGGCTGCTTCACCGGCTGCGTGTAGCCGTGGCCATGCATGACAGCTCCTGATGCCTGAGAGGGACGTACGAGGCCGGCCGGCGTCCGACAACGCCGGTCCCATGATTGCCGCTTCGAGCGTATAGGCCGACACGGACAAGTGGTCCCGGGTTGTACCGAACCGTTGTCGTGCTGATCACTTCACGCGATGCGGCGGACCTGGCACCGAGGCGCGAGGGACCGGTGGGACGGCCCGGAGGGGGCTCAGTCCGGGGTGACCGTGCCGTCCGTCAGGCCGTCGTACATTCCGCGAACGAGCTGCTCGCCGAGGCGGCCCGCGTGGCGCAGCGCCCGCTCGAACTCGTCGAGGGCGCGGAAGCGGGCGCCGTAGCGGCGCTGTTCGTCCAGAGGGAGCCGGGGCAGTTGCAGGCGCCGCACGTCGAGACGGGTGGCGGTGGACGCGTAGCTGCTGGCCTGGCGGTTGTTGGCGGTGCCGCGCAGGAAACCGGCGAGGAACCACGGGTCGAGCGCCGCCGGATCGGGGCGTAGGAGCACGAGGTTGCGGCCGAGGGCGGCGCCCCCGGTCGCGTCGTCGATCACGCGCGCGACCGCGCCCCCGCCGAGCACCGGGAGGACGACGTCACCCGGCCCGGTGAGCACGGCCTCCTCGTCGCTCTCGGGCAGCGCCCCCGAGGGGGCCGTCCCGGCCAGGACGTCGTGGTCCGTCAGCACGGGCACGCGCGCGTGGCCGCCGTTTCCGCCGGTGCGCAGTACGAGGGCGCCTCCGCGCGCCAGTTCACCGACGGTGGTGAGCGGCCAGCGCGCGGCCTGGGCGGCCTCGGCGGGCGGCGGGGTGAGGTCGGCGGTCAGACGCAGCGTCTCACCGAGGCGCTCGCGCACCGCCGTGAGCGCCTCGGCGCCTTCGGCCGCCGCGGGAGGCGGCAGGTGACGGGCCGGTGCGAGGTCCACGTCGTCGTCGAGGAGCTCGATGACGGGCACGGAACGAGCCAGCCCCGGGCGCTCGTCGAGGGTCCCGGCCCGGTCGAAACCGCGCCAGGCGTCGAGTACGGCCTCCCGCACGGCCCGCCAGTCCGGCCCGCCGCGCCCTTCCGTCGCGAACTGCCCCACGTCCGCGAGCAGCACCTCCGGCTGCGCGGGCGCCCTGCCCGGCCTGCGCAGCACCCACAAGTGCAGCGGGATGTTGTACGGCGGCGCCGCCCCGACCGGCAACGCGACGACCGCGCGCAGCGCTCCCCGGCGCAGCAGGTCGGCGCGGATACGGCGGCCCGAGCGGCGGGAGGCGGAGGCGGGCGGCATGAGCAGGACGGCGGTGCCGCCGTCCTGGAGACGGGCGAGCGCGTGCTGCACCCAGGCCAGCTCGGACTCGTTGCGCGCCGGGAACCCGTACTCCCAGCGGGGGTCGTACGCGAGTTCGTCGTGGCCCCAGTTGCGTTCGTTGAACGGCGGATGGCACAGGACGGCCTCGGCGCGCAGCTCCGGGTAGGCGTCGGCGCGCAGGGTGTCACCGGCGGCGCCGTGCACGGTCGCCCGGGTGTGCAGGGCGAGCCGGAGCGCGGTGAGCGCGGCGAGGTCGGGCGCGCTGTCCTGCGCGTACAGCCTTTGGTCGGGACGGGTGGCGGCCGCCCGCAACAGGGCGCCGGTGCCGCATGCCGGGTCGAGGACGCTGTCGGCGGGTCCGGCGAGGTCTGCCATGAGGCGGGCCAGCTCGGTGGGCGTGAGTGTGTACTGGCGCGGGTTGGCGTCGAGGTGCCGGCCGATGAGGAATTCGAAGGTCTGCCGCGCGCCCATCTCCGCGGCCAGTTCCGCCACGCCACGCAAGAGGGGGGCGGAGGGCAGGAGTTCGGGGCCGGAGGGGGCGTGAACGGCCGGAGCGTGAACCGCCGGAGTGTGAACAGCGGGGGCGGCGCCGTTCGGGGGGTGAACCGCGGGCTTGGTGTTCACAGATGGTGAGGAGTTCACGGGGCCCAGGCGCGGCGCGGTCACCTGCTCGAGTGCGCCGGTGAGCATCGCGGCGAGGCGCTCGTCGGAGCCGGCGCTGACCTCCAGCCAGACGGTGGGGCGGTCGTGGATGAGCAGCAGGACGCAGCCGGCGTGCGCCAGCGCGGTGACAGGGCCCTCGGGGTGACCGGCGAGTTGCTGCCAGACGCGTTCACGGAGCGGCACCTCGGCGAGTTTGCCCTGGTGGCGCAGCCATGCTTCGACCTCGGCGAGGGCGAAGGAGGGGCTGGTCTCGGTGCCGCCGACCGGTTTCGGGAAGTCGGCGTGACGGCGACGCCAGTTGCTGACGGCGGCGCGGCCGACGCCGGCGAGCCGTGCGATCCCGGCGGCGGTCACCTCTGTCGCGTTGTCCTGCACCCGCCCCGCTCCCCTCGTCCGGTGTGTGGCGCCGAGCATACCGGTGAACGTGAGATCCACCCATTCACGACCGTGTACACATCCCCGTCTGTGAATCATGTTGACTCGGTTCACAGCACATGCTCTTATTGACCCAGCGAACGGGCGACTGCCGGACGGAGGCAGTTGCCACGCCTTGGGGGAGGGAACAGCCATGGGCATGAAGGGGAAGGTCGCGCTGGGGGCCGTCGTGGGGATTGTCGTCATCGGTGTCGTGTCGGCGAACGCCGGCGACGACGAGAAGAAGGCCGACGCCACCGACAAGGGCTCTTCGGCCTCCGCGCAGAAGACGCCCCGCACCAAGAAGGATTCGGGCAAGGCGGGGGCGGGCGAGAAGGCGAAGGCGGCCGAGAATAAGGCCGCGTTCGAGGGGGACGGCGACTTCCAGGTCGGTACCGACATCAAGCCCGGCACCTACCGCACCACCGGCAACACCGACGACATGTGCTATTGGGAGCGCGCCAAGAACGCCTCGGGCGAGCTGGACTCGCTGCTGGCCAACGACAACGTCAGCGGCACCAGCTACGTCACCGTCAAGGCCTCCGACAAAGTCTTCAAGTCGAACGGCTGCAACGACTGGGAGGCCGTCGACACCAAGGCGAAGGGCTCCCCCACGACCAAGATGGCCGGCAACGGCGGCATGTTCCGCGTCGGCGCCGACGTCACCCCCGGCACCTACAAGTCCACCGGCAACACCGACGACTCCTGCTACTGGGAGCGCGCCAAGAACGCCGAGCACGGACTGGAGTCGATCATCGCGAACAACAACGTGACCGGCACGGCCATCGTCACGATCAGCGCCTCGGACGGCTACTTCAAGACGACCGGCTGCAAGGACTGGCAGAAGACCGGCTGACCGTCCGGCATCCGACGGTCACCTCACCTCCGCATCACCACATCCCGCAACACCACATTTGCGCATCACCACACCGCGCATCACCTCACCTCAGTCTCACGCGTCTCACCAAGGAACTCCCATGCGTCGCACCGCACTCGCCGCCCTCTGCCTGACCGCCGTCGCCGCCACGGGGCTCACCGGCTGCTTCCCGGGTCAGGACAAGGCGGAAGACAAGCCGACCAACTCCAGCCAGTCCGGCAAGTCCGGCCAGTCCGGCCGGACCAGTGCGGCCGGCAAGTCGAAGGAACCGTTCGCCGGACTGAGCGCCGAGGAGATCGCCGAACGGGCCATGGACGCCACCACCGGTGCCTCGTCGCTGCGCTTCAAGGGCGACGTCCCCGACGACGAGACCAAGGGCACGATCCAGATCGACCTGGCCCTGAACAAGAAGGGCGAGTGCGCCGGCACGATGAGCATGAACGGCCAGGGCACGGCCGATCTGGTCAAGTCCGGGGACATCCTCTACATGAAGTACGACGAGGCGTTCCTGCGCGCCCAGAGCGACGGCGAGTCGAAGTCGGACACCGACGCGGTCGTGGCCATGCTCGCCGGCAAGTGGACCAAGATGTCCGCCACCGGCCAGGACGCCAAGGACATCGCGGGATTCTGCGACCTGGACTCGGTGCTGGAGGGCCCCGTGGGCGTGGACTCCGACGCGTCCCACGACAGCGGTGCCGACGCCACGGTGTCCAGGGGCAGGACGACCACGCTCGACGGCACGCCCGCGCTCGTCCTGAACGCCGTCGACGGCAAGGACCGTTACACCCTTTACGTCGCCAGTGAGGGCAAGCCGTATCTGCTGCGCATGGACAGCACCTCCGCGGACGACCCGGGCACCATCACCTTCAGCGAATTCGACCAGCCGGTCTCCGCACAGAAGCCCACGGGCGAGATCGTGGACCTCGACGCGCTCTCCGGCTGAGCCCGCCGCGCCGGCTGCACGGACCGACGACGGGCGCGACCGGCCCGGTCAGAGCGGGTGTCGCATCCACACGTTGGGCTCGACGTACACGGCATACCCGCGCTGCGGCTCGCACCGCACCGGCACCAGCGCGCCAGGCACTTCGACGTCGCCCTCGGTGTCGAAGGGCAGCCCCGTCCAGCGGCGCCACTCCTCCAGGGAGGCGGCGACCGTCATCGAAGCCGGTGCCACGCCCGCGATGGCCGCCCCGGCCCGCGCGTGGACGCGCAGCCACGGATCGTACGGCAGCCCGTCCTCCCGTGTCCGGTAGGCGTACTCCTCGATGGGGGTACAGGGTTCCAGGTGCTTGGCGTTGGGGCGGACGGGGCCACGACCTCACGGAAACCGTGGGCCCGGGCGTGGTCACGCCGCGCCGCTCAGTGGAACCGTGCCGGCGCCTCGGTCGGGTTTCCGCCGGAGGGGAGTTTCTGGCCGGGGCAGCCGGAGAGGACCTTCTCCATCGCGGACTTCTCGGCGGCGGTGACCCACAGCCCGTACTTCTTCTTCACGGCGACCTGGGCGGCGACGTACGTGCACCGGTACCCCTTGTTGGGCGGGAGCCAGGTCGCCGTGTCGCCGTCGCCCTTGGAGCGGTTGGTGCTCGCGTCGACGGCGAGCAGGTTGAGCGGGTCGTTGGCGAGAGCTATCCGCTTGCCGGCGTCCCAGTACTTGGCGCCCTTCTGCCAGGCGTCGGAGAGGGCGACGACATGGTCGATGTCCACCTTGCTGCGGCCGCGCCGGTACGTCACGTCCTTGCCCGAGTAGGGATCGGACTCCAATATGCCGTAGGCGACCTTGCAGGTGCCGCCGGTGAACTTCACCTCCTCCAGGTCCCGTTTGAGGATGTCGTCGCGGGTGTCGCAGTCGTTGGAGTCCGTGTCCGCCCAGGGGGTGCCGAACCTGTCGCGGTCGTAGCCCGTCTTGGGCGCCCGCCCCTTCACCATCAGCGACTCGGCGGCCGCCAGGGCGGCACCCCCGCCACCGCCGCCGGCGCCGGCGGACTGACCGGGGTCGGCGGACCCCGTGGTCTGTTCCTTGCAGCCCGTCACACTGAGCACCAGCACAGCGGCGACCACGGCCCCGCCCCTCAGACGCATCACGGCGCGCCCCTCCCCTTGCCTGCCGGTCCGCCCGGCCCCCGCACGGGCGGGGCGGTTTCTTCCCTGGTGCCCTCGTAAGGCCTGGGCACACCGTAGCGGCCGGGCGCACGGGGGCGTTGGGGTGGTCGGGGGCGCACCGGTCCCCGAGGCGCATTCTTCACATCTCGGGCGTATCGTCGGGTGTGAGTCACCTCCGGAAGGAGCTCTGCATGGGCATCTTCGACAGGTTCAAGAACCAGGCGCGGGACAAGGCCAAGTCCAAGGACATGTCCGACGCCGCGGAACGACGGGTCAACGAGAGGACGGGCGGGAAGTACGAGGACCAGGTCGACGCCGCGCAGCAGCGAGCTGAGGGCGCGCTCGGCATGGACCGCGACCGCGACCGACCCGACCAGCCGTAGGCCCCGACCAGCCGTAGGCCCCGACCAACCATGGGCCCGAGAACCAGCCGCCCGAGGGCCACCTCCCGTGGGCGGCTTCCCTCACGTCGTGGGCGGCTTTCCTCACGTCGGTCGCCGAGGCCGGCCTCGGCGACCGCTCACCTCGTGTCGGCTCGGCTCACACCTTCCCTATCCCCAGCGTCGATTCCGAAGGCAGCAGGCCGGAGCCGAGCACCGCGACCCAGTAGTCGCCGAGCAGTTCGTTGAGGCGGTCCAGGGCCTTCGGGTCGAGCGACTGCCAGGGACCGGCGGCCAGCTGGTCGGTGTGCTCTTCGACGCGGCGGCGCAACTCGCGGCCCGCCTCCGTGGCCGTACCGTCCTGGTGGACCAGGCCGCGGGCGGCGAGGCGATCTCGCGCGGCCGCCCATTCGTCCGCGCTCCAGCCGCGGCTTTCGAAGCGTTCGACGGAAGCGGCGCCTATCGCGGCGAAGGAGACGAGCGACTCGACGGGGTCCAGGCCGGCCACGAGGAGAGCGGCGAGGTGGCCGTCACCGCGGTGTTCCCGCAGGACGGTCGCCGCCTGCCACAGTTGCAGATGCGGTTCCTCGGGCCAGTCCAGCGCGGCATTGCCCGCGGCCAGCGGACGCCCCGCCGTGTCGGCCGCCTCCGCCACGCTGCGGGCCAGGGCGGCGGCCTCCGCCAACTCGGAGCTGTCGACACGGTCGCCGAACAGGGTGCGGTACGCGCGGTCCATGCCGCGAAGTCGTGCCTTCAGTACAGTCTCGGGGCCTGCCACCGACCACGCCGACTCCATGTACGCGGCGACCATGGCGGGCGAGAAGCTGTAGAAGGCGGAGGCCACCACCTTGCTGCCCACGGGGCCCAACGGCGCGGCGCGGAACGGGAAGTAGCTCGACCAGCGGTCCCCCGTGCCGTACCCGACTGCCGCCGCCTCCTCGAGAACCTCCGGGGCGAAGTACAGCACCGCGTGCAGGGGCTCCAGCAGGTGCCAGAGCTGACGCACCCGACCGGGCTCCACGACACCCGCCTCACCCGCGCCACCCGTCTCATCCACGCGTTCCGACATGACGTCTCCCCCTCGTCGCCCATCCGCTCAGCGCTGCGCAACGCCGCCCAGCACATAACTTGACACTGACAAGATTGCCCGAGCCATCCGAACTTGTCAATGCCTAGATTGCGCGTACGCTGAAGCCATGAGCCGCGCGCAGCCACAAGCCGAAGACCAGCCCGAAGACCAGCCCGAAACACCACGGATCCCTCGAAGCCCTCGAAGCCCCCAAGCCCCCCAAGGCCCCCAGCGCCCGTACCACCACGGCGACCTACGGCGCGCCATCCTGACCGCCGCGCTCGACGTCATCGCCGCCGACGGACCGTCCGCGCTGAGCCTGCGGGATCTCGCACGCCGCGCCGGTGTCTCGCACGCCGCGCCCGCGCACCACTTCAAGGACCGCACAGGGCTGCTGACGGCGATCGCGGCGGAGGGGTTCGGGCTGCTCGCGGCCACGATCGGCGGGGCGACGGAACTGAAGGACGCGGGTGTGCGCTACGTCCGCTTCGCGCGCGAGCACCCCGCGCACTTCCAGGTGATGTTCACGCCGGAACTACTGCGCGCCAACGACCTGGAGCTGACCACCGCCCGCACTCTCGCCGGCGACGCCCTGCGCGGAGCCGTCTCCGCCGTCCCCGCCGAGCGCCGGGGTGCCGACGCGCGCCTCGCCGGCATGGCCGCCTGGTCCCTGGCCCACGGCTTCGCCACGCTGCTCCTCAGCCACAACCTCGACGACCGGGTGGGCAGTCAGGACCCCGAGGAGGTCTTCCGCCACCTGGCGAGCCTGCTCTTCCGCTCGCCATGACAGCTCCGGCAGTCACCCCACGCCCCCAGCACCGACGCCGGGGTCAGCTCCCTGCGACCCCGACACCGGCCCTAAGAACCCCGCTCTCTGCGACCCTGACACCGGCCCCAAGAATCCCGCTCCCTACGACCCCGGCACCGACCCCACGAACCCCGCTCCCTACGACCCCAGCACCGACGCCAGGAACTCCCCCACCCAGCCCAGCAACTCCCGCCCGACCAGCGGCTTCCCGCCCACCTTCGCGGTCTTCGGGCGAGGCACCAGCACCTGGTGCGCGGCCGGCTTGATGACGGTCCCCGGGTACAGGCGCTTGAGGCGCAGTTCCTGGGACTCCCGCAACTCCACCGGTGCGAAGCGGATGTTGGTGCCCTGGAGGACGATCTCGCCGACGCCGCACGCGCGGGCGAGCATCCGCAGGCCGGCCACCAGCAGCAGGTTCTCCACCGGTTCGGGCAACTTGCCGTAGCGGTCGACGAGTTCCTCACGGACGGCCTTGATCTCCTCCTCCGAGTTGGCGGAGGCGATGGCGCGGTAGGCCTGGAGGCGCAGCCGCTCGCCGGGCGCGTAGTCGTGCGGGACGTGCGCGTCGACGGGCAGTTCGATCTTGACCTCGAGCGGCGGCTCCTCCTCGATCTCGCCGGTCTCCAGCTGGCGCCGGTAGTCCGCGACCGCCTCGCCGACCATCCGGACGTACAGGTCGAAGCCGACGCCCGCGATGTGGCCGGACTGCTCGCCGCCGAGCAGGTTGCCCGCGCCGCGGATCTCGAGGTCCTTCATCGCCACGTACATGCCCGCGCCCATCTCGGTGTGCTGGGCGATGGTCGCGAGCCGCTCGTGGGCGGTCTCCGTCAGCGGCTTCTCCGGCGGGTACAGGAAGTAGGAGTAGCCGCGCTCGCGGCCACGGCCGACACGGCCGCGCAGCTGGTGCAGCTGGGAGAGGCCGAAGGTGTCGCCGCGCTCCACGATGAGGGTGTTGGCGTTGGAGATGTCGATGCCGGACTCGACGATCGTCGTCGACACCAGCACGTCGAACTTCTTCTCCCAGAAGTCGACGACGACCTGTTCCAGCGCCGACTCCGACATCTGGCCGTGGGCCGTCGCGATCCGCGCCTCGGGGACGATCTCGCGCAGCCGGGCCGCCGCGCGGTCGATCGACTCGACCCGGTTGTGGATGTAGAAGACCTGGCCCTCTCGCAGCAGTTCGCGGCGGATGGCCGCGCCGATCTGCTTCTCCTCGTACGGTCCGACGAAGGTCAGCACCGGGTGGCGTTCCTCCGGCGGGGTGGTGATCGTGGACATCTCTCGGATGCCGGTCACCGCCATCTCCAGCGTCCGGGGGATCGGGGTCGCGGACATCGTCAGCACGTCGACGTTCGCGCGCAGCTTCTTCAGCTGCTCCTTGTGCTCGACGCCGAAGCGCTGTTCCTCGTCGACGATGACCAGGCCGAGGTCCTTGAACTTGGTCTCGGAGGAGAACAGGCGGTGCGTGCCGATGACGACGTCGACCGAACCTTCGCGCAGCCCCTCCAGGACGGCCTTCGCCTCGGTGTCGGTCTGGAAGCGGGACAGCGCCCGTACGTTGACCGGGAACTGCGAGTAGCGCTCCGAGAAGGTGCCGAAGTGCTGCTGCACCAGCAGCGTCGTCGGGACGAGGACGGCGACCTGCTTGCCGTCCTGGACGGCCTTGAAGGCGGCCCGCACGGCGATCTCGGTCTTGCCGTAGCCGACGTCGCCGCAGATCAGGCGGTCCATGGGGACCGACTTCTCCATGTCGTCCTTGACCTCGGCGATCGTGGTCAGCTGGTCGGGGGTCTCCGCGTACGGGAAGGCGTCCTCCAGTTCGCGCTGCCACGGGGTGTCCGTGCCGAAGGCGTGGCCGGGGGCGGCCATGCGCGCGCTGTACAGCTTGATGAGGTCGGCGGCGATCTCCTTGACCGCCTTCTTCGCGCGGGCCTTCGTCTTCGTCCAGTCGGCGCCGCCGAGCCGGTGCAGGGTCGGGGCCTCACCGCCGACGTACTTGGTGATCTGCTCCAGCTGGTCGGTGGGGATGTACAGGCGGTCGCCGGGCTGGCCGCGCTTGGCGGGGGCGTACTCCACCACCAGGTACTCGCGGGTGGCGCCCTGCACGGTGCGCTGCACCATCTCGATGTAGCGGCCGACGCCGTGCTGCTCGTGGACGATGTAGTCCCCCGCCTCCAGGGTGAGCGGGTCGATGGTCTTGCGGCGGCGGGCGGGCATCCGGGCGCCGTCGCGGCCGGCGGCCTTCTGGCCGGTCAGGTCGGTCTCCGTGAGCACGGCGAGCTTCAGCGCCGGGTCGACGAAGCCGTAGTCGATCGAGCCGCACGCCACGTGCACCACGGACGGGCTGAGCCGCTCCAGGTCGATGTCGAGGCGGGCGGCGATGCCCTCCCCGCCGAGCACCTCGACGGTTCTGGTGGCCGGGCCGTGGCCCTCGGTGACGAAGACGGCGCGCCAGCCGTCGGCGAGCCAGCCCTTGGTGTCGGCCAGCGCCCTCGCGGTGTCGCCGCGGTACGTCTCCGGGGCGTGCATGCCGAGCTTGAGCGTGTCCGCGTCGAGCTCTTCGTCGGCCGCGAACGGCGACACCGACCACCACATCATGTCCAGCTCTCGCGCCCGGTCGCGGACGTCCGCGATGGACCACAGGGAGGCCGCGCCGACGTCGATGGGCGCCTCGCCGCCGCCGGCGGTGGCCGCCCAGGACGCCTGCAGGAATTCCTGGCTCGTCGCCACGAGGTCGGACGCGCGCGTGCGGACCCGCTCCGGGTCGCACACGATCGACATGGCGCCCTTCGGCAGTACGTCGATCAGCAGCTCCATGTCGTCGACCAGGACCGGCGCCAGCGACTCCATGCCCTCGACGGCGATCCCCTCGGCGATCTTGCCGAGCAGCTCGCCCAGCTCGGGGTGCTGCTCGGCGAGAGCACGCGCGCGTGCGCGGACGTCGTCGGTGAGCAGCAGTTCGCGGCACGGCGGGGCCCACAGGCCGTGCTCCGCCACCTCCAGGGAGCGCTGGTCGGCGACCTTGAAGTAGCGGATCTCCTCGACGTCGTCGCCCCAGAACTCGACGCGCAGGGGGTGTTCCTCGGTGGGCGGGAACACGTCGAGGATGCCGCCGCGTACGGCGAACTCGCCACGCTTCTCGACGAGCTCCACACGCGCGTACGCGGCGGCGGCGAGGGCGTCGACGATGGCGTTCAGGTCGGCGGTCTGGCCCGTCCTCAGGGCGACCGGTTCCAAGTCGCCGAGGCCCTTGACCTGCGGCTGGAGGACGGAGCGGACGGGGGCGACGACGACGGAGACGGGGCCGGTCTCGGGGTCGTCGGGGCGGGGGTGGGCCAGGCGGCGCAGAACGGCGAGGCGGCGGCCGACGGTGTCGCTGCGGGGGCTCAGGCGCTCGTGCGGGAGGGTCTCCCACGAGGGGTACTCCACGACGCCGTCGGCCGGGAGCAGGGAGCGCAGGGCGGCGGCGAGGTCCTCGGCCTCCCGGCCGGTGGCGGTGACCGCGAGGACGGGACGGGCGGACTCGCGGGCGAGGGCCGCGATCGCGAAGGGGCGGGCCGCGGGAGGGCCGACCAGGTCGACGTGCATGCGGTTGCCGTCTGCGGCCGCCTTGATCGCTTCCGCGAGGGCGGGGTCCTTGACTACGGCGTCGAGCAGACCGTGCAGGCTCATTCGGGGGCGGCTTTCGTCCGGGGGTGGGCATCGCGGACCGCCCGACACGCGCTGCGGGCCGGGGGTCCATCCAGCGTACGTCGCTGACGGCGTGACCGTTGGGGGCTGTGGACAACCCTGGGGAGCGGGTGCGTGGTGTGTGTGCGGGCGTCGCGGTGTTCTCGCCCCCGCCGCCCCTACCCGTCCCGTCCCTGGGGGCCGCGCCCCCAGACCCCCGCTTCGGCCCTGAACGGGCCTCGTCCTCAAAAGCCGGACAGGCTGAACACACGAACGCACCCGGCGCCGAGAACCACCCCCGTGGATTCTCGGCGCCGGGCTCCCCCGTGGCCCCCGTGGCCCCCGAGGCCCCCGAGGCCCCGATCGCTACTCCGTCGCGATCGCGTTCAGTACGTTCATCCGGCCCGCCCGGAACGCCGGGATCAGCGCGGCGAACAGGCCCACGAAGGCCGAGCCGATGAAGACGCCCGTGATCGTCGGCCAGGGGATCTCCAGGACCGTCAGGCCCTGGAGGGCGAGGAGCTTCTGGGCGGTGGCGCCCCAGCCCAGGCCCAGGCCCAGGCCGAGGAGGGCACCGAAGAGGGCGATGACCACGGACTCCATGCGGATCATCCGGCGCAGCTGGCGGCGGGAGAGGCCGATGGCACGCATCAGGCCGATCTCGCGGGTCCGCTCGACGACCGACAGCGCCAGGGTGTTCACGACACCGAGGATGGCCACGATGATCGCCAGCGCGAGCAGGCCGTAGATCATGTTGAGCAGCTGGCCGATCTGGTCCTTCAGCGCCTGCTTGTAGTCGGTCTGGTCACGGACCTGGTACTGCGGGTAGTCGTGCAGCGCGGACTTCAGCGCCTTGTACGCGGTGTCCTGCTGCCCCTCCTTCGCCGTGGCGAAGACGACCGAGTCGAGCGGCATCTTGTCGGCGGGGACGTACTTGGCCAGCGTGGCGATGGAGGTGTACATCGCGCCCTGGTCGATGACGACGTCGCTGCTGGTGATCGCGCGGACCGTCAGCTTGGCGGTGGAGCCGTCCTTGAAGGCCACGGAGATCTTGGAGCCGATCTTGATCTTGTGGTCCTTGGCGAAGTCCTCGTGGACGGACATCGAGTCGGGCCGGTAGGCGTCCGCGAGCTTGCCGGCGACCGTCTCGGTGCGCACGTCGGTCGTGTAGGTCGGGTCGGCCGCGGTGACCGCGGTCTTGTCGAGCGTCTTGCCGTCGGGAGTGGTGAAGTCGGCCTGGGACCACTTGTACTCCGTGACCCGCTCGAGTCCCGGCGTCTTCTTCACGGCCTGGACGGCCTGCGGGGTGACCAGCTGCCCGCGGTCGTTCTGGATGATGAAGTCCGTACCGACGGTCTTGTCGAGCTCCTCGGTGGCCGAGGCGACCATGGAGGAACCGACCACGGACAGGCAGGCGACCAGCGCCAGTCCGATCATCAGGGCGGCGCCCGTGGCCCCCGTACGGCGCGGGTTGCGCAGGGCGTTGCGCTCGGCCATGCGTCCGACGGGACCGAACATCCGCAGCACGACCGCGCCCAGCACCCGGACCACACCGCCCGCGAGGAGCGGGCCGATGACCACGAAGCCGATCAGTGTCAGCACCACGCCCAGGCCCAGCCAGAGCGAGCCGTCCTTGGCCCGGTCGGCGGTGCCGGCCAGGTAGAGGCCGTAGCCGCCGGCGCCGGTGAGGAGGGTGCCGAGCAGCGCCCGGATCCGGCCGGCCTTGGCGTCGGCCGGGGCGCCGGCGTCGCGCAGGGCGGCCATCGGGGAGACCTTGCCGGCGCGCCGGGCCGGGAGGTAGGCGGCGAGGACCGTGACGACGACGCCGAGGACCAGGCCGATGACGGGTGTCGTCCAGGCGACGGTCAGGTCGTCGGTGGACAGGTTCATGCCGGTCATGCCCATGAGCTTCATCAGCCCGACCGCGAGGCCGACGCCCGCGCCGACGCCGAGCACCGAACCGAACACGCCGAGCAGCAGCGCCTCGGCCAGCACGGAGCGGTTGACCTGCTTGCGGGACGAGCCGATGGCGCGCATCAGGCCGATCTCGCGGGTGCGCTGGGCGACCAGCATCGAGAAGGTGTTGATGATCAGGAAGATGCCGACGAGGAAGGCGATCCCGGCGAAGCCGAGCATCGCGTACTTCATGACGTTCAGGAACTCCCCGACGTCCTTCTGGTTGGCGTCGGCGGTCTCCTTGGCGGTCTGCACCTTGTAGGCGCCGCCGAGTTCGGCGACGACGTTCTTCTTCAGCTGCGCGTCGGTGACACCGGTCGCGGCGGTGACGTTGACGTTGGTGTAGACGCCGGTCTCGCCGACCAGCCACTGCTGCGCGGTCTTCGTGTCCAGGTAGAAGATCGCGGCACCGGGGTTGGTGACGGTGAAGGCGGCGATGCCGGAGATCTTCGCGGTGTGGTTGCCGACCGCGCTGATCACGCCGAGTTCGTCACCGATCTTCAGGTGGTGCTTGTCGGCGGTGTCCTCGTCGACCATGACCTGACCGGAGGTCTTCGGCGCCGCACCCGAGGTGATCTTCATGGTGCGGGCTTCGTTGGCGTTCCAGCCGCCGACGATGGTCGGCGCGCCGCTGGAGGGCGACAGGTTGTCCTTGTCGGCGTCGACGACGGTCACCGAGGTCGAGAAGACGCTCCCCTCCGCCGACTTCACACCCTGGGCCCCCCGCACCTTGCCGAGGACGGCGGCCGGCATGACCGGCGGCTTGCCGTTGTCGGAGGTGGTCTCACCGGTGTCGGAGGCACCCTTGGCGCTGACGGTCACGTCCGAGGAGGTCGCCGCGAAGAGCTTGTCGAAGGTGGTGTTCATCGTGTCGGTGAACACCAGGGTCCCGCACACGAAGGCGACCGACAGCAGCACCGCGACCGCCGACAGGGCCATACGGCCCTTGTGCGCGAAGAAGTTGCGCATCGAGGTCTTCATGACGGTCATGACGTGCGCCCCCGGGCGTCGAAGTCCTTCATGCGGTCGAGGACGGCGTCCGCGGTCGGCTTGAACATCTCGTCGACGATCCGGCCGTCGGCGAGGTACAGCACCCGGTCCGCGTACGAGGCCGCCACCGGGTCGTGCGTGACCATCACGATGGTCTGCCCGAGCTCGTCCACCGAGCGGCGCAGGAAGCCGAGGACCTCGGCGCCCGCGCGCGAGTCGAGGTTTCCGGTCGGCTCGTCACCGAAGATGATCTCGGGGCGGGCGGCCAGCGCGCGGGCCACGGCGACACGCTGCTGCTGGCCGCCGGAGAGCTGGGTGGGGCGGTGCTTGAGCCGCTCGGCGAGCCCGACGGTCTCCACGACCCGGTCCAGCCACCCCTTGTCGGGCTTGCGGCCGGCGATGTCCATGGGGAGCGTGATGTTCTCCAGCGCGTTCAGTGTCGGCAGCAGGTTGAACGCCTGGAAGATGAAGCCGATCCGGTCCCGGCGCAGCTGGGTGAGCTTCTTGTCCTTCAGACCGGTGATCTCGGTCTCGTCCAGATAGATCTGACCGCTCGTCACGGTGTCGAGCCCGGCGAGGCAGTGCATCAGCGTGGACTTGCCGGACCCCGAGGGCCCCATGATCGCGGTGAACTGTCCACGGGCGATGTCCACGTCGACGTGGTCGAGGGCGACGACCCGGGTCTCCCCGGACCCGTACGCCTTGACGACCTGCCGCGCCCGCGCGGCAACGGCCGTACGCCCTCCAGTGCCCCCGTGCCTGGGAATGGTCACAGCCGATGTCACGGTATGTCTCCTATATCGGTCAGCGGTTGGGTGCACCGGTCCGCAGTGCGTGCGCCCTGCTCGTCGCTGCGGCGGTGCCGCGGTGCGGTGCTGTGGCGGTGCGCCCGCCGGTCGGTACGTCGCTCAGTCTGTCGCCGCGGGAGTGCCGGGCGCGCTGGTGCTCGGCACCCTCTTCACGGGGGGTTAACCCCACCCCCCGGTGGTGACGGTGGCCGCCCCCCGACGGCGTAAAGCCAGGTTAAGGAGCGCCCCCGTGCCGTCTCGTCCTCCGGCGGTACGAACCCTCCCCCAGCCGTAGTACGGAGGTACCCCTAGGGGCCGTCCACCACCGGGTGGAGCGCTTCTCGGGGTCGGCTCCACCCTTCGGTGCACCCAGCCTGCACCCTCCCGCCGCGTGAGGGTCAATGGGAAGCTGTCCGACGGCAGATAGATGCAAGGGGCACGGGAGGGGACTGCGGGTGAGCGGTACGACACCGGCGACACGCGACACCGCACGGCGCACGGCCACCGGCAGACGGGGCGCCGTCGTCGCCGCGCTCATGCTGTCGATGGCGTTGGCGGCCCTGGACTCCACCGTCGTCTCCACCGCCGTACCGCAGATCGTCGGCGACCTCGGCGGCTTCTCCGTCTTCTCCTGGCTGTTCTCCGGCTACCTGCTGGCCGTCACCGTCACCCTCCCGGTCTACGGCAAGCTCTCCGACACCTTCGGCCGCAAACCCGTGCTGATCGTCGGCGCGACCGTGTTCCTGCTGGGCTCCCTGCTGTGCGCGCTCGCCTGGAACATGGCGGCGCTGATCGCGTTCCGTGTCGTCCAGGGCCTGGGCGGCGGGGCGTTGCAGGGCACGGTGCAGACGCTCGCCGCCGACCTGTACCCCCTGGAGGAGCGCCCGAAGATCCAGTCCAAGCTGTCCACCGTGTGGGCGGTGTCGGCGGTCGCGGGCCCGGGCATCGGCGGACTGCTGGCGGCGTACGCCGACTGGCGGTGGATCTTCCTCGTCAACCTGCCGATCGGCGCGGTGGCGTTGTGGCTGATCGCCCGCCATCTCCACGAACCGCAACGGCAGTCGCGGCGGGCATCCCAGCCGCACACGCAAGCACGCCCCCACGCGCGCGTGGACTGGCCGGGCGCGCTCGCGGTGTTCGCCTGCGGCGGCGTCCTGCTGACCGCACTGGTGCAGGGCGGCGTGGCCTGGCCCTGGCTGTCGCCGCCCTCACTCGCCCTGTTCGCCACGGGACTGGCACTGGCCGCGCTGGTCGTGACCGTCGAACGCCGGGCGGCCGAGCCGATCATCCCGGGGTGGGTGTGGCGCCGCCGTACGATCGCCGCGGTCAACCTCGCACTGGGCGCGCTGGGGCTGCTGATGGTGGCCCCCACGGTCTTCCTGCCGACGTACGCGCAGTCGGTGCTGGGCCTCGGCCCGGTCGCCGCCGGATTCGTGCTGTCCGTATGGACGTTGAGCTGGCCCGTGTCGGCCGCGCTGAGCCAGCACGTCTACCGCAGGATCGGCTTCCGGGACACGGCGCTGCTCGGCATCGGCGCGGCGGCGCTCGTGCTGTTCGCGTTCCCGTTCCTGCCGTACCCGGGCGAGGCCTGGCAGCCGGCACTGCTGATGCTGCTGCTGGGCGCGACCCTCGGCCTCTTCCAACTCCCCCTGATCGTCGGCGTCCAGTCGACGGTCGGCTGGGCGGAACGCGGCACGACGACCGCGTCCGTACTGTTCTGCCGTCAGACGGGCCAGACCGTCGGCGCGGCGGTCTTCGGCGCGATCGCCAACGGCGTGCTGGCCGCGCGCCTCGGCGGCGCCGGCGACCTCGAGTCGGTCACCGGGGCCCTCGACACGGGCGCCGCCCCCGAATCCACCCGGCACGCCATCGCGGACGCCGTGCACGCGGTCTACCAGGGCGCGGCCTGCGCGGCGGCCCTGGCGTTCCTGGTCCTGCTGTGCGTGGCCCCACGCCGCTTCCCGGTGCTGGCAGATCCCGGCGAACGGGAGGGGGCTGCAAGCTGACGGCCCGACGGCGCTCCTGACGGCTGCTGACGGCAATGACGACTCCTCGCGGCGTTCTTGGTGTCGTCGGTGTTCTCAGTGTTCTCGGTGCTCTCGGTGCTCTCGGTGCTCTGGATTACTCCGCCACCCGTCCCGTCAGCGCCGTCAGGCTGCTGGCCACGTGGTCCATGTGCGCCTGCACTTCGTCCCAGCGCTCCGCGTGCTCGCGCAGCACCCGCTCCGTCTCCCGCGCGATGCGCTCCTCGCACGCCCGCGCCTCGGCCAGCAGCTCCGTGGCCCGGGCCTGGGCCTCCTCCTGCCGCCGCCGGGCCGACTCCTCCACCTCGGCGAACGCCTGCTTCGCCTCGGACAGCGCCGCCTCCGCCCGGGTCACCGACCGGGCGTGCCGCGCGTCCAGCTCGGCAGCCCGCTCGGCAGCCTCCCGCTCCACCTCGGCGATCCGCTCGGCGAACTCATTGCCCTGCTCGGAGAGCATCGCGGTGGTGCGCCGGCGCATCTCCCGCAGCGCGGCCAACGCCTCACCCCGGCTCTCCTTCACCTCCCGCCGGGCACTCACCCGGAGCTCGTCCGCCTCGGCCCGCGCCGCGAGCAACCACTGACGGGCGCGCTCCTCGGCCTCCGCACACAGCGCATCGGACTCCTCCTGCGCCCCCTGGCGTACCTCCAGCGCGTCCGCCTCCGCCTCGGCACGGCACTCCCGCGCCTCACACCGCGCACGCTCCCGCTCGGCCGCCGCCTCCTCCTCAACCAGCTCGAAAAGGCGCCGGGCACGCTCCCCCAGCGCCTCGTACGACTGCGGAGCGAGGTGTGTCACGGCCTCCCGCAGCCACTCCGCCTCCTCGTCCATGTCCCGGGCGAGCACGGTGAGACGGGCGGCCCGCTCCCAGGCGGCGTCACGATCGTCGGAGAGCGCCGCGACATACGCGTCGACCTGTTCGGGCCGATAGCCCCGCCCCCGGACGATCACGAAACCGTGGGCCGACACCGATGCGCTGCTCATCCTGGAACCCTCTCCGCCGGATCCATTTCGCGCACATCTTGATGGATCAGACGGAAGTGTCCATAACGCGACACTCCGCTTATAAGCCACGAACGCCTCTGCGAAGCACCGCATGAACGAGACACCGCATGAACAAGGGGCCGGCCCCGGTCACACGACCCGGCCCGGCCCCTCACCCGACAGCTGCCGTCAGAGCAGCCCGTCCCACATCTGCTCCAGCAGCACCGACCACCAGCTCTCCGGCGAACCGAGCGCCGCCGGATCGAGCGAGGCCAACTGGGCCTGGAAGTCGACGGTCCACCGGCCCGCCTGCTCCTGGTTCAGCCCGAACCGCAGCCGCCACATCCGCCCGAGCAGCGCCAGACACCGCGCGAACTCCGGCAGCCCCGTGTTCACGAACTGCGGCGGTACGGGCGCCCCGCCGGGCCCCGCCTCCACGGGCACGGCGACGATGTTCGCCGTGCCGTACTGCACGCAGATCGCCTTGCCGAAGTCCGTGCCCATCACGAGGTACGAACCCGCGTCCGGGGCCGGCTGCACCCCGCGCTCCTGCGCCAGCTCGGCCAGCGTCGGCACGGGCCGGTTGGGCTGGGCCTGCGCCCAGAAGAACGGGCCCATGTCCCCAGGCAGCCCCGCGACCACCAGCGTGTGCGCCACGATCGGCGGCACCCCCTGACGGGACACCGCGGCCTGCTCGAACCGGAACACCCCCGGCCCGAACGCCGCCGCCAGCTCCTGCGCGACACCCTCCGGCGGAATGGGCGGCACCGGCTGCACCGGCGGCAACGGCGCACGCACCGGCGCGGGGCGCGCGGGACCGTCGGCCACCTGGTGCAGCTCACCCTGGTGGGCCAGCAACTGCTGCATGCCCTGCTGCCGACTCGCGTGATCCGTGCCGTACGGGGCGATGCTCGTGATCCGCGCCTGCGGCCACTGCTCCCGGATCATCCGCGCACAGTACGCGCCCGGCAGCTCGCACGACTCCAGCTCCGTGTGCAGCTCCAGCACCTGGTCCGGCGGCACGTTCATGCCCCGCAGCTCGTGGTAGATCTGCCACTCCGGATGCGGCGTCCCCGGCTGGGAACGCCGGATCAGCTGCTGCTCGGAACCGTCCTGCGCGCGGTAGCGCAGCACGGCCTGATAACCCGGCCCGACCGTCGGCAGACCGGTCTGCTGCGGATAGCCGTACGCGGGCGGCGGCCCCCCGGGCCCAGGCTGCCCGGGCGGCGGAACCGCACCGGGGGGCATGGGGGGCTGGGGGGCGCCTGGCGGCACACCGGGCCCGTGCGCTCCGTGCGCTCCGGGCGCTCCGGGCGCTCCGTGTGCGCCGTGTGCGCCGGGTGCGCCGGGAGGAGCGGGTGGCGCACCGGGAACACCGGGCGCGCCATGGGCACCGGGCGGCGGGCCGGGCGGAACACCAGGAGCACCCGGGGCTCCGGGCCTCCCGGGGGCCTGCGGGGGCGGGGGCGCGCCCGGGCCGCCCACCGGGGGCGCGGCCAGCATGGTCTCGGCGTGGTGAACAGCACCGTGCGCGCCACCCGCGGAGCCGTGAGCGCCGGGGGCACCGGGCGCACCCGGGGCGCCCGGAGGCTGCGGGGCGCCGGGCCTGCCCGGAGCACCAGGTGCCCCGGGGGCACCAGGCGGGTTGGGGGCACCGGGCGCCCCCGGTGCCTGCGGGGCATGCGGCACACCCGGAGCGGCCGGAGGCTGAGGGACACCCGGGGCGCCAGGCGTGCCCGGAGCACCGGGGGCACCAGGCGCGTGCGGCGCACCGGGAGCACCAGGCGCACCCGGCACATGCGGCGCGCCCGGAGGCTGCGGCGGCGCGCCCCCACCCATCTGACCCGGATCGGCAAACATCGTGGCGGCATGGTGGACACCACCCGGAGGCGTACCCCCGGGAGTGTTCGGCGCACCGGGGACGTGCGGCGGAGCGGGCGTGCCGGGGCCACCCGGCGTACCCGGCGCACCCGGGCCGCCCTGGCCCTCGGGGCCGTCGGGGCCGAGCGCCGACACGAACTGCGTAGGCACATACCCCCCGGCAGGAGCACCCGGCGCCCCCGGCGCGGAGGGCGGCGGAGGCGTACCGACCGGCCGCGCCCCGGGCGTTCCGGGAGCACCCGGCGGAGGCGGCGGCGCCCCCCGCCCACGACGCGGAGGCGCCGCCTTGCTGGTCGCGGCATCGGCGATGTCCCCGGCATTCGGCGCCAACGGCCGCCCCGGCGCCCCCGGACCACCCGGCCCCTGAGGCGCCCCCTGCGGATACCCGTACGAGGGCGCCCCCGGAGCCGGAGCACCGGGCCCCGCCGGAGCCCCGGGCCCCTGCGGATACCCGTACGACGAAGCACCCGGCCCGGACGGCGGCGCACCCCCGCCCGAAGCACCCGGACCACCCTGGCCGGCCGCACCAGGACCGCCCGGCCCTTGCGGATACCCGTACGACGAAGCACCCGGCCCGGACGACGGCGCACCCGGCCCGGACGACGGCGGGCCGCCCGCCCCCGGCGTGCCCTGCTCGTCCACCGCCGGTGACACGGCCGTCCGAGGCAGCTGGCTGCCGCCCGCCATCAGCGCCGTCTTGGCGTCCGCAGCGACAGGCGGAGGCGTGTCGTCGCCGAGGTCGGACAGGGGCGGCGCGAACACGGTCGCAGGCAGCGGTACGGAGCGGTCCTCCCCCGCGTCGGCGTTGGTGTCCGTCCCAGCCCAGGGCGTCGCCCCGGCAGGCGCACTCGGCGCACCCGGCCCGTCCACACGCGCCCCGGCCTCGCCCTCCCCCGTGCCCGCGGCGGCCGGCCACGAAGCACCACTCCCCGGCGCCGCGGAAGCCGCACCGGACGAAGAGCCCGAGGACGAAGACGGCGAGGGAGAGGGGGACGGGACCGACGGCGACGGCGAGCCGAAAGGCACCCCGGCCTGCGTCTCAGGCAACGCCCCCGCAGCACCCGAGGCCGCCCCGGAAGAAGAACCCCCCGAGGAGCCCTCCTCAGCGGCCCCCCGCCGATCCGGAATCCCCAGCTTGTCCGCCGCCTCCTGCAACCACTCCGGCGGAGACAACAAGAACGACGTCTGGTTCAGGTCCACCCGAGCCGCAGGCGCCGGCGCCGCGTCGGCCGGGCCGTCCGGACGGCCGTACTCCTCCTCGTACCGGCGGATCACCTCACCCACCGGCAGCGCGGGCCACAGCGTGGCCTCCCCACTGTCCCGGGCGATCACCAGCCGCTGCGCACCCCCGTCCGAACGCGGCCCGTCCGCACGGTCCTCACCCCACACCACGAACCCGAGTTCGAACTCCCGCACCCGCACCTCACGATGCTGATACGCCGGAACATCCCCGTTGATCCACTCTTCCGCGCGCTCCTGCGCCTGCGCGAACGTCACCATCGCTGAGCTCACTCCCCCACGGAAGAAACCGGAACGGCACGCGCGAACCCACCGTCCACCATCAGGTTCGCCACCGTCTCCAACTCCGGCGGATTGCCCGCGAGCCGGGACAGGAAGACATCGAAGTCGTCACCGCACGGCAGCAACAACCGCCCCGTACGCTCCGCCGGCGACATCGCCGGATCCACGTCCCGCACATCGTCGTACGCACAGAACCACACCGAACCGATCCGGTCACCCTTCACCTTCACGGCCAACAACCCACCCTGGACGAAACCGACACCCAGGTAATCCTTCGTCAAATGGTCACGCAGACACTTGTTCACATAAACCAGGTCATTGACCGCCGCCTCGTCCCGCACCGTGAAGAACGGCTGGTCCACCAGCAGCCCCAACTCCGCGTCCAACGCCGCCCCCACCGGCGCACAACCCCCCGCCGCCTTCAAGAACGACCGGTACGCCCCCGGCAACCGGTACCCGAGATCCTCCTCGACCCCCTGCACCTGCTGCTCCGTCACCGCCACACCCGACTTCGGCAACCCGACATGCACCGGCCGCGTCTCCTGCAACGGACGCGTCCCCCGCTTGCCCTGGTCGACCTGCGCCGTCGCCACACCACCGTGATGCCGCAACAACGCCTTCACCTCGACCGGAACCAACTCCAGCCGCCGCGAACCCACCACGTGATGCCACGTCCAACCATGCGGCGTCGCCACCGCCGGCACCGTGTCCCACAAGTCGTGCCCCGACGCCGCCAGCGCCGCATTCGCCGACACATAATCCGTCAGCCGCAACTCGTCGACCCCGAAACCCTCCGGCGGATCAGCGATCTCCGCCGCCGCACGCGCATAGGGCGAGAAATCGGGGTAACCGTACTCATCCACCCGCACCCCCCTCGGGTGACGAGTGGCCCGGACCGGATCCGGGAAGTGCACGACCTGCCCGGCATAGGCCGCGTTCGGCGGCGCGGCTTGCTGCCCGAGCCGACCTGTCGTCATGGCGGTTGCCCCCTGCGGCACTCTGTACGACCCCAGCCGCCGGCAACCGCTTCCGGTCCCGGCACACCACGGCCGTATTCGACTGTCTCCAACGGCACCGACGCGCGTTGACCGCGCCTGTCGCGGTGCCGACAGCCTATGCGGTACGACGACACCGGTCACCGGCACCGGTCCCACCCCCTCCGCTTCCGTGACCAGCCGTCACCCCGCCGTGACAGCCAGCCCAAACACGGGCGTGTCGCACCGCCCCAGCTACCGCACCAGCCCCACGATTTGGCACCCTGTGACGTCCGGGGGATGCTCGGGAGGGGAAGACGATCATGAACACGACGCAAACGGGACCGCACACCAGCCACTCCGGCGACCCCCGAATCGGCTGGAGCAGCAACGAAACCCCCACCATCCCCACGCTCCTCCACCGCCGCGATGGCATACTCCCCACCGTCGCCGCCGCCCTCTCCGTCCGCGGCGCCACCCTCACCGGCACCGCCGCCCGCGGCGACCAACCCCCCACACTCCACCCCCTCGTCCAGGACTTCCTGGACACCCTCACCAGCGCCCAACGCGACCGCTTCACCGGCCGCTGCGCCGAGGCCCTCCTCATCTCACGCCACATCGCCAACGCCGACGCCGCCCGCAGCAAACGCGCCATCCGCAGACCCATGACCAACGGCGAAGCCCGCAAAGCCCTCAAACAAGCCAAACTCACCGCCCGCCGCATCCGCGAGGACGGCGACCCCCTCCACGGCAGCTTCGCCACCCCATGCCGCGCCTGCACCGCCCTCAGCGCCCACTTCGGCGTCCGCATCGTCGACCCCGCCACCACCGACAACTGATCCCCGACAAACCCCGCACCGAGCCGCACAGCACCACATCACGAACAAAGGGCAGATGCACACCGACCGCACCTCCACCACCCGCTTCCCCGTCCCCGTGGACGCCGCCCTGCGGAACGCCGGCTGGCAACCCGGACGCTGGGACATCAAACAGGCCGAAATCTGGGCCGACACCCTCCGCGACCACACCTCACCCGCCGGCCACCGCCACGCCGTCTTCCCCGCCGCCGTAGAAGCCTGGGCCGAATTCGGCGGACTCCACATCACCCCCACCGGACCCGGCCGCCAAGTCGCCCCCGCCACCCTCCACCTCGACCCCCTCCACGGCCTCCACCTCGCCCGCACCCTCGGCGACCTCGGCCGCGCCCTCGACACCGAAGTCAGCCCCCTCGGCGCCGAAACCGACACCCACTCCCTCCTCGCCATCGACACCGAAGGCCGCGTCTACGCCCTCGACCACACCGGCGACTGGTACCTCGGCCCCGACATCGACCAGGCCCTCACCGGCCTCGTCACCGGCATAGAGCCGACCCGCCTCACCGCGGGCTGAACACACAGCGGGCCGGGGCCGGAAGCCCCCTCGGCACTACGACGCCGGAATCACCGCCGACACCCGAAAACCCCCCGCATCCGTCGGCCCCGACACGAACACACCCCCCAGCCCCAACACCCGCTCCTTCATCCCCACCAACCCGTTGCCCCCCGACGGCAACCGCGCCGACGACGCCAACTCCGGAGGCGGCTCGTTCTCCACCTGCATCGCGATCTCCGACACCCGATGCGCCAACCGCACATGCGTCTTCGCCCCCGCCGCATGCTTGTGCACATTCGTCAACGCCTCCTGCACCACCCGATACGCCGTCTGCTCCACCTCCCGCGCATACGACCGCACATCCCCCTCCACCGACAGATCCACCACCATCCCCGCAGCCGCCGACTGCCCCACCAACTCCTCCAACTCCGACAGACACGGCCCCTCCTCCCCACCCACCTGCGAAGAGACCACCGCCACCGCCACAGCCGCAGGCAGCACCGACGCCGGCTTCCGCGGCCCGTCCCCGCTCCGCAACACCCCCAGCATCTCCCGCAACTCCGTCAACGCCTGCCGCCCCATGTCCCCCACCAACGCGGCATTCCTCACCGCCTTCTCCGGATCCTTCCGCGCCACCGCCTGCAACGCCGCCGCATGCACCACCATCAGGCTCACCCGATGCGCGACCACGTCATGCATCTCCCGCGCGATCCGCGTCCGCTCCTCGTTACGCGCCCACTCCGCCCGCTCCTCGGCCCGCTCCGCCAGCAGCTGCAACTCCCGCTCAAGACTGTCCGCCCGCTCCCGCAAGCTCTCCATCAGCCTGCGCCGCGCCCCCACGTACAGCCCCAGCAACACCGGCGGCGCCGTGAGCCCCAGCGACGTCGTGATCGCCGCGAACGGCACGAACCAGTCGCCCAGCGTCAGACTCCCCGCGTCCATCCCCTGCCGCACCCGCACGAACGTCACGATCAACGTCCCCACCAGCGACATCCCCGCCAGCGACGCGATGATCCGCCTCGGCATCTCGGCGGCGGCGAGCGTGTACAGCCCGACGATGCCCATCAGGTACCCCATCTGGGCAGGCGTGATGGCGATGGCCACCAGCACCACGGCGATCGGCCACCGCCGCCGGACCAGCAGAACCGATCCGGCCGACAACCCGAACAGCACCCCCACGGCCAACGGAATCCCCGCGGCCCGCGCGAACGGGATCCCCTCCCCCGCACACTCCAGCGCGGACACCACCGCGAGACTCGAGTCGAACACCGCACTACGCCGTCTGTCCCACCACCACGGCCCCCTCAAGGCCGTCCCGTGGTCTTCCCCCGTCGTGGTCATGCCTCCCAGCCTACGGGCGCCGACCCCCTCTTTTCCGGCGAGTTTCCCCCACTGGCCTACACCACACTCCGTAACGGAATGCCTCTGAAACCCCCCGCTATCCCTCGAACTGCTGAACCAGGCCTGTTCGAGGGCGGAACCAGTCATTCCGGTCGCACGGTATGCACATGGCACATTCCAACGGCAAGTACGCGGACTTCGAGGGGTTGCGGGAGCGAGCGGTCGCCTTGCGGCGGGCGGGGCTCAGCCTTCGGCAGATCCAGGAGGAGCTTCAGGTCCACAACAAGGAGACCCTGCAGCGACTCGTAGAGGGCGAGCCTCCCCCGGAGTGGACAAAGCGCCCACGAGCCAAGGACGACCTGCGCGAGAGGGCCCGGGAGCTGCGACAGCAGGGCTGGACGTACCACCAGATCCAGGCCGAGTTGGGCTGCTCCAAGAGCTCCGTCTCCCTGTGGGTACGGGACCTGCCCCACCCGGAGCCGAAGTGCACACCGGAGGAGCAGCGGGCGCGCATGAACGCGGGGCTAGCGCGGCTGCGCGCTTCCCAGGACCGAGAGCGCGAGCAAACCAAGCGTGCGGCAGCCGCTTCGATCGGCACACTCTCCGTCCGCGAGTTGTTTCTCGTCGGCGTCGGCCTGTACTGGGCCGAGGGGACAAAGGACAAGGCGCACGCTCGCCGCGAGACTGTGGAGTTCGTCAACAGCGACTCCGGAATGATCACGGTCTTCCTCGCCTGGCTGGACCTCCTGGGAGTAACGCGCGACCGCCTGCACTGCCGCGTCATGATCCACGAGACCGCAGACATCGAGGCCGCCGAACGCTACTGGGCCGCCCATGTCGGCATCGAGCGGTCCACCCTCGGCAGGACGATCCTCAAGAAGCACAACCCAGCAACCGTGCATAAGAACACAGGAAAACAGCTATAGGGGATGCCTCGGCATCAAGGTGCGCCAAGGAGCCGATCTGTACCGTCGCATCGAGGGCACCTGGTACGGCATAGTAGGAGGCGCCACTCGGCGACCTGACTAAATGTCCGGTTTGGTCGAGTTTAATCCCCTGTGGTGTAATTGGTAGCACTGTGGCTTTTGGTGCCATCTGTCCGGGTTCGAGTCCTGGCGGGGGAGCCATATCGGTTCGGGTCCTGACCTAGCAAGGTCAGGACCCTTACGCATGTCCCCCACGAAACGCCCCGGTATCCTGCGGATGACAACCCCCACCCCTCCACAGCCGAAGGGCAACCCCGTGAGCGCCATCCGCCCGGCAGCCGTCGTCGTACTCGCAGCGGGTGAGGGCACCCGTATGAAGTCGGCCACACCGAAGGTCCTGCACGAGCTCTGCGGCCGCAGCCTCGTGGGCCACGTGCTGGCCGCCGCCCGAGAGTTGGACCCCCAGAACCTCGTCGTCGTGGTCGGGCACGCGCGCGAGAAGGTCACCGGGCACCTCACCACCATCGACCCCGACGTCCGCACCGCTGTCCAGGCGGAGCAGAACGGCACCGGTCACGCCGTCCGCATGGGCCTCGAAGAGCTCGGCGGCACCCTCGACGGCACTGTGGTGGTCGTCTGCGGCGACACCCCCCTCCTCACCGGCGGGACGCTGAAGCAGCTCGCCGGCACGCACGAGGCCGACGGCAACGCGGTGACCGTGCTGACGGCGGAGGTCCCGGACGCGACCGGCTACGGCCGTATCGTGCGCGACGAGGCCTCCGGCGCCGTCACCGAGATCGTCGAGCACAAGGACGCCACGGAGTCGCAGCGGGCGATTCGGGAGATCAACTCGGGTGTCTTCGCGTTCGACGGGCAGCTGCTCGCCGACGCCCTGAAGAAGGTCCGTACGGACAACAGCCAGGGCGAGGAGTACCTCACCGACGTCCTCGGCATCCTCCGTGAGGCGGGTCACCGCGTCGGCGCCTCCGTGGCCGCCGATCACCGCGAGATCGCCGGGATCAACAACCGGGTGCAGCTCTCCGAGGCCCGCCGGATCCTGAACGACCGGCTACTCACCGACGCGATGCTCGCGGGCGTGACGGTCATCGACCCCGCGACCACCTGGGTCGACGTGACCGTCACCTTCGAGCAGGACGCCGTCGTCCACCCGGGCACGCAGCTCCTCGGCGCGACCCACCTGGGCGAGGGCGCCGAGGTGGGCCCGAACAGCCGGCTGAAGGACACGGAGGTCGGCGCGGGCGCGCGGGTGGTCAACACGGTCGCCGACACCGCGCACATCGGTCCTCAGGCGACTGTCGGGCCGTACGCCTACCTCCGGCCCGGTAGCCGCCTCGGGCTGAAGTCAAAGATCGGGACGTATGTGGAGACCAAGAATGCCTCCATCGGGGAGGGCACGAAGATTCCCCACCTGTCCTACGTGGGTGACGCGACCATCGGTGAGTACACGAACATCGGTGCCGCGAGCGTCTTCGTGAACTACGACGGGCAGGACAAGCACCACACGACCGTCGGCTCTCACTGCCGTACCGGTTCGGACAACATGTTTGTGGCGCCTGTCACGGTCGGGGACGGTGCCTACACCGCCGCCGGCTCGGTGATCACGAAGGACGTACCGCCCGGTTCGTTGGCTGTGGCCCGTGGTCAGCAGCGGAATATCGAGGGTTGGGTGGCTCGTAAGCGTCCGGGCAGCGCGGCTGCGAAGGCGGCCGAGACGGCCTCCCGCCAGGAGGAAAGCGGGAGCTGACCGGAAAGCGGTGCTTCAAACACGGCGTACCGTGATAAGTGCACACCCGCACCCCCCAGCTGAGACGACCTCTCATGCCCAGCCGTGGTCGCTCGCCAGCCAGCTGAGAAACCTCTGAGGAGACAGTGCTGTGACCGGGATCAAGACGACCGGCGAGAAGAAGTTGATGTTCTTCTCCGGCCGCGCCCACCCCGAGCTTGCCGAGGAGGTCGCCCACCAGCTGGGTGTCGGGGTCGTCCCGACGAAGGCCTTCGACTTCGCGAACGGTGAGATCTATGTGCGGTATCAGGAGTCGGCGCGTGGTGCGGACTGTTTCCTGATCCAGAGCCACACGGCTCCGATCAACAAGTGGATCATGGAGCAGTTGATCATGATCGACGCGCTGAAGCGTGCGTCGGCCCGCTCCATCACCGTCATCGTGCCGTTCTACGGTTACGCGCGGCAGGACAAGAAGCACCGTGGACGTGAACCGATCTCGGCGCGTCTGATCGCGGATCTGATGAAGACGGCGGGTGCGGACCGCATCCTGACCGTGGATCTGCACACGGACCAGATCCAGGGCTTCTTCGACGGTCCGGTGGACCATCTGTTCGCGCTGCCGTTGCTGGCGGACTACGTGGGTGGGAAGGTCGACCGGAACAAGCTGACGGTGGTCTCCCCGGACGCGGGTCGTGTGCGGGTGGCGGACCGTTGGTGCGACCGGCTCGGTGCGCCGCTGGCGATCGTGCACAAGCGTCGTGACAAGGACGTGGCGAACCAGGTGACCGTCCACGAGGTCGTGGGTGAGGTCGAGGGTCGGGTCTGTGTCCTCGTCGACGACATGATCGACACGGGTGGCACGATCTGTGCTGCGGCGGACGCGCTGTTCGCGCATGGTGCGGAGGATGTCATCGTGACGGCGACGCACGGTGTGCTGTCGGGGCCCGCCGCCGATCGTCTGAAGAACTCGCAGGTGAGTGAGTTCGTCTTCACGAACACGCTGCCGACTCCGGGTGAGCTGGAGCTGGACAAGATCAAGGTGCTGTCGATCGCGCCGACGATCGCGAGTGCGGTGCGTGAGGTGTTCGAGGACGGTTCGGTGACGAGCCTGTTCGACGAGCAGTAGGTTCCACGAGCTTCCGCTTGATCGATTTTTCTGCGGCCTCCCTGGCCGAGTAGACTGCTCCAGTTGCTCGGCGAGGGAGGCCGTACCCGTTCTTCGGGGTGGCTGTCCGTTATCGACGCGCTCTTCGTAGCAGGCCGTTCGTGGCCGGGTGACCACGTCCGTTCCTATGTTCTACGAGGAGTGATCCACATGTCCGAGGTGAAGCTCGCCGCCGAGACGCGCACCGAGTTCGGCAAGGGTGCCGCGCGTCGTGTCCGTCGTGACAACAAGGTTCCGGGTGTCCTTTACGGTCACGGCGAGGCCCCGCTGCACCTGACCCTGCCGGGTCACGAGCTGCTGCTGGCGCTGCGTACGCCGAACGTCCTGATCGCGCTGGACATCGACGGCAAGAACCACCTGGCGATCCCGAAGTCGGTTCAGCGTGACCCGATCAAGGGCTTCCTGGAGCACGTGGACCTGCTGCTGGTCAAGCGTGGCGAGAAGGTCAACGTCGAGATCTACGTCCACACCGAGGGCGAGCTGGCGCCGGGTGGCAACCTGCTGGAGCACGTGCTGAACGCGCTGCCGGTCGAGGCCGAGGCCACGCACATCCCCGAGTCGGTGACCGTGTCCATCGAGGGTCTCGCCGCCGGTGACTCGATCCTCGCCAAGGACATCGCCCTGCCGTCCGGCGTCAAGCTGGGCGTCGAGGACGACACTGTGGTCCTGCAGGTGCTGGCCGCGCAGGCCGAGGAGGCCGTCGAGGGCGAAGAGGGTGCCGAGGGCGAAGAGGTCGCCGAGGCCTGATCCTCGCTCCTTCCTCCCTTTCTTTCGTTTGCCGGCCGCCGCTCCCTCCCCGGGGGCGGCGGTCGGCGCGTATCAAGGAGACATGCAGGTGACGACCGATGCCAATGCCCCCTGGTTGATCGTGGGGCTGGGCAATCCGGGGCCCGAGTACGCGGGTAACCGGCACAACGTGGGCTTCATGGTGGCCGATCTGCTGGCGGAGCGGGTGGGGGGCCGGTTCAAGCGGGCGGGGAAGGCGCAGGCGCAGGTCGTGGAGGGGCGGATCGGTCCGCCGGGGCCGGCGAACCGTCGGGTGATCCTGGCGAAGCCGATGTCGTTCATGAACCTGTCGGGTGGTCCGGTGAACGCGCTGCGGGAGTTCTACAAGGTGCCTGTGGCGCACATTGTGGCGGTGCATGACGAGTTGGACATCGACTTCGGGATGTTGCGGTTGAAGTTGGGTGGCGGTGACAACGGGCACAACGGGCTGAAGTCGATGTCGAAGGCGATGGGTGCGGACTATCACCGGGTGCGGTTCGGGATCGGGCGTCCGCCGGGTCGTATGCAGGTCGCGGATTTCGTGTTGAAGGATTTCGCGTCGGCGGAGCGCAAGGAGTTGGACTATTTCGTGGACCGGGCGGCGGATGCTGTGGAGTGCCTGGTGATTGAGGGGTTGGAGCGGGCGCAGGGTACGTACAACTCCTGATTTGTCGGGTGCTGGGCGGAGTTGACTGGCCGTCTGGGTATGGCCAATGATCCCGGCCATGCCTGCCACAGCTCTCTCCTCCCGTCAGGCCTCTGTTGTCGTGTTGCGGTTCGGGCGGTTCGCGGCGATGGGGACGGTCGCCGTGTTGATCCTGATCGCGGGGGTCTGGGCTTCGTGGGGTTCCGCTCAGCATGTGATGCTGACGAAGGGGCGGGAGAGCGGCACGGTCGAGGTGACGCGGTGTGGTGAGGACACGTGTTCGGGGCCGTTCACGCCGATGTCGCAGGGGGCGTCGGCGCGGAAGCGGGTCGTCATGGAGAAGTCGGTGGCGGTGCGCGAGGGGCGGACGTACACGGTGGTGGTGAAGCCGGGGTCGGACGACGTGGTGCGTTCGGGGCCGGCGGGGGTGTTGTTCGCGTGGATTCCGCTGGGTGGTGCGCTGCTGTTGGCGTCGGTGGTGGTCGCGGGTGGGCTGGGGCGGGTGCGGGCCGGATGGGTGCTGGCGGGGGTGGGTGTCGCGTTGTTGACGGCTTCGTTCGTGACGATCTGAGGGGTTTGGCCGTTTTCCTTGGCGGTGGAGGGGCCGAGCGTTGTCCGTTCGTGATTGACCTCGTCAGGGCTGGGGCTGGATGCTGAGCCGCCCCCTCCACATCTTCTGTTGGTTCACTCGAAGATGGACTGCCCATGCGTACCCTCCCTCGCGCCGGCGCCGTGTGCGCCGTTGCCGGGGCCGCCTTGTTCGCGGCCCCTTCCGCTCATGCCACCCCTCCGGGTGACAACGGCACTGTGAAGATTCATGACGCGTCGACCGGTGAGGAACTGCGTCGCAACGATCCGCATGTGTGCGCGTTCTATCTGGACGCCTTCGGGTTCGACGGTGGTCAGCAGGTCGTCTGGCACATCGAGGCCTGGGCGCCGACCGCCGTCGTGCAGGGTGAGACGGTGAAGGCCGGTGCGATCACGCTGGACGGCGGGGGTCATGGCCGTACGGCGGATCTGTCGTTGCCGGACGGGCACTACAAGCTGTTCTGGAACTTCGACGGTGAGAAGGGTGCCGCGAAGCACAAGGTGTTCTGGTCGGACTGCGGGGACTCCGAGGGGGGCGGTGGTTCCACTCCGTCGGCGTCGGTGTCGCCGAGTGCGTCGCCGAGTGGGAAGGGCGATCCGTCGGCGTCTGCGAGCCCGGGTTCGTCGGTGTCCGCGTCCGTGTCGGCGTCGGCCTCGTCCGCGTCCTCGTCCGCGGCTCCTGCTCCGTCGCCGCAGAGTGGTGGCGGTGACGGTGGTGACTTGGCCGAGACGGGCAACGGTGCCCCGGTCGGGCTGTTGTCGGGGGTCGCGGCCGCGCTGGTCTCCGCGGGTGGGTTCCTGGTGCTGCGCCGCCGGAAGGCGCGGCGGGGCTGACGTTCGTACGACAACGGTGCCCCCGAGGACGTTCGGTCCTCGGGGGCACCTTTGTTCGGGCGGACGGTGTCAGCCGGTGTTGCGCAGGCCCGCTGCCACGCCGTTGACGGTGAGGAGCAGGGCGCGGGAGAGGAGCGGGTCGGGTTCTTCGCCTGCGGCCGCGGCGTCGCGCTGGCGCTTTAGGAGGGTGACCTGGAGGTAGGAGATGGGGTCGAGGTAGGCGTCGCGGATGGCGAAGGTCTGCTTGAGGACGGGGTGGGCCTCCAGGAGTTCCTTCTCTCCGGTGACGCGCAGTACCTCGCGCACGGTGAGTTCGTGTTCGGCCTTGATGGTGTCGAAGACGTGGCGGAGCTCGTCGGGGACGAGGGTGTCTACGTAGTGCTGGGCGATGCGCAGGTCGGTCTTGGCGAGGGTCATCTCGACGTTGGAGATGAAGTTGCGGAAGAAGTGCCACTGTTCGTGCATCTCGTCGAGCACGGTGTCGAGGCCGGTCTCGCGCAGTGCCTTGAGGCCGGAGCCGACGCCGAACCAGCCGGGGACGATCTGCCGTGACTGGGTCCAGCCGAAGACCCAGGGGATGGCGCGCAGGCCGTCGAGTGAGACGCCGGAGCCGGGGCGGCGGGAGGGCCGGGAGCCCAGGTGCAGGTCGGCGAGCTGGTCCACCGGCGTCGAGGCGAGGAAGTAGGTCGGCAGGTCCGGGTCCTCGACGAGCCTGCGGTAGGCGTGGTGGGCGGCGTCGCTGACGACGTCCATGGCGGCGTCCCAGCGGGCGAGGGCCTCGTCGGACTGGCGGGGTGCGGTGTGCAGGGCGGAGGCCTGGAGGGTCGCGGCCACCGTCAGTTCCAGGTTCTCCCTGGCCAGGGAGGGGATGAGGTACTTGTCAGAGATGACCTCGCCCTGTTCGGTGACCTTGATCTCGCCTTCGAGGGTGCCCCAGGGCTGGGCGAGGATGGCGTCGTGGGAGGGGCCGCCGCCGCGGCCGACGGTGCCGCCGCGGCCGTGGAACAGCCGGAGCCTGACGCCGTACCGGTGGGCGACGTCGCGCAGGCGGCGCTGGGCGCGGTGGATCTCCCACTGGCTGGTGGTGATGCCGCCGAACTTGGAGGAGTCGCTGTAGCCGAGCATGACTTCCTGGACGTCTCCGCGCAGGGCGACGAGCCTGCGGTAGGAGGGGTCGGAGAGCATGTCCTCGAGGATGGTGTCGGCGGCCTTGAGTTCGTCGGTGGTCTCCAGGAGGGGCACGATGCCGATCTTGGCCCAGCCGGCGTGGAGGTCGAGGAGGCCGGCCTCGCGGGCGAGGACGGCGGCGGCGAAGACGTCGTCGGCGCCCTGGCACATGGAGATGATGTACGACTCGATGACCTCGGGTCCGAAGACTTCCAGGGCGCGCTTGACGGTCTGGAAGACGCCGAGGGTCTTGGCGCCGGCGGCGTCGACGGGGGCCGGGGTGGGGGCGAGGGGCCTTCTGGAGCGGAGTTCCTTGGCGAGGAGCTTGCTGCGGTACTCGCGGGGCATGTCGGTGTAGCGCCAGGATTCCTCGCCGAGGCGGTCGAACAGCTGGCCGAGGGCGTGGTGGTGGGCGTCGGCGTGTTCGCGGACGTCCATGGTGGCGAGCTGGAGGCCGAAGGCGGCGAGGGTGCGGATGGTGCGGTTCATGCGGCCGTCGGCAAAGAGGCCGCCGCGGTGTTCGCGCAGCGAGGTCTGGATGAGGGTGAGGTCGGCGAGGAGTTCGCTGGTGCCGAGGTAGTCGCGGCCGTCCGCATGGGGGGTGCCCTTGGCGAGGCGCTGCTTGGTGTTCTCGAGCTTCTGGCGGATGCAGGTGGCCTTGAGCCGGTAGGGCTCCTCGGCGTTGAGGCGCTTGTAGCGGGGGCTGATCTCGGGCAGGCGTTCGAGGTCGGCCTGGAGGGACTGCAGGAGCTCCTCGGTGGCGCCGGTGTAGCGGATGCTGTTCGACAGGAAGCCGCGCAGCTCGTCGATCATCTCCAGGGCGTCGTTGATGCCGTGTTCGTGCTGGAGGATGAGGACGTCCCAGGTCACCTGGGGGGTGACGTTGGGGTTGCCGTCGCGGTCGCCGCCGATCCAGGTGCCGAAGGTGAGCGGGCGGGTGTCGTCCGGGAGGGTGACGCCCACGCGTTCGAGTTCGGCGGTGAGGTCCTCGAGGACGTCGCCGACGGCGCCGGCGTGGAGTTCGTCGAGGTAGTAGACGGCGTTGCGGGCCTCGTCGGCGGGTTCGGGGCGGACGACGCGCAGTTCGTCGGTCTGCCAGACGAGGTCGATGTTCTCGGCGAGGCGGATGTCGTAGCGGCGGCGGTCGGCCTCGATGACGGGGGTTTCGAGGAGCGCGGCGATGCGCCGGAGCTTGTTGAGTACCGACCGGCGCGCGGCTTCGGTGGGGTGTGCGGTGAACACCGGGCGAACGTTGAGGTGGCGGACCGTCTGGCGGATGTGCTCGGGGTCGGCGTCCTTGAGGCGGTCCGCGGTGCGGGCGAGGAGGCCGCCCTCGGCGGCGCGGCGGGCGCGCAGTTCGCGGCCGCGGTGGACCTGCTCGGTGACGTTGGCCAGGTGGAAGTAGGTGGAGAAGGCACGGACGAGCTTGGCGGCGGTCTCCAGTTCGGTGCCGCGCAGCAGTTCGGCGGCGGCTTCGCCGTCCTCGCGGGTGAGGCGGCGGACCTTTTCGACCAGGTCGAGGAGTTCGGGGCCCTCCTGCCTGACGAGGGTCTCCCCGAGGAGGTCACCCAGTCGGCGGATGTCGGCGCGCAGCTCGCTGCTGGTCGTCGTCTGGTCGTCGGCACTGCTCACAGGTGCGGCTCCTTGCAGTGTTGAAGCTCGTCCGGGAGGGGAACCCGGAGGGCGTCCCAGCGCGGCTGGCGCCGCTTAGGGGCGGAAACATCCGGGAAGGATTCAGAGCGGACCGCGCTGTCCGACCGACTCCCAGGATAGGTGTCGGTGCGGACGCGCAGACTCTCGGGCTCTTGCCGCGGGGCGACACGCTGCCATACTTACGACGCCGTAGGTTACGGAACCGTAGGTGAGTCCCGCTCGACTCCCGCTCGGTTCATGTACCCGGCATCTCTCACAACCCTCGACCCCACAGGGGACGCCCATGACCACAAGTTCCGACGTGATCCAAGACGCCCAGAGGGCGAGCGACGACCAGGCCGTGCCCTCCGCCACGCTGGGTGGGGAGCAGAAACGCTCGATCGAGCAGATCACCCTTCTGCTCTTCATCACCGTCCCGTTCCTCGCGCTGCTCGCGGCGGTGCCGCTGGCGTGGGGCTGGGGGGTGAGCTGGCTGGATCTCGGTCTGCTGGTCTTCTTCTATTTCCTGGGGTGCCACGGCATCACGATCGGTTTCCACCGCTACTTCACGCACGGCTCCTTCAAGGCCAAGCGGCCTCTGCGGATCGCGTTGGCGATCATGGGGTCGATGGCGGTGGAGGGTCCGCTGGTCCGCTGGGTGGCGGATCACCGCAAGCACCACAAGTTCTCGGACGCGGAGGGTGACCCGCACTCTCCGTGGCGGTTCGGTGAGACGGTTCCGGCTCTGATGAAGGGCCTGTGGTGGGCACACATCGGATGGATGTTCGATGAGGAGCAGACACCGCAGGAGAAGTACGCGCCGGACCTGATCAAGGACGGGGCGATCCGGGCGATCTCCCGCCAGTTCGTGCTGTGGACGATCGTGTCGCTGGCGCTGCCCGCGCTGATCGGCGGTCTGGTGACGATGTCCTGGTGGGGCGCCTTCACCGGCTTCTTCTGGGGTTCCCTCGTCCGCGTGGCCCTGCTGCACCACGTCACCTGGTCGATCAACTCGATCTGTCACGCGGTCGGCAAGCGGCCCTTCAAGTCGAGGGACCGTTCGGGCAACGTGTGGTGGCTTGCGGTCCTGTCGTGCGGCGAGTCCTGGCACAACCTGCACCACGCGGACCCGACGTCGGCGCGGCACGGTGTGGAGCGCGGTCAGGTGGATTCCTCGGCGCGCTTCATCCGCATCTTCGAGATGTTCGGCTGGGCGTACGACGTGCGCTGGCCGTCACGCTCGCGTATCGATTCGCGCCGGAACACCGGGGAAGGCGGCTCCCGGCGCCGGAAGGAGACGGCCGAGGCGGCATGATTGACGCCGTGGCGACCGACTCCAGCAGCACCCCGAGCAATGAGAAGCCGCGGCGTGTGCGTCGCACCCGGATGACCGGTGCGGAGCGGCGCCAGCAGCTGCTGGAGATCGGGCGCACGCTGTTCGCGGCGAAGGGTTTCGAGGGCACGTCGGTGGAGGAGATCGCGGCGAAGGCAGGGGTGTCCAAGCCGGTGGTCTACGAGCACTTCGGCGGCAAGGAGGGCCTGTACGCGGTCGTCGTGGACCGTGAGATGCGGCGCCTGCTGGACATGGTCACGAGTTCGCTCACGGCCGGTCACCCCCGCGAGCTGTGCGAGCAGGCCGCGTTCGCCCTGCTGGACTACATCGAGGAGTACACGGACGGTTTCCGCATCCTGGTCCGTGACTCCCCCATCCCCCAGTCGACGGGTACCTTCGCGTCGCTGATCTCGGACATCGCCACCCAGGTGGAGGACATCCTGGGCCGCGAGTTCAAGTCCCGCGGCTTCGACCCCAAGCTGGCCCCCCTCTACGCCCAGGCCCTGGTCGGCATGGTCGCCCTGACCGGCCAGTGGTGGCTGGACGTGCGCCGCCCGAAGAAGGCGGAGGTGGCGGCGCATCTGGTGAACCTGGCGTGGCACGGGCTGGACGGGCTGGAGGCGAAGCCGCACCTGATCGGGCGGCGGAAGGCCTGAGAGACATGAGTGGGCCCCCACCCGTCAGGGTGGGGGCCCACTCATGTGTCGTCGTCAGTGCCGGAAGACGTCCTTGGCCTTCTCCTTGGACTGACGTGCGTCGCCCTTGGCCTGGTCGGCCCGGCCCTCGGCTTCCAGCCTCTCGTTGCCCACCGCGCGGCCGGCGGCCTCCTTGGCCTTGCCCTTGGCCTGCTCCGCCTTCGCCTTGGACTTCTCCTCGTGTGCCACCGTCGATCACTCCCACTCGATTGACTCCGGTGTCGTCACATCGGGTAACCCGGCGGGTGCCGCTCAAACGCCTGGGGCGGGCTCCAGGAACTCCAGCCGGTTGCCCACCGGGTCCTCGGCGTAGAAGCGCCGGTGGCCCGGGAGGCCGGTGTCCCAGGTGACCGTCACCCCGTGTGTGCGCAGGCGGGCGGCGTACGCCTCGATGTCCGTGACTCGGAGCCCCGGGTGGGCCTTCTGCGCGGGGCGGAAGCCGTCCTCGACGCCGAGGTGCAGCTGCACGCTCCCCGCCCGGAACCAGCAGCCTCCGCGCGCGGCGAGCACCGGCGGCTTGGGGATCTCCGTCATGCCGAGGGCGTCGACGTAGAAGGGCCGCAGTACGGCCTCGGAGCCGGGTGGGGCGGCGAGCTGGACGTGGTCGACGGCGGTGAGCATCTCAGGCCGCCTTCCTGGCCACCGCGAAGAGCCGGCGGAACGGCAGGACCGTGCCGTACTCGGTGCGCGGGTAGGCCTCGCGGAGCAGGTCGCGGTATTCGGCGACGAAGGTGTCGCGGGCCTCGGGGTCGTCGGCGAGGGCGGTGAGGACGGGGCGCAGGCCGGTGCCCTTGACCCAGTCGAGGACGGGGTCGTCGCCCTTCAGGACGTGGTGGTACGTCGTCTCCCACACGTCGGTCTCGCAGCCGAGCCGGGCGAACCGGTCGAGGTAGACCCCGGGCGCGTGGACGGAGTCCGTGCGGCGCAGGACGTCTGCGAGCCGGTCCTTCCAGCGCGGGGTGTGGGCGAGCTCGCGCATGCGGGTGTGCAGGGGCGCGTCGATGTTGTGGGGGACCTGGAAGGCGAGGGTGCCGCCCGGGGCCAGGCCGTCGAGCCACGCCGGGAAGGCGTCGAGGTGCCCCTCGACCCACTGGAGCGCGGCGTTCGACACGATCAGGTCGTACGTCCGCGGCGGCACCCATGTCGTGGCGTCGGCGTGGGCGAAGTCGAGGTGTCCGCCGCCGGGGGTGGGTCCGGCGTACTCCTGTGCCTGCTGGAGCATCTGGGCGGAGTTGTCGTAGCCGGTGATGCGGGCGGTGGGCCAGCGGTCGGCGAGGTGGGCGGTGACGTTGCCGGGGCCGCAGCCGAGGTCGGCGATGCGGGGCGGGTCACCGGGGAGGTCGGGGACGCGGGCGAGGAGGTCGGTGAAGGGGCGGGCGCGGTGGCCGGCGTGGCGCAGGTACTGGGCGGGGTCCCAGACGGGGGCGGGCATGGCGGGGCCTCCCTCGGAGATCGCGGGGTGCGAGGTGGGGTCCTGTCAAGCCTCCCCCCTGAAGTCTCTTGACGTCAAGAGACTTCATGTCGACACAACCACTACACTGATCGTCATGGAGGACGAGGTCGATCGGCTGGTCTCTGCGTGGCGCCGGGAGCGCCCGGACCTCGACGTGGAACCGCTCGAGGTGCTCAGCCGGGTCAGCAGACTGGCCCGGCATCTGGACCGCGCACGCCGTCTGGCGTTCTCCGAGCACCAGCTGGAGCCGTGGGAGTTCGACGTCCTGACCGCGCTCAGGCGCGCGGGATCGCCGTACCAGCTCTCCCCCGGTCAACTGCTCACCCAGACACTCGTCACTTCGGGCACGATGACGAACCGCATCGACCGCCTGGCCAAGAAGGGCCTGGTGGAGCGTCTGCCGGACCCGAGCGACCGGCGCGGTGTGCTGGTCCGCCTCACCGCCGAGGGCCGCGACCGGGCGGACCAGGCCCTCGCCGGGCTCCTCGACCAGGAGCGCGCGATCCTCGCCGAGCTCTCCCGGGCCCAGCGCGGCGAGCTGGCGGGGCTGCTACGCCAGCTGACCGCCCCGTTCGACAACATCCCCGGCTAGGTCGACGGGCCCCACCCCGGCGCGCCGGGCGAGAGCGACGGCGGCGAGGGTGGAGTGGACGCCGAGCTTGCCGAGGACGTTCTGCATATGGGTACGGACGGTGTGCGGGGAGAGGAACAGCCGCTCGGCAACCGCCTTGCGCCCTAGTCCGGCGACCATGCACCGCAGCACCTCACGCTCGCGGGGCGTGAGGGACTCCACCAGCCGCTCGCTCTCGGTGCGGTGCTTGCGGGCGGCGGTCAGCTCGCGCAGCACGCCGGTGAGCAGGGCGGGCGGCAGGTGCGTCTCGTCCCGCAGTACTCCCCGGATGACGTTGAGCAGCCGCGACAGCGAGCAGTCCTTCGCCACCCAGCCGGAGGCCCCGGCCTGCAGGGCGAGGGCGGCACGGCGTGGATCGTCCTTCTCGGCGAGCACGACGATCCGTACGGCGGGCTGCGCCGTACGGACCCCGGCGACGAGGGAGATCCCGTCGACCAGCCCGTCCTCACCCACCTCCTGCACGGGCACCGCGGGCCGCACGCCCGGCAGGCTCCCGCCCAGATCGGCGTCGACGAGCAGCACGTCGAACCGGCGCCCCTCCGCCGCCGCGCGCTCCAGACTGCGCAGCGCGGCCGGGCCGCTGCCGGCGGCGGACACGTCGACGTCGGGCTCGGCGGCCAGGGCCGCGGCGAGCGACTCGGCGAAGATACGGTGGTCGTCGACGACCAGGACTCGGATGCGAACCACGAAACCCCCTTCCCCAAGCTCCTGAAAGAGCAGGGGATACCCAGGCCCGGAGAACGACGACCGGCGCGGGTACGACGCCCCGAGGGGTCGCCACCGCACGGCCGCCGCCGTGCAGAAACTGCTACCCCACCGCGGGCGTCGTACCCGACTTGTCTCGCCCCCTGATCAGCACCGGCCCCCACCGGTGCTGTAAATCAGGGTACGGGCGGGAGGCAGGAGCGGAAGTCGATTTGCAGAACTGGCTGTCCTGGGCGTTTATGGTGTGCCGCATGTTTCGTATCGAGACAGAAGTCGACAAATCCCGGCGCGATCTTCTCCGCTCCCGGCTCCTCGACACCAACACAGCTGCCTCCCCCGTCCTACGAGCCCTCCGCGGCACCCCGGCCGAACGCGAACGCCCCCTCCACGTCTGGGCGTTGACCGACACCGGCGCCCTCGCCGGCGGCCTGGTCGGCCACACCTGGACCACCTGGCTCCACGTCACCTACCTCTGGGTCGACACCCCCCATCACGGCACCGGCCTCGGCACCCGCCTCCTCACCGAGGCGGAACACCTCGCCTCCGAACGCGGCTGCACCCACTCCCGCCTGGAGACCTGGGACTTCCAGGCCCCGGAGTTCTACAAACGGCGGGGGTACGCGGTGGTGTGCGTGATCGAGGACTACCCGCCGGGGCACACGGAGTTCACGCTGACGAAGAGATTGGGGTGAGCGGGGCAGCACCTTCCCGTACTCACGCGGAAGGCGGTGGTGGGGGCGGGGGTGGATACGGCGGCCGCGGCGGGACCCGATGTCCGGGCGGGGCCGCGGGTGGCGGCGGCTGGGGCTCCAGCGAACGCCGGGGGCGGGGGGCGGGCTCTCGCGGTGTGACGGGCGGGGCAGGAGCCGGTGGCGGGGGCGGAGGCGGCTCCATCGCCGGGAGCACCGGACCGCCCGCCCGTAGCCGTTCGATGGTCAGCTCCGCCCTGCGGCGGGCCTGCGGGAAGTCGTCGCGTTCGAAGCGGAGCAGCAGCCCCGAGCGGCCCAGCGTCTCGGTGGCGAGCAGCCGGTAGCCGAGCGCATGGGCGATCTCCTCGACGCGGCCCGCCTTCGGGACGTCGCGAGCACTGAGCTGGACCTCGACTCGGCCGCGGCCGTCGAAGTGTCTGACGGTCTCCTCGTCCTTCATCAGGCCCCGCACTCCCCGAAAAGCAGTCAGCCCCGCACAGTTGTACGGGGCTGACGAGAGTAGCGGAACTGCTCAGCTCACCCGCCGAGCCCCCGCCGAAGGCACCGCCTCGAAGACGCGCGGTGCCGTGAAGCCGGCCGTGGCGAAGGCTTCCTCCACCGCCTTGGTGATGGTGTCGACATCGGCGGCCTCGGCGAGGACGATCGCCGATCCGCCGAAGCCGCCGCCGGTCATGCGGGCGCCGAGGGCGCCGGTGGTGAGGGCGGTGTCGACGACGAGGTCGAGTTCGGGGCAGGAGATGCGGAAGTCGTCGCGGAGGGAGGCGTGGCCCTCGGTGAGGACCGGGCCGATGGCGCGGGTCTCGCCCGACCTCAGCAGGGACACCACCCGCTCGACCCGCTCGTCCTCGGTGACGACGTGGCGGACCAGGCGGCGGACCTCCTCCTCGTCGCCGAGGCGGGCCAGGGCCGCGTCCAGGTCGGCGTACGGGACGTCCCGCAGGGCGTTGACGCCCAGGAGGGCCGCGCCCTTCTCGCAGCCGGCGCGGCGCTTGCCGTACTCGCCGCCGCTGTGGGCGTGCTTGACCTGGGTGTCGACGACGAGCAGGCGCATGCCCTCGGCGGCCAGGTCGAAGGGGATCTGCTGCTGGGACAGGTCGCGGGTGTCGAGGAACAGGGCGTGGCCGGCCTCGCAGCAGGCGGACGCGGTCTGGTCCATGATGCCGGTGGGGGCACCGACGTAGACGTTCTCGGCGCGCTGGCACAGGCGGGCCAGCTGCCAGCGCTGGAGGCCGAGGTCGTAGAGGTCGTTCAGCGCGAGCGCGATGACGACCTCCAGGGCCGCCGACGACGACAGGCCCGCGCCCGACGGGACCGTCGAGGCGAGGTGGACGTCCGCGCCGGTGACCGGGTGGCCGGCCTCGCGCAGGGCCCAGACGACGCCCGCGGGGTACGCCGTCCAGTTCTTGTCCGCCTCGGGTGCCAGGTCGTCCAGCCGCAGCTCGACCACGCCGCCCTGGACGTCGGAGGAGTGCAGCCGCAGGACGCCGTCCTCGCGGCGGGAGACGGCCGCGATCGCGGTGTGCGGCAGCGCGAAGGGCATCACGAAGCCGTCGTTGTAGTCGGTGTGCTCGCCGATCAGGTTGACCCGGCCCGGCGCCGACCACACACCCTCGGGCTCGGCTCCGTACAGCTCGACGAAGCCGTCCCGTACCTGCTCTGCGCCCACTACTGCTCCCTAGCGATGTTCTGCGCGAACTCCCACGCGTCCGCGACGATACCCGCGAGGTCCGCGCGGGACGGGTTCCAGCCCAGCTTCTCGCGGGCGGAGGCGGCGGAGGCGACCAGGACCGCGGGGTCGCCGCCGCGGCGCGGGGCCACGACCTCGGGGATCGGGTGGCCGGTGACCTGGCGGACGGTCTCGATGACCTCGCGGACCGAGAAGCCGTTGCCGTTGCCGAGGTTGCAGATCAGGTGCTCGCCGGGCTGCGCGGCCTCGACTGCGAGCAGGTGGGCCTCGGCCAGGTCGGCGACGTGGATGTAGTCGCGTACGCAGGTGCCGTCGGGCGTCGGGTAGTCGTCGCCGTAGACCGAGATCGCCTCGCGGCGGCCCTGGGCGACCTGGAGGACGAGGGGGATGAGGTGCGACTCGGGGTCGTGGCGCTCGCCCTGCGCGCCGTAGGCTCCGGCCACGTTGAAGTAGCGCAGGGAGACGGCGCCCAGGCCGTGGGCCTTGGCCTCGCCGGTGATCATGTGGTCGACGGCGAGCTTGGACGCGCCGTAGGGGTTCGTCGGCTTGGTGGGGGCGGTCTCGACGATCGGGACCTGCTCCGGCTCGCCGTACGTGGCGGCCGTGGAGGAGAAGACGAGCTTGCGCACGCCCGCCTCGCGCATGGCGCCGAGGAGCGCCATCGTGCCGGCGACGTTGTTGTCCCAGTACTTCTCGGGCTTCACGACCGATTCGCCGACCTGCGAGAACGCGGCGAAGTGCAGGACGGCGTCGAAGGAGGAGTCGAGCCACTTGGCGGCGTCGCGGATGTCGCCCTCGATGAAGGAGGCACCGGCCGGGACGCCCTCGCGGAAGCCGGTGGACAGGTTGTCGAGGACGACGACCTCGTGCCCCGCCTCCAGCAGGTGCTGGGCGACCACGCTGCCGACGTACCCCGCACCACCCGTGACCAGATACTTCCCGCTCATGAACTCGCTACCTCTCGCAGTCGCTCGGCCGCGCGCTCCGGCGGCACGTCGTTGATGAACACGTTCATGCCGGATTCGGAACCCGCGAGGAACTTCAGCTTGCCGGAAGTGCGGCGGATGGTGAAAAGCTCGAGGTGGAGCGCGAAGTCGTCGCGGTTGACGCCGTCGAACTCCTCCAGCTGGCCGAACGGCGCCTGGTGCCAGGCGGCGATGTACGGCGTCGGAGGCTCACCCGCCCCGTCCTTCCCTCCACCCGGCCCATCGAAGATACGGTCGAAGCGCCTCAAGAGTTCCAGGTAGACCTTGGGGAACTCTGTGCGCGCCTCCTCGTCGAGGCCGAGCAGGTCGGGCACGCGGCGCTTGGGGTACAGGTGGACCTCGTACGGCCAGTGCGCGGCGTATGGCACGAATGCCACCCAGTGTTCACCCTCCAGGATGACCCGCTCGTCGGCGAGTTCACGCTCCAGGACGGCGTCGAAGAGGTTCTCCCCGCCGGTCGCGTCCTTGTGGGCGGCGAGCTGGCGCAGCATCAGGGCGGTGCGGGGCGTGGTGAAGGGGTAGGCGTAGATCTGCCCGTGCGGGTGCCCCAGGGTCACACCGATCTCGGCGCCGCGGTTCTCGAAGCAGAACACCTGTTCCACGGAGGGCAGATGCGACAGCTCGGACGTCCGGTCGGTCCACGCGTCGAGCACCAGTCGCGCCTGCTCCTCGGTGAGGTCTCCGAAGGACGCGTTGTGGTCGGAGGTGAAGCAGACGACCTCGCAGCGGCCGGAGTCACCGGCGAGCGAGGGGAAACGATTCTCGAAGACGACGACGTCGTACGAGGAGTCCGGGATCTCGCTCAGCCGGTCGCCCTGCGAGGGGCACAGGGGGCACTCGTCGGCCGGCGGGTGGTAGGTGCGCCCCTGCCGGTGCGAGGCGATGGCGACCGAGTCGCCGAGCAGCGGGTCGCGGCGCACCTCCGAGGTGGTGACGGTCCGCTCCAGGGGGCGCCGGTCCACCGCGTCGCGCAGCGAGTCGTCCTTCAGGTCGTAGTAGATCAGCTCACGACCGTCGGCCAGCCGGGTCGAAGTCTTCTTCACTCCGGACTCCCCATCCCTACACCGCTTTAGACACTCAAGGCGCTCAAAGCACTCAACAGAAGCAAACACATCAAACCACAAACCCCCACGCTCGTCACCATCACAATCAAACAAAGAACACCAAAAGAAGCGGGCAGTGCATGCGAACCCCCACACATCTCGCGACAGACCTGGCAACAGACCTCGCGGCGGAACTGCGCCTCCCCACGAACTGGCTCGACTACACGATCCTCGGCATCTACTTCGTCGTGGTTCTGGGCATCGGCTTCGCCGCCCGCCGCTCGGTGAAGACCAGCCTGGACTTCTTCCTCTCCGGCCGCTCCCTGCCCGCGTGGATCACCGGCCTGGCCTTCATCTCGGCCAACCTGGCCGCCACCGAGATCCTGGGCATGGCCGCCAACAGCGCTCAGTACGGCGCGTACACCGTCCACTGGTACTGGATCGGCGCCATCCCGGCGATGGTCTTCCTCGGCCTGGTGATGATGCCGTTCTACTACGGCAGCAAGGTCCGCTCGGTCCCCGAGTTCCTGCTGCTGCGCTTCGACAAGGCGGCCCACCTGCTGAGCTCGCTGCTGTTCGCCTTCGCGGCGATCCTGATCGCCGGGGTGAACCTGTACGCGCTGGCGATCGTCGTCGAGGCGCTGCTGGGCTGGCCCCAGTGGGTCGCGATCGTCGTCGCCGGCTTCTTCGTCCTCGCGTACATCACGCTGGGCGGCCTGTCCTCGGCGATCTACAACGAGGTGCTGCAGTTCTTCGTGATCCTGGCGGCGCTGATCCCGCTCTCGGTGCTCGGTCTGAAGCGGGTGAACGGCTGGGACGGCCTCACGGACTCGCTGACGAAGACGCACGGGGGCGACTTCGTCACGGCGTGGGGCGGCACGGGCATCGGCAGCGACAACCCGCTGGGGGCGAACTGGCTGACGATCGTGCTGGGGCTCGGGTTCGTGCTGTCCTTCGGCTACTGGACGACGAACTTCGCGGAGGTGCAGCGGGCGCTGTCCGCGAAGAACCTGTCGGCGGCGCAGCGGACGCCGCTGATCGCGGCGTACCCGAAGATCTTCATCGTGTTCCTGGTGATGATCCCGGGGCTGGTGGCGGCGGTGCTGGTGCCGAAGATCGGGACGTCGGGCTCGGATCTGCAGTACAACGACGCGATCCCGTACCTGATGTCGCAGTTGCTGCCGAACGGTGTGCTCGGGATCGCCGTCACCGGTCTGCTGGCGGCGTTCATGGCGGGCATGGCGGCGAACGTGTCGTCCTTCAACACGGTGTTCACGAACGACGTGTGGGCGCGGTACGTGGTGCGGGGCCGGGAGGACGCGTACTACGTCCGTTTCGGCCGCCTGATCACAGCGATCGGCGTCGCTGCGTCGGTGGGCACGGCGTTCCTGGCGTCCTCGTTCTCGAACATCATGAGCTACCTCCAGACGCTGTTCAGCTTCTTCAACGTGCCGATGTTCGTCGTCTTCATCGTCGGCATGTTCTGGAAGCGGGCGTCGATGAAGTCGGGCTTCTGGGGGCTGCTGGCGGGCACCACGGCCGCGATGGTCAACTACTTCGTCCTCTACAAGCAGGACGTCATCTCGATCCCCTCCGACCAGGGCGCGAACTTCGTGTCTGCGATCGCGGGCTTCGTGGCGGGGGCGGTGGTGATGGTGGCGGTGTCGCTCTTCACCGCGCCGAAGCCGGAGGAGGAGCTCCAGGGGCTGGTCTACGGCACCCGCTCCCCCGGTATGGCCGAGCCGCCGGCCGCGGGCGACGACGCGTGGTACCGGAAGCCGGCGCTGCTGGGGTGGGGCGCGGTGATCCTGGCTGCCGCCTGCTACATCCCGTTCTCGTTCTGAGTCGGCTGACGCTTACCGCGGGAGGATGGAAAGAACATGTCTGAGCAATTCGAACCCGACGAGCGCGCCGAGGCGGCGGAGCGGCTGCGGCGGGCGGGGTACTCCGAGGCGGACGTCCAGCGCGAGGTCACCGAGCTGGAGGAGAAGTCCGCGACAGCGGCCCGCATCTTCGACCTGCGCCGCATCATCGGCGGCCTGTTCGTCCTGTACGGCGTCATCCTGATCATTACTGGACTCACCGACAGCGACGCCGACATCGACAAGGCCCAGGGGATCAACATCAACCTGTGGACGGGGCTGGGGATGCTGGCGCTGGGGGTGTTTTTCCTGGTGTGGCTGCGGCTGAGGCCGACCGCTCCGCCTGCGCCGCCGTTGCCGGTGTCGGAAGAGAAGGTTCCGGAGTAGTCCGGGCAACAGGGGTGGGGCTGGAGCCGTAGGCGGGTCCAGCCCTGTCAGGTACCGACTACTCGGCGGCGAACAAGTCCTCTGGGGCGGTGACGTGATACGCACGTTCACGCCAGGCCTGGAGCTGGGCGAGGTCTTCGGTTTCCAGCAGTCTCTGCATGACTGAGGGCGGCACGTCGATACGCCGCCAGTAGAAGAGCCGGAGAATCACCGAGCGCTCGAGACTCACGCGGACACTTTCCTCGTAGCCTTCCCTGAAGGCGCGTTCCGCCGCTTCGAGCCATGCCCGGCGGATGTTCTCGTGCCAGATGTACGAAGGAAGCCTCCACGGGACCCGCGTACCACCCCCCGCGTCGTCAGTCGTGTCAGGCACCGTCGCCATCGAACAACTCTTCCGCGTTCTCCACGTTCATGGCCCGACGCGCCCAGAGATCGAGCAACTCCTCATCGGCACACGTCTCGACCCGGGAACGAACAGAATCAGGCACCGGGATCCCCCGCCACTCGAGGATCTTCAGCGTCATCTCGACGCCCTTCTCGACTCTGCCTTCCTCCCGTACCTCCTCGGCGAGCGGGTGTCGCCAGAAGTACTGCGTCGCCGTCATCAAGTCCCTCCACAATTGCTGAACCTGGGGGTCTGCCAGGCACGAATCGACGAACTGCACGAATACCGCGGCACTGTCCGCGTCGATGGTCTTCAGGGCGGCTACCAGCGATTCCAGTATGCCCGCAGCCTGCGGCCCACGGCCGTGTGTCATGGCCGAGAGCACCGCAAGGGCCGGATCTCGTTTGGCCTCGCGCTCAGTCGCGATGACGGGAACGTTGTCAGGGCCAAGAACAAAGGGCCGCACCGTCAGCGAAGGCGCACCGGGCATACCAAGGTGGATGGGCTGGGCAGCCCAGCGGGCCGTCGGGGTGTTCTGGGTGACGACGATGAGAACCGGTTCGCAGCGGTGCTTCTCGTACAGGTAGCTGAGGTAGTAGGGCCAACTACCGCGCTTCCTCTCGTCCGGCTTGCCCTGCGACTCCACGACCAGGAGATACGGCCCCTCGTCGGTCTCGGCCCGCAGCAGCGTGTCCACGCGGCGCTCGATGGGCTCGATCTCGGTGAGGTCGACGTTCAGGGCGGCGAAGTCGTGCGGCTCGGGAAAGGGGATGTGTAACACCTGCTGGAGCGCGTGGGTGAGCAGCGCGGGATCCTTCTGGAAGATCCGGTGCAGTGCCTCGTGCGACGAGCCGACCATCGGCTCTCCTTTCTGTCCGATGTGATCAACGAGCTACGCCGCAAGCAGGTCACACCAGACGAGCTTGCCCCGGCTCCCCTGGTCCGACAGCGGCTGCCAGCCCCACACGTCGGCGCACGCGCGCGTGAGGGCCAGGCCCCGGCCGCTCTCCGCTTCGGCGTGTTCGTCCCACCGGCTCGGCGGCTCCGGCGGTTCTGGGTCCGCGTCCCACGCGCCGATCCGGAGGACCCCGCCCGCCCAGTGCACCCGTAGCGCCGCGGGGCCCTTCGTGTGCAGTACGGCCGTTGGAGATCAGCTCCGAAGCGATCAGCTCCGCGGTGTCGGCGAGGCTGAACAGGCCGTGCAGGGTCAGGATCAGGCGGAGGGTGCGGCGGCAGACGGTGACGGCTCTGGGGTCGTTGGGGATGGAGAGGGAGTACTCCCAGGGTTCGGACATGGCTCAGCTCCAGGGCAGTTGGGGGCGGTGGCAGTGCCGCAGCCGTCGTGGCAGGACGGAGTGGTGCGCTTCCGCAGCGTGAAGGACGCGTCACTGACGGTAGGGTAGAAATTCCTACCCTTGCAAGCGCCTCCCGTAATCTGTCCCCCGAACGAGGAGTCCCAGAGAGGCAGTTACAGGGATGACCATGCGGAACCAGCCCACGGCGCGACAGGTTCGCCTGGGGGCCGAGCTGCGCAAACTTCGGGACGCCGCCGGCAAGCCCGCCAAGGAGGTGGCCGGGCTACTTGGAACGACCTCGGCACACATGAGCCAGATCGAAGCGGGCAGTTCGGGGATCAGCGAAGAGCGACTACGCAGGCTGGCGGCTCATTGCGCCTGTACGGACGAGGAGTTGGTCGAGGCCCTCGTGGCCATCTCGAGCGACCGCACACGCGGCTGGTGGGATGAGTACCGAGGGGTACTGCCCCAGGTGAACCTGGATGTAGCCGAAGCCGAGCACCACGCGACGTTCCTGCACGAGGTCGTCATCACTCACGTTCCCGGGCTGCTCCAGACCCCCGACTACGCCCGGGCGGTCTTCAGCTACATGCGGCCGGAACTGCCCGAGAGCGAGCTTGCACCCCGGGTGGAACACCGAATGCGACGACGCTCGGTCATCGAGGGCGACCACCCCACCCCGTACGTCACGATCGTCCACGAGTTCGCCCTGCGCGTCCGTGTGGCCGACCGCCGGACGTCCCTCGCCCAACTCCGCTGGATCCTCGACCGGATCGAGCAGGGTCACGCCGCCGTACGCGTCATTCCCACAGATCAGGACGGCTTCGCCGGTGCCGATGCGTCGATGATGTACATGGGCGGACCCCTGCCCCAGCTCGACACCGTGTTGCGTGACGCCCCCACCGGCACCCTGTTCATCGACGCGGAAGCACAGCTGAAACGGCTCCGAACACTGTTCCGTAAGGTGGAGAAGGCGTCGCTGGACCCCACAACGTCACGGGATTTCATCCACCGCATGACCAAGGAGCTGTGAGCGTCCATGAAGCATGCCCCGCGCTGGCAGAAGTCCACGTTCTCGGGGGGCGGCGAGGGCAACACCTGCATCGAACTCGCCGCCACCCCCACCACCCTCCACCTCCGCGAAAGCGACACCCCCGCCACGGTCCTCACGACCACGCCCGCCGTCCTGGCGCACCTCCTGGCGGGCATACGCGGCAAAATAACGAAAGTCGACTCCCATTTGAGAGAGCACTAAATATTGACAGTCCACTCCCATTTAGGAGTAGCCTCTCACTACAGGCTGCTTCCTAGTGGGAGGTCCCCATGACCGCACTCGCTCCGCGCCCTTCCCCCCGCCGCTGGCTCGCCCTCGCCGCGCTCACCTTGAGCGTGCTGATCGTCGGCCTCGACGGAACCGTCATCAACGTGGCTCTGCCGACGATGGCGGACCAACTCCACGCCGACAGCTCCCAGTTGCAGTGGATCGGCGGCGGCTATCTGCTCGCCCTGTCCGTGGCGATGCTCCCGGTCGGCCTGCTCGGCGACCGATACGGCCACAAGCGCCTGCTGCTGTCCGGCATCACCCTCTTCGGGCTCGCCTCGCTCGGCGGCGCATTCGCCGGCTCGCCCGGCCAGGTCATAGCGGCCCGGGCCGTGCTCGGCCTCGGCGCCGCCGCGATCATGCCGCTGTCGATGGCGATCCTGCCGCGCGTCTTCGCCAAGGACGAGTTGCCGAAGGCCATCGCCGTCTGGACCGCCGCCACCGCGCTGGGCATGCCCGTCGGGCCGGTCGTCGGCGGCTGGCTCCTGGACCACTTCTGGTGGGGCTCGGTGTTCCTGTTCAACCTGCCCGTCGCCGTCCTGGCGCTGCTCGCCGGCCTGTGGCTGCTGCCGCGTGACGACCGGCGCACCACCACCGCCCCGTTCGACACCCTCGGCACCGTCCTCGGCGGCCTCGGCATCACCGCGCTCGTCTACGGCACGATCCTGATCCCCCGCGACGGCTGGACGTCCGCCTCCGTCCTCGCCCCGCTCACGGCGGCGGCCGGACTGCTGACCGGTTTCGTCCTGCGCGAGCGCCGCACCGAGCACCCCATCGTCGACCTGCGTCTTTTCACCGACCGCCGCTTCCTGTGGGGCACGCTGATCGCCGTCTTCGTCAACTTCGCGGTCATGGGCATCCTGTTCGTCGTCCCGCAGTACCTCGAGGCCGTTCTGGGCAACGACTCCTTCGGCACCGGCATCCGCGTCCTGCCCCTGATCGGCGGCCTGATGGCGGCGGCCACCGCGAGCGAGGCCGTCGTGCCACGCCTGGGTGCCCGAACGGTCGTACCGCTCGGCCTGCTCCTGCTGGCCGCCGGGTCCCTGCTCGGCGCGACCACGAACACCTCCGACGGCTACGGCTTCACCGCGTTGTGGCTGTCCCTGACCGGCCTCGGCTTCGGTCTCGCGGTCGTCCCGGCGACCAGCCTGGTCATGGGCGCGCTCCCCGAGGGGAACACCGGCTCGGGCACCAGCCTCCTGGAGACCGTCCAGCAGCTCGGCTCGGTCCTCGGAGTCGCCGGCCTGGGCAGCCTGCTCGGCTACGGTTACCTGGCCCGCCTGCACACCGACGGCCTGCCCGGCACGGCGGCGCACGCGGCCCGCGACTCGGTCTCCGGCGCCGACGCCGTGGCCGCCCAGCTGCACGACACCGGCCTCGCGACCTCGGCCCACGAGGCCTTCGTCCACGGCATGGACCTGGTCCTGACGGCCTGCGGGACGATCGCCCTGCTGGCCGCCGTCCTGGCCGCGGTGTTCATGCCGGGCCGCTCGACCTGCTCCCGGACGGTGGCCCGGTCCACCGCCCAGCACGCAGAATCGGTGGCATGACGATGCACGAGACCTCCGCCGCGCCCCTCGGCCTGCGGGAGCGCAAGAAGCAGCAGACCCGTGAGCGCATCCGGCGCGAGGCCTACCGCCTCTTCGCCGAGCACGGCTACGAGGCGACCACGGTCGACCAGATCGCGGAGGCGGCGGAGGTCTCGTCGAGCACGTTCTTCCGGTACTTCCCGACCAAGGAGGACGTGGTCATCCAGGACGAGTACGACCCCGCCCTCGCCGAGGCCCTGCGTAGCCGCCCGGCCGACGAGCCCGTCGTCGACGCGATCGTCAACTCCCTGAAGGGCCCGATGGGCCAGATGCTCCAACAGGACCGTGAGGACCTCCTGCTGCGCAGCAGGCTCACCTTCAACGATCCCGCGATCCGCGCCCGCAACGTCGTGGAACAGCAGCGCAGCGAGGACGCCATCGCCGCCATCATCGCCGAACGCACCGGCCGCGAGGCGACCGACCTGGAGATCAGGTGCGCGGCAGCGGCCATCATCGCTGTGTTCACCACGCTCGTACGGCACTGGGTGGAGGGCGACGGGAAGGAGGACCTGGCGGCGCTGTACGAGCGCCATCTGCCTTTGCTGTCACGTGGGTTGGACTTCTAGTCCGTGCCCAGGTGCAGGCCCGCGCGGTCCAGCAGGCCCGCCTCGCCTGCCTGGCGGCCCCTGTCCTGCCTCCGTCTTACGGAGAGGACCAGCTCAAATTCTGCTGACACTCCTTGAGCGCGAGCTCCCCGAAGTTGTCCGCGATCTTCTCCATGAGGCCGCCGTCGAGGACTCCCGGGTTCCATGCGAAGACGGGGTACTCGCCGTCCTGGTCCGGCTGGGAGGTGTCGAGAACGACAACGGCCCAGACATCGTCGTGCATGACGACCATGAAGTGGTGAGGAAGGCCGAGCACGACGCGATCCTCTCTGGTGTGGGCAGGGGTGCCCAGCAGCTCATCCCCCTTGGCCGGTGTCTGGTACACGCCGAGAAACTCGGTGGGCGGGACGTCCCAAGTGCCGAACTCCTCAATGAGCCGCCTGTAGGAGGGCGGAAAGGAGAGAGACATCTCCGCTTCCGCTCTGGCGATCACCTCGTGAGAGCAGCCGACGCCGTGATGCGCCAGGTCCTCGTTGCCACGCACGAGGCTGATCACCTGATCAGCCGCCTGTAGACCGTTCGTCATATGAAGTCCTTCGCCCTCCTCTGCACCCCTTCCTGTATGCCGCCGAAGGGGCGTGTCAGGAATCCGATGGGCGCGGTTCGTGCGGGAGAGGTCCCGCACGGTCCAGCAGCCCTGTGCGCGCCGCCAAAGCCGCCGCCTCAAGTCGCGACCCCACCCCCAGCTTCATGAGGACGCGTTGGACGTGGGTGCGGGCCGTGGAGGGGGCGATGTTCATGCCGGCGGCGATGAGGCGGGTGTCCTCGCCGTCGGCGACGCGGACCAGGACCTCGATCTCGCGTGGGGTGAGCATGTCGAGGAGGCGTTGGCCTTCGTCGTCCGGTTGGGCCGCGGGGTTGAGCAGCTCGCTGAAAGCGCCTTGGAGCAACTGCGGGGCCACGGCCGCCTCGCCCGCCCTGGCCTTCATGATGGCTCGTTCCACGGCCTCGATGCGTTCGTCGTGGCGTACGTAGCCGGACGCGCCCGCGGCGAAGGCGGCCGCGATGCCTCGGGGGCTCGGTACGGGGCCCAGGACCAGGACCGCCACCTGGGGGCGCTCCCGTTTGATGCGGATCACCGGGTCGAACATGCCCGGCTCGGCCGGTGTCGCCGTGCCCAGCAGGCACACCTCCGGCGCTCGGGTGATCACCAGTTCCGCCGCACCGGCGGCCGGTGCCGCCGCGGCCAGCACGCGGTGTCCCCGCAGTTTCAGCGCCGAGGCCAGTGCCTCGGCCAGCAGTCGGTGGTCGTCGACCACCATCAGCCGCACTCCCATCGAGCCAACCCCCCACTCCCCCGGCGCCCCCCGGCACCCCCGCCCTTCATGCCCCCGGAAGCTACACGTTTGTACGACGTTGCGCTTCCCCTACAGGTGAGAAGTGCCCTGGATCGTCGAAATACCCCTCGTTGGAGGGCGATGAGCGGTACGCGAATGACCCCGCCCCTGAGCAGGGGCGGGGTCGACCGTGCGGGACGGCGTCAGCTCTTCGTGCCGAAGCCGACCGCCAGGTACTCCTTCTCGCCGCCGCTGGAGGAGTCCGCGTACACCTGCGCCATGAACAGGTGCCCCTGGGCGTAGAGGATCTCGGAGTAGTCCGGGGACATGCTGGTCTCGATGTCCCGCACCGACTCGGTGTCCGGGTTCTGCAGCAGCTTCGTCTGTTTGAAGGAACCGCCGGCGATGGTGACCACCTGGCCGCCCTCGTCGTACGGCGGGCGCTTGTACGCGATCAGGTTGCTGCCGTCCATGCGCAGCGGGGTGATCTCGTAGCCGTCCCCGGCGTCGGCGCGCTGGCCGGTCTGCTTGCCGGTGCCCAGGTCGAACGCGACGATCTCGTTGGTGCGGCTGTACTCGCCGGTGCCGTCGTGCTCCTCCGTCGGGATGTACAGGCGGTCGTTGCCGACGACCAGGCCGGTGCAGTACTCGATCCTGGTGATGCCGTCGCAGCGGGCCGCGTACGCGTCGCCCGGCGCCGAGATGCGGGTGCGCAGCTTGCCGGTCTTGTTGTCGATGGAGAAGAAGTCCGAGATGCCGCTGCCGTCACCGGCGCTGTCGCCGACGTCGGCGGCCACGACCAGCGGGTCGGTGGAGACGATGCTGGCGTACTCGATGCCCTTCGCCAGCTTGTACTCGGAGATCACCTTGCCGGAGGCCGGGTCGATGGTCTGGATGTGCAGCTCGCGCGCCTCGTAGTCGCCGCACTTGCGCACCGCGACGAGCTTGGGGCCGCCGCCGTAGCCGTCGTCGTAGCAGGTGTCGGTCTGCTTCGGCTGCCACAGCACCTTGCCGGAACCGATGTCGAAGGCCGCGCCGCCGTCGCTGCTGCCCACGGCGACGGTCTTGCCGCTGATGGTGATGTTGTCGAAGGAGAGCGGGTAGTCACCGGAGGAGACGGTCTTCTCCCAGAGCTTCTTGCCGCCGGCGAGGTCGATCGCCGCGACCTGGCTGCAGGCCGCGGTGTCGTTCTTGGACTGCATCTTGGGCCGGAAGACGATCGCCGTCTTGTCGTCGTCGGTGGCGAACCGGCTGGCCTGGCACACCTCGCCGGGCAGCTTGATGGTCCACAGCTTGGTGCCCTTGTCGAGGTCGTAGCCGCCGATCTCGGCGAAGCCCGTCTTGACGTACGCCTTGTCGGTCAGCCAGGAGCCGTTCACCGAGGCGCTGTCGTCCTCGCCGACCTGCGGCGAGGGCACCTTGAAGAGGAGCTGGGCGCTGGGGTCGGCGGGTGCCTTCTCCTTGCCGCCGGAGGTCGTGCCGCCGGAGCCGCCCTTGTCGTCCTTGCCGCCGGTGCCGCCGCTGGAGCTCGCGGTGTCGTCCTTCTTGGTGTCGTCGCCGGAGGACGAGGCGTACCAGACACCGCCGCCGATGATCAGCGCGATCGCCACGACCGCCGCGACGATGATCGCCACCTGCGCGTTGAACTTCCGCCCCCCGGTGGCGGCCTGCGGCTGCATCGGCATGGTCGGCTGGCCCGGGTAGCCGTAGCCGTAGCCCGGCTGCTGGCCGTACGGGTTCGGCTGGGGCGGCTGGCCGTACGGCGGCTGTTGCTGCGTCGCGTACGGGTTCGGCTGCTGAGGGTGCTGAGGCTGCTGCCCGGGGTAGCCGTAGCCGGGCGGCGCCTGCGGGGGCGGGCCCTGCTGGGGGTGGCCGTAGCCCGGCTGCTGCTGGGGTGGGCCGGGCGGCGGTGTCCGGGGGGCCTGCGGGTAGCCGTAGCCCGGCTGCGGGGCAGGCGGGGTCGGCGGGCCGGACGGGGGCTGGGGCGCGCCGAAGCCTCCCCCCTGCGGGGGCTGGTTGGGCGGTGGGGGCGGCGGCTGGGTCATGGTGTGGGTACCTCGGGGAGACGGAGCGGGAGAAGTCGGAGGCGGGGCGGGGGCGTCGGCCGGCTCACTTGCCGAAGGCGAGCATCAGTTTCTCCTTCGCCTCGTCCCTGCCCGACAGCTGCGTGCTGGAGATGTAGAAGCGCCCGTCGACCCAGTCGATGTCCCGCGAGAAGAAGCTGTTCTCGATCTCGGAGGTGGCCTTCGGCAGTTGCAGCAGCTTCGACGTCTTGTGGCTGCTGCCGATCGTGGGGATCGACACGACCTGCCCGGCGGTGTCGTACGACGGCTCGACGTAGGCGACGAGCTTGCCGTCCTCGACCTTGATCGGCGTCATCGACTCGTCGGTCGGGGACTTCACGCGCCACTTCTCCTTGCCGTCGGCGAGGTTGATGGCGACGATCTCGTTGGGGCCGCTCTTCGCCTCGGTGGGCAGGTAGAGGGTGGCGGCGTCGGACGCCACACCCCCACAGCCCGTGAGGTTGCGCTGCAGGACGGTGAAGCCGCAGTCGGGGGCGAAGTCCTCGTCGAAGCCGACCTGGGAGCGGAAGGTGCCGTCGGACTTGAACGTGGCGATGTTCCAGGCGTTCTTGTCCTGGTTGGTGCTGTAGACGACCAGCGGGTCGACGGAGAAGGTGTGCGAGACCGTCCAGCCCTTGTCGAACTTCTGGGTCCACTTGACCTTGCCGGTCGTCGGGTCCAGCTCCTGCATCTCGTCGTGCTCGTTGGCGCCGGTGGCGTCGCAGGAGGCGACGGAGATCAGCTTCGCGCCGCCCGCGAAGGCGGTCGGGAAGCAGGCGTCGCCGTACTTCGTCTTGTCGAACAGCTTCTTGCCGGTCGCCATGTCGAACGCCGAGCCGGACTGCGAGCGGCCCACCATCAGCGTCTTGCCGGTGATGGAGAGCTCGATGGTGAGCGCGCTGTCGAACAGCTCGCCGTCGGAGACGGTGCCGCTCCAGCCCTTCTCGCCGGTGTCGAGGTCGATCTGCTGGAGCTGGTTGCACTTGGCGCGGTCGCTGGAGCCGCTCATGTACGCGACGACGATCTTGTTGTCGGAGGTCTGCTGCGGGGTGACCGCGCAGATCTTCTCCTTGAAGGTGATGGCGTCCCAGGTGGGCGTGCCGTTACCGACGTTGTAGGCGACGAGGTCCTTGTAGGCCGCCTTCACCGCGGTCTTGTCGGTGATCCACATGCCGGGGGCGTCGGCGCCGGAGGCGGGCGCGTCGGGCGCCTCCTTGTACCAGAGCACCTTCGCCTCGCCGGCCTGCCGGTCGGCGTTGAAGTCCTCGGGGTCCTCGCCGCCGTCGCCGCTGCCGTCACCGGGGTTGACCGGGCTGTCGGTGGCGGTGGGCTTGGAGTCGTCGCTCTGCTTGGCGACCGGCTTCTTGTCGCCGTCGCCGTCGTCGCCCGACACGGCCCACATGGTGCCGCCGATGACGAGCAGCGCCGCCACCGCGGCCCCGATCACCATCGCGGGCTTGCCCTTGAAGGGGTTGCGCGAGCCGGAGCCGGGCGGCGGGGTGCCGGGCGCGCCGGGGAACTGGGGCGGGTAGCCGTAGCCGGGCTGGGCGTACGGGCCGGGCTGCTGGGGCTGCCCGTAGGGGCCCGGCTGCTGCCCGTAGGGGCCCGGCTGCTGGGCGTACGGGCCTGGCTGCTGGCCGTACGGGCCGGGCGTGCCGTACGGGCCCGGCTGCTGCGGCTGGCCGTAGGGCCCCGGCTGCTGCGGGTAGCCGTAACCGGGCTGCTGGGCGGGCGGGCCCTGCGGGGCCGACGGTGGCTGGGCGGGCGGGCCCTGGGGTGGCGGTGGGGTCAGGGGCGCGCCGAAGCCGCCGCCCTGCTGGGGCGGTTGGTCCTGCGGTGCTCCGAAACCGCCCTGCTGGGGCGGTTGGTTGGGCGGCTGAGTCATCAGCGTGTGTCCCCCTCGCTCACTGATTTTTAGCCACGCCCTGAGGTTCGTGAAGGACTCAGAGTCGTACTCAGGCAGTTACAGACGGCTCTTTCTATCACCCGGTACTGACAGCACACCGGCCCGGATCCGCCGCTGTTCCCAAGGGCGAACCGGGCCGTGATACCCCTGTTATGCGCCTTCACGCCCCCTTCACGCGGCGCGCGCGCCGCCTACGCGTCCTCGGCGAGTTCCAGCCAGCGCAGCTCGAGTTCGTCGCGCTCACCGGCCAACTCGCGCAGCTCGGCGTCGAGTTCCGCGACCTTGGCGAAGTCGGTGGCGTTCTCGGCGATCCGCGTGTGCAGCTTGGACTCCTTCTCCGAGATCTTGTCCAACTGTCGTTCGATCCGCTGGAGTTCCTTCTTGGCGGCGCGCTGGTCGGCGGCGTTCTTCTCCGGGGCGGGCCGGCTCGCCACCGGCGCGGCGGCGGCCGCGGCCTCCTCCATGCGCTGCCTGCGCTCCAGGTACTCGTCGATACCGCGCGGCAGCATCCGCAGCGTGCCGTCGCCGAGGAGGGCGTACACCTTGTCGGTGGTGCGCTCCACGAAGAACCGGTCGTGGGAGATGACGATCATCGAGCCGGGCCAGCCGTCGAGGACGTCCTCCAGCTGGTTCAGGGTCTCGATGTCGAGGTCGTTGGTGGGCTCGTCGAGGAAGAGGACGTTGGGCTCGTCCATCAGCAGCCGCAGCAGCTGGAGGCGGCGCCGCTCACCGCCGGACAGGTCGCCGACCGGCGTCCACTGCTTCTCCTTGCTGAACCCGAACGTCTCGCACAGCTGCCCGGCGGTCATCTCCCGCCCCTTGCCCAGGTCGACGCGCTCACGCACCTGCTGCACGGCCTCCAGCACGCGCAGGGCCGGGTTCAGTTCGGCGACCTCCTGGGAGAGGTAGGCGAGCTTGACCGTCCTGCCCACGGAGACCCGGCCGCCGGCGGGCTGGCGCTCCCCGTCGCTGCGGGCGGCGTCGGCCATCGCCCGCAGCAGGGACGTCTTCCCGGCGCCGTTCACCCCGACCAGGCCGATGCGGTCGCCCGGGCCGAGCTGCCACGTCACGTGCTTCAGCAGCACCTTCGGGCCGGCCTGGACGGTGACGTCCTCCAGGTCCATGACGGTCTTGCCGAGCCGGGAGGAGGCGAACTTCATCAGTTCGGAGCTGTCCCGGGGCGGCGGTACGTCCGCGATGAGCTCGTTGGCGGCCTCCACCCGGAAGCGGGGCTTGGACGTACGGGCGGGCGCACCGCGGCGCAGCCAGGCCAGCTCCTTGCGGACCAGGTTCTGCCGCTTGGCCTCCTCGGTCGCGGCGATGCGTTCACGCTCGGCGCGGGCGAAGACGTAGTCGGAGTAGCCGCCCTCGTACTCGTGGACGGTGCCGCGCTGGACGTCCCACATGCGGGTGCAGACCTGGTCGAGGAACCAGCGGTCGTGGGTGACGCACACCAGCGCGGAGCGGCGCACCTGGAGGTGGCGGGCGAGCCAGGCGATGCCCTCGACGTCGAGGTGGTTGGTCGGCTCGTCGAGGACGATCATGTCCTGCTCGTCGATGAGCAGCTTGGCGAGCGCGATACGGCGGCGCTCGCCGCCGGAGAGCGGACCGATGACGGTGTCGAGGCCCTGCGGGAACCCGGGCAGGTCGAGCCCTCCGAACAGTCCCGTCAGTACGTCCCGGATCTTGGCGTTGCCCGCCCACTCGTGGTCGGCCATGTCCCGGATGACCTCGTGGCGGACGGTCGCCTCCGGGTCGAGCGAGTCGTGCTGGGTGAGGACGCCCATCCGCAGGCCACCGGAGTGCGTGACCCGGCCGGTGTCCGCCTCCTCCAGCTTGGCGAGCATCCGGATCAGCGTCGTCTTGCCGTCCCCGTTGCGGCCCACCACTCCGATCCGATCCCCCTCGGACACGCCGAGCGAGACGCCGTCGAGCAGGGCACGGGTGCCGTACACCTTGCTGACGTTCTCGACATTGACCAGGTTGACGGCCATTTCACTCCTGCCCCGGGGGATGGATCGACCCTCCAGGGTAGTCGGGCGGGGCGGTGCTCCGGTCGGGGCGGTCAGCCGCCTGCTCGGCTTCCCGGCGGCGCCACTGGTACCGCCACACGTCATGCAGCCGCTCGTCGTGCCGCAGTTCCTCGGCGACGGGGCCGATCCGGTGCTCGGCCTCCACACAGCGCGGATCGTCACGCCAGGCCAGTCCGGACACGGCGCAGATGCGGACCGGCTGCCACGCGTCATGGGTGAGTGCGAACAGCGTGTCCGCCACCTCGGGCTCGCTCCCCCGGTAGTGCGCGAGCCAGTGGCACGCCCGCTCGCGTACCCCGGGGTCGTCGTCACCGGACAGGGTGAGCACCGTGGCGAGGCTCTCCGGGCGGACCAGGGAGCGGCCGTCTTCGGACAGCAGCAGGGTGTCCGGCACCAGGGAGCGCACCGCGGGATCCGGGTGGCTGAGACACGATCGGCCGACGGCCTCGATCTCCGGGGCGCCGTCGTGGGTCATCGCGTTCAGGAGCACCGCCAGCACCTCCGGGTCCTCCTCCTGTTCGGCCCAGGGCACGAGCTCCCGTCCCCGGTCCCAGAACGGTTGGCCGCCCTTGACGACGTCCCCGAGGATCAGGGACAGCAGGAGGTCGGCGGCGAGCAGGCGGTGCGTCCGGTCGGGGTGGTTGAGCAGGTCCCGGCTCCACTGCCAGGTCTCCTCGTCGGTCCGCCGGCCGAGCGTGAACACCACGTCGGACCACACGACGTGGTCCCGGTCCGGGTGGGCGAGGGCGCGCGCGACGAGTTCGTCGAAGGGGGCGCGGACGCCGTAGTGGGCCTCCATGGAGGTGAGGACCGCCCGGTGCTCGTCGCGCACGGTCAGGGAGCCGAGGGTGAGCTGCTCGCACCACCAGCCGACCTCGTCGTCCTCGACCCGGACCCGCGTCATCGGTCCCGTCAGGCCGGTGCGGCGGCGCAGCTCCGCCTCGACTCCCACCTGCGTCCAGTGCCGGGCGCGGGCCAGCAGCTCGGCGCGCTCCGGCGCCGGGAGCGGCACCCGGTGCGAGGCGAGCGCGTAGGTCAGCAGGTGGGACCCGCCGTCCACCGCCCGCAGCAGTGGGGTGGTCCCGTCGGGCAGCCGGCGCAGGGGGTCGGCCCCGCCCTTCAGCAGCGCTTCGGCGACCGGTTCGTCGTACGCGGCCACGGCCAGACACAGCAGCGGGAGGCCGGCGGGGCCGGCGAGCGTGTCCGGGTCCGCGCCCGCCTCCAGCAGCTCCCCGACCGCGTCCGCGTCTCCACGCCGTACCGCCGCCACCAGTGACTCCATGCGCGTGTGCCCCCGTCCCCCCGCGAAACCCTGCGGGGGAGGCTAGGCGGACGCGACCCGCACAGGCACCCGATTAATGGCCCAGCACCGTCGCGCCCGGCGCCGGTGCGGACGCGACGCGTACCGTCCGGCACGTTCCTGAGGACCCCAGCACCTCCGCCACCTTCGCCGCCGACTCCGCGTCCCGCGCCAGGAACGCGGTCGTCGGGCCCGAGCCCGAGACCAGCGCGGCCAGGGCACCGGCGCCGCGGCCCGCCGCCAGGGTGTCGGCGAGCTCCGGGAAGAGGGAGAGTGCGGCGGGCTGGAGGTCGTTGGAGACGGTCGCGGCGAGGGCGTCGGGGTCGCCGGCGGCCAGGGCTTCGAGGAGCTGTTCGGAGGCGACGGGCTCGGGGATGTCCGTGCCCTCGGCGAGCCGGTCGAACTCGCGGAAGACGGCCGGTGTCGACAGGCCGCGCTCGGCCATCGCGAAGACCCAGTGGAACGTGCCGCCGACCTCCAGGACGGTCAGCTTCTCGCCCCGTCCTACACCGAGGGCCGCCCCGCCCACCAGGCTGAACGGCACGTCACTGCCCAACTCGGCGCAGATGTCGAGGAGTTCCTCGCGGGAGGCGCCCGTGCCCCACAGCGCGTCGCACGCGACCAGCGCGCCCGCGCCGTCCGCGCTGCCGCCCGCCATGCCCCCGGCGACGGGGATGTCCTTGGTGATGTGGAGGTGCACGGCCGGGTCGATGCCGTACCGCCCGGCGAGCGCCTCGGCCGCGCGGGCCACGAGGTTCGTACGGTCCAGCGGGACCTGGTCGGCGCCCGGGCCCTCGCAGGTGACGGTGAGTTCGGCGGCCGGGGTCACGGTCACCTCGTCGTAGAGGCCGACGGCGAGGAAGACGTTGGCCAGGTCGTGGAAGCCGTCCGCGCGGGCGGCCCCCACGGCGAGCTGGACGTTGACCTTGGCGGGCACGCGCACGGTGACGCTCACTGGGCCGCCTCCGCGATCCGCGCGAACTCCTCGACCGTCAGCGACTCCCCGCGCGCCTGGGGCGAGACACCCGCCGCGACCAGCGCCTTCTCCGCCTCGGCCGCCGATCCGGCCCATCCGGCGAGGGCGGCCCGCAGCGTCTTGCGGCGCTGGGCGAACGCCGCATCGATCACCGCGAAGACCTGCGCCCTGGAGGCCGTCGTCTTCAGCGGCTCGCTCCGCCGCACCAGCGACACCAGCCCGCTGTCCACATTGGGCGCGGGCCAGAAGACAGTGCGCCCGATGGCGCCGGCCCGCTTGACCTCGGCGTACCAGTTGGCCTTCACGGACGGGACGCCGTAGACCTTCGAACCGGGGGCCGCGGCGAGCCGGTCGGCGACCTCGGACTGGACCATGACCAGGGTGCGCTCGATGCTCGGGAAGGTCTCGAGCATGTGCAGCAGGACGGGCACGGCCACGTTGTACGGGAGGTTCGCGACCAGCGCGGTCGGCGGCGGTCCCGGCAGCTCGGCGACGTGCATCGCGTCGGTGTGTACCAACGCGAACCGGTCGGCGCGCTCGGGCATCCGGGCGGTGATCGTGGCGGGCAGCGCGGCGGCCAGCACGTCGTCGATCTCCACGGCGGTGACCCGGTCGGCGACCTCCAGCAACGCCAGCGTGAGCGAGCCGAGCCCGGGGCCCACCTCGACGACCACGTCGTCGGGGCGGACGTCGGCGGTGCGGACGATACGGCGGACGGTGTTCGCGTCGATCACGAAGTTCTGGCCGCGTTGTTTGGTGGGGCGTACGCCGAGCGCGGCCGCCAGCTCACGGATGTCGGCGGGGCCCAGCAGGGCGTCAGGGGTGGGGCTGCTCACGGGCACAAGGGTACGGGGGGTGCGGCCGGGGTCGGATCGGTGGTCACCCGTGCTGCCCGCCGCTGTGCTGAACCTCGGAACGACTGCCCGCAGCTGTGCTGATCTCTGCTCAGCCGTGCAGCCGCCCCCCGCAGTGCGGCCAAGGTGCCGCGCCCCGGCGCATGTACAGCTTCCTTGCGCGGTAGGTCTGTTCCGCCGCCGGTGCGTCCTGGGGGCGGCCGGTGCCGCCGAGGCTCTGCCAGGTTCGGGTGTCGAACTGGTACAGGCCGCCGTAGTTGCCGGAGGGGTCGACGGCGTCGGGGCGGCCGCCCGACTCGCAGACCGCGAGGCCCCGCCAGTCGAGCCGGTCCGCGCCGCCCGTCGACGTCGGCAGCGGCTTGGTGCCGACCCGCACGACCTGTGTCCGTGGCTCGTGCACCACCTCGGTCCTGGTCCGGCGCGGCTTCTGCCGGACCCCGTTGACCGTGCGCAGGAGGTACGTGATCCGGCGCAGCCCCGGCCGGCCCGCGTGGTGGACGACCTCCGTGCCCCGGAACAGCGAGGGGTCCTCGGTGCGCCGTACCGCGAACGGGATCGGCTCCTCGCGGACCTCCTTCGTGCCGGTGATCCGCAGCACGGTGACGGTCTGTCCGTCGCGCGGGAAGCTGCCGGGCGGGACCGAGGTGGTGTCCTGGCCTCGGAGGGTGATCCCGGCCTGCGCGACGGCCTCGCGGACGGTCGCGGCGTTGGTGCGCAGGGTGCGGGCCCGGCCGTCCGCCATGATCGTCAGGGAGCGCTCGGTGCGCACGTCCAGCGCGAGTCCCTGGCGCCCGATGCGCAGGTGGCGCGCGGTGGACACGTACGCGCCCTCCGCTCGCACCCCGAGCTGTCGCAGTGCCCCCTCGACCGTGTGCGCCGTCGTCCACACCTCGTGCCGCTGCCCGTCCAGGGTGAGCCGTACGGGACGTCCGTAGTGGACGGCGATCTCGTCGCCGCTGGTGAGGTCGGTGCCGGGGGCTGGCGTCACCCTGTCGTGCGCTCCTACCTCGACGCCCTCCTCCGCGAGCAGTTCCGTCACGTCGTCGGCGAAGGTGTGCAGGGTGCGCGACGTGCCGTCGACGTTCAGCTCGATCGCCTTGTCCTTGGCGACGAAGGCGGTGGTGCCGCCGGCGAGGAAGGCGACGACCAGCGCCTGCGGGAGCAGTCGGCGCAGCGGGCCGTCGACGCGCTCGGCGTACCGCGCTCGGCGTCGGCGCTCGGAGCGCCGCCCCGCCGTGGCGCGCGCGAGCCCGGGCGCGGGTTCGGCCGCCGGGGCTGCCTGGCGGGGTACCGGCGGCGCCGGCGTCTCGTAGGCGGGCCGGTAGGTGTCGTCGTAGGTCCCGGGCGCCGCGTAGACCCCGTACGCCAGGGTCTGCGCACCGCGCACGGCGGCGTGGGGCGCCTCGGGGGCGGCGTACGGCTCGGTCGGGCCGTACGTCTCGAACGTCTGGTAGTTGCTCACGCCGACACGCTCCAGAAGGCCAGAGGGGTCCGGATCGGGCCCCCAGAACCTAGCGGGTCGACGGTCACTCTCCAAAGCGACGCGGCTACGGACAGTCAGTCGATACGCTCAGTGACCGACCGCTCCGGCGCGGTCAGTAGTCGAACGCGCGGGCCGTGTTCGCGGCCAGGGCCGTCGCGAGGGTGTCCTCGTCGATGCCGCGCACGGCGGCCATGGCGCGCACCGTCACCGGCACGAGATACGGGGCGTTGGGCCGCCCACGGTAGGGCGCCGGCGTCAGGAAGGGCGCGTCGGTCTCCACGAGGACCAGCTCCAGCGGGGCGACGGCGAGGGCGTCCCGCAGGTTCTGGGCGTTCTTGAAGGTGACGTTGCCCGCGAAGGACATGTAGTAGCCGGCGCGGGCGCAGATCTCGGCCATGTCGGCGTCGCCGGAGTAACAGTGGAAGACGGTGCGCTCGGGGGCGCCCTCCTCCTTCAGGACGCGCAGGACGTCGGCGTGGGCGTCGCGGTCGTGGATGACGAGGGCCTTGCCGTGCCGCTTGGCCATCTCGATGTGGGCCCGGAACGACCGCTCCTGCGCCGCCTTGCCCTCCGGCCCGGTGCGGAAGTGGTCGAGGCCCGTCTCGCCGACGCCCTTGACGTGGGGGAGCGCGGCCAGGCGGTCGATCTCGGCGAGCGCCTCGTCGAGGCCGGCGTCGCCGCCCGGCTCGCGCGCCCCCTGCCGCGACCACCCGTCGGGGTCGCCGTGCACGATCCGCGGTGCCTCGTTGGGGTGCAGGGCGACCGTCGCGTGGACGCTGTCGTACGCGGCGGCCGTCTCGGCGGCCCACCGCGAGCCCTTCACGTCGCAGCCGACCTGCACGACGGTGGTGACCCCGACGGACGCGGCCTTCGCGAGTCCCTCCGCCACGGTCCCCGACTGCATGTCGAGGTGGGTGTGGGAGTCGGCGACCGGTACCCGCAGGGGCTCCGGGAGCGGCGGCGCTGCGTTCTTGTCGTTCTTGTCGTTCTTGTCCTGCTTGCCGGACGTGCCGGGGGCGTTCGAAGGCATGCCCCGATCCTACGAAAGGGGCACGCCCCGCCCTCGGCCCCGTTCGCTCAGCTCGCCTTGCGCTGGAACGGGTGCAGCAGGTCGGACAGGTGCCAGTGGTGGTCCCTGGCCGTCTCGTCCTGCGGGCGGTCCTGTGCCGCCCCGTCCTCGGCCTGCTCACCCTGCCGGGGCACCGACGGCTGTCGCCGCGCGGCGCTGAGCGCCGAGGACACCTGACCCGCGCGCATGATGCGCACGACGTGGCCGTCGCAGTTCCTGCAGGCGGGCCGGCTCAGCGGCGACGGCACGGCACGGCCGTCGGCTATGTAGGTGACGAACTCCCGGCCTTCCCCGTCGACGTGATGCTCGATGTCGTACGACTGCTCCCAGCCGTGTCCGCAGCGCATGCAGACGAAGGAATACGACTCGTGGACGACGGCGGTCTCACTCATGCCAGCTCCTCGTTTCCGCCGGGCGAGGGGACGGGTCTGTCCCCTCGGTCCAGTGGACGCCTCCGCCGACGTGGACGCATCGGGCCTGTCGAGTGTTGGAGCCGATTTGGACTTTCCTTGCCAAAGCGGCCTCGGTGGAGGGGGCTGGGCTTTGCCTTTCGCGCCCGTGCTTTAACCGCCCATGGGGCGCCCGCTCATCGGAAATGCGCCCTGCTCAGAGGGTGTTCCTGGCCGAAATTCGGCGCTGGACTCAGCGTGCGTTCTTGGCCGCGACCACCGCGTCGAACACCTCCCGTTTCGGCAGTCCCGCGTCGGCCGCGACCGCCGCGATGGCCTCCTTGCGCCGCTCCCCCGCCTCCTCGCGCACCCGCACCCTGCGCACCAGTTCCGCGGCGTCGAGTTCCTCGGGGCCGCGCTCGGGCGCCCCCTCGACGACGACGGTGATCTCACCCCGTACGCCCTCGGCCGCCCACGCCGCCAGCTCGGCCAGCGGACCGCGCCTGACCTCCTCGTACGTCTTGGTCAGCTCGCGGCAGACGGCGGCCCGACGCTCCGCGCCGAAGACCTCGGCCATCGCGGCGAGGGTGTCGTCGAGCCGGTGCGGGGCCTCGAAGTAGACGAGGGTGCGCCGCTCCTCGGCGACCTCGCGCAGCCGCGACAGCCGCTCGCCGGCCTTGCGCGGCAGGAATCCCTCGAAGCAGAACCGGTCGACGGGCAGGCCGGAAAGCGCCAGCGCGGTGAGCACGGCGGACGGGCCGGGGACGGCGGTGACCCGGACGTCCTTCTCGACGGCCGCGGCGACCAGCCGGTAGCCGGGGTCGGACACGGACGGCATCCCGGCGTCCGTGACGAGGAGCACACGCGCCCCGCCGATCAGTTCCTCGACCAGCTCGGGCGTACGGGCGGACTCGTTGCCCTCGAAGTACGACACGACACGCCCCTTGGGCGTCACGCCCAGCGCCTGGGTCAGCCGCCGCAGCCGCCGCGTGTCCTCGGCCGCCACGACGTCCGCGCCGGCCAGTTCCTCCGCGAGCCGGGGCGGCGCGTCCGAGAAGTCACCGATGGGGGTGCCCGCCAAAACAAGGGTTCCAGTCACCTGTCCATCCTCGCAGGGGCCGGACTCCGGCCACGGTGGGGGCCGTAAGGACCCCAAGGGGTCCTTGCACTATGCCCGCCCGGGTCGCGCGGCCTGGCACCGCACCTCGCCGCGTTGCCGAAACGCCCACGTGACTCCGCCACGAGGGCGCTCCAGCGCCTTGCGATACACGGCACCAGACCACGCGACCTCATCGGGCGCTCATAGTGCAAGGACCCCTAAGCACAGGACGCGCAAAGAACGGTTCCCTACGATGGCGCGGTGACCAGTACCGCGTCCTCCACGGACACCCGCCAGGGCCAGGCGCCGCACGACCAGCGGCCGACGTGGCAGCAACGGCTGCGCCGTTTCGGATATCCGGCGAAGCCCGCCGCCGATGTTCGCGAGCGGTTGGTGCCGCCGTTCGCCCAGCCCAGCCCCCGGTTGTGGCAGGTGTTCGGGGTGCCGCCGGTGCTCGCCGACCGGATCGCGCGCTGGTCCGGCTGGGGCGGCCCGCTGCTGGTGACGCTGATGGCGGGCCTGATGCGGTTCTGGAACCTGGGCAGCCCGAAGGCGGTGATATTCGACGAGACGTACTACGCCAAGGACGCCTGGGCGCTCGTCCACCGCGGCTTCGAGGTCAACTGGGACAAGAACGTCAACAACCTCGTGCTGTCCTCGAACGGGCACGTCCCGATCCCGTCGGACGCGGCGTACGTCGTGCACCCACCGGTCGGGAAGTACGTCATCGGGCTCGGCGAGCTGATGTTCGGGTTCAATCCGTTCGGCTGGCGCTTCATGACGGCGCTGCTGGGGACGCTCTCCGTGCTGCTGCTGTGCCGCATCGGCCGCCGGCTGTTCCGCTCGACGTTCCTGGGCTGCCTGGCGGGCGCCCTGATGGCCGTGGACGGCATGCACTTCGTGATGAGCCGTGCCTCGCTGCTCGACGGCGTGCTGATGTTCTTCGTGCTGGCCGCGTTCGGCTGTCTGGTCGTCGACCGCGACAGGGCGCGGGAGAAACTCGCGGCGGCGATCCCGCCCGACGCGGAGGGCCGCCACCGCCCCGACGCGCACGCCGCCGAGACCACCCGCCTCGGGTGGCGTCCCTGGCGCTGGCTGGCGGGCCTGATGCTGGGCCTGGCCATCGGCACCAAGTGGAACGGCCTGTACGTCCTCGCCGCGTTCTGTGTGATGGCGGTGCTGTGGGACGTCGGCTCCCGCAAGGTCGCCGGCGCCCGTCACCCGTACACGGCGGTGCTGAAGCGCGACCTGGGCATCACGTTCCTGGCGACGGTCCCCGTGGCGATCTTCACGTACATCGCTTCCTGGACCGGCTGGATCCTCTCCCCCGCCAACGGCTCCGGCGGCTACTACCGCGACTGGGCCACCGCCAACGGCAGGTCCAGCAGCTGGTCCTGGCTGTTCCCGGACTGGTGGCTGAGCCTGTGGCACTACGAGCACGAGGTCTACAAGTTCAACATCAACCTCTCCTCGCCCCACCCCTACGAGTCCAACCCCTGGAGCTGGATCGTCCTGGGCCGCCCGGTCTCGTTCTTCTACGAGTCGCCCGCCCCCGGCAAGGACGGCTGCCCCGTCGACGCGGGCGAGAAGTGCGCGCGTGAGGTGCTCGCCCTGGGCACGCCGCTGCTGTGGTGGGTCGCCTGCTTCGCCCTCCTGTACGTCCTGTGGCGCTGGTTCTTCCGCCGCGACTGGCGCGCGGGCGCCGTCGCCTGCGGCGTCGCGGCCGGCTACCTCCCCTGGTTCCTCTACCAGGACCGCACGATCTTCCTCTTCTACACCGTCGTCTTCGTCCCCTTCCTGTGCCTGGCGGTCGCCATGCTCATCGGCGCCCTCGCCGGCCCCCCGGGCTCCTCCGACACCCGCCGCGTGGCGGGCGCGACAGGCGCGGGCGTCCTGGTGCTGCTGATCGCGTGGAACTTCATCTACTTCTGGCCGATCTACACGGGGACGGCGATCCCCATCGACTCCTGGCGTTCACGTATGTGGCTGGATACGTGGGTCTGAGTCACGTCCCTGATCTCCGTTAGGACACAAGTTCCCTGAACTCCTGTCCCGGCTGCCCCTGCTTTCGCTTACAGTGCGAGGCGCGACCAAGTTTCTGAACGTGTTCAGAAAACGCGGGGGAAGTCCAAACGGGGAAGGGGACGGGTCATGCGCAAGGGGGCCAAGGCCGGCATAGTCGGCACGGTGTTCGCGGTGATGGTGGGCGGGGCCGGGTACGGGGGCTACAACATCCTGTCGGCGCTGAACGGCGACACCGGGACGACGAGCGGCGCGAGCACCAGAGCGGAGACGAAGAAGAGCGGTCCGCCGACCGGTTCGGAAGTCGAGGAGACGACCACCGCGTTCTTCGCGGCCTGGGAGAAGGGCGAGGCGGTCACGGCCGCCGCGTACACCAACAACGCGGAGAAGGCGGAGCCGCTGCTCACGTCGTACGGCGAGGCCGCGCACATCACCGGCGTGAAGATCACGCCCGGGAAGGCCAACGGCGCCACCGTGCCCTTCACGGTCAGGGCGAAGGTGTCCTACGACGGCAAGTCCAAGGCGCTCGACTACAAGAGCACGCTGACCGTGGTGCGCGGGGTGTCGACCGGGAAGGCGCTGGTCGACTGGCAGCCTTCCGTGGTGTACCCCGCGTTGAAGAACATGGACGACACGCTCGTCACCGGCGAGTCGGCGAGCCCGCCCATCGAGGCCGTGGACCGCGACGGCAAGGTCCTGACGAAGGAGAAGTACCCGTCCCTCGGCCCGATCCTGGACGCACTGCGCGCCAAGTACGGCGAGCAGGCGGGCGGCACGGCCGCCGTCGAGCTGGCGATCCACCACGCCGACGAGAACACCGCGGACACCACCCTGCTGACCCTCGCCAAGGGCAAGGCGGGCAAGCTGACCACCACGATCAGGGCGAGCGCGCAGGCGGCGGCCGAGCGGGCGGTGAAGAACTACGGGCAGTCCTCCGTGGTGGCCGTGAAGCCGAGCACCGGTGAGGTGCTGGCCGTCGCCAACCACCGCAGCGACGCCTTCAACGCGGCCTTCCTCGGCCAGGTTCCGCCCGGCTCCACCATGAAGATCGTCACCGCGGCGACCCTCATCGACAACGGGCTCACCACCGCGACCGGTCCCGCGCCCTGCCCGGACAGCGTGATGTGGGAGGGGCAGACCTTCCACAACCTCAAGGACCTGAAGCCGGACGAGGGCGCCACGCTCGCCGACAGCTTCGCCCGTTCCTGCAACACCGCCTTCATCAAGTACGTGAAGTCCCTGAAGACGGAGTCGCTGACCGAGGAGGCCCAGAGCCGCTTCGGGCTCGGCCAGGACAACTGGAAGACCGGCATCCCGTCCTTCGACGGCTCGATCCCGGCGGCCGGCGGCCCGGACAAGGCGGCCAACCTCATCGGCCAGGGCCAGGTCCAGATGAGCCCGCTGAACATGGCGTCGGTCACGGCGACCGCGATGACGGGCGCCTTCCGCCAGCCGGTGATCGTGGCGCAGAGCCTCGACGACCGCGAACTGGCCACCGCGAAGGGCCTGTCCACGAGTACGGTGCAGCAGCTGCGCGCCATGATGAACCGCACCGCCACCAGTGGCACCGCGGCCGGTGTGATGTCCGGGCTGAGCGGCCGGATCGGCGCGAAGACCGGTTCCGCGGAGATCGGCGGACAGTCCAGGTCCGACAGCTGGTTCACCGGGTACCGCGACGACGTCGCCGCGGCGGCCATGGTCCAGGACGGCGGTCACGGCATCGACGCGGCCGGTCCGATTGTCGCAGCCGTGCTACGAACTGCCGGCTGACGTCACCCACGGAGATCGGGACTCTAGTGTGGTTGCCGTCGTTGGGGTGTGTGAGGGCAACGAGGGCAGTGGGGCGGTGGGGGCGCCTTCCACGATCACGCGGAGGAACGCAAGCAGTGGGCAAGAGAGGGCGCGCCGCCGAGCGGCGGAAGACGAACCCCGCCGTCATCGGCGGGATGGTCGCCATCGTCGTCGTCGGCGCCGGCATCGGTGTCTACGCGCTGTACGGCGGCGGGGCGGCGGCGGACGACGGCAGGAACGCCTCGTCGTCGGCCGGTGAGAAGTCGCCGTCGGTCAAGACGGGACCGCTGTCGGCGACCGAGGTGACCACCACGGCCCGGACGTTCCTCACGGCCTGGCAGCGGGGTGAGGTCGCCGCGGCGGCCGCCGGCACGGACGACTCCACGGCCGCCGCGTCCCTCCTGACCGGCTACACCAAGGACGCCCACGTCAAGAACGTGACGCTCACCGCGAGCCCGCGCCAGGGCGACAAGGTGCCGTTCTCCGTGAAGGGCACCGTCGAGTACAAGGGCGTCAGCAAGCCGCTGGCGTACAGCAGCGCGCTGACCGTCGTCCGGCGGGCGAAGGACGGCAAGCCGCTGGTCGACTGGCACGCCTCCGTGGTCCACCCCGACCTTCAGGACGGCGACACGCTCGTCACCGGCGAGTCCGGCACCCCGCCGGTGAAGGCGCTCGACCGGGACGGCGGGGAGCTGACCACCAGGAAGTACCCGTCCCTGGAGCCGGTCCTCGACGGACTGCGCGAGAAGTACGGCAAGAAGGCCGGCGGCAAGGCGGGCGTCGAGCTGCGAGTGGTGCGCGGCAAGGAGTCGACGGCGAAGAAGGCCTCCGACAAGACGCTCCTCGCACTCAGCGAGGGCACCCCCGGCACGGTGAAGACGACGCTGAGCCCGAGCCTCCAGGCCGACGCCGAGGCACAGGTGGCCAAGAAGGCGCGGGCGTCGGTGGTGCTGATGCGCCCCTCGACGGGTGAGATCCTCGCGGTGGCCAACTCCAACCCGCACTTCAACACCGCGTTCCAGGGCTCCCTCGCGCCGGGCTCCACAATGAAGGTGATCACCTCGTCGCTGCTGCTCGACAAGGGGCTCGCGAAGGCGGACAAGGCGCACCCGTGCCCGAAGTACTTCAAGTACGGCGGCTGGAAGTTCCAGAACGACGACAAGTTCGAGATCAAGGGCGGCACGTTCAAGGCGAGCTTCGCCCGCTCGTGCAACACGGCCTTCATCAGCCAGGCGCCCAAGCTGAAGAACGACGACCTGACCAAGCAGGCGCAGCAGGTGTTCGGCCTGTCGATGGACAACTGGGCGATCGGCGTCCCGACCTTCGACGGCCGCGTCCCGGTGCAGTCGCAGGCCCAGATGGCGGCCTCGCTCATCGGTCAGGGCGGGGTGCGGATGAACCCGCTGAACATGGCGTCCGTGGCCGCGACGGTCAAGGCGGGCTCCTTCCACCAGCCGTACCTGGTCGCCCCGTCGGTCGACGACCGCACGCTGGCCAAGGCCTCGCGCACGATGTCCGCGGCCACGCTGTCCCAGCTCCGTGAGCTGATGCAGTACACCGCCGCCGCCGGCACCGCCGCCGAGGCGATGTCCGGCCTCGGCCCCGACTACGGCGCCAAGACCGGCTCGGCCGAGGTCGACGGCCAGAAGAAGCCCAACGGCTGGTTCACCGCCTACCGCGGCGACCTCGCCGCAGCCGGTGTCGTCCAGGCGGGTGGCCACGGCGGCGACACGGCGGGCCCGATCGTGGCGGCACTGCTGAAGGCGGGCGGCTGAGCGACGGGGCCTGCCGCGTCACGCTCCGTGGGGCACCGGCTTCGCCGCCGCCATGTACGTGCGGCGCAGGAAGCGCAGCAAGGTCTTGGTCTCGAACTGCACGACCGAGACGCCCTGGTCGGAATGGAACTCGACGACGGCCTGGACGCGTCCGCAGGGCCACACGCGGACGTCTCCGGAGCCGGCCGGGGCGCGCAGGCCCTGTTCGAGCAGGGCGCGCGACAAGGCCCATTCGGTGGTGCCGGGGAGGCGGACCCGGACCGAGCGGGGGTCTGTCTCGGGGTCGTAGCGCAGCATGACGGGGACGGCCGCGTGTTCTTCCTCGACCAGGTCCGCGTCCGTGACGACGTGGGCTCGTGCGTACTGTTCGACTACGGCCATCGTACCGGCCCCTTACGCTGCGTGACCTGTGCGAAAGCTGTGCTTCCGCTTCCCATCCAATGTCGCATATTTTCCGGGGCGCGCTTCCCGGGGCCGACGTATCTCACACCGCGGTGCGCGAGGGGATGGACGAGGCGATGCACGACTGATGCGCTCTTGCGAACCGTTCGCATCAAGCCACTATCATCGAACGGTGCACGTACCTGACGGATTCATCAACGCCCCGACCTCCGCCGTGACCGGAGTCGTCGCCGCGGGCGCCATCGCCGTGAGCCTGCGTGGCGCACGACGCGAGCTCGACGAGCGGACGGCGCCGCTGGCCGGTCTGGTGGCCGCGTTCATCTTCGCGGTACAGATGCTCAACTTCCCCGTGGCGGCCGGAACCAGCGGTCACCTCCTGGGTGGCGCGCTGGCCGCGATACTCGTGGGCCCCTTCACCGGGGTCCTGTGTGTGTCCGTGGTCCTGCTGATGCAGGGCATCCTCTTCGCCGACGGCGGACTGACCGCGCTCGGCGTCAACATCACCGACATGGCGATCGTGACGACGGTCGTGGCCTACGCCGTCTTCAGGGGCCTGGTGAAGGTGCTGCCGCGCACCCGCCGTTCCGTCACGGTCGCCTCCTTCGTCGCCTCGCTGCTCTCCGTCCCGGCCGCCGCCGTCGCCTTCACGCTCATCTACGCCGTCGGCGGCACCACGGACGTCTCGATCGGCAAGGTCGCCACCGCCATGATCGGCGTGCATGTGCTGATCGGCCTCGGTGAGGCCGCGATCACCGCGCTGACGGTGGGCGCCGTCATCGCCGTACGGCCCGATCTCGTGTACGGCGCGCGCGGGCTGACGCAGAAGCTGAAGCTGCGGGTGAACGGCGAGCTCGTCGACGCGCCGGACGCGGCGCCGGTGCCGGTCGGCGCCCGGTCCCACCGCAAGGTGTGGATCACCGGCCTCGTCACCTCACTCGTCCTCGCCGGGTTCGTCAGCTTCTACGCCTCCGCGAGCCCCGACGGTCTGGAGAAGGTCGCCGCCGACCACGGCATCGACAAGAGGACCGAGAAGCACGCGTCCAGCGACTCGCCGCTCGCCGACTACGGCGTCAAGGACGTCACCGACGCCCGCCTCTCCGGCGGTCTCGCGGGCGTGATCGGCGTCGGTGTCACCGTCGTCGCGGGCAGCGGGGTGTTCTGGGCGGTGCGCAGGCGCCGTACGGCGGACGCCTCCCCCACGGCCGTAGAGAACGTCTGACGTCGTGGGCGCCGGACACGCGCACAGGCTCTACCGGCACGGGCACTCCCCCGTGCACGGTCTGCCGCCGCACACCAAGCTCGCCGCCGCGTTCGCCTTCGTGGTGGTCGTGGTCTCGACGCCGCGGGAGGCGATGTGGGCGTTCGGCCTGTACGCGGTGCTGCTGGGCCTGGTCGCCCGCCTCTCCCGCGTACCGGCCGGCTTTCTGCTGCGACGGCTGCTGATCGAGGTGCCGTTCGTCGCGTTCGCCGTGCTGATGCCGTTCGTGGCGGAGGGCGAGCGGGTCGAGGTGCTGGGCGTGTCCCTGAGCGTCAACGGCCTGTGGGGCGCCTGGAACGTGCTCGCCAAGGGCACCCTCGGCGTCGCCGCCTCCGTCCTGCTCGCCGCCACCACCGAACTGCGCGAACTCCTCCTCGGGCTCCAGCGGTTGAAGCTCCCGCCGCTGCTGGTGCAGATCGCGTCCTTCATGATCCGCTACGGCGACGTCATCACCGACGAGATGCGCCGCATGCGGATCGCCCGCGAGTCCCGCGGCTTCGAAGCCAAGGGCGTACGGCACTGGGGCGTCCTCGCGAAGTCGGCGGGCGCGCTGTTCATCCGCTCCTACGAGCGCGGCGAGCGGGTGCACCTGGCCATGGTCAGCCGGGGGTACGCCGGTTCGATGCCGGTCATCGACGAGGTGACCGCCTCCCGGGCGCAGTGGTCGTACGCCCTCGCCCTCCCGTTCGCCGCCCTCGTCGTCTGTCTGCTGGGATGGGTTCTGTGACTGATACGACCGCCTCCCTGGAGGTCTCCGGCCTCGCCTTCGCCTACCCCGACGGCCACCAGGCCCTGTTCGGCGTGGACTTCTCGATCGGGCGCGGTGAGCGGGTCGCGCTGCTCGGGCCGAACGGCGCCGGCAAGACGACGCTCGTGCTGCACCTCAACGGCATCCTGAGCGGCGGCACGGGCACGGTGACGGTCGCCGGGCTGCCGGTGAGCAAGCGGCACATGGCGGAGATCCGGCGCAAGGTCGGCATCGTCTTCCAGGACCCGGACGACCAGCTGTTCATGCCGACGGTCCGCGAGGACGTGGCGTTCGGGCCGGCCGCCGCCGGGATCAAGGGGGCCGAGCTGGAGGAGCGGGTCGACCGGGCGCTGGAGCGGGTCGGCATGGCGGAGTTCAAGGAGCGGCCGCCGCACCACCTCTCCTTCGGCCAGCGGCGCCGGGTGGCCGTGGCGACCGTGCTGGCGATGGAGCCGGAGATCCTCGTCCTGGACGAGCCCTCCTCCAACCTCGACCCCGCCTCCCGCCGTGAACTCGCCGACATCCTGCGCTCGTTGGACGTGACCGTCCTGATGGTCACCCACGACCTGCCGTACGCGCTGGAGCTGTGCCCCCGCTCGCTGATCCTGAGCGAGGGGGTGATCGCGGCGGATGGGAAGACGGCGGAGCTGCTCGGCGACGACGAGCTGATGCGGGCCCACCGGCTGGAGCTCCCGTTCGGTTTCGACCCGCGTTCCGTGCCTTCCGCGACGGCGGGCGCGGACCGTCCGTGACAATGGGCGCGTGACGAACGAGTACCCCGAGAGCTCGCTGCTCCTCGACGAGCAGCTGTGCTTCGCGCTGTACGCGGCCCAGCGCGCGGTGACGGCCGCGTACCGCCCGCTCCTCGACGAGCTCGGTCTCACCTACCCGCAGTACCTGGTGCTGCTGGTGCTGTGGGAGCGGGGCGAGATCACGGTCAAGGCGCTGGCCGAGGCCCTGCGGCTCGACTACGGGACCGTCTCGCCGCTGCTGAAGCGGCTGGAGGCGGCGGGTCTGGTGCGCCGGGAGCGCTCGGCGCGGGACGAGCGCTCGGTACTCGTGGCGTGCACCAGGCGCGCGGAGGAGCTCAAGGAGCGCGCGACACGGGTGCCCGGCGCGCTGCTCGGGGCGACGGGGCTCGACATGGCGGCGGTGGCGCGGATGCGCGAGGAGCTGTGGCAGCTCGCGCGGCGGGCCGAGGCGGCGGCGGAGCGCCCACACTGACCTCGGGTTACCCGCGGTTGCTACCCCCTGGTAAGAAACACCTCTACTACTCACGAGTACCTTGTGCACGATGTACTCGTGCGCACTTGTCCTGGGGGGACCCGGCCATGACTGACGGCACCGCCGCCGACACCCGTCCTACGAAGATCATGTACGTTGCCGAGGCCACCGCGCACGGCGGCCGGGACGGCTATGTCACCAGCCAGGACGGCCAGATCGAACTGAAGGTCGCGATGCCCCCGGAGCTGGGCGGCGACGGCAACGGCACCAACCCGGAGCAGTTGTTCGCGGCCGGCTACAGCTCCTGCTTCCACAACGCCCTCGTCCTCGTCGGCCGCCGGGCGGGCTTCGACCTCACCGGCTCCACGGTCGCCGCGAAGGTCGGCATCGGCCCCAACAAGCAGCGCGGGTACGGCCTCGCCGTCGCCCTGAGCGTCTCCCTCCCCGTCCTCGACGCGGACGTCGCCGCGAAACTGGTGGATGCGGCCCACGAAGTCTGCCCGTACTCCAACGCGACCCGCGGCAACATCGAGGTAACGATCCTGCTCGGCTAGCGAGGCCAGGGAATCGCAGGCCCCTTCCGGGCGTTGCCCGCACAGTCGCAGGCGAGCGGTAGGGAAGTGCGGACGTGGACGTGAACGGCACAGTCGCCGAGGGCTTCGAGCCGGTCAAGGAGGCGTTCGCGGGCAACTTCGAGGCGCTCGGGGACCGGGGCGCGGCGGTGACCGTCTACCGCGACGGGCACAAGGTCGTCGACCTGTGGGGCGGCACCAAGGACGTCGACGGCACGGCGGCCTGGGAGCGCGGCACCGCCCAGATCGTGCGCTCGGCGACCAAGGGCGTCGCCGCCGCCGCACTCCTGCTGCTGCACCAGCGCGGGGAGCTGGACCTGGACGCCCCGGTGGGCGCGTACTGGCCGGAGTACAAGGCGGCGGGCAAGGAGCGGACCCTCGTACGGCATCTGCTCGCGCACCGCGCGGGCGTACCGGTGCTGGACCGGCCGCTGACACCCGCGGAGGCCGCCGACCCGGCGCTCGGCGCGGAGGCGGTCGCGGCGCAGGCGCCGGTGTGGGAGCCGGGGACGGACCACGGGTACCACGCGCAGACGTACAGCTGGCTGACGAGTGAGCTGGTGCGGCGGGTGACGTCCCGTCCGATCAGTGAATGGATCGCGACCGAGATCGCCGGGCCGGCCGGGGCGGACCTGTGGCTGGGGCTGCCCGCGGGCGAGGCCGGGCGCGTGGGCCGGGTGGGCCAGGTCGAGGCACCGGTGCGGGCGGGCGCCCTGCGGACCCGCCCCAAGCGAGCGGTCTCCGAGGCCTACGCCGACCCCGATTCGCTCACCCGGCGCGCGTTCGCCGCGATCACCCCGCTGCCGGACGAGAACGACCCCGCCTACCGGACGGCCGCCCTGCCCGCCTCCAACGGCATCGCGACCGCGGAGGGTTTGGCCCGCTTCTACGCCTCGCTCATCGGCGAAGTGGACGGCGGCACCCGGCTGTTCACCCCCGAGACCGTCGACCTGGCGCGCGGCGAGCAGTCGGCGGGCCCGGACCGCGTCCTCGTCGTCGGCACCCGCTTCGGCCTCGGCTACATGCTCCACGGCAGCGCGTCCCCCCTCCTGTCCCCCGGCTCCTTCGGCCACCCGGGACGCGGCGGCGCCCTCGGCTTCGCCGACCCGGACTCCGGCATCGCGTTCGGCTATGTGACGAACGGCTTCCGCAAGAGCGTGACGGCGGACCCGAGGGCGCAGGCGTTGGTACGGGCGGTGCGCACCGCGCTCGCGTGACGGGGGGTGCTCGCCCGACTCAGACGTTGATCGGGTGCGAGGTCCGGCCGGACGCCGAGTCGATCTCCTCGTGTGCCTTGGTCAGCAACTGCATCGCGAGTTCGTTGAGCGCGCGTGCCCCTGCGATCTCCTCACCGACCCTCGGCTGATTGGAGTCGGTGCGGTGCCGCGTGGCGTGCCCGTGGGCCCGTACCTCGCTGCCGTCGGGCAAGCGCACGAGCGCGGCCGCCCGTGTGTGCTGCTCGTCCTCCTGGAACTCCAGCTCGACATGCCATCCCACAGTGGTGTGCATCATGACGATCACCTCCGGAACACCTGCTTCCAGAGTGCTCCTGCCGACGAGCGGACGCACCCACGGGGGCACAATGGGCGGCGGAATCGTGTGGGAGGGGGCGGCGGGGGCGTGGGGCAAGAGCGGGGGCTGGGGCGGCGGTTCGGGTGGCTGTGGACGGCGTACACGGTCAGTACGTTCGGTACCTGGCTCGCCTTCGACGCGTTCCCGCTGATCGCCGTCACCGTGCTGCACGCCGGTTCGGCCCAGGTGTCGCTGCTGGCCGCCGCGGGGCTCGCGGTGGGCGCGGCGGTCGCGGTGCCGCTCGGGCCGTGGGTGGAGTTCCGCCGCAAGCGTCCGGTGATGATCGCGGCCGACCTGCTCAGGTGCGCGGCGCTGCTGAGCATCCCGGCGGCCTTCGCGCTCGGCGGGCTCACCTTCGCGCAGCTCCTGGTCGTGGCGGTCGTCGTCGCCGCGGCCGACATCACCTTCAACGCGGCAAGCGGCGCCTTCGTCAAGGCCCTCGTGCCGCCCGGGAACCTGCTCCTCGCGAACTCCCGCTTCGAGTCGACGCTCTGGACCTCCACCGTGCTCGGGCCACCGCTGGGCGGCGCCGCGATCGGGCTGTTCGGACCGGTGACGACGGTGCTGGCCGACGCGGTCAGCTATCTGCTGTCGGCCGCGGGCATCCGCGCGATCGGCGGGAGCGAACCCCGCCCAACGCCTCGCCCGGCCCACCGGGACGCGCCGCGCCTGCGGGCCGGTGACCTGCTGGAAGGCTGGCGGTACATCCTCACCCACCCCGCCCTGCGCCCGTTGTTCCTCAACACGGTCCTGGTCAACGGTCTGATCATGGTGGCCGCGCCCCTCCTCGCCGTCCTCATGCTCGGTCCCCTCGGCTTCGCCCCCTGGCAGTACGCCCTCGCCTTCGCGCTGCCCTGCACGGGCGGCCTGATCGGCTCCCGGCTGTCCCGCCCGCTCGTGGCCCGCTTCGGCCGACGCGCGGTGCTGCGCACGGCCGGCGTCCTGCGCGCGTGCTGGGGCATCGGGCTGGCGTTCGTCCACTCCGGCCCGACGGGGCTGTTGCTCGTGATGGGCGTGGAGTTCGGGCTGATCGCGTGCTGTGCCGTGTACAACCCGGTGCTCGCGACGTTCCGCCTCGAGGCGACGCCGGCCGACCGCACGGTCCGTACCCTCTCCGCCTGGTCGGTCAGCAGCAAGGCCACGACCGCGGCCCTGACGGCGCTGTGGGGGCTCCTGGCCACCCTGACCGGCCCGCGCGCTGCGATCGCGGTGGCGGGCGTGTTGCTGCTGGCGACACCGCTGCTGCTGCCTCGGGGGGCGGCGCTGGAGCCCCGGGGGGAACCCGTCGAGGCCGCCTGACTCACCCGGCGCGCAGCATCAACCCGATCCCGACCACCAGCAGCCCCGCCGCCACGATCCTCGGCGCTCCGAACCGCTCCTTGAAGAACACCGCGCCGATGATGGCGCCCACGATGATCGACGACTCGCGCAGCGCCGCGACCGGCGCGAGCTCCGCGCGGGTCTGCGCCCACAGGACGAGCCCGTACGCGGCGACGGACAGCGCGGCGCCGAGCAGCCCGACCGCCGCGAAGGGCCGCAGCCTGGCGACGGTGTCCCCACGCCAACGCCAGACCGCGTACGTGGGGAGGGCCAGCCCCTCGACGGCCATCAGCCAGGCGATGTACCCGGTGGCCGAACCCGAGGCGCGCACGCCCAGCCCGTCCACGACGGTGTACGCCGCGATGGTCATCCCGGTCGCCAACGCGGCCCCGATGGCCGCCCAGTCGGGCCGCTGCCCGCGCAGCCCCCACAGGGCGACGCCGGTCAGCCCGGCGCAGGACAGCGCGATGCCGGCGGCGGCCCAGCCGTCGGGCACCTCGTGGGCGAAGAGGGCGGCGAGCACGGTGACGACGAGAGGGGCGGAGCCGCGCGCGATCGGGTACGCCTGCCCGAAGTCGCCGAGCCGGAAGGACCGCATCAACAGTGCGTAGTACGCGATGTGGATGACGGCGGAGCCGAGGAGGTACGGCCACGCCCGCGCCGCCGGGAACGCCACGAACGGTGCCGTCGCGAGCCCGATCAGGGTCCCGCCCCCGGCGATGAGTGTGAAACCGACCAGCTTGTCGGTGATGCGGTGCGCGAGGGCGTTCCAGCCGGCGTGGGTGACCGCGGCGACCAGGACGGCCGCGGCGACGGTCGGGGTCACGGGGTCCGCTCGTCAGTGGTCATGCACGGCACGCTAGTGGGTGCATGGGGCACGTGACTCACGGTCATCCCGAAAGAGATCGCCCCGGAAGGAAATCGTTTCGGAAAGAAAGAAGCCGGTGAAGGCAGCCCGTCCCCACGGAAGCCCTCACCGGCCGCTCTTTCAGCGGAGCCTGTGCGTCAGACGCGTACCAGCTCCCGGTCCTCGTCGGGGTCGCCGTCCTTGTCCTTCGCGTCGCTGAGGTCCTTCAGGCCCTCGCCCTCGACGTCCACGTTGGGCAGCGCCCGGTCCAGCCACTTCGGCAGCCACCAGGCCTTCTTGCCGAGCAGGGCCAGTACCGCCGGGACGATCGCCATGCGGACGACGAACGCGTCGAAGAAGACCGCGACGGCGAGGCCGAAGCCGATCATCTTGATCATGGACTCGCTGGAGCTGATGAAGCCTCCGAAGACGGCCATCATGATGATCGCGGCGGCAGCCACGACCCGGGCGCTGTGCCGGAAGCCGGTCACCACGGCCTGGCTCGGCGACTCGCCGTGCACGTACGCCTCCCGCATACGGGTCACGAGGAACACCTCGTAGTCCATCGCGAGACCGAAGACCACGCCCACCATGAAGATCGGCATCATCGACATGATCGGGCCGGTCTCCTCGACGCCGAGCAGGCCGCCGAGCCAGCCCCACTGGAAGACCGCGACCACGGCACCGAGCGCGGCGAGCACGCTGAGCAGGAAGCCGAGGGCCGCCTTCAGCGGGACCAGGATGGAGCGGAAGACCACGATCAGGAGCAGGAACGCGAGACCGACCACCAGAGCCAGGTACGGGATCAGCGCGTCGGTCAGCTTCTGCGAGAAGTCGATGTTCATCGCGGTGGTGCCGGTGACCAGCACCTTCGCGTCCGTGTCGGCTTTGATGTCGGCGCCCTTGTCACGGATGGCGTGCACCAGGTCCTCGGTCTGCGTCGAGGACGGTTTCGAGCCCGGGACCACGGTGATCGTCGCGGTGTCGCCGGCCTTGTTGAACATCGCCGGGGTCACCGTCGCAACGTCCGCCAGGCCCTTGATGCGGTCGGTCACCTGGTTGGCCGCCGCCTTGGGGTCGTCGCTGCTCTTGGCGTCGACGACGATCATCAGGGGGCCGTTGAAGCCGGGGCCGAAGCCCTCCGAGAGAACGTCGTACGCGCGGCGCTGTGTCGTGGACGTGGGCTGCGAGCCGTCGTCGGGCAGGCCCAGCTCCAGTTGCGTGGCGGGAACGGCGACCGTGCCCAGACCGACCACGCCGAGCAGCAGCACCGCTGCCGGACGGCGGATGACGAAGCTCGCCCAACGGGCGCCCAGGCCCGGCTTGGCCGGCTTCTCGGCGGTGCCCTCGTCGCGCTTGCCCCGCTTCTCGCCCGCCGCCTTGATCCGCTTGCCCGCGTAGCCGAGCAGCGCGGGGATCATGGTCAGCGCGATGAGGACGGCGACCACGACCGTGCCCGCCGCCGCGAGGCCCATCTTGGTCAGCATCGGTACGTTGACGACCGCGAGGCCGGCCAGCGCGATCACGACCGTGAGGCCCGCGAAGACCACCGCCGAGCCGGCGGTGCCGGTGGCGCGGCCGACCGCCTCCTCGCGGGAGCGGCCCTCGGCGAGTTCGGTGCGGTAGCGGGAGACGATGAACAGCGCGTAGTCGATGCCGACCGCGAGACCGATCATCAACGCCAGCGTGGAGGTGGTGTCGCCGAGGTCGAGCGCGTTGGCGAGGGCCGTGATGGTGGAGACGCCGATGCCGACGCCGATGATCGCCGTCAGCAGCGGCAGTCCGGCCGCGACCAGAGAGCCCAGGGTGATGACGAGGACGACCGCGGCGAGGGCGAGACCGACGACCTCACCGATCGCTCCCGGCTCGGCCCCGGCCTGCAGCGCGTCACCGCCGATCTCGACGGTCAGCCCGGCCTTCTGCGCGTCCTTCCCGGCGTCCTTCAGGGCGTCCCGGGAGGCGTCCTCGAGTTCCATGCCGGGCTTGTCGTAGCGCACGGACGCGTAGGCGATCGTGCCGTCCTTGCTGACGGCGTGCGCCTGGAACGGGTCGGCGACGGAGGTGACCTCGGAGCCGTCGGCCAGTTCCTTCACCGTCTTCGCGACGGTCGCCTTGTTGCCGGCGTCGGAGATCTTCTCGCCCTCGGGCGCCTTGAAGACGACCCGGGCGGTCGCGCCGTCGGCGTTCGCCCCGGGGAAGCGCTGTTCCAGCAGGTCGAAGGCCTTCTGCGCCTCGGTGCCGGGGATCGAGAAGGATGTGGAGCCCGCGGCGGGGGCGCTGGCCGCTCCGACGCCCGCGAGCGTCAGCAGCGCCACCCACAGCAGGGCGACGACATGCCTTCGCCGGAAGGCGAACCGGCCGAGTTTGTAGAGGAAAGTGGCCACGAGGGCGTACTCCCGGTCAGGTCGTAGACGAATCAGGGCAGGGTGACCAACCCGGCGGGGAGGCAGGGGTGATCGGCCCGACGACGTGAGCGGTCGCGTCAGGTGGTGACTGCGGGGAGGGAGATCAGGTGGTGGGTGCGCCGAGGGCGGGGAGAACCACGGCGTCGATGTACGACAGGAGGAAGGCCTGGGTCGGCGGCTGCTCGTCGATCAAGGTGCGGGCGGCGAAACCGCCCATCATCATGTGCATCACGAACTCGATCGCCGGGTTGTCCTCACGGACCTCGCCCCGGTCGATCGCGCGCTGCACCACGCGACGGAACACCGCCATCTCGGGCTCGATGAGATGCTCGTGGAACGCGCGCAGCAGCTCCGGATTGCCGTGCACGACCATGGCCAGTCCCCGCATCAGCGCGGAGTTCTGCTCCATCGTGCAGTCGTCCGACATCAGCGTGAGGGCGTGCAGATCGCCCTTGAGCGACCCGGTGTCGATCTCCTCGAGGGCCATGCCGCCCGGCTTGGAGTGCCGCACCGCCTTGGCCACCAGTTCGGCCTTGCCGCCCCACTGGCGGTAGAGCGTGGCCTTGCTGGAGCGGGTACGTGCGGCGACGGCGTCCATGGTGAGGGCGTCGTAGCCGACTTCGCGGAGCAGTTCGAGCACGGCCTCGTACAGTTCGGCCTCGCGCTCGGGCGTGATCCGACTGCGACGCGACGTCGCGACCTCAGTCATGGCTGGCCTTCCTGCTCGCCCGTGCTCTGTCGTGTGCCTACACCAAGAAGATACCCCGCCGAGCAGCGAAACGAAACCGTTTCGTACGTGTGGTGGGTCACGGGCGTCAAGAACGCATAAGGTGACGCGCCTGTTTCGCCGGAAAAGACCGGAAAGGTGAGCATGGAGAGGTGAGCTATCTGCGCCTGCCGCATCTGAGCGGTGACCTGCTGTGCTTCGTGGCCGAGGACGACCTCTGGCTGACCTCGCTCGACGGCCCCGGCCGCGCCTGGCGGCTGACCGTCGACCGCACCAAGGCCGGCCACCCCCGCTTCTCCCCGGACGGCCGCCTGATCGCGTACACCAGCTGGCGCAGCCTCGTCCCGGAGATCCACCTGGTGCCGGTCGACGGCGGGCCGGGACGGCAGCTCACCCACTGGGGCAGCCCCGACACGCAGGTCACCGGCTGGACCCCGGAGGGCGACATCCTCGCCGTCGCCTCCCACGGCGAGCCCTTCTCGTACTTCACCTGGGCCTACAAGGTCACCACCGACGGCGACCCCGGCCGCAAGCTCCCCTGGGGCCCGGTCTCCGACATCCAGGTCGCCGACATCGAGGGCGAACGAAAGACCCTGCTGCTGACCGGCACCCCACCGCACGAGCCGGCCTCCTGGAAGCGCTACCGGGGCGGGGCCACGGGCCGGCTGTGGCTGCACGGCGAGCGGCTCCTCGCCGACATCGGCGGCCATCTGCACTCCCCGATGTTCGTCGGCGGCCGGATCGCCTTCCTCTCCGACCACGAGGGCGTCGGCAACCTCTACTCCTGCGCGTACGACGGTTCCGACCTGCGCCGTCACACCGACCACGACGCCTTCTACGCCCGCCACGCCGCCGGCGACGGCACCCGGGTGGTGTACCAGTGCGCCGGTGACCTGTGGATCGTCGACGACCTGTCCCCCGCCACCGTGCCGCGCCGGCTCGACATCCGGCTGGGCGGGCCGCGCGCGGGGCGCCGCCCCTACCCGATCCCGGCCGCGCGGCACGTGGACGGACTGTCGGTGGACGAGACGGGACGGGCCAGCGCCGTCGTCGTGCGCGGCAGCCTGTACTGGCTGACCCACCGCGACGGCCCCGCTCGCACCCTCACCGACACCCCGGGCGTACGGATCCGGCTCCCCGAGATACTGGGCGCCAGTGGCCAGGTCGCGTACGTCACCGACGCCGAGGGCGAGGACGCCGTCGAGATCGCCTACCTGCCCCGCGCGACGGGCGCCCGTGCGCCGCGCCGACCGGCCTCCGGGCAGCTGGGCCGGGTGCTGGAACTGGTCTGCGATCCGCAGGGCGAGCGGCTCGCCGTCGCCTCGCACGACGGGCGGCTGCTGCTCCTGGACGTCTCCGAGGGCTCCGACGGCGAGGTGACCGAGCTGATCCGGTCGATCAACGGGCCGGTGCGCGACCTCGCCTTCTCACCGGACGGGGCCTGGCTGACGTGGTCGCATCCGGGGATCGGGCGCTCCCTGCGCCAGATCAAGATGGCGCGGATCTCCGGTGCCGGGAACGGCGACTCGCTGATCGTCGACGTCACCAACGGCCGCTTCGAGGACGAGAACCCGGTCTTCACCAGGGACGGCCGCTACCTCGCTTTCCTCTCCTGGCGCGGCTTCGACCCGGTGTACGACGTCCACACCGGCGACCTCTCCTTCCCGCTCGGCTGCCGCCCCTACCTGGTGCCCCTGTCCTCCGCGACCCCCTCCCCCTTCGCCCTGAACCCCGAGGGCCGCCCGGCCGCCGGGGGCCTGGACCCCGCCGAGGACGACGAGGGCGGCGACGGCACGGTGACCGTGGAACTCGAGGGGCTGGAGAGCCGGGTGACGCCGTTCCCGGTCGCCGCCTCCAAGTACTCGGCGCTGCACCCGGTCGCGGGCGGTGGGCTGGTCTGGCTGCGCTGGCCGATCTCCGGCGCGCTGGGCGAGACCTTCGCCAACCCGGACGACACCACCGGCCGCCCGACCCTGGAGCACTTCAACATCAGCAAGGCGAAGAAGTCCGAACTCGTCGACCACCTCGACTGGTTCACCGTCAGCGGGGACGGCACCCGGCTGGTCGTGTCCGACGACGACGACCTGCGGGCCGTGCCGTCCACGGAATCCGGCGACCCGGACACGACGGTCTGGATCGACCTGCGGCGCATCCTGCACCAGGCCGACCCGGGCGCCGAGTGGCGCCAGTCGTACGAGGAGGCGGGGCGGCTGATCCGCGCCTACTTCTGGGACCCGGGGATGTGCGGCATCGACTGGGACGCGGTCCTCGACCAGTACCGGCCGCTCGTCGAACGGGTCGCGTCCCCGGACGAGTTCGCCGACCTGCTGCGCGAGGTGCTGGGCGAGCTGGGCACCTCGCACGCGTACGTCAGCGCCGCCCGCCGCAACGAGGGGCCGCCCCAGTACCAGCGCCGACAGGGTCTGCTGGGCGCCAACTTCGTCCGCAGGGACGCCGGGTGGGCCGTCCGGCGGATCCTGCCCGGCGACTCCTCCGACTCCAAGGCCCGCTCCCCGCTGGCCGGCACCGGGATCCGCGAGGGCGCGGTCCTGACCCACGTGGACGGCCGCCCGGTGGACCCGGTCACGGGCCCGTACCCGCTGCTCGCGGGAGCGGGCGGTACGACGGTGGAGCTCACCTTCACCGCGGCGGACGGCGAGAGCGGGCCCCCTCGCCGGGTGGCCGTGGTGCCCCTCGTCGACGAGCGGCCGCTGCGCTACCAGGACTGGGTGGCCAAACGCCGCGCGGTCGTACGGGAGTTGAGCGGCGGCCGCTGCGGCTACCTGCACATCCCCGACATGGGCGGCTCCGGCTGGGCCCAGTTCAACCGCGACCTGCGCATGGAGGTCTCCCGCCCCGCCCTGCTCGTGGACGTACGCGGCAACGCGGGCGGCCACATCAGCGAACTGGTCGTCGAGAAACTGACCCGCACCATTCTGGGCTGGGACCTCACCCGCGACGCCCAGCCCGTCTCCTACGCCTCCAACGCCCCGCGCGGCCCGGTCGTCGCCCTCGCGGACGAAGCGACCTCCTCCGACGGCGACATGATCACGGCCGCCTTCAAACTGCTCAACCTGGGACCCGTGGTGGGCCAGCGCACCTGGGGCGGCGTGGTCGGCATGACCGGCCGCCACCGACTCGGCGACGGCACCGTCATCACCGTCCCCATGAACGCCGCCTGGTTCGACGCCTACGGCTGGTCCATCGAGAACAAGGGCGTCACCCCCGACGTGGAACTTCTCCGCACCCCCCTCGACTGGGCGGAAGGCCGCCACACCCAACTCTCCGACGCGGTCTACCTGGCCCTGGAGCTCCTGGAAACCAACCCCCCGGCGACGCCCCCGGACCTGCACAACGTGCCGAACCGCTCAAGACCAAAGCTCCCCCCGCGACACTAGAAAGCAGGGGTCGCCGCCAACACCCTCAGGGGCGCGGGGAACTGCGCGACAAGCCCCCCACCCACCCGCACCCGACAACGGACCGAAAACGGGCAATCAAAACGTGGGGCACCCTCACCAACACAGGGCACCCCACGCTTGAACGGTCAAGCCCAGCGGCAGCGGCTACGCGTCGTAGTCCTGCGCGAAGCGGTCCTCTTCCTCGCGCTGCGTGCGCTCACGCTCCGTCTCCTCGTCGCGCCGCCCGCGCTCGGGACGCTCACCGCGCTCCCCGCGCTGCCCGGCACGCTCCCTGGCCGGGTCCATCTGCTGCCGACCCTGCGGCTGCCGACCCTGCTGCTGCCGCTGTTCGGACTTGTCCTGGAACTGGTCCTTCATGCCCATGTGGGTTCACTCCCGTAGTGGGTTGGGGCGGCCCCTGGGTGGGGCCTCGACCAGATTCACACGCCACGACCACCCACGCATTTCGATCAACTACGCTGCGTAGCCCGAGACTCCTCATCAGCCGCCCCACCTGCGCCGACGAGCCCCGTACGCATCCCCTGCAGGCGGGGGGCGAACCGCTTCATCTCCCGCTGTCCGACGGTCCCGATGATCCCCGGGAGATACCCGCGCACACCCTGCATGCCGCGCAGCCACCACTGCCCGTACACATGGCTCGACCGCCGCTCGATCCCGGCCACCAGCCGGTCCACCGCGGGAGACAGCGGGTAGGTCTTGCCGGCCGGCCACGGCAGCCGCTGCCGCAGCTCCCGCATCACCGCGTCCTGGTCGGCCCCGCGCACCATGTCGGTATCGGTCCACGACAGGTAACCGACGCCCACCTTCACGCCCTTGTGGCCGACCTCGGCGCGCAGGCTGTGCGCGTACGCCTCCACGCCCGACTTGGACGCGCAGTACGCGGTCATCATCGGCGCCGGGGTGATCGCGGCGAGCGAGGCGATCTGGAGCAGGTAGCCGCGGCTCTCCGTCAGCACCGGCAGGAAGGCGCGGGCCGTCACCGCCGAGCCGATGAGGTTGACCTCGATGACCCGCCGCCACGCCTCGGGGTCGGAGTCGGCGAAGGGTCCGCCGGTGGCGACGCCCGCGTTGGCGACCACGATGTCGACCTTCCCGAACCGTTCCTCGACCTCCCGCGCGACCCGGGCCATCGCCTCGTGGTCGGTGACGTCGGCGTACCAGTGGGCGCTGTCCGTGTGCAGCCGCTCGGAGACCTGCTTGAGCGCGTCCGGCTCCAGGCCGACCAGCGCCACCCGCACTCCGCGCGCGGACAGCTTGCGGGCCAGCAACTCCCCGACGCCGCGCGCGGCCCCGGTGACGACCGCGACCTGTCCTTCGAGGCTCACCCTGCTCATGCGCCCTCCTTGATCCCTACGTAGGTGGTGCCGAGTTCGCGGACGATGCGGGTCACCGTCTCGGGTGCCTCGACCGGTGTCATGTGGCCGACCCCGGGCAGTTCGGTGAGTCCGACGCAGTGCGGCAGCGCGGCCACCAGCGAGCGGGCGTGCACCGGAGGCGTCAGCCGGTCGGCCGTGCCGGAGACGACCGCGGTGGGCACTGTCAGCTGCCTCACCCCGTGATCGAGGTCGAGCAGTTCGAGCACGTGCGACCAGGCGTACCGGACGCGGCGCGGGCAGGCGTGCACGATCCGCGCGCACGCCTCGACCATGTGCGGGGCCGAACCCGGGCCCATCGTCCCGTACTTGAGGATCCGCCTGGCCAGTGGAGTGACCGGTCCGAGCGGCGCCCTCGACCCGAGGATGTGCCGGGTCAGCCAGGTCCGCAACCGCCCGGCCCTGATCGGCACGACGGTCGACTCGGCGACCAGCGCCGAACTGCCCGTGCTGCACAGCAGGACGGCCGCCGCGTGCTCCCGGAAGCCCGGCCGCGTCGAGGCGGCCATCACCGTCATGCCGCCCATGGAGTGACCGACGATCACCGCCTTCTCACCGGGCGCGAGCGTCGCGTCCAGGACGGCGACGAGGTCGTCGGCGAGCGCGTCCGTACTGCACGCCGGGCTCGCCGGACTGCGCCCGTGGCCGCGCTGGTCGTAGGCGATGACCCGGTGGTCCAGAGCCAGGTCGCGTATCTGGGCCGCCCAGAAGGCGGTCGAGCAGGTCCAGCCGTGCGCGAGGACGACGGCGGGGGCGTCCTTCGGGCCGTGCACCTCCACGTGCAGCGGGGCGCCGTCGGCGGAGACGGCGGTGAGTTCACAGGTGGGGACGGGTGGAGTGTAGAGGCCGGACGCGACGGATGTGAGGCGGCTCATGCGGTCACCGCTTCCTGCGGCACGGGCACGCGCAGCACCTCGTACTCCGACAGCTCCACCCGCCGAGTGGCCCGCCGGAACTCGCTCGTCGTCCCGGGCCAGATGGTGGTGTTGCGGCCGCTCGCGTCCAGGTACCAGCTGGTGCAGCCGCCGGTGTTCCACACCGTGCGCCGCATCCGCTCCTGCACCCGGTCGTTCCAGGCGCGTACGGCGCCCGGGCGGGCGTCGAGGGCGACACGGCCGCCGAGGACGTCCAACTGCCGTACGAAGTCGGCCATGTAGTTCAGCTGGGACTCGATGATGAGGATCATCGAGGAGTTCCCGAGGCCGGTGTTGGGCCCGATGATCGAGATCCAGTTGGGGAAGCCGGGCGCCGAGGCGCCGCGCAGCGCCTCCATCCCGCCCTGCCACGCCTCCGCGAGGGTCCGCCCGTCCGCGCCGACGACCCGTTCGGCGATCGGCATGTCGGTGACGTGGAAGCCGGTGCCGAAGATGATCGCGTCGACCTCGGCCTCGCTGCCGTCGGCGGCGACGAGGGTGGAGCCGCGGACCTCGGCGAGCCCGCCGGCGACGACGTCGACGTTGGGCCGGGTGAGCGCCGGGTAGTACGCGCTCGACAGCAGGATCCGCTTGCAGCCGATGCGGTAGTCCGGGGTGAGCCTGGCGCGCAGGGCCGGGTCCTTGACGGCGCGGGCCATGTTGCGTTTGGCCAGTTGCTCGACGAAGCCGAGCTCGTCGGGATACTTCGTGAACGCCTGGACCTGCACCTCCCGGATGCCCCACAGCAGCCCGCGCCTGAGGCGGGTGGTGAGGGGGAGGCGGCGATGCACCCACCGTTCGGCCTCACCGATGGCGCGGTCCACGCGCGGCAGCACCCACGGCGGGGTGCGCTGGAAGAGGGTGAGGCGGCCGACCTCCGGCTGGATGGACGGCACGATCTGGATCGCGGAGGCCCCGGTCCCCACCATGGCGACGCGTTTGCCGCGCAGGTCGTAGTCGTGGTCCCAGCGGGCGGAGTGGAAGACCTTGCCGGGGAAGGAGTCCAGGCCCGGGATGTCCGGGATTTTCGGGTCGGACAGCGGCCCGGTGGCGGAGACGACGACGTCGGCGGTGAGGTTTCCGCCGCTGGTCTCGATGTCCCAGCGCAGCCGCCCGGCGTCCCAGGTCATCCGCTTCACCTCCGAGTCGAAGCGGAGGTGCGGGCGCAGCCGGAAGACGTCGGTGACGTGTTCCAGGTAGGCGCGGATGTGCTCCTGTCCGGAGAAGGTGCGCGGCCAGTCCGGGTTGGGCGCGAAGGAGAAGGAGTACAGGTGGGACGGCACGTCGCAGGCACAGCCCGGGTAGCTGTTGTCCCGCCAGGTGCCGCCGACGCTGCCGGCGCGTTCGAGGACGACGAAGTCCGTGACGCCCTCGCGCCGCAGCCGTACGGCGGCCCCGAGCCCGCCGAACCCGGACCCGATCACCGCCACCCGCACATGCTCGGTCATGCCGACGCGCCTCCCGCCCGTGCACGATTCCGCCAGTGAACACTGGCGCAATGGGGAGAGTAGAGCAGCGCCGTACCGATGGGTAGGGGTCGCGCGAGGGGAAGTAACCGCGGGTACGCCGGTCCCTGACGGACAGGCCCTGGCTCTGCCGCACAGGCCCTAGGCTGCTGACGTGGCAGAAGACGGCGAACGACGCGAGTACCGCATGGAGGAGCTGGCCCGGCTGGCCGGCATCACGGTGCGCACCCTGCGCTTCTACCGCGAACGCAAGCTGATCCCGCCGCCCCGCCGCGAGGGCCGTATCGCCTGGTACGACGACCACCACCTGGCCCGCCTGCGCACGATCTCCGCGCTGCTGGAACGGGGGCACACCCTCAACGGCATCGCGGAGCTGGCGGAGGCCTTCGACCAGGGCCGGGGCGTCGGTGACCTCCTGGGCATGGACACCCCGACGGAGGAGATACCAATCCGTCTGAGCGCCGGGGAACTCGCCGACCGTTTCGCCGGCGAGGTCACGCCGGAAAACCTCGCCGCCTCGATCGAGCTCGGCTACCTGGGCATCGACGGCGAGGAGATCGTCCACATCAGCCGCCGTCTGCTGGACGTCTCCTCCGCCCTGGTCCGCGAGGGCATCCCCCTCGCCGAGGTCCTCACCGCCGGCCGCCGCGTCCGCGAACACGCCGACGCCCTCGCCGAACTCTTCACCGACCTGATCCTCCGCCACGCCCCCGAGGAGGACGTCCAGCGCCTGCGCCCGCTGGCGAGGAGCGTGATGGAGGCGGAGCTGTCCCTGGCGCTGGACCGCAGGATGCGGAAGGCGCCCTAGAGGTTCTCGGAGGTCTCAGGGTCTTCAGAGGTCGTACACCACGGTGACCGGCGCGTGGTCGGACCACCGTTCCGCGTGCGTGGCCGCCCGCTCCACGAAACCCTTGACCGCCTTGTCGGCGAGGCCCGGTGTGGCGACCTGGTAGTCGATGCGCCAGCCCGTGTCGTTGTCGAAGGCCCGCCCCCGGTACGACCACCACGTGTACGGTCCCTCCACGTCCGGGTGCAGGGCGCGGACCACGTCCACGTAGCCGCCCGCCTCCGGGGTGAGGACCTGGGTCAGCCACTCGCGCTCCTCCGGCAGGAAGCCGGAGTTCTTGGTGTTCCCGCGCCAGTTCTTCAGGTCGGCCTGCTGGTGGGCGATGTTCCAGTCGCCGCAGACGACGACCTCGCGGCCGTCGGCGGCGGCCCGCTCGCGCAGGTCCTTGAGGTGGGCGAGGAACTCGTCCATGAAGCGGACCTTCTCGTCCTGGCGCTCGGTGCCGACCTCGCCGGAGGGCAGGTACAGGGAGGCCACCGTGACGCCGGGCAGGTCGGCCTCGACGTAGCGGCCGCTGCCGTCGAACTCGGCGGAGCCGAAGCCGATACGGACGGCGTCGGGTTCGCGGCGGGTGTAGAGGGAGACGCCCGCGCGGCCCTTGGCGGTGGCGGGGGCGTGCACGGTGTGCCAGCCCTCGGGGGCGCGGACGTGCTCGGGCAGCTGCTGCGGCTCCGCGCGCACCTCCTGAAGGCACAGCACATCGGCGGAGGTGTCGGCGAGCCACTCCACGAAGCCCTTCTTCGCGGCGGCCCTCAGCCCATTCACGTTCACGGTGGTCACAGTCAGCACCAGCGGCACGATACCGGCCGCCCCGCGCCGGCCTGGACACGGTCCGGATTTCGATGCAGTACAGCAGTACGCTGATGCGCATGCATATTCGCCGGGTCCCGTTCGACCACCCCGACGCCGTGAAGCTCAACGACGCCGTCCAGGCCGAATACCACGTGCGCTACGGCGACGGCGGCGACGCCACCGTGCTCGCCCCGTCGGACTTCCAGCCGCCGAACGGTGTGTACCTCATCGCCTACGACGAGGCGGACCGGCCCGTCGCCACGGGCGGCTGGCGCCGCCAGGACGCCAACGGCGAGGGCAACGAGGACGGCGACGCCGAGCTCAAGCGCATGTACGTGGTCGACGACATGCGCGGCCGCGGTCTCGCCCGGCGCGTCCTGGCCGCGCTGGAGGAGGACGCCCGCGCGGCGGGCCGCCTGCGTATGGTCCTGGAGACGGGCACCCAACAGCCCGAGGCCATCGCCCTGTACACCTCCAGTGGCTACGAGCCGTGCGTGAAGTTCGGCTACTACCGCCACTACGAGGGCAGCCGCTGCTTCGCGAAGACGCTCAACTCCTGAGGTAGGCCAGCACCGCGAGCACCCTGCGGTGCACATCGTCCGCCGGCGGCAAATCCAGCTTGGTGAGGATGGAGCCGATGTGCTTGCCGACGGCCGCCTCCGACACCACCAGCTCGCGCGCGATCGCCCCGTTGGACTTCCCCTCCGCGACCAGCGCCAGTACCTCCCGCTCGCGCGGGGTGAGCCGGGCGAGCGGATCCCGGCGCCGGCGCAGCAGCTGTCGTACGACCTCCGGATCGACGACCGTGCCACCGGCCGCGACCTCGCGGAGGGCGTACACGAACTCCTCGACCTGGCCCACACGGTCCTTGAGCAGATAGCCCACGCCCGTTCCGTCACCGGAGTCGAGCAGTTCGGCGGCGTACGCCCGCTGCACGTACTGGCTGAGCACCAGCACCGGCAGCCCCGGCCGCTCCTCGCGCAGCCGCACGGCCGCGTGCAGCCCCTCGTCCTGGAAGCCCGGCGGCATCCGTACGTCCGTCACGACGACGTCCGGCTGCTGCGCGGCGACAGCGGCGAGCAGCGCGTCGGCGTCGCCCACGGCCGCCACCACCTCGTACCCGAAGCGGGCGAGCAGTCCGGTGAGCCCGTCGCGCAGCAGCACACTGTCCTCGGCGAGGACTACGCGCAGCGGTCGGCCCGCCCCGTCCGTGTCTCCCCCATCGGCTCTCCCCCCATTGGCCTGCACGGCAACTCCACACGCAGCACGGTCGGTCCACCCGGCGGGCTGGACAGCGCAAGTCTCCCATCCAGCACTGACACCCGGTCGGCGAGTCCGGTGAGGCCGCTGCCGCGGGCACGGTCCGCGCCGCCGCAGCCGTCGTCGCGCACCTCGACCCGCAGCCGTCCCCGCTCATGGCGTGCGACCACCCACGCCCGCTCGGCGCCGCTGTGCCGGGCCACGTTGGCGAGGGCCTCGCAGACCACGAAGTACGCGGCGGCCTCCACGGACTCGGGCAGCCGCCCCGGCAGTACGACGTCCACCTCGACCGGCACGGGTGAACGGTCGGCGGCGTCGGCGACGGCGGCCTCCAGGCCGTAGTCGGCCAGCACCTTGGGGTGGATGCCCTGGATCAGCTCGCGCAACGCGGCGAGGGCCGCGCCCGCCTCCTCGTGGGCCTTGGTGAGCTGGTCGGCGAGCGGTCCCGGCGGGGTGTCGAGGCGGGCCAGGCCGAGGGTCATCGTGAGGGCCACGAGCCGCTGTTGGGCGCCGTCGTGCAGATCCCGTTCGATCCGGCGCCGCTCCGCCTCGAAGGCGTCGACCAACCGGACGCGGGAGCGGGTCAGTTCGACCACTCTCGCGCCCAACTCCCGCTCGGGCGGGGCGACCAGCAGCCGGGTCAGCGCCGCCCGCGCCCCGGCGGCCACGCCGAGGACGTACGCACCCGCGGCCAGCAGCAGCACGCCGAGTACGGCGGCGGCGAAGGCGGTCGGCCAGTCGGTGACCATCCACTGCTTGAGCACCTTCGCCTCCCGGCCGCCGCCGACCGTGGCCATCAGCAGCGGTGTCGCGACCATCGACAGCGGCAGGAGCAGCGCGCCTGTGACGACGAGCGCCTCCGCCGGCCACAACAGGCAGGCCCACAGCAGGGCGTGGCCCAGCTCCCGCCAGGTCGCCTGCTCCCGCAGCCGGGTGCCGAGCCAGCTCCTGAGCCCGGGTGCGGCGGGCTCCGCGTGCGCTCCCCACGCCGCCTCCCCGTCGACCAGCCGCAGGCGCCGCCGCTCCAGCGCGCCCACGGGCAGCCCGGCCAGCGCGGTGACGGCGAGCAGGGGCAGCCCGACCAGGACGACCGCCAGGACACCGCCGGCCACGACCAGGGCCACGAGCGCCACCAGCAGGGCGACTCCGGCCACGACGCCCGTCAACAGGTAGGCGGCGGCGCGCCAGGGCCACGGTGACAGCAGGAAGGCCGGGCGGGACATGGCCTGCCACAGGGTGCGAGGGTGCATGCGGACCACCGTAGAAGGGTGGTCGGGGGCGGGCCATCGGTCCAGGGGGTGGGCCGGGGGTATGCCTGGCCCTACCCCAAGTCTCGGTCCTGCCGCACTGCTTGGGGGCGGGGTCGCGGGGTTTCGTTGTCGTCATGAACACCCACGCCATTGCGCCGCGGAACGGCCACGCCATCGAACTGCGCTCCGTGAGCCGGACCCACGGCTCCGGCGACGGTCGCGTCCTCGCGCTCGACCAGGTCTCCCTCGCCTTCCCGCGGGGCACCTTCACCGCCGTCATGGGCCCGTCCGGCTCCGGCAAGTCGACCTTGTTGCAGTGCGCCGCCGGCCTCGACCGGCCCACCTCCGGCTCCGTCCGCATCGGGGACACGGAGCTGACCGGGCTGAGCGAGCGCGGGCTTACCCTGCTGCGCCGGGAGCGGATCGGCTTCGTGTTCCAGGCGTTCAACCTGCTGCCGTCCCTCACCGCCGAGCAGAACGTCGCCCTGCCGCTGCGGCTGGCCGGGCGGCGCCCTCCGAAGTCCCGGGTGCGTGAGGCGCTGCGCCAGGTCGGCCTGGCCGACCGTGCCCGCCACCGCCCCGCCGAGCTCTCCGGCGGCCAACAGCAGCGCGTCGCCCTGGCCCGGGCCCTGATCACCCGCCCCGAGGTCCTCTTCGGCGACGAACCGACCGGCGCGCTCGACACCCGCACCGGCCAGGAGGTGCTGATCCTGCTCCGCGAACTCGTCGACCGCGAGCAACAGACGGTGGTCATGGTCACCCACGATCCGGTGGCCGCGTCGTACGCGGACCGCGTGATCTTCCTGGTCGACGGGCGGGTGAGCGGCGAGCTGGTGGGCGCCGGGGCGGAGACGATCGCGGCGTGGATGACCGGCGCGCCGCGCCCTGTTCAGGAGGTCACCCCGTGCTGAGCATCGCCCTGCGCACCCTGCGCGCCCGCTGGGTCACCTTCGTCGGCAGCTTCGTCGCCCTGTCGCTCGGGGTCGGCCTGATCGCCGTGATGGGGCTGGCCCTGGCCTCCTCGCAGGACGCGCCCGAGCACCGCCCGGAGCGCTTCGCGGCGGCCCCCCTCGTCGTCAAGGGCCGGGACACCCTGCGCGTCCCCACGCCGATCGGTGAGCGCACGTCGAAGCTGCCCCAGCCCCAGCCCGTCCCCCCGGCCGCCGTCACCGCCCTGAAGAAGCTGGGCCCGGTCGCCGAGGACCGTTCCTTCCCCGTACGGGCCGAGGACGGGCCGGGCGATCTGGTGGGCCACCCCTGGTCGGTCGCGAGGTTCGCCCCGTACGAGCTCGGCACGGGGCGCGCCCCGAGGACCGGCGGTGAGGTCGTGACCACCGGTGACTGGGCCGCCGTGGGCGAGCGGCTGCGCACCGCCCACGGCACGGTCCGGGTGGTCGGGACGGTGTCCGCGCGCGGCTTCGAGAACGCCGTCTTCTACACGGACGCGCAGGCCGCCCGGCTCTCGCCCCTCAGCACCCAGCTCGTCGTGGACACCGCCGACGCCGCCGCCGTACGCGCGGCCGTTCGGGGCAGCGACGGCGTACGCGTCCTCACCGGCGACGCCCGCCGCCTCGCCGACGCCGACCCGGACCGCGACGCGAGGTCCCTCACCGCGTTGAACGCCCTGTTCGGTACGGCGGGCGGTGTGACCGGCTTCGTGTCGGTGTTCGTCGTGGCGTCCACCTTCGCCTTCGCGGTGGCGCAGCGGCGCCGGGAGTTCGGCCTGCTGCGCACCGCGGGCGCCACGCCGGGCCAGCTCCGCCGGATGGTCCTCGCGGAGGCGCTGCTCGTCGGTGTCCTCGCCTCCGCCGCGGGCTGTGTCCTCGGCGCGTACGGGGCCCCGTGGCTGGCCGGCCGGGTGGTGGACGGCGGCCTGGCTCCGGCGTGGTTCGCGATCGGTGACGCCGTATGGCCGTACCACCTGGCGTTCTGGACGGGCCTGCTGGTGGCGCTGTGCGGGGCGGTCGCCGCGTCGTGGCGGGCGGGACGCACGGGGCCCACGCAGGCGCTGCGTGAGGCGTCCGTGGACCACGGCACGCTGACCTGGGGCCGTCGGCTGTGCGGTGCGGCCCTGCTGGTCGCCGCCGTGGCGACCCTGGCGCACGCACTGCTCACCGAGCCGGGCGACCTGCTGCACCGCAAGACGTACGTCAGCCGCCCGATGCTCCTGATCACCGCGGTCGCGCTGCTCTCGCCGGCGCTGGTCGGCCCGCTGACCCGGCTGCTGGCCTGGCTGCCCGCCCGGCTGCCCGGCGCCCTGGGTCTGCTGGTCCGCGAGAACGCGACGACCGGCATTCGCCGCACCGCCGCCGTCGCGGCGCCCGTCCTCGTCACGGTCGCCCTCGCCGGTTCCCTGCTCGGCGCCACCTCGACGCTGAACGAGGCGCGGGCGCAGGAGGTGACACGCCGGACGACGGCGGACTTCGTGGTGACCGCCGACCAGGCCTTCGACCCGGCGACGCTCGCCCGGCTGCGGCGGACACCGGGCGCCGACGTCTCCCCCACCTCCGCGACGGCCGTCCACGTCCTCGAGGACGGCGTCGCCCTCGTCAAGTCCGAGGCCCGCGCGGCCGATCCGGCGCTGCTCGCCGCGACCGTACGGCTGCCGGTGACGGCGGGTCGGGTCACCGACCTGGACGACGACTCGATCGTCGTGAACGAGGAGTGGGCCCGGCACACGGTCGGACAGCGCGTCGAGGTGTGGCTCGGCGACGGCACCCGCAGATCCCTGCGGATCGCGGCGGTCCTGGCCACCGGCACCGGCGACAACGGCGTCTACGTGACGCCGGCCAACGCCCCCGGCGCGACCGTCGACCGCATCGACGTGAAGGTGCGGCACGGTGCGGCCCCGGCCGCCGTGGCGACGGCCCTGCGCGAGGCGGTACGGCAGCAGCCGCGGGCCGAGCTGCTCACGAAGTCCCAGTGGATCCGGGCGAGTTACCCGCAGACCAACTCCACCACCCGGCTCGGCATGCTCCTGATCCTGGGCATCGCCCTGCTCTACACCGGCATCTCACTCGCCAACACCCTGGTCATGGCCACCTCCGACCGCACCCGCGAACTCGCGTCCCTGCGCCTGGCCGGCGCCACCCCGCTCCAGCTCCTGCGCCTGGTCGGTGCGGAGGCCCTCACCGTGGTGGCCGTGGGCGCGGTGCTGGGCGTGCTGGTGACGTTCCTCAACCTGCTCGGCATGGACACGGCGCTCCACCTGCTGGCCGCCCCGGCTCCCCTCACCGTCCCCTGGCCCGCGCTCGGCGCGACGACGGCGGCCTGCGCCGTACTCGCGGTCCTGTCGGCGACGACCGCGACGGCGTTCGCCCTGCGGCGCGGCGCTGCTCTGTCCCGCTGAATTGCCCCGCTGATGTGTCTCACGAACACGATGAAGCCCCAGTCGGCTTTCGCCGACTGGGGCTTCATGCTGCGTGGACCTGAGGGGATTTGAACCCCTGGCCCCCTCGATGCGAACGAGGTGCGCTACCGGACTGCGCCACAGGCCCTTGCAACGAGTGAAACTCTAGCATCCCCGTCCGGGTGCTTGGAAATCCGTTCCGCGCCGACCAGGGGCGGAGCACCCGGCGGGCGGTCGGAGGGTCTCACTCGTTGGCGGCGCGCGGCCGTTCGCCGTCCTCGTACTGGTCGAACAGGGGAGTACGGCCGCGCTCGCGGGCCCGGCGGGCGGAGGCGGCGCGGCGGGCGTCGGTGCGGCCGTCGGCCGACGGCTTGTCCTCGGCGGGCGGCGGCTCCGCCGCTTCCTGGTGCGGCGCCTCGGGCTCCGGCTCCGGTGCGACGGAGCTCGACCGGGCAGAACTCCACGCGTCCGGTGCCCCCAGGTCGACGTCGGCGGTGGCGCGCGGGGCGACCGGGGCGGTCACGTAGGTCGGCAGCGGGACCGGTACCGGCTCCCAGCTGTCGCCGTGGCCCGGCCGCCGCTGCCGCTCGCGCTGCTGGTCGACCCATTCGGCGTGGTCGGTCTGCTCGACGAGGGCGCGCCGGTCGGCGGCGAGCGCCGAAAGGCCGGGGTCCGTCTCCGGCTCGGGCCCCTCCTCGGGTTCGTCGACGATGCCGTCGGCGCCCGTGTCGAGGGTGGCGCGGCGGCGCGGCTGGCGGGCGCGCTCCCGCAGCCGCTGGGCCGCGGCCTCGGCCCGGCGCCGGTCCATCTGGAAGGCGAAGCGGCGGCGCTCCTGAGCGCGCAGATGCCCGATGTAGGCGCTGAGCATCACCGCGGGCACGCCCGGCGCCCACAGGAACGCGAGGCCTCCGACGGCGGCGACGATCGCACCGAGGGTGAAGGCGAGGAAGAGCATCACCGTGGTGCGCCGACGGCGCGCGAGCGCCTTGGAGCGCCGGGCGCGGGCCGCGTCGGCCTGCGCGGAGGGTGTGCGCCGGGGGGCGGGGACGCGCTTACGGGCCGGCGCGGTGCCGGACTCGGGGTGCCGGCCCGCGTCGCCCGCGGACGGCGCCTGCTGGGCGGCCCCTCCGCGCGCGGCCCTGGCCGCCTGTTCCCGCTCCGGATCGCGTGCCGATTCCGGCCGACCCTGCTCCTGGACCGGCGCCTTCACCTGCGGACGGGTCGGAGGCACGGCGAAGGCCCGGACGTCCACCGAGTCGGTGACGGCGTCCGGATCACCGGCGTCCTGCTCCCCCTCCTCGGTGGAGCGCGCCCGCAGGTCCTTGGCGTATCGGCGCTCCATGCCCGCTCGTCCGGACAGGAGCCGGATGGCGGTGCTGAAGCGTTCCGTCGGACGGGCCTCGTTCAGCTCGTCCTGCCTACGGAGCCACATCGGCACCAAGTAGGCGGCCCAGGCCCCGACAATGACTGCGTAGATGAGGCCGCTGCTGCTCACGCCTCACACGGTAGAGGGGTTTGCGTGAGGCCATCCGCCAATTGAGCCGGTGTGTCGCACGATCCGGCTGATATTTCTAGCTTTTTTTGTGATCGATGCGATCAGCAGGCCGCCACGGGGGCGAATTCAATGCCTGTAGATGGTCATCGAGCGATCATTTTCGAACACTTATTCAATTACCGGGGCCGGGGGCGTTCTGCGAGTTCTGCGAGCGGGTCCGCCGCCAGCGGTCGAGCAGTCCTTCCGGCACCTCCTCCGCGGTGAGCGCGAAGACGAGGTGGTCGCGCCAGGCGCCGTCGATGTGGAGATAACGGGGCCGCAGGCCCTCCTCGCGGAATCCGAGTTTCTCCACGACCCGGCGGCTGGGCACGTTCTCGGGGCGAATGCAGACCTCGATGCGGTGCAGACCGACGGTGCGGAAACAGTGGTCCACGACGAGCGCCACGGCCGTCGGCATGACCCCGCGTCCGGCGACCGTCTGGTCCACCCAGTACCCGACGTGGCCCGAGCACATCGAGCCCCAGGTGATCCCGGCGACCGTCAACTGCCCCACCAGGCGGCCCTGGTACTCGATGACGAACGGCAGCATCCGGCCGGCGTTCGCCTCGTTGCGCAGATGCCGGACCATCTGGCGGTACGTCGGCCGGTGCGCGATCGGACCGGCGGGCGTGGGCGGCGGGATGGTCGCCTCCCAGGGCCGCAGCCAGTCCCGGTTGCGCCGGTTGACCTCGCGCCAGGCCCGCTGGTCGCGCAGCTTTATCGGCCGGAGGAGGACATCGCCCTCCGCCAGTTCGACGGGCCAGGACGGGCTGTTCAGCTCACACCCCCACTGCCGGTGCCGGGTCTGGGGTGGTCGCCGCCGCGGAGCTGATCGACGGCGTGGACCAGCAGGGGCTCCAGGACGGCCAGCCCGTCCTTCACCCCGCCGGTGGAGCCCGGCAGGTTGACGATCAGTGTCCCGGCCGCCACTCCGGCCAGGCCCCGGGAGAGCGCCGCGGTCGGCACCTTGTCCCGTCCGAACGCCCTGATGGCCTCGGCGATGCCCGGCACCTCGCGGTCGATCACCCGACGGGTCGCCTCAGGGGTGCGGTCGGTCGGCGAGATGCCGGTGCCTCCGGTGGTCACGACCACGTCGTACCCGGCCTCGACGGCGGCACGCAGGGCGGCCTCCACCGGGTCGCCGTCCGGGACGACCTGCGGGCCGTCCACGGCGAACCCGAAGCGCCCGAGCCCCTCGGCGATCAGCGGGCCGCCCTTGTCCTCGTAGACCCCGGCGGCCGCCCGGTTGGAAGCGGTGACCACAAGAGCGCGGTACGTCATGCCCGGCTCCAGTCGCCCGACTTGCCGCCCGTCTTCTCCTCCACCCGCACGTCCGTGATGACCGCCCCCTTGTCGACCGCCTTGACCATGTCGATCACGGTGAGAGCGGCGACGGAGACCGCGGTGAGCGCCTCCATCTCCACACCCGTGCGGTCCGTCGTCCTGACGGTGGCGAGGATCTCCACGGCGTCGTCCGCGACCGACAGATCCAGTTTCACACCGGAGACCGCCAGCGGATGGCACAGCGGGATCAGGTCCGGGGTGCGCTTGGCGCCCATGATTCCGGCGATCCGCGCGGTGGCCAGGGCGTCGCCCTTGGGGACGCCCTCCCCGCGCAGCAGCTCGACCACGCGGGGTGAGACAAGGACCCGTCCGCTGGCGCGGGCGGTGCGCGCGGTCACGTCCTTGTCGGACACGTCGACCATGCGGGCCGCACCCGCGTCGTCGATGTGCGTCAGTCGGTCCTGCGTACTCATGGCTGTGCAGCGCTCCCGGTCCAGGCCTGTTGTGCGCGACACGGTACCCCCAACCGGGAGGACCTAGCCGAGCAGGACCACTTCGACCTCGGTGCCGGGCGCGAGGGACTCGACGTCCTCGGGGACGACGATCAGGGCGTCGGCGTGGGCGAGGGCGGCGACCAGGTGGGAGCCGGATCCACCGACGGGACGCACGGTGGCGTCGGCGTAGGTCCCGCGCAGGAACTGTCTGCGCCCCTTCGGGGAGGTCAGCGCCTTGTCCGCGGCGAGGGTCGCGCGGGTGGTGGGCCGGTGGACGTCCGTGAGCCCCATGAGGGTGCGGATCGCCGGCCGCACGAACAGCTCGAAGGAGACGTACGACGACACCGGGTTGCCGGGCAGGGCGAGCAGCGGGGTGTGGTCGGGTCCGATGGAGCCGAATCCCTGGGGCTTGCCCGGCTGCATGGCGAGCTTGCGGAAGTCGATGCCACTGCCGGCCTCGTCCTCGTCGCCGACGTGCGACAGCGCCTCCTTGACGACGTCGTACGCCCCGACGCTGACGCCGCCCGTGGTGACCACGAGGTCGGCGCGGACGAGCTGGTCCTCGATGGTGGAGCGGAGCGTCTCCGCGTCGTCGGCGACCGCGCCCACGCGGTAGGCGATCGCGCCGGCGTCCCGCGCGGCGGCGGTGAGGGCGAAGCTGTTGGAGTCGTAGATCTGGCCGCTGCCGAGGGCGTCGCCGGGCGGGACGAGTTCGCTGCCGGTGGACAGGACGACGACGCGCGGGCGGGGGCGTACGCGGACCGTGCCGCGTCCGATCGCGGCGAGCAGCGCGATCTGCGGCGGGCCGAGGACGGTGCCCGCTTCGAGGGCGCGGTCTCCGGCCTTCACGTCGCTGCCCTTGGCGCGCACATGCGCGCCGGCCTCGGCCGGGCGGTACACGCGCACCTGCCCGGCGGCGCCCTCGGGGGCGAGGCTGCGGGCGCGCATCCCGCTCACCGGGCCCTCGCCGAGACCGCCGTCGGTCCACTCCACGGGGACGACCGTCTCGGCGCCGTCCGGCAGCGGGGCGCCGGTCATGATGCGGGCGGCCTGGCCCGGGCCGACGTACAGCAGGCCGTCCTGTCCGGCCGCCACGTCCCCGACGACGTCCAGGACGGCCGGGTACTCCTCGCTCGCGCCTCCCACGTCCGCGACCCGCACCGCGTAACCGTCCATCGAGCTGTTGTCGAACGGGGGCAGCGACACGGGCACCGTGACGTCCTCGACGAGGACGCAGTCCTGGGCGTCGAGCAGCTGCAGTTCGATGGGCTCGAGGGGGCGGACGGTGGCGAGGATGTCCTCGAGGTGCTCGTCCACCGACCAGAGGTGGTCCTGACCCGTGGTGCGGGGCGCGGCGCTGCTCAACGTTGCTGCATCTCCTCGGTGACGTAACTGCGAAGCCAGGTCCGGAACTCCGGGCCCAGGTCTTCACGTTCGCACGCGAGTCTGACAATGGCACGCAGGTAGTCGCCACGGTCTCCGGTGTCATAGCGGCGGCCCTTGAAGACGACGCCGTGCACGGGGCCGCCGACCTTCTCGTCGTCCGCGAGCTGCTGGAGGGCGTCGGTGAGCTGGATCTCGCCGCCGCGGCCGGGTTCGGTGGTGCGCAGGATGCCGAAGATGCCCGGGTCGAGGACGTACCGGCCGATGATCGCGTAGTTGGAGGGGGCGTCCGCCGGGTCCGGCTTCTCGACCAGGCCGCTCACCCTGACGACGTCGCCGTCCTCGGTCTCCTCCACGGCCGCGCAGCCGTAGAGGTGGATCTGCTCGGGCTCGACCTCCATGAGGGCGACGACGCTGCCGCCGTGCCGCTCCTGGACCTCGATCATCCGCTGGAGCAGCGGGTCGCGCGGGTCGATCAGGTCGTCGCCGAGCAGGACGGCGAACGGCTCGTGACCGACGTGCGGGGCCGCGCACAGGACGGCGTGGCCGAGGCCGCGCGGGTCGCCCTGGCGGACGTAGTGCATGGTGGCGAGGTCGCTGGACTCCTGGACCTTGGCGAGCCGTCTGGCGTCGCCCTTCTTCTGCAGCGCCGACTCGAGCTCGTAGTTGCGGTCGAAATGGTCCTCCAGCGGGCGCTTGTTGCGACCCGTGATCATGAGGACGTCGTCGAGGCCGGCGGAGACGGCCTCCTCGACCACGTACTGGATCGCCGGCTTGTCGACGACCGGCAGCATCTCCTTGGGAGTGGCCTTGGTCGCCGGCAGGAACCGGGTGCCGAGGCCGGCTGCGGGAATGACAGCCTTGCTGATCCTGGGGTGCGACTGAGTCATGCCCGCAACCTTATCCGGTGCCTTTGCAGCGAATCTGTGGCTCCGGTTAATTGGCCCTCATATGAGCGTATTGGGACGGTAAGGAGCAACAGGTGAGCCATTTCCGACGTCCGGCCGAGCCTGACAAGCAAATGTTTCGGCGAGAGCTCCTCCAGGTGAGGCGCAGGTTGACACCGGATGTCGTACGGACGTCGGCCGCCCGGCTGGCCGAGCACGCGCTGGAGCTGCCCGAGGTGGCGCACGCAGGCACGGTGGCGGCGTACGTCTCCGTGGGGAGCGAACCCGGAACGCTCGCCCTCCTGGACACGCTGCGCGCGCGGGGCGTGCGCGTCCTGCTGCCCGTGCTCCTGCCGGACAACGACCTGGATTGGGGTGTGTACGGCGGTGAGGGCTCCCTCGCGCGGGTCCAACACAGTGGAAAGATGGCGCTCTTGGAGCCGGCCGGTGAGCGCCTGGGTCCGGACGCCGTGACCGGCGCCGACGTCGTGCTGCTGCCGGGGCTCGCCGTCGACGCGCGCGGCATGCGTCTGGGGCGCGGCGGAGGGTCGTACGACCGGGTGCTCGCGCGACTGGAACGGGCCGAGGCGCGACCGGCGTTGGTGGTGCTGCTGTACGACTCGGAGGTCGTCGCGCGGGTTCCCGAGGAGCCGCACGACCGGCCGGTGCGGGCGGTGGTGACGCCCTCGGGGGTGCGCCGTTTCGGGAATGCCTGACGGGGACGCCCCTCATGCGAAAAGGGCCCTCCACGCGTGTGTGGAGGGCCCTTTTCGCTGCATCAGCCGATGGTGCGGCTCACGGCTTCAGGACGAGCGCGTCGCTGGTGTTCTTGTCGACCGCCTTGTCCGAGAAGGACCAGTCCAGCAGCTCACCGTCGGCCCACTTGTCCGTCTGATCGGTGTAGTGGGCGCTGTAGGCGTGGCCGGAGGCCCCGCTGAGGTTGATCCACTTCGACTTGTCCAGGTCGTCGAGGTTGACCACCATCCGCATCGACGGCACCCACACGACGCCGTAGCCACCGGCCGCGTTCCAGCCGGTCGCGTTGACCGTCGCCTCACCGCCGCTGAGCTTCCACGGGCCGCGGTTGAGCATGTACTGGAGGAAGCCGGGGCCCTCGGTGCCCAGGGTCTGGTTCTTCAGGAACAGGCGGTGCAGCCGGCCCCAGCTCCAGGTGTCGATGTCCTTGCCGAGCTTGGCGGTCAGCTCCCAGCGGGCGTCGATCATGGCGCGCCTGAACAGCCCGTCCCGGTCGGTGGCCTCCGGGCGGGTGCCCACGTCCGGCGTCTTCCACCAGTCGCTCTTCTGGTCGTCCATGAGGTTGCGCACGACCTCGAACCAGCGGTCGCCGCCGTCCGGCTGCGCCTGGTCGGCGTCGCGCTCACCGCACTCGCGCACCTGGCCCTTGGTCCCGTCGACCGGGCCGGTGGTGTCGACCTTCTCGACCCACAGGCACTGGCCCTTGACCCGGAGCTCCTTGGGCAGCTTGTTGCCGAAGGCGAGCTTGAGGATGTTGCGCCAGACCGCGTTGAAGTAGGCGGCCGCCGCCGAGTCGGCGTCCTGGGTGTAGTCCCAGCCCTCCAGAAGCTTCTGCGCCTCACGGACGCCCTTGGAGTCGACGTCGATCTTCAGCAGCTTGGGCACGAGCATCTTGGCGATCTCGCTGCTGTTGTCGAGCTGCATCTGGCGCATGTCGTCGGTGGAGATCTTGCCGCCGCCCTTGATCTTCGACTCGATCAGGTCGGTGATGCGCTGGCTGCGGGTGCCGTAGCCCCAGTCCGTGGTGAGCGTGTAGGGGTACTTGTCCTTGTCGATCACGGCCTGGTTGGCGGTGACGATGTAACCCTGCTTCGGGTTGTACTCGTAGGGCAGCTCGTCCTGGTCGATGTAGCCGGTCCAGCGGTACTTCGAGTCCCAGCCCGGCGCCGGGATGGAGCCGGTGTCGCCCTTCGCGCGCGTGGGGATCCTTCCGGGCAGGGTGTAGCCGATGTTGTCCTTGGTGTCGGCGTAGACCAGGTTCTGCGAGGGCACGTCGAACAGAGCGGCGGCGTCGCGGAAGCCGCTGAAGTCGGCCGCCTTGTCCATCGCGAAGACGGCGTCCATGGAGGTGCCCGGCTCCAGTGCCGTCCAGCGCAGCGCGACGGCGTAGCCGTCGCCGCGGTCGGGTGCGGCGGTGTCGACGCCGGCCTTCCTGCCGACCTTCACGAGTTCGTCGTCGCGGTCGGACAGCAGGGGCATGCCGTCGGCGGCCTGCCGGACGACGATCTTCTTGGACGAGCCGCCGGCGACCTTGATGGTCTCCTCGCGGGTCGTGAAGGGCTTGATCTTGCCGTCGTAGAGGTAGCCGTCCCCGGAGAGCTTCTCCAGGTAGAGGTCGGTGACGTCGACGCCGGAGTTGGTCATGCCCCAGGCGATGTTCTGGTTGTGTCCGATGACCACACCGGGCATCCCGGCGAACGTGTAGCCACTGACGTCGTACTGGCACTTGCTGGAGACGGTCCGGCAGTGCAGGCCCATCTGGTACCAGACCGAGGGCAGCGAGGCCGACAGGTGCGGGTCGTTCGCCAGCAGCGGCTTGCCGGTGATGGTGTACTTACCGGCGACGACCCAGGAGTTGGAGCCGATGCCGTTGCCGTTCACGCCGACGGCGTCGGGGACGTTCTCCAGGACGTTGTAGAGGCCCGAGAGCTGGCTCTGCAGCGCCGAGGAGGTGCCGGCCGTGCCCGCCGTGCCGGCCGTGCCCGCCGTGCCGGCCGTGCCCGCCGTGCCCGTGGCGCCGCTCGCTCCCGTCGTGCCGGAGCTTCCGCTCGTGCCGGACGTCCCGCCGGTGCCGGAGGTCCCGGAGGTCCCGGAGGTCCCGCTGGAGTCGTCGCCCTTGAAGGTCTTGGTGAGCTCGTCGTACTGGCCCTGCTGGACGATCGCCTGGTTGCGGCTGTACGGGTACTCCGGGTACAGGTCGGCGATCTGCTTGGGGCCGAGGCGGCTGGTCATCAGGGCGCGGTCGATCTCGTCCTGCATGTTGCCGCGCAGGTCCCAGGCCATGGCCTTCAGCCACGCGACCGAGTCGACCGGGGTCCACTCGGCGGGCTTGTAGTTGTTGCTGAAGCCCAGGGCGGCGTACTCCAGGGAGATCTCCTTGCCGTCCTTGCCCTTGAGGTAGGCGTTGACTCCCTTGGCGTACGCCTGGAGGTTCTTCTTCGTGGAGGCCGACAGCTTCTTGTCGTACTCCTCCTTGGCGACGCGGTCCCAGCCCAGGGTGCGCAGGAACTCGTCGTTCTTGACCTGGCCCTTGCCGAACATCTCCGACAGGCGCCCGGAGGTCATGTGCCGACGCACGTCCATCTCGTAGAACCGGTCCTGCGCCTGGACGAAGCCCTGCGCCATGAACAGGTCCTCGTCGGAGGAGGCGTAGATCTGCGGGATGCCGTAGCCGTCGCGCTTCACGTCGACGGGCCCGGAGAGGCCGTCGAGCGTGATCGAACCCTTGGTCTGGGGGAAGGAGGCACGGACGGTGCTGATCGACCAGTAGGCCCCGTAGGCGATGCCCCCGATGATGGCCAGTACCAGGACGAGAACGACGAGACGGGCTTTGCGCCCCTTTTTCCTGCCGGACTTGCCGGGTTTGTGACCCGTTGAGGCGGTGGTGTTGGGGGGCATCGCTGTCCTTGCTGTCCTAACGCGAGCGGCAGGCGGTCCTGGAGTGCTGGAGCAACCATAGGCGCAGGGCCCCGTGCCACTTGACGCGGAGTCGGGAACCTACGCGGACGGACGTTCGATCTTGCACGGTGAAGCGTCAAGAAATCGTCAAGAGTTAGGTAAGGTAACGAAGTAGTTGGGTGCCGGGGGACCCGACTTCGTGTCCTATGTACGTGAGCGCTCACGCGCGTGTGCCATGCGTGAGCCAGGGAAGGGAACGGCCGCTGACTGTCCACCACCTCAACCAGCTCCTGCTCGTCTGCTCGCTGGTCCTGCTCGTCGCCGTGGCAGCGGTCCGGATCTCCTCGCGCAGCGGGCTCCCCAGCCTGCTCGTCTACCTGGGCATCGGCATCCTCATGGGCCAGGACGGCATCGGCGACATCCACTTCGACAATGCCGAGCTGACCCAGGTCATCGGATACGCGGCCCTGGTCGTGATCCTGGCCGAGGGCGGTCTGGGCACGAAGTGGAAGGAGATCAAACCGGTCCTGCCCGTCGCCTCCACCCTCGCGCTGGTCGGTGTCGGGATCAGCGTCGGGGTCACCGCCGCGGGCGCGCACTATCTGGTCGGTCTCGAGTGGCGGCAGGCGTTCATCATCGGGGCGGTGGTCTCCTCCACGGACGCGGCGGCCGTGTTCTCCGTGCTGCGGAAGATCCCCCTCCCCGCGCGCGTGAACGGCACGCTGGAGGCCGAGTCCGGCTTCAACGACGCCCCCGTGGTCATCCTCGTGGTCGCCTTCTCCACGGCCGGTCCGGTCGACCACTGGTACATGCTGCTGGGCGAGATAGCACTGGAGCTGGCCATCGGCGCGGCCATCGGTCTCGCGGTGGGCTGGCTGGGCGCCTGGGGCCTCAGGCACGTCGCCCTGCCCGCCTCCGGCCTCTACCCCATCGCCGTCATGGCGATCGCGGTGACCGCGTACGCGGCGGGCGCGATCGCCCACGGCAGCGGCTTCCTGGGTGTGTACCTCGCCTCGATGGTCATGGGCAACGCGAAGCTGCCCCACTGGCCCGCCACGCGCGGGTTCGCCGACGGGCTCGGCTGGATCGCCCAGATCGGCATGTTCGTGATGCTCGGCCTGCTGGTCACCCCGCACGAACTGGGCGACGACATCTGGCCCGCGCTCGTCATCGGCCTGGTGCTCACCATGGTGGCCCGCCCGCTGAGCGTCGTGGCCTGCCTGGTGCCGTTCCGGGTGCCGTGGCAGGAGCAGGCCTTGATGTCGTGGGCAGGCCTGCGCGGCGCCGTGCCCATCATCCTGGCGACGATCCCCATGGTGGAGGGGGTCGACGCCAGCCGCCGGATCTTCAACATCGTCTTCGTCCTGGTGGTCGTCTACACCCTGGTCCAGGGGCCGACCCTGCCGTGGCTCGCCCGCAAGCTGCGCCTGGGCGAGGAGCCGGAGGCCGCGGACCTCGGCATCGAGTCGGCGCCCCTGGAGCGGCTGCGCGGACATCTGCTGTCCATGGCGATCCCCGAGGGCTCGAAGATGCACGGCGTCGAGGTCAACGAGCTGCGGCTGCCCGCCGGGGCCGCGGTCACCCTCGTCGTCCGTGACGAAAAATCGTTTGTTCCGCTGCCCACGACCGTATTGCGGCGCGGCGACGAACTGCTCGTGGTCGCCACGGATCCCGTCCGGGACGCGGCCGAGCGGCGGCTGCGCGCGGTGGGCCGCGGCGGCAAGCTGGCGGGATGGCTGGGCATGAACGGAGCCGAGACGCGTTAAGAGCGCGTTTCATACAGTTCACACCCGTGGTAATCGCAGGTGGACGGCGCCATGGTGCTCGTTTTCACAGGTGTACGGGGCCGCGACCCTAGTACGATGAAGGCGCACCTTGATCGAACCAACTCTGCCTGACGCAGAGCTGGCGCGACCGTATGGCGGCCGGCCCACCCCGAAGCGGGGGCGTCGGCATCTACCGCAGTTCCGCGCAAGAGGACAGCTCTCGGCGGCCCCGGTACGGGCTTGCTACCAGGTGGCAGAAAGGCACGGGCCGTGGCATCCACGGTCACCACCGAGCCGTCGGCGAACTCGTCGGCCTCCTCCCGCCCGGGATACGGGCAACTGCTGCGCACCCGCGGCGCCTGGACGTTCCTGCTGCCGGGCTTCGCGGCACGCCAGCCGTTCGCGATGCTCACCATCTCGATCGTGCTGCTCGTCCAGCACACCACCGGCTCCTACGGGGCCGCGGGCGCCGCCGCGGCCGTCACCGGCGTCTCCATGGCCCTGTTCGCGCCCTACAGCGGCCGTCTCGCCGACCGCTACGGCCAGCGCGCGGTGCTGGTCCCGGGCGTCCTCGTGCACGCGGTGGCGGGCCTCACCCTGACGGCACTGGCCCTGGCACACGCCCCGCTGTGGGCGCTGTTCGCGGCGGCCGTCCCCACGGGTGCCTCGGTGCCGCAGGTCGGGCCCATGGTGCGCGCCCGCTGGGGTGTGACGCTGAAGGACTCGCCCCTGATGACCACGGCGGCCGCCTTCGAGTCCGTCACCGACGAGCTGACCTTCGTCGTCGGCCCGCTCCTCGCCACCGCCCTGTGCACCACCGTCACCCCGGCCGCGGGTCTGGTCACGGAGGCCACGCTGACCCTGGTCGGCGGTCTGCTGTTCGCCGCGCAGAGGAGCACCCAGCCCGCCGTCGCCGGCGACGGGCACGCGCGCGTGGAGCACGTTCCCGCCCTGCGCGTGCCGGGCGTGCGCGTGCTCGCCGTGACGTTCCTGGGCATCGGTTCCGTCTTCGGCGGCATGCAGGTCTCGCTGGCCGCGTTCACCGAGTCGATCGGCGAACCCGGCCTCAACGGCGTCCTCTACGGGATCTTCGCCGCGGGCAACATGCTCTCCGGCCTCGTCTGCGGCGCCGTCGCCTGGAAAACGGCCCCCCGCCACCGGCTCATCGTCGGGTACGCCGCCCTCGCGGTGACCGCGTCCGGCCTGTGGGCCGCGCACTCGGTGCTCGTCCTGGCCGGACTCGGCCTCCTGGTCGGCATGTGCATCGCGCCCGCCCTGATCACGGGCTACACCCTGGTCGAGAACCTGGTCCCGGCCGGGGCCCGCACCGAGGCGTTCACCTGGCTGACCGGCGCGGTGGCGCTGGGCCAGGCGGCCGCGGTCACGGTCGCCGGGCAACTGGAGGACCGCTTCCGGGACGGCGCCGGGTTCCTGGTCCCGATGGGCGGCACCCTGCTGGCCCTGGCGACCCTGCTGGCACTGCGATCGCGGCTGGTCACCCCACCCCGGGGCCGCACGGTCGCACGTGGCGTCGGTCACCGCGTGCCGATGACAGTGGACTGATCCTCAGGAATACGTCACTATGGATCGTCGTTAGCACTCATTGAGTGAGAGTGCCAGGAGGAAGACAGTGCCGACCTACCAGTACCAGTGCACCGAGTGCGGCGAGGGCCTCGAGGCGGTGCAGAAGTTCACCGATGACGCCCTCACCGAGTGCCCCAACTGCGGTGGCCGCCTGAAGAAGGTGTTCTCCGCCGTCGGCATTGTCTTCAAGGGTTCCGGTTTCTACCGCAACGACAGCCGCGGCTCCTCGTCGAGCAGCGCGCCGGCTACCGCGAAGTCGTCGACGTCCTCGTCCGAGTCGAAGTCCTCGGAGTCGAAGTCGTCCGACTCCAAGGCGTCGGACTCGAAGTCGTCGGGAGCCGGCACCTCCTCGAGCAGCTCCGCCGCATAAGACCCGCTCAGGGACCCTGCCGTCGTACGACGGCAGGGTTCTCGGCGTTCCGCCAAGTCCCTTCCCCGTCGCTCCGGAAGTCCCTTCCGAAGTCGCTCTCCAGTTCGGTCTCCGCCAGCTAATGTGCTGGTCATGGCGAACGCAGAGATCGGCGTAATCGGTGGCTCCGGCTTCTACTCGTTCCTCGAGGACGTGACGGAGATCCAAGTGGACACCCCCTACGGGTCTCCCAGTGACTCTCTTTTCCTCGGCGAGCTCGCCGGCCGCAGGGTCGCCTTCCTGCCCCGGCACGGGCGCGGTCACCATCTGCCCCCGCACCGGATCAACTACCGGGCCAACCTGTGGGCGCTGCGCTCGGTCGGTGTGCGCCAGGTCCTCGCCCCGTGCGCCGTGGGCGGTCTGCGCCCCGAGTACGGACCGGGCACGCTCCTCGTCCCGGACCAGTTGGTCGACCGCACCAAGTCCCGGGTCGGGACGTACTTCGACGGACTGCCGCTGCCCGGCGGCAGCGTGCCGAACGTGGTCCACGTGTCCCTCGCCGACCCCTACTGCCCCACCGGCCGGGCGGCCGCGATGAAGGCGGCACGCGGCCGGGACTGGGAGCCGGTGGACGGCGGCACGCTGGTCGTCGTCGAGGGTCCGCGGTTCTCGACCCGCGCCGAATCGGTGTGGCACCAGGCCCAGGGCTGGTCCGTGGTGGGTATGACCGGTCACCCCGAGGCCGCCCTCGCCCGAGAGCTCGAACTCTGCTTCACCTCCCTGACCCTCGTCACCGACCTCGACGCCGGCGCCGAGACCGGTGAGGGCGTCTCGCACGACGAGGTGCTGCAGGTGTTCGCCGCGAACGTCGACCGGCTGCGCGGTGTGCTCTTCGACGCGGTGGCGGCCCTGCCGACGACCGAGGAGCGGGACTGCCTGTGCGTGAACGCGCTGGGTGGGATGGATCCGGGATTCGAGCTGCCGTAAGGAGAGTTGCGGATGAGGGTGCTGGGGTGCCGGAACGCCTCGTTCAGGTGAGGGAGTTGTCCACAACCCGTCGGTAGTCCACCCGTCTCGGCGGGCGGCGGCGCGAAGCCTCATCGTGGGCTTCGCAAGCCGTTGCCACGTCTCAGGCGGTGACTCCCATGTCCTCCCTCACTCCCCCTCCCCATCCGTTCTTCCCGTCCTCCTCCGTGCGCCCGCCCGGCGCCGACGCCCCCACCACCTGCGAGGTGCCGCAGTTCGCCCCGGTGCGGGTGCGCGGCGGGCTGCATCGGCTTCGGCGGCTCGTACGGCACCGGAGGCCGGCCGTGGCGGCCGGCCTCGCCATCACCGCGGCCGCGCTGGTGGCGGCGGGGCCTGCGGCACAGCGAGACGGCGACGGGGCGCGCGGGCATCCCTCGTCACGCCTTCCCACTCACACCGCCTCGCTCGCGGATGACCGGGCGCCCGCGCGCCGGGCCGTGGAGATGGTGACGGCCCCCGTGCGCATCGCCGACGGGGCCACGGTCCGGCTGCTGCGGTCCGGGGACCGGGTCGACGTCATCGCCGCCGAACCGACGGGCACGGGCGGCGACGCCCGGGTGGTCGCCCACGGGGCCCTGGTGACGAAGGTGCCGGAGGTGCCGGAGGTCGTGGACGGCGCCGCCGACAGCGGAGCGCTCGTCGTGCTCTCGGTGCCGCGCACCACGGCGGCGCGTCTGGTCGGTGCCGGTGCGACGGCCCGGTTGGCGGTGACGCTGTGCTGAGCCATGCCCTGCGCCTGCTGCGCGGTCTGCGCCGCCTCTTCCTGCCGGATCCCACGTCGCGACCGGACTGGACACGGCATCGGCACCCTGACGTAGGTTGCGGAACTGTTTGTTCCCCAACCAGCGCATGCGAGGAGAGTCCCCGAGGTGGCCGAGAAGAACAAGGAACCGAGCATCCTGCAGGGCTTCAAAGCCTTCCTGATGCGCGGGAATGTCGTCGACCTGGCAGTGGCGGTGGTCATCGGCGCCGCCTTCAGCAACATCGTCAACTCGGTCGTGAAAGGGGTGATCAACCCGCTGGTCGGGGCGATCGGCACCAAGAACCTCGACGGCTACAGCTCGTGCCTGGAAGCGCCGTGCAAGGTGGCGCCGGACGGCACGGTCACGAAAGGCGTGCCGATCCTGTGGGGCACCGTCCTCGGCGCGACGCTGACGTTCGTGATCACCGCGGCGGTCGTCTACTTCCTGATGGTCCTGCCGATGTCCAGGTACCTGGCCCGGCACGAGGCCCGCAAGAAGGCGCGGGAGGGCACGCAGGAGGTCATCGAGGTGACCGAGCTGGAGGTCCTGAAGGAGATCCGCGACGCGCTGGTCGCACAGCGCGGGTCAGGTCACGACCGGGTGTAGCGGGAATCCCTCAGAGGTGGTGGGGCGGCTTCTCGTCGAGGAAGCGTTTCAGGTCGGCGGCGCTGTCGCCGTCGGCCCTCGGCCGCTCACCCCAACCCCGGTCCGTGTCGTCGGAGGACTGCGCGTCCAGCGGGTCGTCGAAGATCAGCGCGGCCTTCGGGTCGCGCGGCTCGGGGGCGGGGGCGGTACTCATGCCTCAAGAGTACGGTCCCGGAATCGTCGTGAATCCGTTCACGAGCGTTTCGCGCCGATGTCTGCTGTGCTGGACCCATGACGTCCAGCTCAACTCCCCCGTCCGGCGCGCCCGTACGCCACGCCCCTCTGCGCAGACTGACCGCGCGCGGCCGCGGGGAGGCGCACCGGGTGGCCTCGCCGCTGGAGCTCTTCTTCGACCTGTGCTTCGTCGTGGCCATCGCGCAGGCGGGCGTCGAGCTGGTGCACTCCGTCGCGGAGGGGCACGCGGGCCAGGGCGTCCTCGACTACGCGATGGTCTTCTTCGCCATCTGGTGGGCGTGGATGAACTTCACCTGGTTCGCCTCCGCCTACGACAACGACGACGTCCTCTACCGGGTCGTCACCCTGTTCCAGATCGCCGGCGTGCTGGTGCTCGCGGCCGGGGTGTCGCGGGCCTTCGAGGAGCACGACTTCGTGCTCGTGTGGCTCGGCTACCTGATCATGCGGCTGGCGATGTCCGCGCAGTGGCTGCGGGCCGCGCGATCGGCCGAGGGCGCCGAGCGGGCGACGGCGGTGCGGTACGCGGTCGGCGTGCTGGTGTGCCAGGTCGGCTGGCTGGGTCTCGTGGTCCTGCCGGAACCCGCCCGGCCCTGGGTGTTCCTGGCCATGGTGGTCGTGGAGCTGTGCGTGCCGGTGTATGCGGAGAGGGACTTCTCGACGTCCTGGCATGCGCACCACATCGCGGAGCGGTACGGGCTGTTCACGATCATCGTGCTCGGCGAGACGATCGCCGCGGCCACGGTCGCCGTGAAGTCTGCGGCGGACGAGCACAACGCGCTGGACGAGCTGCTGCCGATCGCCGCGGGCGGTCTGCTGATCGTGTTCTCCGCCTGGTGGATCTACTTCGTGGTGCCGATCCACGACCATCTGCGCTCCAGCAAGCAGGCGTTCGTGTGGGGGTACGGCCACTACCTGATCTTCGCCTCGGCGGCGGCGATCGGTGCCGGTCTGGAGGTGGCGGTCGAGCAGGCGGTCGGCCAGGCGCACATCTCCACACGGGCCGCCTCGGCCGCGGTGACCCTGCCGACGGCGCTCTATCTGCTGGCCGTGTGGGCGTTGCACGCGCGCCACTTCAAGGTGGGCGTCCGGCAGCAACTGGTGCTGCCGGTGACGGCACTGCTGGTGATCTGCTGCACCTTCCTGGGGCACTGGGCGGTGCTCGCGGCCGGCCTGGTGTCGGCGCTGGCGGTGGCGGTGGGCGTGGCGCTGACGGCGCGAACGGACGCGGCCGTGCGCGAGCCGAGGGCGACCGCTCCGGCGGCGTGAGGGCGTCCGGGGGTGCCGCATCACAGGTGCCTCAGGTGCCTCAGGTGCCTCAGATGCCTCAGGTGCCTCATCGGGTGCAGCTTCGCGGGAAACTGACCCCCATGACAGTTGACGCTCTGACGGACGTCGCCGGGGTGCGCGTGGGGCATGCCTCGCGCACCGGCGACGGTTGGCTCACCGGCACCACGGTCGTGCTCGCCCCGGAGGGCGGGGCGGTGGCCGCCGTGGACGTGCGCGGCGGCGGTCCCGGCACCAAGGAGACCGACGCCCTGGATCCGCGCAACGTGGTGGAGAAGGTCGAGGCGATCGTCCTGACCGGCGGCAGCGCGTACGGGCTGGACGCGGCGTCCGGGGTGATGGCCTGGCTGGAGGAGCAGGGGCGCGGGGTGCGCGTCGGGGTGGACCCGGCGCACGTCGTGCCGGTGGTGCCCGCCGCCTGCGTCTTCGACCTGGGCCGGGGCGGCGACTTCCGGGCCAGGCCGGACGCGGCCCTAGGCCGGATCGCGGTCGAGGCGGCCGCGGCCAGCCCGGCGGGCGCACCCGTGCGGGAGGGATGCGTGGGCGCCGGGACGGGAGCCGCGGTCGGGACACTGAAGGGCGGCGTCGGCACCGCGAGCACCGTCCTGGACTCGGGGATCACGGTGGCGGCGCTGGTCGTGGCCAACGCGGCGGGATCGGCGATGGATCCGGACACGGGGGTGTTGTACGGGGAGTTGTTCCAGGGGCGGCCGGTGCGACACCCGGAGGCGCACGTCCATGAGTCCGCACGCCGACGCCTCGCCGAGGCCGGGGCGAGGAACCCCCCTCCCCCGCTCAACACCACACTCGCCGTGGTCGCCACCGACGCGGACCTGTCCAAGGCGCAGGCGCAGAAGCTGGCAGGCACGGCGCACGACGGCATCGCGCGGGCTGTGCGGCCGGTCCATCTGCTCAACGACGGGGACACGGTGTTCACGCTGGCCACGGGGGCGCGCCCGCTCGACGCCGGGCACCCGCTCGCGCTGAACGAGGTGCTCGCGGCGGGGGCGGACGTGGTGACACGGGCGCTCGTGCGTGCCGTTCGGGCGGCGGAGTCGGTGGTCGGGCCGGGCGGGGAGTGGCCGTCGTACGCGGAGTTGTACGGGCGGCCGTAGGTGCTGCTCGCGCTTCGCCCGCGGCGGGCGATTGTCCCGGTTCTGTCACTTGACGGCGTTCGGGGCGGCCGGAGGGAACCTCAACGGCCGCCGGTCCCCTCTTCGTTCACGTACTGGAGCGGACCACGCACATCACACGAACCTGGAGCAGCTCGTGACGACGCCGGACATAGCACCGCGGCGAGCGCTGGGGGCCTGTGCCGCCCTTCTGGTCGGCGCGCTCACCCTCACCGCCTGTGGCGGCAGCGCCAACGCCAAGAACGACGACGAGAACGGCAAGGGCGGCAAGGGTTCCAGCCAGACCTCCGCCGCGGACATCGTCATCTCGGCCAAGGACGGTTCGACCGGCGCGTCGATCAACACGACCGGCGTGAAGGTCGGTGACGGTCGGCTGACCGAGGTGAAGATGACCGTGGCGGGGACGGGGCAGGCCGTACCGGGGGACATCTCCGCGAACGGCCGCTCCTGGAAGCCGAAGGAGCAGTTGGAGCGCGGGACGAAGTACGAGATCTCGGCGACCGCGAAGGACGCGGACGGCCGGGCCACGGCCGCCCGTTCGACCTTCACGACGGTGAGCAAGGCGAACAGCTTCATCGGGTCGTACACGCCGGACAACGGCACCACGGTCGGCGTCGGGATGCCGGTGTCGTTCACCTTCGACAAGGCGATCAGCGACAAGAGGGCCGTCCAGTCGCACATCACGGTCACCTCCAGCAGCGGGCAGGAGGTGGTGGGGCACTGGTTCGGTGCGCAGCGGCTCGACTTCCGGCCGCAGGAGTACTGGAAGGCCGGCTCCAAGGTCACGATGAAGATCGACCTGGACGGTGTGAAGGGCGCGAACGGCATCCAGGGGGTGCAGAAGAAGACCGTCACCTTCACCATCGGGCGGTCGCAGGTCTCCACGGTCGACGTCAACACGCAGACCATGACGGTCGTGCGGGACGGCAAGACGCTGCGGACGGTGCCGATCTCGGCGGGGAGCCCGGAGTTCACCACGTACAACGGGCAGATGGTGATCTCCGAGAAGTACCAGCAGATCCGCATGGACAGCAGGACGGTCGACCTCGCCAACGCCTACGACATACCGGACGTCCCGCACGCGATGCGCCTGACGACGTCGGGGACCTTCATCCACGGCAACTACTGGTACAACCAGGGCAACCCGCCCTTCGGCCGCCAGGGCACCAGCCATGGCTGCGTCGGCCTCCAGGACGTGCGGGGCGCGCAGGGGGACACGCCCGCCAAGTGGTTCTACGACAGCTCGATGATCGGTGACGTGGTGATCGTCAAGAACTCCCCGGACAAGTCGGTCGCGCCCGACAATGGTCTCAACGGCTGGAACCTGCCGTGGAGCCAGTGGGTGGCCACCAGCGCCGGGTGACGGGATCAAGTCACGAAGGACCGGATCAAGTCACGTTCGACCGGCCGAACTTGACGGGGTGACCGGCCGTGCGGGAACTTTTCGCACGGCCCCGGCGTTTTCTACAGCGTACGTTTTCTCGGTTCCGGGACACGATGTCCGACCGAGGGGCTACGGTATGCACCCACAAGGTGACATGCAGCAACGCCGGGAGAAGCCTTGAGCGTTCCGTACGAGACGGCACCGTACGAACCACCCGAGTCGCCCGAGTCTCCGGAGGAGCACCTCGCGCGGCTCCTCGGCCGCGCCCTGAACAGCTTCGAACTGCCCGACGAGACGCTCCACCAGTTGGACTGCGCGCTGGCGCACGACAGTTCCCTGCACTCCGCGCACCACAGCGCGGGGCTGCACCGGGAGACGTACCGGCACACCTGGCTGCTCGCCGACGGCTCGGCCGTCACCCTGTGGGAGCTGGTCCACAACACCGCGCGCGGCAGCGAGCCGCAGCACGAGGTGTACGTCGACGAGGAGGAGCTGCGCGCCGCCACCGGCCGGCTGCCGCTGCCGCCGGACGCCCCGGACTTCGAACTGCCGGTGACGGTCCAGCTGTCGCCGGCCCTGCAGCCCCGCCACGCGTACGTGACCGAGGACTCCCCGGACCACGCGCGCCGGCTGCTGCGCCGGGCGGAGAACACGGACCGGCCGGACGGGGCCACCGCAGCCCTGCTGACCACGGCGTTCGCCCACCAGATCACCCAGGCCTTCGGGCGCCCCTGCCGGGCGGGCCGTATCGGGCTGGGCTTCTCGCTCTACGAGCACGCGTTCCTGCTCGGCGACGGCCGGGAGATCTCCCTCTGGGAGGTCGAGCACACGGCGACGCCCGACGGCCGGCACATGTGCGAGGTGTACGACACCGAGGACGCGGCGCGGGAGGCGATGGAGCGGCGGGCCGCCCAGGTCTCCTGAACGGCCGGCGGGGGACGCGCTAGCGGCGGTCGTCCAACTGCCGTACGAGGAGCGCGAAGGCGTCCCGTTCCGCCGGGGTCAGCTCGACGGCCTCGCGGTGGGGGCCGCTCTGCCGCTGCTCCGGTACGCCGTACAGGGCGGCGGAGCCGGTGTGCCAGACGGTGGCCTCGGCGCGGGCCCGGCGCAGCATGCGGAGCAGGCCGACCAGCCAGGCGACGGACACCAGGGCGAGGAAGGCGACGCCCGCCAGCTGGAGGATCGAGACGTGCTGAGGCATACGTCCCAGTACACACCACGGCCCGGGACTTTGGTCCCGGACCGTGATGTATCTCGCAGGTGGTGTGAAGCACTCACACCGCGTCAAAAGCGCGCAGAGGGGTGACTACAGGCCACTGAGAGCCCTCGGCCACTCAGGCCGCGACCGGCTGCTTCGCCTGCGACGCCGAGGTGCCCGTGCCGTCCTGCGCGGCCTCGGCGGCCGTGGTCCCCGGGGCCGGCTTGCGCAGGCCCTTGAGGACGACGACCAGCGTGGTGGTGACGCCCACGCCCACCGCGATGGCGACCAGGTACAGGAACGGGTTGCCGATCAGCGGGACCACGAAGATGCCGCCGTGCGGGGCGCGCAGGGTGGCGCCGAAAGCCATCGACAGGGCACCGGTGACCGCGCCGCCGACCATCGAGGACGGGATGACGCGCAGCGGGTCTGCCGCGGCGAACGGGATCGCGCCCTCGGAGATGAAGGAGGCACCCAGGACCCAGGCGGCCTTGCCGTTCTCGCGCTCGGTCGGCGTGAAGAGCTTGCCGCGCACGGTCGTCGCCAGCGCCATGGCCAGCGGCGGGACCATACCGGCCGCCATCACCGCGGCCATGATCTTCATCGCCGAGTCGCTGGGGCTCGCGACGGCGATACCGGCGGTGGCGAAGGTGTAGGCGACCTTGTTGACCGGGCCGCCCAGGTCGAAGCACATCATCAGGCCGAGCAGGGCGCCGAGCAGGATCGCGTTGGAGCCGGTGAGGCCGTTCAGCCAGTCGGTCAGGCCCTTCTGCGCCTCGGCGATGGGCTTGCCGATCACGACGAACATCAGGAAGCCGACGATCGCCGCGGAGATCAGCGGGATCACCACCACCGGCATGATGCCGCGCACCGCCGCCGGGATCTTGACCCGCTGGATCGCCAGCACCACGCCACCGGCGATGAGACCGGCCGCCAGACCGCCGAGGAAGCCCGCGTTGATGGTCACCGAGATCGCGCCGCCGACGAAGCCGGGCACGAGGCCGGGCCGGTCCGCCATGCCGTAGGCGATGTAGCCCGCGAGGACGGGGACCAGGAAGCCGAAGGAGACCACGCCGATCTGGAAGAGCAGCGCGGCCCAGCTGTCGCTCTGGGTCCACACGAAGTGCTCCATGACCGACGGCGCCTTGTTGATCTTGTAGCCGCCGATCGCGAAGCCCAGGGCGATCAGCAGACCGCCCGCGGCGACGAACGGGACCATGTAACTGACGCCGGACATCAGCCACTTGCGCAGCTTGGTGCCGTAGCCCTCGGTGGAGTCGCCGGAGCGCTCGACGGGCGTCGCGCCCGGGGAACCGGCGGTGACCTCGCCGCGCTCGGCCTTGCCACGCACCTCGGTGATCAGCTCGCCGGGCCGGTTGATGCCCGCCTTCACGCCGACGTCGACGGTCGGCTTGCCGGCGAAGCGGTCCTTGTCCCGTACGGGCACGTCGTGGGCGAAGATCACGCCGTCCGCGGCCGCGATGACCGCCGGGTCGAGCCGGGTGAAGCCGGCCGAACCCTGGGTCTCGACGACGAGTTCGACGCCCGCCTCACGGCCGGCGTTCTCCAGCGACTCGGCCGCCATGTAGGTGTGGGCGATGCCGGTCGGACAGGACGTGACGGCGACGATCCGGAAGGGCCGCTCCTCGGCGGCCGCGTCCTCGGCGGCGACCGTGGCGGCCGTACCTGCGGCGGCAGTACCCGTGGCGGCGTCGGCGGAGGCCGCCGCCGACGCCGCCACGGAGTCTTCGGAACCGGCCCGCGCGGGCTCGTCCCCACCGGCGACCGCGGGCTCGTCCGCCGCGGGCTCGTCCCCGCGGATCAGCGCGGCCGCGGCCGTCGCGTCGTCCACCGACCGCAGCGCGGCGGTGAACTCGGCGTTCATCAGCTGCCGGGCCAGCGACGACAGGATCGTCAGGTGGGCGTCGTCGGCACCGGCCGGGGCGGCGATCAGGAAGATCAGGTCGGCGGGGCCGTCCGCCGCGCCGAAGTCGATGCCGGCGGCGCTGCGTCCGAAGGCGAGCGTGGGCTCGGTGACGTGCTCGCTGCGGCAGTGCGGGATGCCGATGCCGCCGTCGAGGCCGGTCGGCATCTGTGCCTCGCGCGCGGCCACGTCGGCGAGGAAGCCGTCCAGGTCGGTCACGCGGCCCAGGGCCACCATGCGCTCGGCGAGGGCACGCGCCGCCGCTTCCTTGGTATCGGCGGACAGGTCGAGGTCGACCAGGTCCGCGGTGATCATGTCGCTCATCGCGGGCTCCTTCGCACGCGTATCGCCCGGCACTGGGGGTGGGCGAGAGGGGGGACGGGGGTGCTGTGGGGGGTGACGGGAGTGGTGGAGGCGGGGCCGGGGAAACCCCGCCTCCTCGGGACGGCGGGGCGGCTCAGGGTGCCCCGCGTCCCGTCCGTCGCGGCGAGTAACAGGGAGCCTCGCCGCTCCAGGGCGGATGGTCGGGCCGTCGTCGCTGCGCGGACGCTCATGCCACCGGCTCCTTCAATACGCGATCCATCGGCACGTCCGCCGTGACCGTCACCACAGCGGGGTCCAGGTCGTCCGGCTTCGGCATCTCGCTGCCCGGCAGCTGTACGGCGGCGGCGCCGTGCGCGACGGCGGAGGCGAGCGCGTCGGGCCCGCTGCCGCCGGCGATCAGGAAGCCGGCGAGCGAGGAGTCGCCCGCGCCGACGTTGCTGCGGACGACGTCTACCCGCGCGCTGCCGAACCAGGCGCCGTGGGCGTCGACGAGCAGCTGCCCGTCGGCGCCCAGGCTGGCCAGGACGGCACCCGCGCCCCTCTCGCGCAGTTCCTCGGCCGCCTTCACCGCGTCGCCCACCGTGGCCAGCGGGCGTCCGACGGCCTCCGCGAGTTCCTCGGCGTTCGGCTTCACCACGTCGGGCCGCTCGCGCAGCGCCGCGAGGAGGGCGGGGCCGGAGGTGTCCAGCGCGATGCGCATGCCGGCGGCGTGCACCCGGGCGACCAGGTCGGCGTACCAGGACGGGGCGAGTCCGCGCGGCAGGCTGCCGCAGCAGGCGATCCAGGAGGCGTCGCGGGACTGCTCGCGCACGGTCTCCAGGAGCAGTTCCTGCTCGGCGGCGGACAGCTCGGGCCCGGGAGCGTTGATCTTCGTCAGAACACCGTCCGACTCCGCGAGCGCGATGTTCGAGCGGGTGGCCCCGGCGACCGGCACCGGCGCGACCTCGATGCCCTGCGCGTCGAGCAGGTGGGCGACGAGCGCGCCCGGCGCACCACCCAGGGGCAGGACGGCGACAGTGCGCTGCCCGGCGGCGGCGACGGCGCGGGAGACGTTCACGCCCTTGCCGCCGGGGTCCATGCGTTCGCCGGTGGCGCGGATGACCTCGCCACGGTCGAGGGACGGGACCTCGTAGGTGCGGTCCAGGGAGGGGTTCGGGGTGACGGTGAGGATCATGCGCGCACTACTTCCGTGCCGCCGCGCTCGATCGCGACGGCGTCTTCGGGGCTCAGCCCGCTGTCGGTGATCAGCAGGTCCACGTCGCTCAGGTCGCCGAAGCGGGCGAAGTGCTCCTGGCCGTGCTTGGCGGAGTCGGCGAGCAGCACCACGCGGCGGGCGGCGGCGACGGCGGCCTGTTTCACCGCGGCCTCGGCGAGGTCGGGGGTGGTCAGACCGTGCTCGGCGGAGAAGCCGTTGGCCGCCACGAAGAGGACGTCCGCGCGGATCTCTCCGTACGCGCGCAGCGCCCAGGCGTCCACGGCGGCGCGCGTACGGTGCCGTACGCGCCCGCCGACGAGGTGGAGCTGGATGCCGGGGTGGTCCGCGAGGCGGGCCGCGATCGGCAGGGAGTGCGTGACGACGGTGAGCTCGGCCTCCAGGGGGAGGGCGGCGGCCAGGCGCGCGACCGTCGTTCCGGCGTCGAGGATCATCGTGCCCTCGGTGGGCAACTCCGCGAGGGCCGCCTTGGCGATGCGGTCCTTCTCGTCGGCGGCGGTCGACTCGCGCTCGGCGATGTCCGGCTCGAAGTCGAGCCGGCCTACGGGGATGGCCCCGCCGTGCACCCGGCGGACCAGGCCGGCACGGTCGAGGGCCTTCAGGTCCCGGCGGATCGTCTCCGCCGTGACCTGGAACTCCTCGGCCAGCGACACGACATCCACCCGCCCGCCGTCACGGGCGAGCCGGAGAATCTCCTGCTGCCGCTCCGGTGCGTACATGTCCGTTCGCCTCCGACCGATGCCCGAACGTGTGGTTTCGATGGGAGGCTACGCCCGGATTTCCAGAAAGTAAACATTTTCGGGCTCCACTCGGACATGAACGGACTTCCGGCTGTGTCCGAGCATGCCAGGAGCACACATCAGAAGGGGCCCGGCATCTCGAAAGATGCCGGGCCCCGCACCGAGAAGCTCACCCCACCGGCTGCGGCTCCCGCTCCGCCACCCCGGGAACCTCCGACGAAGCGCCCTCGATGTGCTGCGCGGGGCGCCGGGGCAGCGCGAACATCAACAGGAAGATGACGACCATCACCGCGGCCACCCAGCCGAGCGCGTGCTGGAAGGCGTCCACGAAGGCCGGGCCGATCCGCTCCGGCCGCAGGTCGTCGCCGATGACCCCGAAGAACACCACGGACACCAGGCCGAGTCCCAGCGCGTTGCCCATCTGCTGCACGGTGTTGATGAGCCCGGACGCCGAACCGGCGTGTTCGCGCGGGACCTCCGACAGCACCGCGTCCGTGAGCGGGGCGACGATCAGGCCCATGCCCACGCCCATGACGACCAGCGGCAGCGCCATCTGCCAGGAGGCTATGGACAGGCCGTACCGCTCGGACTCCCAGATGTAGATCAGCACGCCCACCGCCATCAGCAGCGCACCGGCCTGGAGCACCTTGCGGCCGAAGCGCGGGACGAGCTTCTGCACGGACAGACCCGCCGCCGTGGAGACGGCGATCGAGAACGGCACACCGGTCAGCCCCGCCCGCAGCGGGCTCCAGCCCAGCCCGGTCTGCATGTACAGCGTCCACACCAGGAAGAAGATGCCGAGTCCGACCCCGAAGACGGTCTGCACCGCGATGCCGGCGGCGAAGCTCTTCACCTTGAACAGGGACAGCTCGACCAGCGGGGAGCCGTCCCGCGCGGCCTTCCGCTTCTCGAACACCACCAGCAGGGCGAAGACGACCGGCGCACCGGCCATCGACACGTACCCCCACACCGGCCAGCCCAGCTCCTCACCGCGGGTCAGCGGGTAGAGCAGCATCAGCAGCCCGAGCACGACCATGGCCACGCCCACCAGGTCCAGCCTCAGCGCCCGCGGAGCCTTCGACTCGCTGATGAAACGGCTCCCGAGCACCAGCCCGACGATCCCGACCGGCAGGTTGATGAGGAAGATCGGCCGCCACTCGAGCCCGAACAGGTTCCACTCGGTCAGCAACGCGCCGAGCAGCGGCCCGGAGACGGCCCCCAGCCCCACGATCGCGCCGAACAGCCCGAACACCTTGCCGCGCTCGTGCGCCGGGAAGGTGGCGTGCACGATCGACAGCACCTGCGGCACCATCAGCGCCGCCATCGCGCCCTGGAGGATGCGGGAGGCGACCAGCATCTCCGGGTTCGCGGCGAAGCCGCACAGCGCCGACGCGAGGGTGAACCCGCCGATCCCGACGAGGAACAGCCGCTTGCGCCCGTGAATGTCACCGAGCCGCCCGCCGGTGATCAGCCCCGCGGCGAAGGCGAGGGCGTATCCGGCGGTGATCCACTGGATCTGGCTGACGGAGGCGCCGGCGTCCTGCCGGATGGACGGGATGGCGATGTTGACGATCGTGACGTCGACGAGGTCCATGAAGGCCGCCGTCATCACGATCGCCAGGGCGAACCAGCGCCGGCGGTCGCCCGCGGTGCCCGATTCGCCCCTGTCGGCGGTGGTGCGCAGGGTGTCCGTTGAGGTCATGGGAAGAAGTTAGGACCCCAGTAGGTCTGATCGTGACCTACATGTGCGCGATTCTCACTCTCATGACAACGGACACTCCGGCTCGACTCCTCCAGCTACTGTCCCTGCTCCAGACGCCCCGCGAATGGCCCGGCGGTGAGCTCGCCGACCGGCTCGGGGTGTCCCGTCGTACCGTGCGGCGGGACATCGACCGGCTGCGGGAGCTGGGGTATCCCGTGCAGGCGAGCATGGGGGCGGACGGCGGGTACCGGCTGGTGGCCGGCAAGGCGATGCCGCCGCTCGTGCTGGACGACGAGGAGGCGGTGGCGATCGCGGTCGGGCTGCGCGCGGGCGCCGGGCACGCGCTGGAGGGCGTGGACGAGGCGTCGGTGCGGGCCCTTGCCAAGCTGGAGCAGGTGTTGCCGTCCCGGCTGCGGCACCGGGTGACCACGCTGCAGGCCGCGACCACGCCGCTGACCAGTGGGGACGGGGCGAGCATCGCACCGGAGACGCTGACCGTCATGGCGGCGACGGTGGCCGGGCGGGAGCGGTTGCGGTTCGCCTACCGCGCCGGGGACGGGAGTACGTCACGGCGGCTGACCGAGCCGTACCGGCTGGTGTCGACCGGGCGTCGCTGGTACCTCGTCGCCTACGACCTCGATCGCGCGGACTGGCGGACGTTCCGCGTCGACCGGGTGAGCGAGCCGTTCGCCACCGGGGTGCGGTTCGCTCCGCGGGAGGTGCCGGAGGGGGACGCGGCGGAGTATCTGCGGCGGTCCATCCGGCGGCGGCAGGACCCGCACGAGGCGGAGTACGACTTCGACGTCACCTTCCGGGCACCGGCGGAGGTCGTCGCCACCCGGTTGTGGGGGGCGATGGGTCGGCCGGAGCCGCTGGAGGGCGACGAGGGGGCGTGCCGGTTGCGGGGACGGACACAGGATCCGGTGGAGTGGGTGGCGGTCCGGCTCGCCGTCGTGGGGTGCGAGTTCTCCGTACGGGAGCCCGCCGAGTTGAGGGAGTGCGTACGGGAGTTGGGGGGCCGGCTGAGTCGCGCCGGGGGCGGTGGGTGAGACGGCCACCGGCCCGGGTGCCGTGGAGCGTGGCACAATCTGGCATTCGGGCGGGTCACCCCGTGGTTCAGGTACGGGGTGGCCCGCCTGAGTCGTGCGCGGGCCCGGCCGCGATGTGGCGCGACGGGAAGAACGCGGCGGGAAGGTGGAGACGGGCCCCGGCGCCCGGGGGGAGGGGCGCCGGAGCCCGGCTCGGGGAAAGTCCCGGCGCCGGGGGGGGATTGCGTCGGGACTTGGATCAGGGGCCCCGGGATGTCCCGGGGTCGGACCACCGTCTCGTGGGTCGAACTGCCGTGTCGTGGATTCTTGTTCCCGGACTCGGCGCTTTGAAGCGGCGTTACATCGCCATGTTTGCGCGGGCTTTCGCCACCCGGCGCACGCATCGGCGCGCACCCGCACCGTGCGCCTCGGAGTGCCTCTGCCGTGCCGAGCCGGCGCCCGTCGGCGCCGGCTTGTGGCACTCGGCTCATGCCGCCGCGTCGAACCCGGTGTCGCGGGCCAGCTTCTTCAGCTCCAGCAGGGCGTGCTTCTCGATCTGACGGATGCGCTCACGGGTGAGCCCGTGCTCCTTGCCGACCTCGGTCAGCGTGCGCTCGCGGCCGTCCTCGATGCCGTACCGCATCTTGATGATGGAGGCCGTGCGCTGGTCGAGGCGTCCGATGAGATCGTCGAGTTCCTCGCTGCGCAGGAGGGTGAGGACCGACTGCTCCGGGGAGACCGCCGACGTGTCCTCCAGGAGGTCGCCGAACTGGGTCTCGCCCTCGTCGTCCACCGACATGTTCAGCGAGACCGGGTCACGGGCCCAGTCGAGGACGTCGATCACACGCTCCGGGTTGGAACCGAGCTCCGCCGCGATCTCCGCGGGCTCCGGGTCACGGCCGTTCTCCCGGTTGAACTCGCGCTGCACGCGACGGATCCGGCCGAGCTCCTCCACCAGGTGGACGGGCAGACGGATGGTGCGGGACTGGTCGGCTATCGAGCGCGTGATCGCCTGGCGGATCCACCAGGTCGCGTACGTCGAGAACTTGAAGCCCTTGCGGTAGTCGAACTTCTCGACCGCGCGGACCAGGCCGGCGTTGCCCTCCTGGATCAGGTCGAGCAGGGGCAGGCCGCTGCGGGGGTAGCGGCGCGCCACGGCGACGACCAGGCGGAGGTTGGAGCGGATGAAGACGTCCTTGGCCCGCTCTCCCTCGGCGACCAGGGCCTCGAGCTCCTCACGGGTGGCGTCCGTCTTGGACTCCTCGTACCCGTCGAGGACCTGTCGCGCGAACACGCCCGCTTCGACGGTCTGCGACAGCTCGACCTCCTTGGCGGCGTCGAGCAGCGGTGTACGCGCGATCTCGTCGAGGTACATGCCGACCAGGTCGCGGTCGGCGATCTCGCCGGCGTGGGCGCGAACACTGCTTGCCGAGTCGGCCGTCTCGCCGGTGGCGGACTGACGACGGGCGACGGCACGGGTTGCCATGCGTGCTCCCTTGCGATGGTGGGTCAGCGGGTGGTCCGTCGGACACCGGACGCACTCGTCGGTCTTCGGCGCTCGGAGCGCTCTCTGCCTCCTGAACGCTCCGGACTCTTGTCGAGTGCCCTGCATCCGAAGGAAACAACGACTGGAATCAGGACAGAATTCCCAACCAGCACCTCGTTTTTTCTGATCATGCAGTACCCTGTCCGGCCACACGAGGAGGAGCGATGTCGCCAGCACGTACAGAGGTGCAGGTCAGGGCGGGAGTCGAGGCGGATCTCGACGCCCTCACGGATCTCTACAACCACTACGTACGTGAGACGGCCATCACATTCGACATCGAGGCCTTCACTGCGGAAGAGCGCCGCCCTTGGCTGCTCTCCCACCCTGAAGACGGACCGCACCGACTGATGGTTGCCGAGGCCACGGACTCACAGGAGATTCTCGGCTACGCCACATCCAGCCCTTACCGGCCGAAGGCCGCCTACTCGACCTCCGTGGAGGTCACGGTCTACGTCGCCCCGCACGCCGGTCGCCGAGGTATCGGCACGCTCCTTTACAAGGCGCTCTTCGAGGCGCTCTCCGGAGAGGACGTGCATCGCGCCTACGCGGGCATCGCGCAGCCGAACGAGGGGTCCGTCGGGCTGCACGAGCGCTTCGGCTTCCGGTACGTCGGCACGTACCGCGAGGTGGGCCGCAAGTTCGGCCGCTACTGGGACGTGGCCTGGTACGAGAAGGAGCTGTAGCCGTACGCCCGGGACGGCTCGCCTCAGCCGAACTGCACCGACCGCTTCGCCATGCCCATCCAGAAGCCGTCGATCACCGACCTCTGCGCGTCGAGCTCGCCGCTGACCTCCGCCGCGCCCATGGTCACGAAGAGCGGGGCGAAGTGCTCGGTGCGCGGGTGGGCGTAGCGGCCGGCCGGGGCCTTGTCGAGGAAGTCGAGCAGGCCGTCCCAGTCGCGGGACTCCAGCGCCCGGCGCCCCCAGTCGTCGAACTCCGAGGACCAGGTCGGCACACCCGGGCCGGTGTGGCGCAGGGCGGCCAGGTTGTGGGTGAAGAAGCCGGAGCCGACGATCAGCACGCCCTCGTCCCGCAGGGGCGCGAGCCTGCGGCCGATCTCCATCAGTTTCACCGGATCGAGGGTCGGCATGGAGACCTGGAGCACCGGGATGTCGGCTTCGGGGAACATCTCCACCAGCGGGACGTAGGCACCGTGGTCGAGGCCGCGGTCCGGGATGTCCTGCACGGGCATGCCGGGGGCGCGCAGCAGCTTGCGTACGGATTCGGCCAGCTCCGGTGCGCCCGGGGCGTCGTAGCGGACCCGGTAGTAGTGCTCGGGGAAGCCCCAGAAGTCGTAGACGAGGGGGACGGGCTGGACGGCACCGAGGGCGAGGGGCGCCTCCTCCCAGTGGGCGGAGACCATGAGGATCGCCTTGGGTCGCGGCAGGTCGGCGGACCAGGCGGCAAGCTGACCGGGCCAGATCGGGTCGTCCGCCAGCGGCGGCGCGCCGTGGCTCAGGTACAGGGCGGGCATGCGCTCCTGGGTGGCGGCGGACATGGCGGCGACTCCTTCCGGAGGATCAGTGCTTGAAACCTAAAGCTCTACCTCATGCAACATACAGTCACTTTGTTCAATTTTCAAGGACACAGCCTTTACAGTGGGATACATGAACACGGCACCCGCATCCGCTGAAGAGCCGCAGTGGCTCACCGCCGAGGAACAGCGCGTATGGCGCTCCTACCTGCATGCCACCACCCTCCTCGAGGACCATCTCGACCGCCAGCTCCAGCGTGACGCGGGCATGCCGCACATCTACTACGGCCTCCTCGTGGGCCTCGCGGAGGCCCCGCGGCGGCGGCTGCGCATGACCGAGCTGGCGATGAAGTCGAAGATCACCCGCTCCCGGCTCTCCCACGCGATCGCCCGTCTGGAGAAGAACGGCTGGGTGCGGCGCGAGGACTGCCCCTCCGACAAGCGCGGGCAGTTCGCGGTGCTGACGGACGCCGGCCTGGAGGTGCTGCGGCGGACCGCGCCGGGCCATGTGGCGGCCGTACGGCAGGCGCTGTTCGAACGGCTCTCCCCGGAACAGCAGAAGTCCCTCGGCGAGATCATGCAGATCGTCGCCGAGGGACTTCAGCCCAACGAAGCGGGTGCGGACCTGCCCTGGCTGCGCTGAGCCGCTCACTCAGCCGGGCCGGGGCAGGTCCTGGATGCGTTCGTACGGAGCGTCCCCTTCCCCGTACGAACGAAGGGCCCGAAGGGGTACCGCGGGACGGTCGCCGTCAGTGGACGACGACCGGCACCGCCAGCTCGTCCTCGACACTCTCGCCGGAGCCCGCCACCGTGGTGCCGTCGGGCCGGCCGGCGTTGACGAAGACCGACACGATCACGGCGGCCAGCACCAGCATGCCGACGGCGAACCAGATCGCGTTGGTGTAGCCGTGCACCATGCCCTGCAGCTGGACCAGCTGCTGCTGGGACTTGGACGTGGCGCCCCCGATGTGGTCCGTGATGTACGACGTCGTCGCCGAGGCGGCGATCGTGTTCAGCAGGGCCGTGCCGATCGCGCCGCCCACCTGCTGCGAGGTGTTGACCATCGCGGAGGCGACACCGGCGTCCCGGGGCTCGACGCCCAGGGTGGCCAGGGACATGGCCGGCATGAACGCCGTACCCATGCCGAGGCCGAGCAGCACCATCGACGGCAGAACGGTCGAGGCGTACGACGAGCCGATCTCCAGCTGGGTCAGCAGGAACATGCCGCTCGCGGCGACCAGGAAGCCGGGGCCCATCAGCAGCCGGGCCGGGACCCGGGTCATCAGACGTGTGCCGATCTGGGTCGAGCCGATCATCATGCCGACGATCATCGGCATGAAGGCGAAGCCGGTCTTGATGGGCGTGTAGCCCTTCACGATCTGCAGGTAGTAGGTGAGGAACAGGAACGTGCCGAACATCGCGATGATGGCGATGCCGAGCGAGAGGTAGATACCGCCGCGGTTGCGGTCGGTGACCACGCGCAGGGGCAGCAGCGGGGCCTTGACCTTCGCCTCGGTGACGACGAAGGCGACGAGCAGCAGCGCTGAGGCGACGAACAGGCCGACCGTCATCGAGTCGCCCCAGCCGTCGGTCTCGGCGCGGGTGAAGCCGTAGACCAGCGCGACCAGACCGGTGGTGGACAGCAGGACGCCGGGGATGTCGAGCGGGTTGCGGTTGCGGCCGCCCTCGGGCTCACGGATGACGAAGTACGCGCCGAGCGCGGCGGCCACGGCGAACGGGATGTTGACGAAGAACGTCCAGCGCCAGTCCATGTACTCGGTCAGCACACCGCCGAGGATGAAGCCGACGGCGCCGCCACCACCCGCGATCGCACCGTAGATGCCGAACGCCTTGGCGCGCTCCTTGGCGTCGGTGAACATCACGGCGAGCAGGGAGAGCGCGGCGGGCGCGAGCAGTGCGCCGAAGGCGCCCTGGAGGGCGCGGGCGCCGAACATCATCGCCTCGTTGGTGGCCGCGCCACCGAGCGCGGAGGCCGCGGCGAAGCCGACGAGGCCGACGACGAAGGCGTTCTTACGGCCCCACAGGTCGGCGATGCGGCCGCCGAAGAGGAGGAGTCCGCCGAAGGCGAGGGCGTAGGCGGTGACGACCCACTGCCGGTTGCCGTCGGATATGCCCAGGTCCTGCTGGGCGGAGGGCAGGGCGATGTTCACGATGGTGGCGTCGAGGACGACCATCAGCTGGGCGAGCGCGATGAAGACGAGCGCTTTCCAGCGGTTGGCGTCACCGGACGTGGCCGGTGCGCCGGGAGCCTTTGCGGCTGTTTCAGACATGGAGGTACCCACTTCGGGACTTCGGAGCGAAAAAAGACTGTCGAAAGGGGACGGCCCGTCGTTGTGACGGCCGGTCAACGTCGGTGTAGTTGACTGCTGTGGTGCGCTGAACTAATCGGTCAGGACTCGCGCAGGTCCTCCAAGGTCACGGCCGTGCCCGGCAGGGTGGAGCGGGCCGGGGCCCGCAGTCCGTCCAGGAACAGCTGAAGATGGCGGTGTACGAAGCGGTCGGCGTTGAGGCAGGCCGTACCGGCGGGAGGCCTGCTGAGCTGGGCCACGGCGACGAACAGGTCGCCGACGTCCACGTCGGCGCGGAGCTGTCCGGCCGCCCTGGCGCGGCCCATGACCTCATGGATGATCCGCTCGACCCCGTCGCGAGCGGCGACCAGGTCGGGGTGGTTGTCGTCGAACGTGCTGGAGAGCATCGGGCACAGCGCGCTGATCCGCTCGTCGGCGGCCACGTGCACGAAGCGCTCCAGCGCCCCGAACGCGTCGCCGTTCTCGGCGAGGGCGATCTCGGCGGCCCGCGCGGTGCGGTCCATGACCGAGCAGACGACCTCGCGCACGAGCGCGTCGCGGTCCGGGAAGTTGCGGTACACCGTGGCATTGCCGACGCCGGCCCGGCGGGCGATGTCGTCGAGCGGCACATCGGGGCCCAACTCGGTGAACATCTCCCGGGCGGCGGCGACGATCCGCTCCCGGTTGCGCAGGGCATCGGCGCGCGGCCGGGATGCCTTGCGCTGCTCGGGGGGCGCGGTCTGCACGGCGTACTCCTTGGTGGATGGGCTGTGTGGTTCGGTCCGAACAATCCGAACCATCCGGCGGCCCGTTCTGCTTGTCCGGCCTGTTCGGCTTGTCTGGTTCGTTCGGGTCCGCGATCCGGGGAGGGGATCCCCGTTTCACTCGGACACATGGCTAAACGGGGAATCAGTCCCCGGAATTTCCCCTACCGCCCTCCATTTCTTGTGACCTGAGTCACATCTCACGACGAGCGGGCGACCACGGACGGAGCCCACGATCGGCCCCCTCCAACGCGCGCCCCCCACCACCCCGACACAGGGTGATCGGGAGGGCGCAGCCGGTGACGGGCGGCTGCCCGGACCGGAAGGGCCCACCCATGCAGCCGCAGCCGACCAGGCGTCGGATACGCCCGCGCCGTGTGGCCGCCCTCGCCTCCGTGACCGTCCTGACCCTCGCGGTCAGCACCTCGGCCGGTTCCGGACGCCTCACCCCGAGTGCCTCGCCGGCCGGCGCGGGCCCGGTCGCGGTGTCCCCCTCCACCGCCCTCGGCGCCTGCATGATCAGCGGCAGCCCGGTCGTCCAGATGTCGGAGGGCATCCCGACCCCGGCCGGCTACGCCCGCGCCACCGGGGTCGTCCGCGCGCTGACCGTGATGGTCGACTTCTCCGACGCGCCGGGCCAGGGCAGCGCGCTCGACCGCTTCAACGAGTTCTTCCCGCAGACCCAGGAGTGGTTCCGCACGAGTTCCTACGGCCGCCTCGACTACCGCCCCGAGGCCCCGGTCCGCGACTGGCTGCGCATGCCGAAGCCGTTCCGCGCGTACGACATAGAACGCGGCGCGCCCTTCGACCCCGGCTACCGCGCTCTCGTCCAGGACATCGTGGCCGCCGCCGACCCGACGGTCGACTTCCGGGCGTACGACCTGCTGAACGTGCTGATCACCCCGAACGCGGGGCCGTCCGCGCTCGACACGGTCCTGTCCGTGACCTTCGCGGGCAACGCCGAGGCACCCGTCGCCGACGGCGTCCCCGTGTCGAACGCCTCCTTCGTCTACTCCCGCCAGGACGACGGCTCCGGCTCCTACGCCCGGACCGGCTTCCGCGTCCTGCCGCACGAGAACGGCCATGTCTTCGGGCTGCCCGACCTGTACACCCAGGAGGGCGGGGGCGCGGTCGGGCACTGGGACATCATGAGCGAGGACTGGGGGGCCAACAACGACCTGCTCGGCTGGCACAAGTGGAAGCTGGGCTGGCTGGACGCCACCCAGATCGGCTGCGCGGCGCTGCCCGGGACGACGCAGTACACGCTGACACCGCTGGCTCGGGCGGGTGGGCCCAAGCTGGTCTTCGTCCCGGTGAACCGCCGCAGTGGCTATGCCGTCGAGCTGCGCACCCGGGAGGGCAACGACGAGGCGGTGTGCCGCCCGGGCGTCCTGATCTACCGCGTCGACGCGGAGATCGACACCGGTATGGGCCCGATCACCGCGTACGACTCCCAACCCGACTCCGGCGGCTGCACCCGCAGCCCCAACGTCCACGCGGAACTCTCCGACGCCCCCTTCACCCCGGGCGAGACCTTCGTCGACTCCGGGCACGGCATCCGCATCTCGGTGACGTCGACGGACACAGCGGGGAACTACAGGGTGCTGGTCACACGGCGGTGAGATGGGTTCTCAGGTTCTGGTGGCCGAGGGCCTCAATTACGGTAGGCGTGCCGTGGAGCCGTAGGGCCCTGGATGCCGTAGCGGAGAGTCGATGCCTGCGAGGACGAGCGTGGAGAGCGTGCCGGACGCCGTGGCGGCGGGCGGCTCGTCCGCCGTGCCGCCCGCCGAGGCGGTGACGCCGTTGGTGCGTGGGGTCGCCGTGTTGCGGGAGCTGACCGAGGCCGGGGGCACGGTGAGCCTGAGCGGGCTGGAGCGGGCCACCGGGCTCGCGCGGTCCACGGTGGACCGGATCACGGCGACCCTCGCGCGGATGGGGTACGTACGGCTCGACGGACGGGACGCGGTGCTGGCCCCACGGGTGATGGAGCTGGGCAACGCCTACCTGGCGGCCCTGCGCCTCCCCGCCCTGCTGGACGCGCGCGCGGACGCCCTCGCCGACGAGCTCGACGAGTCGGTGTCGCTGGCGGTCGCCGACCGGGACGGCATCCGGTTCATCCACCAGGCCACCCGCCGCCGCGCCATGTCCCTCAGCTTCCGCATCGGCGACCTGCTCCCCGCCGAACGCACCGCGCCCGGCCCCCTGTTCGCCACGGAGTGGACGGACCCCGACTGGCACCGCTGGCGCGAGCGCCGGGCGGCGGACCCGCGGGACCGTGGCTTTCCCGCCGTACCGCCGAGGGAACGCCCGTCCCCGGACGAGGAGTTCGAGCGTGCGGCGGCCCAGGCCGCGACCGGCGGCTTCGCACTGGACGACCAGCTGATCGAGCCCGGCCTGGTGGCGGTCTCCGTACCGGTACGGGACCCGCGCACCGGCCGGATCGCCTGCGTGGCCAGCGTCGTCAGCCACACCAGCCGGCACACCGCGGCCGACCTGCGCGACACGCTCCTCCCCCGCCTGCGCACGGCGGTCGGAGCCATGGAGGACGACCTGCGCGAGGCACCCGTACCCGAGCCCGGGGCGGGCCCGACGGGACTCGCCACCTGGACGGGCGGGTCCAAACAGGAGCTCGGCCGAGAGTTCGTCGAGTCCCTCGCCCGTGGCCTGACCGTCCTCACCGCCTTCGGCGAGGGCCGGGCCGAGCTGCCGCTCACGGACGTGGCGAAGGCGACGGGCCTCGCCCGGGCGACGACCCGCCGGGCGCTGATCACCTACGAGCACCTGGGCCTGGTGACCCGCCCGACCGACCGCACCTTCGCCCTCACCCCCCGCGTCCTGTCCCTGGGCTTCCCGCCCCTGTCCCGCACCTCCCTCCCCCGCATCGCGACCCCGCACCTGACAGAACTGGCGGAACGGATCCAGGAGTCGACGTCGCTGGCGGTGCTGGTGCGGGGTGGCTCCGGCGCTGTGCCCAGCGAGACCAGCTCCGGGCCGGAGATCCAGTACACGGCGCGGGCCACCACGCACCGCGTGATGACCGTGGACATCACCCCCGGCACACGTCTGCCCGCCTACGCCACGTCACTGGGCCGCGTCCTGCTGGCGGACCTGCCGCCCGCCGAGCGCGACCCGGGCCCGCTGCACCCCCTGACCTCCCGCACGGTGACGGACCCCACGGCCCTCGCCGACGCCCTGGAGGAAGTGCGGGTCCAGGGATACGCCCTGGTCGACGAGGAGTTGGAGGAGGGGCTGCGCTCGATCGCCGTACCGGTACGCGACCGCACGGGCCGCGTCGTCGCCGCCCTCAACACGGCGATGCACCCGGCCCGCCGCACCCTCGACGACTGCCTCGACACCCTCCTGCCCGAGCTGATCACAACGGCCGGCCACATCGAGTCCGACCTCCACGTGGCGGAACGCTTCACTCACGTCGCGTCGGCCTGAGCGGGGCGGGCCTCTCACAGCGACCCCGCCGCCGCACACGCCCCAGCGGCGAGCTCCGAAGTCCGGGCCACGCGTCTACCTCACCTACACCACCACTCCCCCCCCCCACTCCCCCTCCACTCCGGCATCCGCCGGGCCCACCCGGTCCGCCAACATTCCGACACATTCGTCGAGCGCCGCGTGCCACGGCGGTACGAAGGCAGCGAGTTGACGTCCGACACCCCGCCCGCCTCCAGCACGGCCTCGACGACCGTCACCAGGACAGCGGCGGCCTCCAGGGCGTGCATGTCGGCCGGCGTCTCGAGCAGGCCACGCGGGCGCGCGACCGCTGAGCGAAGAGACAGAACCTAGTAGCTGTCGTAGCTGGGCTTGCCCGTCGGCCGGTAGACGCCGACGACGGTGCCGCTCTTCGTCGTCGAGACACTGACCGGCTCCAGAGCGGTGGGGACCGCTCCGTCGGCGAACAGCCGCTTGCCGGTGCCGATGATCACCGGATGGATGGTCAGCCGGTACTCGTCGACCAGGTCGTGCCGCATGAGCGTCTGGGCGAGGTCGCCGCTGCCGACGACGTTGATGTCACCGCCGTCGGACGCCTTCAGCTCACGCACGGCGTCGGCGACGTCGCCCTCCAGCAGCGTGGAGTTCTCCCACTCCAGGGACGTCAGGGTCCGGGACGCCACGTACTTGCGCATGCTGTTCATCCGCTCGGTGAACGGGTTGCCGGGATCGGCGGTCGGCCAGTACGCCGCGAAGATGTCGTACGTCTTGCGGCCGAGCAGCATCGCGTCGGCGGGCTCGTACCAGCCGGCGATGGCCGCGCCGACCTCGTCGTCGGACACCGGCCTCTGCCAGCCGCCGTGCTCGAAGCCGCTCTCGGCGTCCTCGTCCGGACCGCCCGGTGCCTGCATGACGCCGTCCAGCGACAGGAACGTGCAAACGATGATCTTGCGCATGGTGCGCTCCCTTCGTGTCGACGGGTGGACTGCGCGACCACCGGAAACTCATCGGTGGGGCCTCGGCGGCGCGGCAGGGGTCACCGTCCGATCCTCAGCCTGCCCGCACTTCCGTGTTCTGGCAGGCGTGCAGGAGCCAGCTCCCGTTTCCCTGCTTGGTCATGACGTAGAGCGGGGCACCTTCGGTGTCGCCGTCCGCCGAGTGGTAGACCTGCCGGACCTTGACCGCCGCGACGTCGGGCCGCAGGAACTGCGTGTGCACCGCCTCGTAGGTGACCTCGCCGTCCCAGCTCGCGGCGGGCAGGACGGCGCGGGTGAACTCGGCGATGGCGTCGAGGCCGATGAGGACCTTGCCGTGGGCGGTCGTCCAGACGGCGTCGGGATGGAACAGCGCGAGGAACCCGTCGACGTCCTTGGCGCGCTGTGTGCGCTCGACGGTGGCCACAACCTGTTCGATGGCTTTGATGTCCGCGGTTTCGGTGCTCATCTCGGTGTTCATATGGATCACCCTGAGACCTCAAGCAGACTTGAGGTCAAGGGTTCCACTCGCCGTGATCACCCCACAGGTGCTGGCGTCACTGCTTCCGCTGTCCCGGCACGAACGGGCCGGTCGCCGGAGCCACGCACACAGGCTTGCATACAGCCCCGCCTTCGTGCCTTCGTGCCTTCGGCGTCTTCGCGCCTTCGTGGGCGGGAGGAGCGCGACGAGGAACAGGCCGACCGGATCCTCGCGGCGGGGGCCTCGGGAGCCGCCGCACTCGGGCAGGTCCTGGCCGACGAGTTCACGGACCCCGACTACCTGCGCCACTGGCTCGCACTCTCCATCGCGGCGACGGACCCCGCCCATCCGGCGCACGAGTACTTCGCCCGCCGCGGCGAGCGGTTGCGCAGGCGGTTGCGGGACGATTCCGCGCCCGCCGCGCACAGCAGTACGGGCCTGACCGATGACGACAAGACGGTCATGGTGCTCGCCATGATGGACGGACTGAGGATTCAAGCCCTTCTCGATCCCTCGCACGATCCGTTGCGCCTGATGGAACCCTTCATGCGGATGCTCATCACTCCGGCCGAGAGCGAATAGCCCGGCATCCGGTCACCTGAACATCAGGCACCGCCTCGCGAACCCTCCGGGGGAAGCGCGGCCACCGCACGAGCGATCTCCTGCCGGAGCCGGTCCATGCCGAAGTCGGCGCCGAGCACCATGCGCCGCAACTGCGGCATGGCGACGCTCCAGCTCGCCAGGGCGAGGGTGAAGAACACGCGCGTCCGGGCATCGGCGTCCGGTTCACCGGCCTGCGCGGCGGTCACCTTGTCGCCATAGTGCGCGGTGCGCTCCTCCTCGGCGGGGACCGGCCCGTCGCCGATCTCCAGGGCCTCCCACATCACCAGGCGAAGGGCCTCGGGGTGGGTTCGGTGGTACTCGAAGAGCCGCTCCGAGTAGCCGACCAGATCCTCCGACGGCGGGACGGCCTCGGCCAGTTCGGCGAGACGGCGCTCCAGGACGACGGCGAAGAGCCTGTTCTTGTCGCCGAAGTAGTCGTAGATGGCGCGCTTGTTGGCCCTGGCCGCGGTGGCGATGCGGTCGACACGGGCGCCCGCGACCCCATGCGCCGCGAACTCGGCGGTCGCCGCCGTGATGATGCGCTCTTTGGTCGCCGCGGAGTCATATGCCATGCGGCCATGGTAACGAACTGGTTCGTTTGACCTTCGCGAGGCGGCATGCAACGCTGATTTCAGCAACCGAACCAACTAGTTCGTTCGGCCCTCGGTACGGACCGATCGCCGTCGAAAGGAGTCCTCGGCCGCCATGCCCCGATCCACACCACCGGCAGCTCCCGCGCAGCCGACCCTCGGCCGCGGTGTCCCCCTCGTCATGGCGCTGGCCTGCGGTGTCACTGTGGCCAACGCCTATTTCCCACAAGCCCTCACCCCGCTCATCTCCCGGAGTCTCGTCGTCTCCGACGGCACGGCCACGACCCTCGCGACGCTGACCCAACTCGGCTACGCCGTCGGGATCTTCCTGCTCGTCCCGCTCGGGGACCGCCTCCCCCGCCGACCTCTGATCACCGTGCTGCTCACCGTCACGAGCGTGGCGCTGCTGACCGCAGGGCTCGCCCCCGGAATCGGTCTGCTGCTCGCCGCGGGCACCCTGGTCGGCCTGGCCACCGTGGTGCCACAGGTCCTCCTTCCCATGGCAGCCGGGCTCGTCGCACCCGAGCGGCGCGGCAGCGTGATCGGGACCCTCCAGGCGGGGCTGATCGGCGGCATCCTGCTGGCCCGCGCGTTCGGCGGTGTTCTCGGCGAGCACCTGGGCTGGCGGGCCCCGTATCTGGTCGCCGCCCTGCTCACCGCGCTGCTCGCCGTGGTGCTCGGTGCCGCTCTGCCCACGACCGTCCCGGCAGTCCGCGACGGCTACCCGGGCCTCCTCGCCGACACCCTGCGACTGCTGCGTACGGAGAAGGAGCTGCGCAGGTCCGTGCTTTTCCAGGTCACCGTCTTCGGAGGGTTCAGCGCCGCCTGGACCGCGGTCGCGCTGCTGGTCACCGGACCGCGCTACGGCATGGGCACGCAGGCCGTGGGCGTGCTCGCGCTGGTCGGAGCGGGCAGCTTGTTCCTCGCTCCCTCCGCCGGAAAGTGGGTGGACCGGTACGGCCCCGACCGCGTCAACCTGTGGTGTGTCGTGGCCGGGGTCGCCGCGGCGGGCGTGCTGGCGGCCGGCGCGCTCGGCGGTGTCGTCGGGATCGTGGCTCTGGCCGCTGGATTGCTGCTGATCGACGTGGCGGTGCAGTGCGGACAGGTCGCCAACCAGGCCCGCATCTTCGCCCTGCGCCCGGAGATTCACAGCCGGCTCAACACGGGCTACATGACCTGCTCGTTCCTCGGCGCGAGCGCCGGGTCGTGGCTCGGTACCCGTGCCTACACGCATCTCGGCTGGTGGGCGGTGTGCGCTCTCATCGCACTCGCCGTGGCGTCGGCCGTGGTGACGTACGGGGTCGGGGGCAGCGGGCGCCGTATCACCGGGGCGGGCGCAAAGGACGCGATCGAGTCCGAGCCGACGCTCCCCTCTCGGTAACCGGCATGACCGAGCCCCTGGTGACCGCCCTCAATCCGTAGGACCGCCCTGTCCACCACCGCCTCCCCCTCCAAGGATTCGTCATGTCCGTCCCTGCCATGCCCCCGGCCGTTCTGCAGTTCTTCCAGGCCTCCCAGAACGGTGACGCCGACGCCTGGAGCGGCGCCTTCGCCGAGGACGCGCTCTTCCACGATCCGGTCGGCACGCCGCCCCTCAAGGGCCGCGCCGCGATCCACGAGCTCGTCGCCTCCGTCCTCACGGGCTTCAGCCCCTTCCTCGGGCTGACCCCGACCGAGGCGCACACCGCCGGAAACAACGTGGCCGTCGCCTGGCACGGTGCCGCCATCACCCGGGACCTCAGGCCGGTCAACTGGTCGGGCATCAACGTGTTCGAACTGGACGACACCGGCCGGATCCGCGAGGCGAAGGCCTACTTCAACCGCGCCGCCTTCCAGGCCCAGGTCGACGGCGGCTGACCTTCACACGACTGAAAGCCCCTCCCGCCACCCCGTACGAGGACATCCGATGAACGACATCTCCCCCACCCCGCTCACCGACCGCACCGCGCTGATCACCGGAGGCTCCGGCGGCATCGGAACAGCCGTCGCCCTGCGTCTCGCGGATGCCGGAGCCCGTATCGCTCTCGTCTACGGCAGCCACGGCGAGGATGCCGAGAACACCGCCACCCGGATCAACACGCTCCACGGCTCCGGCCGGGCGGTCACGCTCCAGGCGGACCTGTCCGAGGCGACGGCCGCCGCCGAGCTGGTCGACCGGACCTCCCACGTACTCGGCCCCGTCGACCTGCTCATCGCGGGAGCGGGCATCGGAAAGCAGCTGGCCTGGGCCGACATCGACGCCGACACCTGGGACACAACCATGGCCGTCAACGTGCGCGCGCCGTTTCTCATGGCGCAGGCCGCCCTTCCCGGCATGGTCGAGCGCGGCTGGGGCCGGGTCCTGTTCGTCTCGTCCATCGCGGCCCTCAACGGCGGCATCATCGGCCCGCACTACGCTGCCAGCAAGGCGGCCCTGCACGGGTTGACCCATTCCCTGGCGGCCGGTGTCGCCGCCGCCGGTGTCACGGTCAACGCACTCGCGCCCGCGCTCATCGGAGGCACCCGCATCCTGCCCGCCGATGCCGGCGAGGGTGGAAAACTGCCCGCGCCCATCCCGGTCGGGCGTCTTGGCACGCCCGACGAGGTCGCCTCCATGGCCGTCTCGATGGTCACCAACGGCTATCTGACCAACAAGGTGATCACGCTCGACGGCGGCCTGTACCCCCGCTGAGCCCAGGGTCACCTACGCCCTCGCCCGCTGGACCTCCGGCGCCACCTTCCTGCATCCCGTACGACGCGAGAGGCTGGCGTACCCGGCATGCCCGTCTCTTTCAACTCCTGCGGGAGAACCGGAAGTCGAGTCCTCATAAGCGGGACGCGGCAGCGAACAAGGACAGGCGGGTGCTCGGCCTGGTCGTGCTGCGCCAGGGTCAGTCCCGGTGGGGACGTGGTCGCGCCAGCTGTGCCGGGGGCGGAAGCCCAGGCCCTGTTTGGCGGCCTCGTTGGACAGCAGCGGGGTGCGGTCGCCGAGCTCGGTCCTCACAGGCACGTCGGGGAAGCGTGCGGCGAGGAGGTCCGGCGTGGGAACGGGCATGGCGGTGTCGTCGGCAACGATGAGGAAGGTCTCGAACCCGCGCGGCTGGTAGTGGAGGGCGGCTTCGACGGCGGCGCCGCTGTCGCGACCGTCGATGTAAGACCACAGGTCCCAGATGCGATGGTCGATGTCGTCAGCGAAGTCGGGGTGTTCGGCGTACTCCTCGACGTTCTGGACGTAGGACAGGCGCAGGGCGGTGACCCTCAGCCCGGGGTCGTTCTTGGTGTACTCCTCGGCGATCTGCTCGATGAGGAGCTTGCTGAGGCCGTAGGCGTTTTGGCCGCGGCGGGGAGAGTTCTCATCGAGCGGCAGGTAGGTGATCGAGTCGTCGAAGGGCACCCCGAGGACGGTCTCGCTGGAGGCCAGGACGATGTCGTGCAGTCCGAGGCGGCGGCATGCCTCGAAGACGTTGTAGGCAGCGGTGACGGCGTGGCAGGCATGGTCATCCCTTGTCTTTGAGCTGTGTGTGGGGGGGAGGCGAGGCCGCCGGGCCGGGCGGGACGCCGCGGCGGCCTACGCGTGGCGGGGGTCTTGTTCGCCCGTGCTGTGCCGTTGCGGCTGAGCAGTTTCGTTGCCGATGGTGGCGGGGTGGGGGGTGGACTGGGCGTACCAGCTGGCGAGGATGCGCAGCTTTTCGAGGTCGTCGTCGGTTTTGCCGGCGTAGACGAAGAGGATCTGGTCGGGATCGCCCGGCAGGGAGAGGGCTTCGTAGGTGATGTCGAGGCGGCCGATGACGGGGTGGTTGAACCGTTTGCTGCCCCAGGTACGTTCGACTACGGTCCGCTCGGCCCACCAGGTGCGGAACTCGGGGGATGCGGAGCGCAGTTCGGCGACGAATTCGGCGATCTGCGGGTCGTGGGGGTTGCGGCCGGCCTCGGCGCGCAGCACGCCGACGACCTCGGAGGTGACCTGCGCCCAGTCGAGGTAAAGGGAGCGGGCGGCGGGGTCGAGGAGCATCCAGCGCAGCAGATTGCGCTCGTTGGCTGGGCGGTGGTTGAACGGGGTGAACAGGGCGTCGAGGAGGTCGTTGGAGGCCAGGACCTCGTTGCGGCGGCCGAGGACGAAGGCGGGCTGGTCGTGCAGCCCCTTCAGCATGCGCAGCAGATCGGGCCGCACCTGCTGGGGCGGTGCCGGCTCGGCGCTGCGGCGGGGCTGGGGGCGCAGCAGGTCGCGAAGGTACTGGGTCTCTGCCTGGGTCAGTCGCAGGGCCTCGGCGATGGACAGGATGACGCCTTCGGAGGCGCTGGTAAGCCGTCCTTGCTCCAGGCGGGTGTAGTAGTCCACGCTGACCCCGGCGAGCTGCGCCACCTCTTCGCGGCGCAGGCCGGGTACTCGTCGGCCCGGGTAGTTGGCCAGGCCGGCCTGGGAGGGGCGGACCGCGTCACGCCGGGCGCGCAGGAACTTCTTGATCTCCTCGGCATTGTTCGCCATGTGTGCCAGTGTTCCCCGGCTCTCGGAGGGGTTCCACGTGCGTGGGGGGGAAGGTTTTTCCCCGGCAGCAATGGCCCCCGTCCACGGCTTGGTTCGCCGCGTTACGGCGTGCATCAATGGTTGGGCGGCCATCGCAGCGACCTTGAAAGGGTCCGCGGCCCGCCTGCCGTGTGCGTGGCACCGGCTGGGGCGGGCGCCGCTTCACCCCGTACACAGCGCCCCCGCCGCCGTCACTCTTGGTGATCGGTGTGGGAGGGGTGCGCCCGTTCTGAGGAAGATCCGCATCGTGTCTGTTCAGCAGAAGGTCTGGTTCATCACCGGCTGCTCGACCGGCTTCGGACGTGCTCTGGCCCGCGAGGTCCTCGTCGCCGGCCACAAGGCAGTCGTCACCGCCCGCAACGTCGCCCGAGTCCAGGACCTCGTCGAGGGCAACGACCGGGCGCTCGCCCTGCCCCTCGACGTCACCGACGGCGCCCAGGTCAGGGAGGCCGTCGAGGCGGCGGAGAAGCACTTCGGCGGCATCGACGTGCTGGTCAACAACGCCGGCATCGGCTACTTCGCCGCCGTGGAGGAGAGCACCGACGACGAGATCCGCCGGATCTTCGACATCAACGTCTTCGGCCTGTCCGACGTCATCCGCGCCGTCCTGCCGGGCATGCGCGCACGCCGCTCGGGAACGATCGTGAACTTCTCTTCCATCGGAGGACTGCGCGCCTTCCCGGCCGTCGGCTACTACGCCGCCACCAAGTTCGCCGTCGAGGGCCTGACCGATGCCCTGCGCCAGGAGGTCGCCCCGCTGGGCATCACCACGCTGCTCGTGGAGCCCGGCCCCTTCCGCACCGACTGGGCCGGCCGGTCCGCCAACGAGACGCTGCCCGAGCGGGAGATCGCGGATTACGCCGACACGGTCGGCGCGGCGCGTGCCGCGTTCCGCGCGGACACCGGCAAGGAACCCGGTGCCCCCCACGCAGCCGCCCGGGCGATCATCACCGCCCTCGCCGCCGACGCCCATCCCCAGCGCCTGCTGCTGGGCGCCCCGGCGTACGGCATGGCGATCGAGCAGCTGGAGTCGATGCTCGCCGAGATCCGCGCGAACGAGGCGCTGACGAAGTCGGCCGACTTCGACGCTCCCGCCGCCTGATCTCCAGCTAAGGGCTGTCCCGTAATCCCTGGTGGATCAGCGTGCGGCGTCAGATGCGGTGCATCGCAAGGCGGAGGGACGTCCGCATACTGGATGTATGCGGACGTTCCGACAACGCGGCGAGGTGCCGTAGCTGTCGTCGCGCGCCCGCCAGGGATTACGGGACAGCCCTTAGGCGTGCCGGCCGGTGACGAGACCATACGGTCTCTCGCCGGCCGGCCTCACCCACGGTCGGGAAACGTCGGCACGTCACCCGGTGCCCCGAGGACCTGACCCACCAGCCTGACGCGATCGCAGACGAGCGCGTGTCCCTCGACTTCGACAGCCGCGCACGCATGCGTCTCACACTGCGCACAGCAAGGAGAGTGCCACCATGGCAGACAGCCGCGAAACCCACCTTGAGGGCCGCGTCAGCGTCATCACCGGCGCCTCCTCCGGCATCGGTGCGGCCGCCGCCCGCGCCCTGGCCACCCGTGGCGCCCGCGTCGTCCTCGCCGCCCGCAACGCCGACAAACTCGACACCTTGGTCACCGAGATCCGCGACGCCGGCGGCACCGCGACCGCAAGCGTCACCGACGTCACCCGCCTGGACGACGTCGAGGGCCTGATCGACTTCGCCGTCGGCGCATACGGCCCCGTCGACCACCTGGTCAACAACGCCGGCCTGATGCTCTTCTCCAAGTGGTCCGACGGTGCCGTCGACGACTGGGACAAGATGATCGACACCAACCTCCGCGGCTACCTGCACGCCATCAGCGCCGTCCTGCCCGACATGATCGCCCGCCGATCCGGCCACATCCTCAACCTCAGCCCGGTGGCCGGCATCCGCGTCGGACATGCCAGCGGCGTCCACAGCGCCACCAAGTTCTTCATCCGCGGCATCACCGACAGCCTCCGCCAGGAGGTCGGCATCACCCACGGCATCCAGGTCTCCATGATCAGCCCCGGTTTCATCGACACCGGCTGGGTCGAAAGGTCTCCAACGCCGAGGGCAAGCAGATCGCCCAGGACCTCAACGAGGGCGCGATCCACCCGGATCGGATGGCCGACACCGTCGTCCACGCCCTCGACCAGCCCGCCGAGGTCACCGTCGACGACATCGTCATCCACCCCACCCGCCAGGTCTGGTAACCCCACTCCGGCCCCGTAGCGGTCCCACACTCCCCCACGATGGCCGGCCACCGGCAGCGCCGGACGCCCACCAGCACACGGAACAGGAGCACCACTCATGAGCAGCACCGTCTCCCGCCGCCCGCTCGCCCTGGTGACCGGGGCCTCCGCGGGCATCGGCCACGAACTTGCGAAGCTGTTCGCCATCAACGGCTTCGACCTGATCGCCACCGGCCGCAGCAAGCACACCGACCAGGCAGCGGCCGACCTCGCGCGGCACGGCGTCCACGTCACACCCGTGCGCGCCGACCTCTCCCAGAGCGAGGGTGTCGAGACGGTGTGGCGGGCGGTGCAGGAGACCGGCCGACCGCTCGACGCCGCGGTCCTCAACGCCGGCCGCAGCATCGGCGGCGCCTTCCTCGACACCGACCTCGACGACGAACTCTCCCTGATCCAGCTGAACGTGGCCTCCGTGGTCCACCTGGCCAAGCACGTCGCCCGGCACATGGCCGACAACGGCCGCGGCCGCATCCTGATCACCTCGTCCCTGTCAGCGACCCTGCCCACCCCCTACGAGACCGTTTACGGGCCCTCCCGCGCCTTTACCCGCATGTTCGCCCTCGGATTGCGTGAGGAGCTCAAAGAACACGGGATCACCATCACCTGCCTCATGCCCGGAGCCACCGACAGCAACTTCCACGCCAACGCCGGCATGAACAACACCGCCTTCGGCCCCGGCATGAAGAAGAACAGCCGCAAGGAAGTCGCCCGCCAGGGCTTCCTCGCCCTGATGAACGGCCGCGCCGAAGTCGTCGGCGGCGACGCCGCCACCAAGCGCACCGCCATCGAACACCGCTTCCTGCCCGAGACCTACAAGGCCGCCCGCCACGCCACCAAGGCCAAGCCACGCCCTGAGCACTAGGGCAACCATGAGGCTCGCAGCCGGAAGAGGCACGAGCTGAGTGCGGCAGCAGCCTCCGCCAGCCATGTCCGCGGCACCCCGGGGGCTGCCGACTGCTGCGCGCGGCCGGGCTACTTGAGGGCGCCGGCGCCGAGGCCGTTCACGATGTTCCGCCGCGCGAGCAGATAGAACACGATCACGGGCACCACCGAAAACTCACGCGCCGTCGAGTGCCGCCGAATCCTTGAGTTCCTGGGCTGGCCGACGAAGAAGCTGCGCATGATCAGCGTCGCGGGACATCCTCTGCCCGCCGTTTCCGGCGGACAATCCCGTTGAGCAACTGGCGAAACATACGCGGCGGTAGATCCTCAACACGTTGACGTACTGGCTGAGGGCTGGCTGCTGCCGGAGGTCTGCTCCCGCATGCTCTGCCGCTGTGGCAGACCGCCTAACTGGATCGCGCGCCTCGTGAACCCAGCGGGACATGACCGGGGCCTGGCCAGGCACCAGCGAACGCGGGCAAGTGATCCAGAAGCTGACGCAGGGAGCAGAACGGCCCAACCGCCCTCAGTCCCTACCCCTCAGGCTTCCACCAATCTCGCACTGCGAGCCACAAAGACAGCAGGTCACAGGCGTCCGAGCTCGCCACCCCGATCTCCTGGCCCTATACGGAGGCCCCTCGGTGGCGGTGCATCCGCTACGCTGTCCCTGGTCAGTCGTTGGCGCGTCGCGTTGTCCGCTCAGGTAACGACGCGGAGAGCGTCCAACCGCGTCTGACCAGCGGGCTTGTATTTCTCGTTGAAGATCCACACCCTGGATTTTCAACAAGGTTTTCTACAAGCCCCCGCCTTCGTAGCTCAGGGGATAGAGCACCGCTCTCCTAAAGCGGGTGTCGCAGGTTCGAATCCTGCCGGGGGCACCAGCGCAAAGGCCCCGGACCGATCATGGTCCGGGGCCTTTGACATCTACTTTTGACATCAACGGGGGCGCTCACCCGCGATCGGGACGCCTCTTTCGCAGCAGCCGGTCCATGTGGCTCATGGCCTCGCGCTGGGTGTCCTGGACGACGTGGGTGTAGACGTCCATGGTGATGCTGATCTGGGAGTGGCCCAGGATCTCCATAACGACGCGGGGCGCGACTCCGGCCGCCGTGAGGAGGGTCGCGGTCCCGTGGCGGGCGTCGTGCAGCCGGATCACGCGGAGGCCGGCGGCCTCGGCGACGCGCGTGATGGAGCGGTAGAGGTTGCGCGGCTCGACGGGGCGGCCGGTTCGGGTGGCGAAGACGTAGTCGGAGCCCTTCCACCTCTCCCCCGCCTTGGCACGAGCGTCCGCCTGCCGCATCCGATGCCAGCGCAGGGGCGCGATGCAAAGGGCGGGCAGCGGGACGGCTCGGCGACGGCGGCTCTTGGGGTCATCGTCGTAGAGGACGCCACGGCGGCGCTGGACCTGGTGGCGGACGTAGAGGACGCGGTTGTCGAGGTCGAGGTCCGACCAGCGGAGACCGACGATCTCTCCTCGGCGAAGGCCCATGGCGATGGCGAGGACGAAGGCGGCATAGAGCGGGTCCTTGCGGGAGGCGGCGAGGAAGCCGACCGATGGGTAGCGGTAGCTCTGCGCACCATCTCACCGGCGCTCGATCCCGACGCATCCGAAGAAGCGTGGGAGTGGTTGTACGACGGCCGCATCGAGACCCGACGAGCCCTCCTACGCTCCGAGCCCTGCACGGTGACCATCACCCAGGCCGGCACACGCATCACCTGGACCATCCGGCCAGCGCTCTTCCTGCCACTCGCACACCGCCAGGCCACCAACCTCCCCAGCTGCGCATACGACTTCAAGCCCCGCCCCACCGACTGAGTTACAACTTTCTTTACGGGTTCAAGCCCCGGCTGCGCTCCGCTCCGCCGGGCGCGCTTCCCGGCTCTGGCTGCGCCCGCGCTCCTGCCTTCGGCCCGCTCGGCGCTGCCGCCGCCGACGCGCGCCCACATGTGGATAGGGCCGGAAGCCATGAGTCGATCACCGCATAGCGAGGCCCACGGTCAAGACGATGCCTCCGGCGGGGGATCGGCCGGCACCGGGATAGAGGGGGCGCCGTTCCCGACCGCGGGTCCGTAGGGGCATGCGCGGGGTGCTCCCATCCCGTCCACCATCGACCCAGGCAGAGCCGAGCAGACGCGGCCCAGGGCGTCCAGGTCGTTCGTACAGTGGCGCGCTCCACCTGGACGCCCTGAACCACGCCCGCTCCACGGTGTGTGGGTCGACGGCGGACGGGATGGGAGCTGGGGAGAGTGGTGGGCTGGGGTGGAGTGCCGGTGGCTTGGGGGAGTCGAGCGCGTGGTTGACTGCTGAGGTCGCCGACGACTGGGGAGTGATATGACGCACGACGCAAGGGCCGTTGCTCAGCGCATGTACGAGGCGTTCAACGCTCGTGACCTCGCCGCGGCAGAGACGATCTTCTCCGCCGACTTCGTGAGCCATCCGCTGGGCACCGTCGGCGTCGACAGCGTCGTGAAGGCGTGGAGCGGGCTTCACGCCACGTTCCCCGACATCCAGGTCATCGTCGAGGACATGGTCGTGGATGCGGACAAGGTGGCGGTTCGCACGTCCTTGCACGGTGTCTTGGACGGCGCAGGCGTCGATGACCAGCCCCTGCCCTCGATGATGGAGATCTTCCGGGTGCTCGACGGTCGCATCGCCGAACTGTGGGGCATATCCACGCTCAACCGCCCGGCGGGTAGCAGCGTGACCCCAGGTTGATCCTTGTGTCTCCAGGCCGCCGATGGAAGGGTCCTGGCCCAGGCACAACGGTTCATCCCAGGGAGAGGGAGTCACCATGACTTACGGCTACATCGCCTCGATGAAAACCCAGCCCGGTTCCCGCGACGAAGTCGTCTCCATTTTGCTGAGTGGTGTGGACGGTCTCCGCGAGGCGGGATGCCACCTCTACGTTGTCAGCGTGTCCGACGACGATGACGTGACGATCTGGGTGACCGAGGTCTGGGAGAGCAAGGAACATCACGATGCTTCGCTAGAGCTGCCGGAGGCAAAAGCTGCCATCAGCAAGGCGATGCCGATGCTGACGGGAGAGTTCACCAGGCAGGATTTGTCCGTCGTGGGCGGGCTGGGACTTTAGACGTTGTCAAGACTGCATCAGACTCTGACACCAGCGGCTGACACCAACAAGCACGAACAGCAGCGGTCGGTGCCGGACCTCAGTGGACGATCGACCGAGGCGCAGGGACCGTTGGTCGACGTTGACAAGCCTCTGTGATCGACCTGATAAAGATGAGGCCATAGCGCCCTACAACTGGGGCGGTGCACCTGGCAAAGGGGGCGCCGCTCCCGTTGTCTTGTCTGGGGTCCACCCGGGTGATCGAGACTGTCAGCCCCGAGTGCTAGAAACACCCGCATGGCGTACAGATTCACGGCGCAGATTGCTTGCGGGTTCGATGATCCGGATCAAGACGACTGCGTGATGGCGGGTGTGGCCGAGTCGGACGACGAGGATGGGTTCTCCCTGTTGTTCATGTGCGACTTCGAGGAGCCCGACGCTCAGGAAGTGTCCTTGGGGATGGACACCCACTGTCTTGTCACGCCGGACCAGGGCACCGCATATGGCTGTGTGCGTGAGGTGGAACTGGACGGAGATGTGTTTCGGGTGACGTTGCACCCTTCGTCGCTGGACGCGCTCGGCTTGACCGACCCCATCGTCGAGGCCTTGTTGCGGGCGCCGGCGGTCGACGTGGCACGTATGCGCGAGGTGCTGCCGCGCATCCTGGCGTACGGGCGTCCAGGTGCTCACCCGAGACTGATCAACCTGTAGCAAGTACAGCAGCACAGCAACCCCAGCAACCGAGCCCGACCGGCAGCACCCTCGAAAAGCCGTGTCAGGACCGGTATGACCATCAACAACCGCTCCACATAGAGCTACGGATCAGAAGTTCCCCGTGCCACACCCGTGCCAGATCCAGCGGGGAGCCACGGGGAACGACGGTGGCCGACAGGTGACCGGCCCTCGGTCAGCTCATGTGGACAGTTCGCAGCTCAGGGCGCCACTCGCCCAACCTCGCTCCTAAAGTGGTTGTCCAGACCGCTCACCGAGTCCACACGCGCTGGAACTCTTCGGACGGGATGGCCTCCAGCGGATCCTGTCCAGGATCGATTGCTTGGTCTGTCAGGCCGCCGTGCTCGTCCTCCAGGTGCTCCCAGCTGTATCGGTGGAGCTGGCCGGCCGCGGTCAACTCGGCCTGCTTGATGACGATCAACTGGCCGCTGTCGGGTACGGCCTCGATGTACCAGAGGCCGCCTTCTTCGTCAGCGTGGCGGAAGTGGTGCCGCAGAGTGGCGCACTCGTCGAGTGCTCGGTAGTACGCCATGATCTCTGCCGCGATGCGCTCCAGGTCGTCCACGGAACCATCGTGCCAACGACCGCACGTAGTTGGGCCGTTCTGACATCCACTAGTGACATCAACGGCGCCGGACGCCAGCACTCCCAGGCAGCCTGGCATGGCCAGCGTGGCCGTGTCGTTCCCCGGTGGTGCCGAGGAGCGATCGAACTCCTAAAGCGGGTGTCGCAGGTTCGAATCCTGCCGGGGGCACTGAGAAGTAGCAGGTCAGAGGCCCTGCCGTCCGAGTGGGTGGCAGGGCCTCTTCTTCTCGCAGCACATATGAGGCGCGCGCCTCGGGACTCTGAGAGAGCCGTCTGCCCCGTGAACGTCACCCTCGATGTTGGCGGTCGCCCACGAGCCCGGTCTCGTAGGCGACGATCACGAGTTGGGCGCGGTCGCGTGCATGCAGCTTGGCGAGTAGGCGCCCGATGTGGGTCTTGACCGTGGCCAGGCTCAGGTGGAGGTGTTCTGCGATCTCTGTGTTGGACAAACCCCGTGCGATCAGCCCGAGGATCTCCAGCTCCCGGTCGGTAACCCCGTCCAATGAGCGGCTGGGCGGGCGCGCGGGCTCTGGGCGGCGGGCAAACTCCGCTATCAGGCGGCGGGTCACCGAGGGGGCGAGCAGCGCCTCGCCCGAGGCGACGACGCCGATAGCGGTGAGGACCTCGGTCGGCGGGGTGTCCTTGAGCAGAAAGCCCGCGGCGCCGGCGCGCAGGGCGGCGTAGACGTACTCGTCCAGGTCGAAGGTGGTGAGGATGAGGACGCGGACGCCGGACAGGGCCGGGTTCGCGCAGATCTGCCGGGTCGCCTCAATGCCGTCGCAGCCCGGCATGCGTACGTCCATCATCACGACGTCCGGCCGTTCGCGGCGGGCGAGTTCGACGGCCTCCACTCCGTTCGCGGCCTCGCCCACGGCCGTCATGCCGGGCGTGTGGTCGACGAGGACCCGGAAGCTGCCGCGAACCATCGCCTGGTCGTCGACGATCAGAACCCGGACTGGGGGCACGTCGGTCATAATCCTTGGTTCCCTTCGGCGGGCAGGCGGACGGACACCGCGAAGCCGCCCCCCGGCCGGGGGCCCGCCTCCAAGCTGCCGCCGTACATCATCGCCCGCTCCCGCATACCCAAGAGGCCATGTCCGCCCGGTAGTTCGCGGACAGCTCGCCCGGGTGCAGGTGGTGGTCCCTCGTCCGCGATGTCGATGCGGATCTCTCGCTCATCCGCCTCCACCCTGACCTGGCAGCGGGTCGGGGCGGCGTGCCGGACCGCGTTGGTGAGGGACTCCTGGACGATCCGGTAGATGATCAGCTGTATCCCCTCGGTCAGGCCTTCCATGACATGCACCGTCAGGTCGACATCCACCCCTGCCCGTTTCGCCTCCGCCGCGAGCGAGCCAAGACGGTCGAGGCCCGGTGCAGGCTCTAGGGGCGCTCCCTGGGTGCGCAGCACGCCGAGCGTGCGCCGCATCTCGGCCAGCGCGGAACGGCTCGTCTCCTCGATGACCTTGAGGGCGGCCCGTGCCTCCCACGGGTCGGCCTCCGCCACATGCCCGGCAACGCCCGCCTTGACGGCGATCAGGCTGAGGTTGTGCGAGACGATGTCGTGCAGCTCACGGGCGATCCGCAGGCGCTCCTCGTCGAGTGTGCGCTCCGACCGGCGCCGCTGTTCGCGAGCGGCCTCGGCCCGGCGGCCACGTACGGTGAACCCCACACCCCAGGCCGCCCCAATCACCAGGAGTACAAGTCCGGCCACTCCGACGGCGCCCCGCCAGTCTTCGGCGGGAGTGACCACTGCCTCGCCGAGATACACGGCACCGAAAGCCACTGGCAGCGTCACCGCGAGTGCGGGCACGGACCGGCGGGCGGGCTCGGCCAGTCCGACGAGGTAGGCCGCGAGCCCGGCGGCGGCGTATGGCTCACGGGGGATGTCGAGAATAGATGCCGTGGCCAGAGCGGCCAGTACGGCCACCAGGACCGCAAGCGGCCAACGGCGGCGTACGGCGATCGGCAGGCCGGCCGTGGCGGCGATCACGTAGCCGAGCCAGGACGGCCCTGTGTAGGCAGGCTGGCCGTCGTCGGAGGTCAGCCGGGCGAAGCCGACGTACACGGCGGTCAGGGCCAGTGCCGCGCTGAGGTCGAGGACGTAGAGATGGCGCTGCCCCTTAGGCTTCATGGCCCGACCGTATCTGTACGCGTTCACTCAACCGGCCTGTCCCAGCAGCACCATCAGCCCGAGCGTCACCAGGGTCAGCGGCACCCAGCGCAGCACGGCGGCTCGGCTGGGGCGGGGCGCTTCACACAGCAGCGCCAGACCCAGCGGCACGAGTGCGGCGCACAGTCCGGCCAGGGCCACCAGCGACAGAGGAGTGGTTCCCTTGAGTACTCCGAGGGGCAGTGCCGCGGTGAGGCCGAGTGCGGCAGCGCGGACCGGGCCGAGCACCCGGGTGCGCCAGGCGCCGAGGGCAAGGACGATCCACCCTCCGAGGATGGCGATGTTCAGCGTGGCGAAGACGTGGAAGGCGCCGTAGCCGGCGGAGACCGCTTCGGTGGCGGGCCCGACTCCCTGGGAATGCACCAGTTGAAAGGCGAGGTGATCCACCCCCGCGTGGAAGGTGCGGGCGAACAGTCCGAACATCACCAGGACCCCGCCCCACAGGCCCCAGCCCGCACTCCGCGCCCCGATCCGTGCAGCCACCACCGCCACAGCGGGCCAGAGCAGCAGGTTGCCCGCGGCAAACAGGCCATATGTGGTGGCCATCAGAGTGGGGTGCCGCTCGTACGCGGCGAGTTGGTCGGGGAAGAAGAAGTGGAAGCGGGCCCGCAGCAACGCGCCGGTCAGCATCAGGAGTGGGCCGAGCACCATGGCAGTGCCGCCCACCCAACGTCCGGGGAAGCCGGTGGCCTCCCACCGCTCCACAGGCAGCGCGCCACGCAGTCGGGTGCCGCTCGTTGTGACCGGGGTGGCGGCCGTGGACGTCGTGGGATTCGTCATGCTGACGACGATGCCTTCGCCGTCCCCCGCAGGGCGTCGGACCAGGAGCTGAACCGCGGGGTCAGACCTGGGTATGACCCGTCGGACCACCGAACACGCACCTCCTTCAGTCCGCCGCATGAGCAACTGACGCCTTGCCAGGTTGCTTCGGGACGAGGAGGTCGTTGACCCAGCCACTCAGTACGGTCGAGGCATCGCGTGCTCCTGCAGCGCATTCGCGTAACGCGTCAGCACAGCGTCGAGGCCCGCCAGGAGGACGCCGGCAGCGTCCTGGGCTTCGGCCAGCTGGCCACGCTCGCTTCGCCGGCGCCGCCGCGCGGGTGGCCTGCGTGGCCCGGCCACCGCGTGCGCGAGGGGGCACATCCGGGACACGCCGCGAGGTGGCATCGCACCTTCGCGCGAACCACCAGTGAGTTCGCACCGGCAATGGCTGTCCGGTCGAAGTGTGCGAAGAGGAATGCGTCGACGCCTCGCGGGCCGGCTGGAACGAGGACACGTTCTACTGTCTGATTCGAGGTGTTGCACGACGCGGCATCCGAACGCGCCCGGTCCAACAGGAATGAATTCGGCCATCACGTCGCTGTCGCACTTCTTCCTGTCCCCATTCCCGGGAGACTCGGTACTACTACCGATCCTGATGGATACCAGGGATTCTGCTGGTGCCGACGAGGCCCCAACAGATAGTATTGCGCGCTGCTCGCAACTGCGGGCCGGTGAGGTCGGCGGGGGGCGAACACATCGTGATTGGGCTGGGAAGAAACACAAACCGGGGCGGTTCTGCCCAAGGTCATGAACACACGTTTCCTCTCCCTGACCAGCGGCGCTTACAACTCTCCCACAACCCCTCAAGTGCTCACCACAATGCGGTCCACGCCACGGCAGTGGGCCCTTTTCTTTTCCATCGCGTTCGCAACCTGGCGTACGTGACCGGGGCCATGCGGTGGGCGTGCAGCAAGAAGCGGAGGCTTCGATTTCATGACAAGAGAAAAGTGGAGTGTGATGCTGTGAACCGAGTCGGCAGAGACTCGCGCCGGTCGGCCTGCGGGCCGCTGGCGCGCCTGGGGTTATCTGTTCTCCTCCTGGCAGGTGGCGCCGTCGGAGCGACGGCTGGACCGGCCACCGCTTCAACGGACGACGGCACGCTGACGGTCCAGGTGCTGCGCGACTTCTTCGGCACCGGCGTGATCAACACGACGATGGACGTGCCGCAGCGGGGCATGAAGGTGGAGATCTCCGACCCCGCCGGGCACCATGTCACCGGCGTCACGGATGCCACGGGAAAGGTCGTGGTGCCACCGTCGACGGAGCTGAGCGGCGGCCAGTACCGGGTCGACGTCAGTGTCCCGGCGCCGTACAGCGACTATCTGCAGGCGGCGCCCGCGTCGACGGCGGACAACCACTTCGACAGCTTCACGTCGTTCGCGGATGTGTCGGACGGAAAGAACGCCTCGGTGGTGACGGGCGTGTGGAACCCGGCCGATTACGCGCTGCCTGGCGCGCGCTATTTCGTACCGGTCCACAACGCCGCCAACGGAACCGACACCCGGGCCCTGGTGGCGTTCGGGACGAACGCCCGGGGCACGTGTCCCACCGATGTGGCGTGCCCCGACACGCTGGCCACGCAGGCCCAGGTGGGCACGACGTTCGGGCTGGCGTACGACAAGAACGAAAACCGGGTGTTCCAGAGCGCGTTCGCCCGCCGGTACGCCGCCTACGGGCCGCAGGGCGCCGGCGCGATCTACACGGTCCCGGCCGACGGCTCGGGTGCGCCGGAGCTGTTCGCGCGCGTGCCGGGCGCCGTGGTGACGCCGCATGACGCCACCAACATGGAGAGGGACGCCGGGTTCACCGACGCGCCGGGTAAGGAGAGCATCGGTGGACTGGCCCTGTCAGCTGACGGCTCCACGCTGTACGCGGTGAATCTGCTGACCCGCAGCCTGGTGAGCTTCGACGCGACCGGGGACACCGCCCTGCTTCCCGAGGCGACGGTGCGGATCCCGGACCCGGGGTGCGCGAGTTCCGGCGACTGGCGGCCGTTCGGTCTTGAGTACCACGACAACAGGCTGTACGTCGGCGGTGTGTGCAGCGCGGAGAGCACGCAGCGGCGTGCGGACCTGAAGGCCGTCGTCTACGCCTACGACGGTGAGCGGTTCACAACGGTGCTGGACCACCCGCTCACCGCCAAGCGCGGCGCCGTCTTCGGCACCGAGGATGTCGACCGGGCCACCCACTGGAACCCGTGGAACACCAGCCTGGCCACGTGGGACGACCGGAAGGTGGGCAACGTCTTCATCGATCCGCAGCCGGAGCTGGCCTCCCTCGCCTTCGGGCGCGACGGCTCGATGATCCTGGGTTTCCGCGACCGGTTCATGGACGTGCTCGGTTGGGGAGGGAAGGGCCCCCGCCCGGGGGACGATGCGCAAAGCGGCATGTCCGGTGGTGACATCACCATGGTCTGCGCCACTCCCACCGGTACGTTCGAGTGGGAAGGCACCGGGAGCTGCCCCAACCACGCCAACCCCGCCAACAGCGGCGGACAGTCCGCGGATACCGTCGAATACTTCCCGGGCGACTTCTACGCCGGGGCGCACAGGGAGACCGCGCTGGGGTCGGTGGCCTTCATCCCGCAGCAGCAGTGGGTTGTCAGCACGGAGTTCGACCCCGTCGTCAATGTCGCGACCTCGGGAACCGGCTACCACAACATCACGTCCGGTGAGGGCCCGGGCAACAACCCGACCGCCAACGGATTCCAGTTCGTCAGCCGGGAACAAGGCGGGTTCGGCAAGGCCGGCGGACTCGGGGACATCGCGTTCACGGCGGCGAACGCGCCGATCCAGATCGGTAACCGCGTGTGGTTCGACGGCGACCACAACGGGCTCCAGGACGCGGCGGAAGTGCCGCTGCCGGGGGCGACGATCAACCTCCTGGACGCGGTCGGCAAGCAGGTCGCCACGACCACGACCGATGCCGCCGGTGAGTACTACTTCGGTGGTGTCGGCGCCGAGTACCAGCTCACGCCAGGTGCTGAGTACACGGTGCAATTCGACGTGTGTACGGCGGACACCGGCAAGGTGCCCGGCCGGCCCGCGACGAGCGAGCTGCGGTTCACGCTCCCGCGAGCCGGGGCCAGCCGTGCGCATGACTCCAACGTGACCCCGCCGACCACCGGGCAGCTGTGCGACGGCTCCGCGCCGGTCACGGCCCCGGACGAGCCGGGCGAGGTCGATCACACGATCGACGCCGGGGTGTATGTCCCGAAGGAGACCCCGCCGTCACCGACACCGACGCCGACGCCGACACCGACGCCGACGCCGACGCCCACCCCGACTCCGAGTTCGAGTTCGCCGCCCGCTTCCACGCCGCCGTCGTCCGCGCCGCCCGCCTACCCGGCCCCGGCCGGCGGGGGCGGGGGTTCGATGGCGCACACCGGCACGTCCGGGCTGCCGGAGGTGATCGCCCTCGCCGGCCTGCTGATGGGTGCGGGACTGGTCATGGCGTTCATGAGCCGGAAGCGGCGCGCTCAGCAACACTGAACGAACTGAACGACTGAACGAACGAGCAACAGTGATCTGCCTGCCCGCGACCGGATGAGGGCGCGGGCAGGCAGGTCACGTCTCGGCCGGCTCACTAGGGCCGAGCCTGGCGTCGTGTGTCACCTGACCGCTGAGTGCCGCCGCGACCGCACGGCTGCCGGGCAGTGGGTGATCGAGAGGGTGAACCAGAAGAGTGGCAGCGTCAAGGCGCGTGCGAAGCGTCAGATTCCAGCAAGTTCCACCGGGTCGTGCGGTCGGCCGGCGCCGATGGCTGCGGCCACGCTGGGCCGCGGCCGTCATCGGCCCGGTGGCCGTCGTGGTGGTCGCGCTCCTGGTCGCCGGCCATGAGTCCGAGTCCAGCCATCCGCGCACAGTGACTTCGGATGAGGCGAACCGACTGGCGATCACGCGGTTCCGCAACTACGAGGCGCACGGCCGCGCGCTGACGATCACTGTGCCCGGAGCCGCCGGCGGGCTGACCGTCACCGGGTCCGTCGACTACGAGGGCAAGCTCGGGTACGGCGTGGTGCACGGCACCGGACGCGACACCTCCAGCAACGGGCTGATCCAGTGGACCGCCACCTCGGCGTTCGTCCACCCGATGGCTGACGCCCCGGCACACGCGCCCGCGTCGCCGCCCCGTTCAGGCTGGTACAGCCGCCCGTTGCAGTCGTCCGGCAGTGCGCTGGACACCGCGCTGGCCATCGCGCTGAGTCTCGGCAGCGACCGGCCGGACAACGCCGAACTGCTGCCGCAGAACGGCGCCGCCTGGTGGGGCCGGGACGAGGTGGACGGGCATCAGGTGGACGTCATGACCGGGCCGGCCTCCCGGGACCGCCCCGGTACGGCGGGCAATGTGCGTTACTGGGTCGGCTCGGACGGCACCATGTACCGGGTCCGCGTCAGCGTGAGTTCCGAGCCACAGCCAGTGGTCATCGATTTCGACACCCAGAAGTACGTTCCGGTGACTCCGGTGCCCGGAGTCACCCCGGCGCGATAGCCGCCGATCAGGACGTCCGTACCAGCGCGTCCGCGGCAAGCAGGGACACCGGGGGCAGCGGGATGCCCGCCGTGTCCGGCAGGTCCGGAACGGCCGGTACAGCGGTGGCGCCCGCCGTGCGGGCATGAGGGAACTGCGGCTGCGGACCAGGCGCCTCGACCTCGGTGAACGCGATGCCACCGGGTGCCACCGGAGTCGTCCACTGACCGGCCGGCGAGGCCGACTTGGCCGGAAGCGGGCAGGTCGCCGTTGTCGCAAGCCGGGCGGGCACGGTGGTGCGCAGGTCGTTGCCGCGCAGGCAGTTGCCGCGCCCCCGCGTGGCGGTGGGGAACGTCCAGCCGACATCGACAGCGTTGCCGGTGAACGTGTTGTCCACGATCTGATTGCCGACCGCCGGCATGTCGGAGGTCGCGGTGATCACCAGGCCGGCGTTGCTGTTGTCGGCGACGCGGTTGCGGATGAACTGGTTGCCGCTGCCACCGTCGATGCCGATACCGGTGCCCCACCCTCCGTCGGCCTGCTCCGGGGTGGCCCTCTGCTGGTTTGCGGCGATCAGATTGCCCGCGACGACGGAGCCCCGCTGCGGGACCAGCTTCTCCTGGTGGTCGGAGTTGGTGGTGAGTCCGACGCGGTTGCCCACCAGGCGGTTGCCGACCACGTACATGTCCCCGCTGGCGTTGGTGCCTTCGTAACCGACCGCATTGAGTTCGGCAATGTTGTCCCGCACCACGATGCGGCACGGCTTGCACTGCCCGACGTAGATCCCCGAGTCGGCCCCGCCCGACGTGTATGAGTGCTCGATGACACCGTTCTGCGTGGAGAACGCGTAGATGCCGTACAGGCCGTTGCGAGTCGCGGTCACATACGAGACCAGGAACGACTTCAGGAAGGTGACGGGCTCATCGCCGGTGTCGTAACCGCCACTCTCCCCCGGCATCCCGGCGGCAGCCTTCGCCGAACCGGTGACCAACACCCCGTTCTGCGTGTTGTTCCGCACGGTCAGGTTCTGCACCGCCACCCCGGGCGCCGTCACGACGACACCGTTCGGCTGCTGCAACCGCCCGTCAATGACGACCTTCTCCCGGGACTCACCACGCAGGGTGACCCGAGCCGTGGAGACCTTGACCGACTCGTGGTACACGCCCGGAGCGACCAGCACCAGGTCACCGGGCCGAGCCAACGACACCGCAACCGAGATCGTCGGGGCATCGCCAGGCACATGGATCGTCACCTGCGCACCGCTCGGCCGCCGGCCTTCGCCCGATCCGCCGTCGCCGCCGCTGCAGCCGACCACCAGTGTCAGTGCGCCCAAGGCCGCCGCTAACGCGCGCAGAGCTGTTCGAGGCATGATCACAGTCTGGCATGACGCCCAATTCCTCGCCACAGACAGGGGGTTGACCGGCACGAGCGATGCGGCTGTGGCACTCTGCACACCATGCACCGAGCCGATCATCGCCCGTCGCGCCGCAGGTTCCTCGATGTCACGGGCGCCGTGGTGGCCGCCGGTCTGACCGCCGGGTGTACTTCGGACTCCGCCCAGCCAGGCCGCCCCGCCCCCACCGCGGCGGCCACGCCCAAGCCGGTTGTGGCGACGGGCCGGCACCAGGCAGGCATCACGCTCCCCCAGCCGGCCCAGCCCAACCTGCTCGCCGTGGTGGCAGACCTCGGTGCCGACGTGGCCGTCGGCCCGCTACTGACCGAACTCGGCCAGGCCATCCGCGCACTCACCACGGGGAGCGACCCACGGCTGCTGGGCCTGCCGCCGGGAGACCTCACCGTGACCGTCGGCGTGGGCCCCCGGCTGGTGCGCACCGCCGGTGCCTCGCTGCCCGGCGCGGCCGACCTCCCGCGCTTCTCCCGCGAGCGGATCGCCGCACGGGCACGTGGCGGCGACCTGCTGATACAGATCTGCGCCAGCGACGCACTGCTCTTGCCGGTCGTCTCCGCCGCGCTCCTGGACCAGGCCGGCGACCGCGTCCAGGAACGCTGGCGGCAGTCCGCACGCCGCGGTGCGAACGTGCCCCTCGGCAACGGCCTCACCGCGCCACGAAACCCCCTCGGCTTCATCGACGGCATTGTGGGCCCGAACACCGCCGCCGAACAACGACGCGACCTGTGGCTGGCCGGACCCCCCGCGGTCGCCGGCGGCACCATCGCCGTACTGCGGCGCATGGAACTCGACCTGCCGCGGTTCGCCGCCCTGTCCGTAGCGGAACAGGAAGCGGTCTTCGGGCGGCGCCGGGCCAGCGGCGTCCCCCTCTCCGGCGGCACCCTCGCCTCGGGCCCGAACCTCGGCGCCAAGACACCGGACGGACGCTATCTCGTCCCCGCTGACGCCCACGTGCGCAGGGCGCACCCTGCCGTGGTCGGTGTCGGCCACATGCTCCGCCGCTCCTACGGCACAGACGAGCCCGCCCCCGGCCTGCTCTTCATCAGCTTCCAGAACGACCTGCGGACCTTCACCGCCACCCTGACCCACATGGACGTCTCCGACGCACTGCTGCAATTCACCACCACAACCGCCAGCGCGACCTTCCTGATCCTCCCCGGCTTCGACCGCAAACACCCGCTCGGTTCCCAGCTGTTCGGCTGACCACGAATCGATGTGCCCGCAGCGGCCACGTCAAGGGTGCAGTACAGCGGCCGGCAGGTCCCCCCTCATCCCCCGTTATTTGACCGGGCCTCATGCGTGAGCGATGCGTGAGCGGTGCGGATTCGATCCCACTCCTGAAGCGGGTGTCGCAGGTTCGAATCCTGCCGGGGGCACAGAGAAACACCAGGTCAAAGGGACCCTTTCGGCCAGTGGACGGGGGGGTCTTCCTATGGGTGGCACACATGAGGCCATGGGGCAGCGGATGATGGCATCGGCACGCTCACGAGCGGGGCGGAGCGGATCGGATCGGATCAGGCGAGCTCGGCGTCCTGTCGTCCGGTCTCACTTGTCGGGTCGTCGGCGATCCGGTAGCCGACCATGGGGGTCGTGATGATCACTGGTGGGCTGCCGAGCTTGCGTCGGAGCCTGCCGATGGTCACTGTGACGGTGTTCGTGAACGGGTCGGCGTGCTCGTCCCACACCTGTTCCAGCAGCGTCTCCGCGCTGAGAGGGGCCGGGCTGGCCCGCAGTAGGGCCGTCAGGACCTCGAACTCCTTGGCCGAGAGGTCGAGGCGGCGCCCGTCGCGGGTGGCCGTACGGTGCACGGGGTCGAGTTCGATGCCCGCCGCGCGGAGTGTGCGAGCGCGGGCGTACGGGCGACGGCGAGCCAACGCCCGTAAGCGGAGCACGAGTTCGGGGAAGTGAAACGGCTTGACCAGATAGTCGTCGGCGCCCAGGCTGAGGCCGCCGACACGGTCGGCCGGCGTGTCCGCGGCAGTCAGCATCAGCACCATGGGGCGGTCGTCCCCGTCGGTGACCATCCGGCAGAGCGTGTCACCGTGGATGCCTGGCAGGTCCCGGTCCAGGACGACCGCGTCGTACGCGTTGGCATCCAGCTTGGCCGCGGCCTCCAGGCCGTCGTAGGCGACATCCACTGCCATGCCCTGGTCGCGCAGGCCCTCGACCAGCACGTCGGCGAGCGACCTGGCGTCCTCCACCACGAGCACCCTCACGCCGCGGTCTCCGCCTCGGGCGCTCGGGAGGACAGCGTGACCGTGACCCGCAGGCCGCCCTCGGCCCGAGCATGCAGGTCGAGGGTGCCACCGTGTGCGTAGGCGACCGCCGCGACAATCGACAGGCCGAGGCCCGACCCTGCGCCGCTGCCGCCGCCGGTCCGCTCGGCGCCGAGCCGACGGAACGGGTGAGCCAGCTGGGCGACCTGAGCTGTTGTCAGCACTGGACCTCCGTTCTCCACGACCAGCCGTACGGCTGTTCCCTCGGCGCTGGTGGCGACGCGGATCCAGCCGCCGGACCAGTTGTGCACGATCGCGTTGTCAACGAGGTTCTCCACCATCCTGCTCAACAGCGTCGCGCTGCCGCACACCCACGCGCCGGACCCGTTGCCCGCGCGGTCGGCGTCCACAGTGAGGCCCTTCGCCGACGCCAGGGCGGCACGCTCGGCGAGCGCAGCCGTGGCGAGCGAATCCAGCGGGACTGCCTCCACGTCCGGCAGCGGCACTCCGTGCTGCGCGCGGGCCAGTGCCAAAAATCCGTCCAGCAGCCGCTCGACCTGATTCAGCTCGGTCCTGACGCGGCGCGCGAGGGTGCGTGTCTGCTCCGGCAGCGGGCCGGGTTTGGCGAGCGCGACGTCCACCGAGGCCCGCATGGTGGCCAGAGGGGTGCGCAGTTCATGCGAGGCGTCGGCGACGAAGCGCCGCTGAGCGGCGAACGCCTGCCCGAGGCGCTCCAGCAGTTCGTCGATCGTGTCACCGAGATCCTTGAGTTCGTCGGGCGGCCCCGGGACGTCAAGTCGGTCGTGCAGGCTGTCGGCGGAGATGCGACGGGTGGCCGCGGTCATCTCGCGGAGCGGACGCAGGACGCGTCCGGCGGCGTACCAGCCCAGCGCGACTGACAGCAGCCCCATCACCGCCAACCCCACCCCCGAGCCGAGCAGCAGTTGGTCCACCTGCCGGCTGTGGGTCTGGGCGAGTTGGTGCTCCAGACTGGCGATCCTTGCCTGTGCCACGGACGAGAGCGTGCCCGGCTGGTTGCCCGGCGCCGGAGCCGCACGGTAGGTACCGCCGGCCACCAGCCCGACCACCGCCAGCATCGCGACGGCCGAGGTCAGGAACAGGCCGGCGTACAGGGTGGTGAAACGCCAGCGGACGCTGCGGCGGTGCGCGGACCGTCCGGGAAACCCCAGTTCCGCTGCCATCCGTCCCCCTTCGCCCGTTTCTCCCGCTGTTCCCTCACTGCCCGCTCAGGCTAGGCGAACCGGCCTAACAGCGGCATGACAGTGCCTGTTCCGCCCGCGTTACGGCTCCGGGCGCAGCGTGGTGGCCGCACGGACGGGACGAGCGAGGGGCGGAGCAGCGAGGATGACGGACGATTCCAGGATCGAGGTCGAGGGCCTGCACAAACGCTTCGGGGCGACGCAGGCACTCGACGACATGACATTCACCGTCCGGCCGGGACGAGTGACCGGGTTCGTGGGCCCGAACGGCGCGGGCAAGTCCACCACCATGCGGGTGGTGCTGGGCCTGGACGCTCCCGACAGGGGACGGGCGCTGGTCGGCGGACGGCCGTACCGAACTCTGAGCAGCCCGCTGAGCCACCTGGGCTCGCTGCTGGACGCCGGTGCACTGCAAGCCGGCCGGACCGCGCGCAACCACCTGCTGTGGCTGGCCCACTCGCAGGGCCTCCCGGCCGCCCGGGTCGACCAGGTCCTCGAACAGGTCGGGCTCGCCGGCGCGGCGCGGCGCCGGGCGGGTGCCTTCTCGCTGGGCATGCGGCAGCGGCTCGGCATCGCGGCGGCGCTCCTCGGAGATCCGCCCGCGCTGATGCTGGACGAGCCGTTCAACGGCCTGGATCCCGAAGGGATCCTGTGGATCCGCAGCCTGCTGTCCTCACTGGCGGCGCAGGGCCGGACGGTGCTGGTGTCCAGCCATCTGATGAGCGAGCTGCAGGATGTCGCGGAGCACCTCGTCGTCGTCGGACGAGGCCGTGTGGTCGCCGACACGGGCGTGCCGGAGTTGCTCGCGACGTTGTCCGCGGGCCGCGTCACGCTGCACACCTCCGCACCTCTCGCGGCGGCGGAGGCGCTGGCTCGGGCCGGCGCGACCGTGCACGCCGAGGGGACGGACACACTCGAGGTCAAAGGGTTGACGGGGGAGGCGATCGTGACCCTGCTGAACGCGGCCGGGGTGCCGTTCGCGGAACTGGCCACACACCGCGCCACCCTGGAGGAGGCGTACCTGGAGCTCACCCGGGACGCCGTGCAGTACCGCGGCGCCGGCGTGGAGGAGGCCGCGCGATGAAGGGGCTGCGAGTTCTGCGCGCGGAGTGGACCAAGTTCCGTACGGTGCGAGGCTGGGTCCTCGGCGTATTCGGCGCGGCCCTGGCGTCCGTACTGTTCCTGCTGGCCGGGACGACGTCGTCGAACCAGCAGGCGCATGACGCCGCCGCGCTGCCGGTCGGTCCCGGAGGCGAGGCGGTCAACGACAGCTTCTACTTCGTGCACCAGGCCCTGACCGGCGACGGCAGCATCACCGTCCCCGTGATCGCGCTGGTCGGCGCACTGGCCCAGGAACCGGGGCAGACCTCAAGCGGAGTCACCCCGTGGGCCAAGACCGGGATCCTCGTCAAGCAGAGCCTCGGCCAGGGCTCGCCGTACGCGGCGATGATGGTCACCGGCGCCCACGGCGTGCGGATGCAGGACGACTTCACCCATGATCGGGCCGGCCTGCCCGGCCGCCCCTCCGCCGACGCGCCGCGCTGGCTGCGCCTCGTCCGCGCCGGGTCAACCGTCAGCGGCTACGACTCAGCAGACGGCGTACGCTGGAACGACGTCGGCAGCGTGCACCTGGCCGGTCTGGCCGCCACCGTGCAGGTGGGCCTCTTCACCGCCTCCCCGGCGGCCGTGCAGACGAGCGGATCCCGAGCGGGTACCAGCCCTGCCGTGGCCACCGGAACCTTCGGCGGCGTCACGCTCGACGGTCCCTGGACCCGTGACGGCCGACAGGACGGCTGGCAGGGCGTGCAGGTGGGCGGCGACGCCGGGACCTCCGGCAGCTATGCGCAGGACACCACAGGCGGCTACAGGCAGACCGGCAAGGGCTTCACCGTCACGGGTGCCGGGGACATCGCCCCCGTGGTCGGCGGCCCCGCGCTCGGCCCCGCCTACACCATCGAGAACTTCTTGGTCGGCACGTTCGTAGGGCTGATCGTCCTGACCGTCGTGGCCACACAGTTCGTCACCGCCGAGTACCGCCGCGGTCTGATCGGCACCACCCTCGCCGCGATGCCACGGCGCGGGCGGCTGCTGGCCGCCAAGGCCGCCGTGGTCATGGCGGTCGCCTTCGCGGTCGGCGTGGTCGTCGCCGCCGTCAGCATCCCGTTCGGCCGGCAACGCGCGCACGCCACCCACTTCCTGGTGTTGACCGTGCCGCACGCGGTGGAACTGCGCGCGGTCCTCGGCACCGGGCTTCTGCTGGCCGCCACCGCTGTTCTCTCGCTGGCGCTCGGCGCGGTGTTCCGGCGCAGCGCGACGGCGATCACCGCCGTCGTCGTGACGACGGTGCTTCCCTATCTGCTCGCGGTCAGCGGCATGCTGCCGACTGCTCCGGCCCGGTGGCTGCTCCGCCTCACCCCGGCGGCGGGCTTCGCCGTCCAGCAGACACTGCCGCGCTACGCCCATGTGCTGACCGACTACACACCGTCCTCCGGATACTTCCCCCTCTCGCCTTGGGGCGGCTACGGCGTCCTGGGCGGCTGGGCCATCCTCTCTCTGGCGGCCGCGATCCTCGTGCTGCGCCGGAGGGACGTATGAGCGCGGGCGGCTTGGGACAGACGGTCCATGCCGAGTGGACCAAGCTGCGAACCGACACCGGATACGTGTGGCTACTGCTCGTCCTCGTCGCCGTTACGGCGTCCGTGAGCGCGGGAGTGGCGGCGACTGCCCATTGCTCCTCGGGGTCCTGCGGCGAGGACCCGGTCAGGCTCAGCCTGACGGGCGTGACGCTGGGTCAGGCGATCGCCGCGATCGTATCCGTGCTGGTCATCGGCCACGAGTACGGCACCGGCCTGATCCACACGACGCTCGCGGCGGTACCGCGGCGCACCACCGTGCTGGTCGCCAAGGCCGTCGTCGTGGGCGGGGCGGTGTGCGCCGCGGGGACTGTAGCAGTCCTGGTGTCCGCCCTCGCCGGACGCCGCCTCCTGCCCGGCAACGGCTTCACGTCCGCTCACGGTTACGCCGCCCTCTCCCTCACGGACGGGCCGACCCTGCGGGCAGTCGCAGGCTCGGTGATCTACCTGATCCTGGTCGCTCTGCTCGCCCTCGGCGTCGCCGCGGCGGTTCGGGACGCGGCGGTGGCGATCGGCGTCGTGCTGGGGCTGCTGTACCTCTTCCCCCTCCTCAGCCACGTGGTCACCGACCCGCACCTGCGACAGCACCTCGCGCAGATCGGGCCGATGCCCGCTGGACTGACCGTCCAAGCCACGACGGGCCTGAGTCATCTCCCCATCGGACCGTGGGCGGGCCTCGGCGTGCTGGCCCTGTGGGCAGCAGGCGCGCTGGTCATCGGAGGCACGGTGCTGGGGCTACGTGATGCCTGAGCGGCGATCACTTCACCGGACAGGCGACACCACGGGAACGGATTTGGCACACATGAGGCCGGGAAACGCCGCGAACACGTGAGAACCACGGAGCGGTGTTTTCCCAGGCCGAGCGCACTGACGTCGATGTTCGCGCAGGTCACAGCCCCGCCCAGGGGCGCGGAGGCCGGCGGACTCGGCGACACGGGTGAAGGAGCGGTAGACGTTCCGCGGCTCGACCTGACGGCCGGTACGCGTGGTGAAGACGTAGCCCGACTCCTGCCAGGCCTCCCCCGCCTTGGTCCGAGTGGCCGCCTGCCGCATCCGGTGCCAGCGCAAGGGCGCGATGCAGAGCGCGGGCAGCGGGACCACACGACGGCGGCGGCTCTTGGGGTCGTCGTCGTAGGGGACGCCGCCACGGCGCTGGGTCTGCTGGCGGACGTGGAGGACGCGGTTGTCGAGGTCGAGGTCGGACCAGCGGAGACCCATGATTTCGCCCGGTCGCCGGCCCATGGCGATGGCGAGTACGAAGGCCGCGTAGAGCGGATCTTTGCGAAAGGCGGCAAGGAAGTCGAGCGTCTCGTCGAGGCTCCAGGGCTGTAACTCCCGATTGTCCGTGCGCGGCGGCGCGACGAGCTTGGCGGCGTTGCGCGTGACTGAGTTCCTCGCGGCAGGCGGAGGTCAGCGCCGAGCGCGGAACTCGATGCGATTCCTTGGCGGTTGCGGCGGTCGTCTCCTTCTCCAGACGGACAAGGAAGCGGCGAACGTCGGCGACGCCGAGGGATTCGAGTCTCTTGCTGCCGAGGAGCGGCACCAGGTAGAGCCGGACGTGCGCCTCGTACTTGTCGACGGTGTTCAGCTTCCGGCGAGGCTTTATGACGTTCTCCAGCCAGTGCGGCAGTCACTCCGAAAGCTTCGCCGACTTGGTGGGCACGGGCACACCCTGATCGACCTTGTCGAGCAGCTCCCGGCGCTTGGCGTCACGCTCGGCCCAGGTCTTGCCGTAGGCGAACTTGCGGGCGCGGGTGCCGTCCGGCTGGAGCACATAGACCGCGCACTGAAAGCGACCATCCTTGCGCTGAGCCGATTCAGATCTCCTTCATGCCACCATTGATGTACCAGTCGGAGTCTGCGAGGGCGTACAACAGGGCGGTCTCCCAGCCGTTCGGGTCGACTACCGCGCAGCTGTCGGCGTCTTCGATGAGGGTGGCTCGTAGTACCTCAGCGCCCGAGGACTCGAGCAGGCGTGTGTCCTTCCTACGACGGGTCGCCAGGCGGCGGGACGCTTGATATCCGTATTTCTTTCCAAGCTTGTGCCTGGTGAAGTGGTGGAATAGGCGCTCAGCTTTGATCTTGGACCAGTCCGCAGGAGGACGGACCGAGAATTCAACCGCGCCACCCCCGGCGACACGGCAGACGTCGGCGTACAGCCATCGAACGGCTCCGAGGTCGTCGAAGTAGGGGTGGAAGGGTTCCTCGGCCGCGACGGTGGAAAAATTCTTGCTCTTGCCCTGGTTGCAGGGCCCGCAAGCAGGCACCAGGTTCAAGGGCGTCAGCGCGAGAAGCGGGAAGCTGTCTTTCGGAGCGTGATGGTCGAGGGTTGACGCTTCCCCCACCCCGCACACCGTGCACGAACCATGTATCGCGGCGGCCTTGATCGCGTCGTAGAGTTTGCGTCCGCCACCTCCGACGAACGCCCTGTCGTACGTCGCGTTGAGCCGGCCTTTGTCCGGGTCCACGCTCTGAGCGCCGACCTCGGAAATCAGCAAGGCGAGCAGCTGACCTGCCTCAGCCGCCACCCGGTACCGTTCCTGGGTCTCCACGAGCTCCGGAAGCCGACCCCGGAAGGCCTCGTCCCATCCCTGTTTCGCCAACCACTTTGTGCAGGCGTTCAGCACGTGTTTAACGGTGATCCCCGGCCGTGGTGGCCACAGCATCAGCGGTCCTCCCGCCCGCGAGCAAACGTCATCGCCCGCAGAAGAGCCCGAGCTTCCGCTCCCAAACCACTGAACCGCTGGGTGATCTCCTCGTAGCTTCCACCCTTCTCGACTTCTTCGGCAATCGCCGCGTGAAAGCCGGTCGAGCCGACCTCCAAGCCGAACACGTCGTAGGTCAGCTCACCGACGCTCTCGCCATAGGTCTCAAGGCCCGGGCGGTGAGCGGTGAGCTCATCACCGTGACGGATCATCTTCCACACGCAAGACGCAGGCACCTCTTGCAGAACGACGGGGGAGTGAGTCGCAACTATCGCCATGCCGTTGCGGTCGGACAGCAGCGCGGACAATGCGCTCGTCAAGGCGGCAAGCAACGGCGGATGCAGGTGCGTTTCCGGTTCGTCGATCAGGACCAGTGTGCGTTCGCCGACCACTTCGAACAGGCGGGTCATCATCAGGAGCACCACTGCGTGGCCAGAACTCAAACTGTCAAATACCTTGCCCACCCGCGCCTCGAACTTGTATCTGCTTCCCTCCCTCATCATGGTGGTCAGCATCGTCAAATGATCATCGAGGAAGCCGCTGGCGACGTAGTTGAGCGTTTCGATAGCCTTGCGCCAGCGCATGCCTCTCGAACCGATTCTGACGGTGTCAAAACTGTCGACGAACTCCTTCCGCCTCTCATCTCTAGTCTTGAGTCGCTGCTCCTCTTGGTGGTACAGGCCGATGTAGTGGAATGAAAGCGCACTGGGGGGCATCGGTCCGTAGGGCCGATCGAAGGGGCTGAACGATACGACAACACAGCCATTGAAGCTGTTGTCCTCGTCGGCTTCACTCTCCACCGTGATGCGATCCGCCATCGCGTCCGAGGCAATTCGATGCAGCAGCGTCGACTTTCCGACACCGTTGCGGCCGATCAACGCATGAAGATTCGTGGGAGGACGACTCCCCGGCTCGGCGTCGAAGGTGAACTCATGCGCTGGCAGCAAACCCTCCCCACCGAGGGTGTACGTCCAGCGGAAGGGAACGACACGCGCACGCAACCCGCGAGCAATGCGATTCGCATTGGCCAGCTGCTCTTCGCTGCGGCCTCGGAGCACCGACTTTTGGAACACCTCAAGGGACATGAGTGACCGAAGATCCGCACCCCAGCCAAACGCAACATCCTGCAAGGCGATGAGGACCTCACGGCCCATACCTGGGGGCAGCTCCAGCAGGGCCACGTAGTAGTCGTCCTCGTGACCAAGGCTGAAGAAGCCGTGTGGCAAGGAGGTGAAGCGGCCTGGCAAGATCTCGGCTGTGCTGACGACTCCGTCTCGACTCATCGAGACATGGGCGATCCGGAGGTAACCGATGCGCCGCCTACTCATGTCAGCCAGACGGATGTGGAGATCGTACGTGGTCACGTACCCGTGGTCGTTCCATCCGTCTCTGATCAAGTAGGCACCGGCGCGCATGGGTAGCGCCTCCTGGTACTCCAGCAACGTGAACTGCACGGCAACGGCCCCCCTCCTAGGACTGACGGTCCGCCGGTAGAATGCCTCAGCTGACTCCGAGACGGCGAACTGCCACCGCGCACCTTGTCGTCGGTAGACGTCATAACCTCCACGTACGGGTCGCTAAGCGCACGACAATCCCTCCTCGGGGCATGCTGCCCGGCAGGCGTGATGCACGGGGCAGGCGACCGGGCGACTCACTGGCGGTGCCGTGCAGCGATCGAATTCCGGGTGGACGAGCGCGGACGCCTGCGGACCATCGGCGCAGGTGAGAGACGCAGCAGCCCAAGTCAGACGCCCACTCAAGTTGCTTCGGGACGAAGGAGTCAGAGCCCCAACCTGGTTCCCGAGGCCCATCCGACGTTGAGTAGCGTTTCTGCCGCATCGTGTGCAGACAAGAGAAGGCGGCGCAGTGGGCATCTGGGACGTGAAAAGAGACCCCGAGCGCATGCAGTGGACGTTCATCCCTCATGTCAGTGCAGGACCGATCCGTTTCGGCATGACTCATGACGAGGTGAGCGAAGCTCTCATGAGCACCGCCACCATCAGCCGACAGACGCACGAGACGTGGCCAGTCTCTGACAACCCATTGGTCGTTGAAGCCGAGTTCACGGAGCTGGGCGTCACCGCCTACTACGAGCGGGAAGGGCATACCTTGGCCGGCGTAGCCGTCGACGCCCTTGTCGGCCCCCAGGTCACGCTGGACGGCACCGCGCTTGTAGCTCAGGTGCCATCCGCAGCCGAGACGTGGCTCGTGGACCTCACGCAAGCGCACGAGCTCGATCTACTCTTCACACACGCGGCAGACCCGGGGTCGGCAGACCTCGGACTCATCATGCGTGCCCAACGGGCAGGAGACATCGTCCTCACCCGGCCCGTCTTCCTCATCCGCGAGTGGGCAGAGAACAGCTGGGACTGCATCCCTGGATCCGAGTGGTCAACGTTCTGACAGGGACACCCTGCCGCACCACTAGCGCACCGGATCGGGCGGGGAACAGCGGGGAACCACGGTTGTGCGGGGTGACCTTGAGGCGTCCCAGCCCGGCCTTCACGACCGCCGGCGCGAAGAACCGCTGACGGACGTTGCGGGCCCGTAGTGGCCCGCCCTGCGAGGCGGTGAAGAGTAACTCCTCATCTTCGTGTGGCAACGCCTGCACCCCGCCGAGCTGCCGCGGTACTAGGAGCCGCTGGATTCCGGCTCGTGGAGGGTGATCGCCCCGGAGGGGCAGACACCGGCGGCCATCCGGGCGGCCGCGCGATGGGGGGTGGGCGGGTCGGCGTGCAGCAGGAGTACGCGGCCGTCGTCGAGGTCCTGGTCGAAGACCTCGGGAGCGGTCAGAGCGCACATCCCGGCGCCGATGCAGCGCTCTCGGTCGACGCGCAGGCGCATTGTCGTCATGCCCCCTCCTTGTCCCAGGTGACCGGCAGGCTCTTCACTCCGAAGATGTCCGCGGTCTCCGGGCGCAGGCCGACTTCTTCAGCCGGTACGGCCAGGCGCAGCGTGGGGAAGCGGTCGATCAGCGCGCGGAACGCAACCCGCATCTCGACGCGGGCCAGCTGTTGGCCCAGGCACTGGTGGATGCCGTGGCTGAAGGCCAGGTGCCCGTCGGACGGCCTTCGGAGGTCGAGCACGTGGGGGTCGGTGAAGCGCTCGGGGTCGCGGTTGGCAGTGTTGTACGACAGGACGACCGTCGTGCCGGCCTCGATGGTCTGGCCACCCACCTCGACGTCCTCAAGCGCCGTCCTCATGAACGTCTTGGCGACGCTCAGGTACCGCAGCAGCTCCTCCACGGCTCCGTCGGTGAGCGCGGGGTCGGCGCGCAGCGCGGCCAGTTGTGCCGGGTGCTGCAGCAGCGCGAAGGTCCCGAGGGACAGCATGTTCGCGGTGGTGTCGAATCCGGCCGCCAGCAGGATCAGGCTGATCCCCCTGAGCTCCTCATCGGTCAGATCGCTGTGGGTGAGTTCGCTGAGCACGTCGTCGGTGGGGTTCGCGCGCTTGGTGGCCACCAGCCCTGCGAGGTACTCCTGCGTCGCGGTGTAGGCCGCCATCAGCTCCTCGTCGCTCGTCTCTCCGCCCATGAACTTGTCGATCTGCTCCTGGAACGAGTCACGGTCCTCGTACGGCACCCCGAGCAGCTCGCAGATCACGATGGTGGGGATGGGCTTGGCGAACGCGGTCACCAGGTCTGTCGGCGGCCCGGCCGTCTCCATGGCGTCCAGGCAGTCGGCGGTGATCTGCTCGATGCGTTCGGTGAGCAGTCGCATCCGCCGCACGGTGAACTTGCCCACCAGCGGTTTCCGGTAGCGGCTGTGCTGTGGCTCGTCCATGAGGAGGAACTCGCCGGGCGGCGCCGGAGGAAGCTCGAAGTCGACGACGTTCATGAGCTCCTTGCGCGAGCTGAACCGCGAGTCGGCCAGGACAGATCTGACCAGGTCGTATCCGGTGATCAGCCAGCCGGGTTTTCCGCCGGGGTGGGTGTAGCGGCTGATGGGGCCGTGCCCACGGGCGTCGATCAGCTCTGCCGGGGGGTCGAAGGGGCAACTGGCCTGACGGGCCGCCGGCAGCGTCGTGACGGTGTGGAGGGACTCACTCATGGCCATTCCTCGTCTCGCGATATGACGTGTTTTACGTAGACCGAAAGCTACGTTGCGTTCATAATTACGTCAACCGGATAACGAGCATCCTCCCAGGATAATGGCCGGAAATTGATGCAATGACGCCGAGTCGAAAGCAATGACGCGTTGCAATGAGATGGGAATGAAGGCAATGTAGATCTTCGAACCGGCGGTCAGGTCGGGATGCCGAGGATGGCAGCGCGCGTACATGCCAGCTGCCCAGGAAGGCTCCGGGACCGGCAGTCCGGCCTTCGGTCCCTACGAGGTGGCCGTCGCGGACAGGTCCGGTTCGGTCGGGGGCGGGTGGCTCGCGGCCATGGGCAGGCTCAGCACCATGGTCAGGCCCCCGCCAGGTGTGTCCTCGGCGCGCAGTGTGCCGCCGATGGCCTCGGCGAAGCCGCGGGCGACCGCGAGGCCGAGGCCCACGCCGGCGCCGCGCGGGGAGTCGCCGTAGCGCTGGAAGGGTTCGAAGATGCGGTCCTTGGCCTCGTCCGGGACCCCCGGCCCGCGGTCCACGACGCGCACCTCGACACGCTCGGCGATGGCACTGGCGGAGACCAGGACCGGCTCGCCCGGCGGGCTGTATTTGACGGCGTTCTCGACGATGTTGGCCACGGACCGCTCCAGAAGGCCCCGGTCGACGTGGACCATCGGCAAGGTTTCCGGAACGTCCAGGTCGACGCTGCCCTCGGGAACACCTCCGAGCGCCATCGGGATCACCTCGTCGAGGTCGGTCTCGCGGATGATCGAGGTGACGGTGCCGGTCTGCAGGCGGGACATGTCGAGGAGGTTGCCGACGAGGTGATCGAGGCGGTCGGCGCCCTCCTCGATGGCCGCCAGGAGTTCCGCCCGGTCCTCCTCGGACCACTCGACGTCGTCCGAGCGCAGGGACGTGACCGACGCCTTGATCCCGGCGAGCGGGGTGCGCAGGTCGTGGCTCACGGCGGCGAGCAGGGCGGTGCGGATGCGGTTGCCCTCGGCCAGTGCCTTGGCCTCGTCCGCCTTCTGTTGGAGGCGCTGCCGGTCGAGGACGACGGCTGCCTGGGCGGCGAAGGCGGCCAGCACCCTGCGGTCCTCGGCGGGCAGGACGCGGCCCGAGAGGGCGAGGGACATGTGGTCGCCGACGGGTACGTCGACATCCGCGTCGTCCGGGGTGGTGCAGGGCTGTGGGCCGACACTGCCGGCGCAGTTCCAGGGCGCCACGTCGCTCTCGCGCTCCAGCAACGCCGCCGACTCCATGCCGAAGGTCTCCCGCACCCTCTCCAGCAGCTCCTCCAGGCTGGTCTCGCCCCGCAGGACATTGCCGGCGAGGAAGGAGAGGATCTCCGACTCGGCCCGCAGGCGGGCGGCCTGGTGGGTGCGGCGGGCCGCGAGGTCGACGACGGAGGCGACGGAGACCGCGACCCCGACGAAGATCGCGATGGCCACGATGTTCTTCGGGTCGGCGATGGTGAACGTGTGGACGGGCGGCGTGAAGAACCAGTTCAGCAGCAGGGAACCGGCCACCGCCGAAGCCAGGGCCGGGAAGAGCCCGCCCAGCAGGGCCGCCGCCACCGTCATCGTGAGGAAGAGCAGCATGTCGTTGGCGAGACCCACATCGGGGAGGACACCGCTCAGCAGCCAGGTCAGCAGCACGGGGCCGCCGAGACCGACCAGCCACCCCCAGATCAGCCGGGACCGGCCGAGACGCGCGCCCCGGGCCACCGGGAGACCCCGGCCCTTGCCCGCCTCGTCATGCGTGATGAGGTGGACGTCCAGGTCCGGGCCGGAGTCGCGGGCGACCGTGGCGCCCACCCCGGGCCCGAAGGCGTACTGCCAGGTCCTGCGGCGGGAGACTCCCAGCACGATCTGGGTGGCGTTCACCCCGCGGGCGAAGTCGAGCAGTGCGGACGGTATGTCGTCGCCGACCACGTGGTGGAAGGTGCCGCCGAGGTCCTCCACCAGGGTGCGCTGGTCGGCCAGTTCCTTCGGGGAGGCGCCGGTCAGACCGTCGCTGCGGGATATGTAGACGGCCAGCACCTCGCCGCCGGCGCCCTTCTCCGCCAGCCGGGCGGCGCGGCGGATCAGCGTACGGCCCTCGGGGCCGCCGGTGAGCCCGACCACGATCCGCTCCCGCGAGCCCCAGATGGTGGAGACCTGGTGCTCGCTGCGGTACTCGGTCAGATACGCGTCGACCCGGTCGGCCACCCACAGCAGCGCCAGCTCCCGCAGGGCGGTGAGGTTCCCGGGGCGGAAGTAGTTGGAGAGGGCCGCGTCGACCTTGTCCGGCTTGTAGATGTTGCCGTGCGCCATCCGGCGGCGCAGCGCCTCCGGCGACATGTCGACCAGCTCGATCTGGTCGGCCCGGCGGACGACCTCGTCGGGCACGGTCTCCCGCTGCCGTACGCCGGTGATCGACTCGACGACGTCGCCGAGGGACTCCAGGTGCTGGATGTTCACCGTGGAGACGACGTTGATGCCCGCGGCCAGCAGCTCCTCCACGTCCTGCCAGCGTTTCTCGTTGCGGGAGCCGGGGACGTTGGTGTGGGCGAGTTCGTCGACGAGCGCCACCTCCGGGCGGCGGACGAGGACCGCGTCCACGTCCATCTCGGTGAAGGTGCCGCCCCGGTACTCCAGCTCCCTGCGCGAGATCTGCTCCAGGCCGTGCAACATCACCTCGGTGCGCGGCCGGTGGTGGTGCTCCACGAAGGCGACCACGCAGTCGGTACCCCGCTCCACCCGGCGGTGCGCCTCGGAGAGCATGGCGTAGGTCTTGCCGACGCCGGGGGCCGCGCCGAGGTAGATCCGTAGCTTGCCGCGCGCCATGTCGTCCCTCGGTCAGCCTTCGAAGCGGTAGCCCATGCCGGGCTCGGTGATCAGATAGCGGGGGTGGGAGGGGTCCGACTCCAATTTGCGCCGCAGTTGGGCCATGTAGACGCGCAGGTAGTTGGTCTTGTTGCTCTGGGAGACGCCCCAGACGTCCTGGAGCAGCTGCTTCTGTGTGATCAGCCGTCCCGGGTTGGTGACCAGGATCTCCAGCAGGTGCCATTCGGTGGGGGTGAGGCGGATGTCATGGCCCTGGCGTACGGCCTTCTTGGCCAGCAGGTCGATGGTGAAGTCGTCGGTCTCCACCTGCGTCGCCCCGGACGCGAGCGGTACCTCCTCGGTACGGCGGACGGCGGCCCGCAGCCGGGCCAGCAGCTCGTCCATGCTGAACGGTTTGGTGACATAGTCGTCGGCGCCGGCGTCGAGCGCGGCGACCTTCTCGTCGGACGCCTGCCGGGCGGACAGCACCAGGATCGGGACGCGGGTCCAGCCGCGCAGGCCCTTGATGACGTCGACGCCGTCCATGTCGGGCAGCCCGAGGTCGAGCATGACGACGTCGGGCTGACGGGCGGCCGCCAGCCGGAGCGCGGTGGCGCCGTCGGGGGCCGCGTCGACCCCGTACCGGCGTGCCTGGAGATTGATGATGAGGGCCCGCACGAGCTGCGGGTCGTCCTCCACCACCAGCACCCTTGTCATGGGCGTGCGCCTTTCCTGTCGTACGTCGATGGGCCGTACCGCCGTGACGACGGCGGGAGTCGGCGGCACCCGCGTACCACCGACTCCCCTGTGTCCTGTCTCGCCGTCAGCTCTTCGCGAGGAGTCCCTTGAGCGCGATGTTGAGCTCGAGGACGTTCACGCGGGGCTCGCCGATGAAGCCGAGGGTGCGGCCCTCGGTGTGCTCGTCGACCAGCCTTTGCACCTGGGCGACGGACAGGCCGTTCTTCTCGGCGACGCGGTGGACCTGGAGGTCGGCGTAGTCCGGGGAGATGTCCGGGTCCAGGCCGGATCCGGAGGAGGTGACGGCGTCGGCGGGGACCTCGGACGGCTTGACCGTGTGGTCGGCGGTCGAGTTGTCCTTGACGACGGCGGCCTTGGCGGCCTTCACCCAGTCGATCAGGTCCTTGTTGTCGGCGGACCGGTTGGTCGCGCCGGACAGGATGAGCTTGTACCGGGTGTTGACGCTGTTGGTGCCGAGGCCGTTCTGAGGGCGGCCCTGGAACCACTTGAGGTCCGGCTCGGGGGTCTCCTGACCCTTCTTCAGCGGCAGGTTGTACGCCTGGCCGATGAGGGACGAGCCGACGACCTTGCCGTCCGCCTTGACCTCGGAGCCGTTCGCCTTGTTGTTGAACAGGCCCTGGGCGATGCCGGTGACGGCCAGCGGGTAGATCACGCCCGTCACCAGCGTCAGCACCAGCAGGGCGCGCAGCCCCGCCCACAGCAACCGGGCCGTGTTCGATACCGAGTTGTTCATGGCGGTCATCCGATTCCGGGGATGAGGGAGATGAGCAGGTCGATGAGCTTGATGCCGATGAACGGGGCGATCAGGCCGCCGATGCCGTAGATCGTGAGGTTGCGCCGCAGCATCTTGTCCGCGCTGACCGGCCGGTACTGCACGCCCTTCAGCGAGAGCGGCACCAGCGCGATGATGATCAGCGCGTTGAAGACGACCGCGGACAGGATCGCGGAGTCCGGTGAGGACAGGCCCATGATGTTGAGCTTGTCCAGACCCGGGTAGACGGCCGCGAACAGGGCCGGGATGATCGCGAAGTACTTCGCGACGTCGTTGGCGATGGAGAACGTCGTCAGCGCGCCCCGGGTGATCAGGAGTTGCTTGCCGATCTCGACGATCTCGATGAGCTTGGTCGGGTTGGAGTCGAGGTCGACCATGTTGCCGGCCTCCTTGGCGGCCGACGTCCCCGTGTTCATCGCGACGCCGACGTCCGCCTGGGCCAGCGCGGGCGCGTCGTTGGTGCCGTCGCCGGTCATCGCGACGAGTTTGCCGCCCGCCTGCTCGCGCTTGATGAGGGCCATCTTGTCCTCGGGGGTGGCCTCCGCGAGGAAGTCGTCGACGCCCGCCTCCTCCGCGATCGCCTTGGCCGTCAGCGGGTTGTCGCCCGTGATCATGACGGTTTTGATGCCCATGCGGCGCAGTTCGTCGAACCGCTCGCGCATGCCGTCCTTGACCACGTCCTTCAGGTGGATGACACCCAGGACGCGGGCGCCCTGTTCGTCGTCCACCGCGACGAGCAGCGGGGTGCCGCCCGCCTCGGAGATACGGGTGGCCGTGGTGTCGGCGCCCTCGGCGACCGTGCCGCCCTGCTCCCTGACCCACGCGACGACCGACCCGGCGGCGCCCTTGCGGATCTTCCGTCCGTCGACGTCGACGCCGGACATGCGGGTCTGGGCGGTGAACGCGATCCACTCGGCGCCCGCGAGTTCTCCCTGCTGACGCTCGCGCAGCCCGTACTTCTCCTTCGCCAGTACGACGATGGAGCGGCCCTCCGGAGTCTCGTCTGCCAGCGACGACAGCTGGGCGGCGTCGGCGACCTCGGCCTCCGTCACGCCGGACACCGGCACGAACTCGGCGGCCTGCCGGTTGCCGAGGGTGATGGTGCCGGTCTTGTCGAGCAGCAGGGTGGAGACGTCACCGGCGGCCTCGACCGCCCGCCCCGACATGGCCAGGACGTTGCGCTGCACCAGCCGGTCCATGCCGGCGATGCCGATCGCCGACAACAGCGCGCCGATGGTCGTCGGGATCAGGCAGACCAGCAGGGCCACCAGCACGACCATCGTCAGATGCGTGCCCGCGTAGTCAGCGAACGGGGGCAGCGTGGCACAGGCGAGCAGGAAGACGATCGTCAGGGACGCCAGCAGGATGTTCAGCGCGATCTCGTTCGGGGTCTTCTGCCGGGCCGCGCCCTCGACGAGGTTGATCATCCGGTCGATGAAGGTCTCGCCCGGCTTCGTCGTGATCTTGACGACGATCCGGTCGGAGAGCACCTTCGTGCCGCCGGTGACGGCGGAGCGGTCGCCGCCGGACTCACGGATCACCGGCGCCGACTCACCCGTGATCGCCGACTCGTCGACCGAGGCGACACCCTCGACGACGTCACCGTCGCCGGGGATGACGTCGCCGGCCTCACAGACGACCAGGTCACCGATCTTCAGCTCGGTACCGGGCACGACCGTGCCGTCCACCTTGCGGGCCACGCTGTCCGTCTTGGCCTTGCGCAGGGTGTCGGCCTGCGCCTTGCCACGCCCCTCGGCGACGGCTTCCGCCAGGTTGGCGAAGACGACGGTGAGCCACAGCCAGGCGCTGATGGTCCAGCCGAACCAGTCGCCGGGATCCTCGAAGGAGAAGACCGTGGTCAGCACGGACCCGATCCACACCACGAACATCACGGGCGACTTGACCATCACCCGCGGGTCGAGCTTGCGGAAGGCGTCCGGTAGCGACTTCAGCAGCTGCTTGGGGTCGAAGAGGCCCGCGCCGACACGTCCCTCGGCGGGCTTGTGCCCGGTCGGTACGTCGCTGTGCGGCGCCCGGGTCGGGGTCACTGTGGACATGGAACCCTCTTGGTTCTCGGTACGGGTGGTCATGCCGCCAGCCCCTCGGCCAGCGGGCCCAGCGCGAGCGCCGGGAAGTACGTCAGACCGGTGATGATCAGGATCGCGCCCACCAACAGACCGGTGAACAGCGGCTTTTCAGTGCGCAGGGTGCCCGCGGTCACCGGGACCGGCTTCTGTTCGGCGAGCGAACCGGCGAGCGCGAGGACGAACACCATGGGCAGGAACCGGCCGAGTGCCATCGCCAGGCCCAGCGTGGTGTTGAACCACTGCGTGTCCGCGTTCAGTCCGGCGAAGGCCGAGCCGTTGTTGTTGGCGGCGGAGGTGTAGGCGTAGAGGATCTCGGAGAACCCGTGCGCCCCACTGTTGGTCATCGAGTGCGCGGGGGTGGGCAGCGCCATGGCGACGGCCGCGAAGACCAGCACCAGGGCCGGGGTGATGAGGATGTAGCAGGCGGCCAGCTTGATCTCGCGGGTGCCGATCTTCTTGCCCAGGTACTCGGGCGTGCGGCCGACCATCAGACCGGCGATGAACACCGCGATCACCGCCATGATCAGCATGCCGTAGAGGCCGGAGCCGGTACCGCCGGGCGCGATCTCGCCCAGCATCATGCTCAGCATCGCGACACCGCCGCCGAGACCGGTGAACGAGGAGTGGAAGGAGTCCACCGCGCCGGTCGAGGTGAGCGTCGTCGACACCGCGAAGATCGACGACGAGCCGACGCCGAAGCGGACCTCCTTGCCCTCCATCGCCCCGCCCGCGATCTGCAACGCCGGGCCGTGGTGGGCGAACTCGGTCCACATCATCAGGGCGACGAAGCCGACCCAGATGGTGGCCATCGTGGCGAGGATCGCGTACCCCTGCTTGACCGAGCCGACCATCACACCGAAGGTCCGGGTCAGCGCGAACGGGATCACCAGCAGCAGGAAGATCTCGAAGAGGTTCGTGAACGGCGTCGGGTTCTCGAAGGGATGGGCGGAGTTGGCGTTGAAGTAGCCGCCGCCGTTCGTGCCCAACTCCTTGATGGCCTCCTGCGAGGCCACCGCACCGCCGTTCCACTCCTGCTGCCCGCCCAGGAACTGCCCGACCTCGTGAATGCCGGAGAAGTTCTGGATCGCACCGCACGCCACCAGCACGATCGCCGCGACGAACGCGCCGGGCAGCAGGATGCGGGTGACCCCGCGCACCATGTCCGACCAGAAGTTGCCGAGCTCACCGGTGCGGGACCTGGCGAAGCCCCGTACGAGTGCCACCGCCACCGCGATGCCCACGGCCGCCGACACGAAGTTCTGCACGGCCAGACCGGCGGTCTGCACGACGTGCCCCATGGCCTGTTCGCCGTAGTACGACTGCCAGTTGGTGTTGGTCACGAAGGACACGGCCGTGTTGAACGCCTGGTCGGGGTCGATGGCCTTGAAGCCGAGCGAGCCGGGCAGCACACCCTGCAGCCGCTGGAGCAGGTACAGGAACACCACCCCGACCGCGGAGAAGGCGAGGACACCGCGCAGGTACGCGGGCCAGCGCATCTCGGTGTCCGGGTCGGCGCCGATGCCCTTGTAGATCCACTTCTCGACCCGCCAGTGCCGGTCGGAGGAGTAGACCTTGGCCATGTAGGTGCCGAGGGGGATGTAGGCCAGGGCCAGTGCGGCTATGAGGGCCAGCAACTGGAGGAAGCCGGCGAGGACGGGACCCATCTCAGAACCTCTCCGGGAAGATCAGGGCGAGGACGAGGTAGCCCAGCAGGGCGACGGCCACGATCAGGCCGACGACGTTCTCGGCGGTCACAGCTTCGTCACCCCCTTGGCGACGAGGGCCACCAGCGCGAAGACCGCGATCGTGGTGACGACGAAGGCCAGATCGGCCATCGCGAACTCCTGGAGTGAGGTGCGGGAGAAGAACGGACGATTAGAGGAAACCGCCTCGGTGGCCGGATCCGGTCGGCCCTTGACGGCTCTCTTACGGCGACCCCCACACCTTTGACGGGACCCATACGGCCCCTGATCGGTGCCGGTGGGGCAAGCCCCTGCGCGACTCACAGCAGCCGGAAGCGGAGCCTGCAGATGACCGCGTCCGTCTCGCGCCGTACGGCGTGTGCGACGACCGCGCCCCGCTGGTTCTGCAGCAACCTCTGCCACAGCCGCTCCGGCTCGGTCTCCGACGACGCCACCTCGCTGGTCTCTTCCGCGTGGCGGTGAGCGCCGCCGTGGCCACCGCGGCGGCGGGCTGGGGCTCGGTTGGCGGTGAGTTCCTTCTGCTGGCGGGCGGCGGCACGGTCATCGGCGCGGCGGACGCCGAAGTGGTTGCGCTGATCCGCCGGCGCACCGGGGACCCGATCCTGGAGACTGTGATCTCCCTGGTCACGCCTTACGCGGCCTACGTCCTCGCCGAGGCGGCGCACACCTCCGGCGTCACGTCGGTGGTGGTCGCGGGCGTCGTGCTGGGCGGCCGCGGCGACCGCCTCACCGACGCCCGAATCCGCCTCCGACTCCACGCCGTGTACGGCACGGTGTCTTCCTCCTGGAGAGTGTGGTCTTCAGCCTCATCGGCCTGGCGCTGCCCGCGCAGGTGCGGGCGCTGGCCGACGAGGACCGCGCCCGGCCGCTGTACGCCCTCGCCGTGGCGGGCACGCTGATCGCCGTACGGCTGCTGTGGCTGGCGCCGCTGTCGGCCGGGAAGGCCCAGGGTCGAGGCTGACCGCCGCGGTGGGCGCCGGGACCTCAGTCACGCTGGGTTACCCGCTGGTCCTCACTGTCCTGGTCAACAGGGACGTCCGAGATCCGGCCGCGGTGCAACTGCCGATGTGGCACGTGGCTGTGCTGCTGCTCGCGGGCGCGGCTGTCGGAGCTCCGGCCTGGTGGCTGATGCGGCCTGCCGCGCCCCGCGCCCACGCCGACGGCCCCCTCGCTGCCGCTGTCCGAGGGCGAGGCAGCGGCCTGGAGCCGCACCGTGGTCTCTCGCGCACTGCTGTTCTCGGCCGGTGTCGTCGCGCTCGGCGGGCTGTCAGCCGTGGTGTTCGGCCCCTGGCAGGCGGGTCTTCTGCTGCTCGTCCTCGGCCTGACGTGCGTCGCGTTCGCCGGTGTCCGGGTCACCGTCGACGGGCGCGGGCTCACGGTCGCCTCGACGGTCCTGCCCCGGCCGCGGCTGGTCCTGCCGCTCGGCAGCATCGATGGCGCCAGTAGCGTCCAAATCTCCGCGCTGGGGGACTTCGGCGGCTGGGGGTACCGGATACGCCCGAACCGGCGGGGTGTGGTGCTGCGTTCGGGACGCCTGCCAAGTGGTGGCGAGCTCGGAGTCGTACGTCGACAGGGTCACGTTCTTCAGGCCGTACAGCGGTTGGTGGAGGCGGCGTACGACATGACACTGGGTGTCCGCTCCTGATCCGCCCGCTCTCGCTCCCCGTACGGCTCAGTCCGAGCCCACTCGTCCGGGACCTCACCGTCCTCCTGTGCTGCCGACAGCCGCCGGGATGTTCTTAACGGAAGATTGACGCCCCCGGACGGCCCATCCAGAGGCCCACACGTCACTCTCTGCTTACGCTGGTTCCGCCGTCCGCGTGATGCCCGGGACCGCACGCTGAGCCACACGTCAGGAGAGCACGTCGATGGCCACCACCGAACATCCGCCTCCGAGCCGTCTGCGCACGTGGATGCTGGAGGGCCTGTCCGACATGGGCAGGGCCGGGGGCCACACGGGGCCGCACGCCGAGCCGGAGCCCCCGCACAAGGGCCAGCGCTGGTACCGGGTGATGTGCCTGACCGGTGTCGACTACTTCTCGACCCTCGGCTACCAGCCGGGCATCGCGGCCCTGGCCGCGGGGCTCCTGTCCCCCATCGCCACCGTCGTACTCGTGATCGTCACCCTGGCCGGCGCATTGCCCGTCTACCGGCGCGTGGCCGAGGAGAGCCCGCACGGCGAGGGCTCGATCGCGATGCTGGAGCGGCTGCTGTCCTTCTGGAAGGGCAAGCTGTTCGTCCTGACCCTGCTGGGCTTCGCCGCCACCGACTTCCTGATCACCATCACCCTGTCCGCAGCCGACGCGTCCACCCACCTGGTCGAGAACCCGCACCTGGAAAGCGCGCTGCACGGCAAGCAGATGATCATCACCCTCGCGCTCGTCGCCCTGCTCGGCGCGGTGTTCCTGAAGGGCTTCCTGGAGGCGATCGGTGTCGCGGTCGCTCTGGTGGTGGCCTACCTCGGGTTGAACGTCGTGGTCGTGATCGTCGGCATGTGGCACGTGCTCACCGAGGGCCACTTGGTCACCGACTGGACCAGCGCCCTGACCGCCGAGCACGGCAACGTCTTCGTGATGATCGGCGTCTCCTTGGTCGTCTTCCCTAAGCTGGCCCTCGGCCTCTCCGGCTTCGAGACCGGTGTCGCGGTGATGCCGCACGTCCAGGGCGACCCCGGCGACACCGAGGAACAGCCGAAGGGCCGCATCCGGGACACCAAGAAGCTGTTGACGGCCGCCGCTCTGATCATGAGTGTGTTCCTGATCGCGACCAGCTTCATCACCACCGTCCTGATCCCGGAGAAGGAGTTCGAGCCCGGCGGCCAGGCCAACGGACGAGCCCTCGCCTACCTGTCCCACGAGTACCTGGGCAACGCCTTCGGCACCGTCTACGACGTCTCGACCATCGCGATCCTCTGGTTCGCCGGCGCCTCCGCCATGGCCGGCCTGCTCAACCTGATGCCCCGCTACCTGCCCCGCTACGGCATGGCCCCGCACTGGGCCCGCGCCGTCCGCCCCATGGTCATCGTCTTCACCCTGATCGCCTTCCTGGTCACCTGGATCTTCGACGCCGACGTCGACGCACAGGGCGGCGCCTACGCCACCGGCGTCCTGGTCCTGATGTCGTCGGCCGCGATCGCCGTGACCATCGCCGCCCGCAAGGCCGGACAGCACAACTGGACCATCGCCTTCGCGGTCGTCTCCGCGGTTCTGCTGTACGTGATGGTCGCGAACGTCATCGAGCGCCCCGACGGCGTCAAGATCGGCGCCTGCTTCATCGCCGGGATCATCCTCGTCTCCCTCCTGTCCCGCCTGGCCCGCGCCTTCGAGCTGCGCGTGACCAGCGTGACGCTCGACGACATGGCGGAACGATTCATCCGGGACATGGCCAGCCGCAAGATCCGCTTCATCGCCAACCAGCCGGACAGCCGCGACAAGGCCGAGTACCGGGACAAGATCGAGCAGATCCGCCACGACAACGACATGCCGGAGCAGGAGGACTTCGTCTTCGTCGAGGTGACGGTCACCGACCCTTCGGAGTTCGAGGCGGGCCTGACGGTCCACGGCGAGGTCCTCCACGGCCGCTACCGCGTCCTGACCCTGGAGTCCTCCTCCATCTCCAACGCCCTGGCCGCTCTGCTCCTCCACGTCCGCGACTCGACCGGCCGCATCCCGCACATCTACTTCGAGTGGACCGAGGGCGGCCCCTTCGCCAACTTCCTGCGCTTCTTCCTCTTCGGCCAGGGCGAGGTCGCCCCCGTCACCCGCGAGGTCCTGCGGGAAGCGGAACCGGACCGCGTCCGCCGCCCCCGGGTCCACACGGGCTGAGGCGTCAGGATCCCGTCAGGATTCGCCCGTACGGCGTCAGAGAACCGTCAGCGGCAGTCGCCGGGCCTCGCTCAGCGGCCTAGCGTCGGCGCCATGCGACGGAGCGGACCGCCGAGCCCGGCCGGCGACCGCCACTGGCGTGGCAGCGCCCGGTTCGCGGTGAGCTGCGCCCTGGTCTTCTGCGCGATGGCCCTGCTGGTCGACTGGGACGCGGGGAGCTTGGCCCCCCTCCACGCCCTGTTGTGGGTCACCGCGTCGACGGTGGTCCTCACCATCCTGCTCCCGCCCCGGGTGACCGCGGGCCCTGGCTGGCTGGCGGTACGCGAGCCGTGGTCTCGACGCCTGGTGCGCACGGACGCGCTGGTGGCCGTACGGCAGTACGACGGCGTCTCCTCCCACCTCGTCCTGCGGGACACCTACGGCTATCGCCTGGAACTCGACCCCCGTGTCCTCGTCGCCAACCCGCTGCTCTGGCACGAACTCGACACGGGCGTACGTCGCTCCCTCGAGCGGGGCACACTGCACCAAGGAGCGGACGTGCTGGAACGGCTCGGTCACCGGATCGACGACGAGACCGCGCGCGCGGTCCTCAGGGCGTCCGGGCTTTCCTGACAAAGCGTTGATCGATTACACGGCCGCAGGTCAGAGACCCGGCCCGTCACTTCTTCGGCCTGTGACCGTCTTGCAGTCCCTCAACCACGACCAAAGAACCGTCCCGCTCGAAGCGCAGCACCCGGGGCCGGGGAGCTTCCTGGGCTGGTTGCGGCTCAGGATGAAGCTGTCTATAGCGCTGATGGTAAAGATCAACCGCTTCGCGGAGCGAGCATCCCTGTGCCTCACGAATCGTCTTCACTGCGAGGATGGTGCGCCCCTCAAGAATGTCGCGATCTACACTCTCCGGCAGTTCTGCCACAGGTCCTCCCCCGCTCCGGCACCGCAGTAGAGCAACTGCGGCTCCTCCGGTCAACTGAGTTGAGCAGTCACTGTCGTACGATCTCGGCCCCAGCTGGTGCGGACGGGAGACTTGCCAAGGTCCGGGATGCGGCGGGGCGGTGGCCGGTCCGGGCGGGCGCCGACCGCAGCCCGGCAGGCGCACGCGTCACGCGGTCTCGCCCGGATGCGTCCGGTCGACGGGCGGTCTGCTGACGTCCAGCCAGGAACGGAGTGGGCCGGCGCCCCGCGCGGGGTCGAGCGTGAGGTGCAGACGTGTCCCTCGCCCCGACGTGAACGCCGGATAGCTGCGCTGCTCGCCTCCGGCGAACAGCAGCCGGAGAGCGTCCGCGACGTGCCGGGCCGCTTCGGCATCCGTGGAGACGATGCGCACCTCGACCGTGCCCTCGGCGGGAGCGTCGTCCGGAAAGTCTTCAGTCAAGGGTGAGTGCGGCTGCAGGGATTCGGTGGTCATGATCGGCACCTGCCCCGGGCCGTCGGAACGGCTCGTGTCGTCTCACGCGGCCCTACCGTGCCGCGCGCCGAGGACGAGACCAGTCCTGTCACCGGAGTACGAAGTACCCTCGACCTTCTCCACCGTACTCCTGGGCACCCTCGCTGCGGCCGCTTCCGGCCTCGGCGACGTACGGTGGGGAGTACCGAGGGCATCACGCACTCCGGCCGCCGCGCCGGGTCGTCCTCGGCGAGAGAGGAAACCCCGAGCCACCCCAGCGGTCGGCGCGGAGACGGGTCGGCATCATGTCCGCCGCGGTCGAAGCAACTCCAGGCACGCTCGTCATGGCCGCCCGCGTACCGCGTGCCCGCACCGGCCCGCGCTCCTGCCGAGGGGAGGCGTGATGGTCCTTTCCCGGCTGGACGTCCACCGGCGGAACCGAGGGGAGGGGGCACTCGTCACGCTCGCCGGTGCGATCGGACCGGCCACGGCACCGCTGCTGCGGGCCGCACTGGAGCAGTGTCTGCGCGACGGCGTCACCGTCATCGACGTCGACCTCACCACGGTCGGCTCCTGCGACGCCAGGGGCCTGGACGTCTTCCTGTCGATGTCACAGCGCGCCGGCCGGGTGCACACGTCCCTGCGGTTGCACCACCCGTGCGCGCAGATCACCCGGCTCCTCGCCGTCACCGGCTCCACCCCCCTGCTCCTCGCAGCCCCTACGGATCCCGTGCCGCCCGCGCTGCCCCGCGACCTCTTGGAAGCGGCCTCCTCGGGTCCGTCGGCCGACGGACCGCGGACGCCTGAGGACACCGCTCGCAAACCGGTCCCCAAGGACGGAATCCGCCTGCGTCGGCTGACCCGTTGGCAGACCGAAGGAGTGGAGCAGGACATCGCGGACCTGGCCATGGCGTCCGTCGCGGACACTCCCGGTGCGTCGTTCCACGGCCGGGGAGAGTTCCTGCGCCACCTGGCCGTCAGTGCCAGGCGGCCCGGCTTCGCGCTGCTGGTCGCCGAGACGACGGTGCTGGTCGGTTGTGCCTACGGCTTTCCGCTGGGCCCGGACGGTTCCGGCCGACGAGGGTTCGACCAACTGCTGCAGGAGAGCATCCAACGGCTCACCACCTGCGCGCGGTTCGTCGTCCTCACGCAGGTCGTCGCCCATCCGCACGCTCAGCGCCGCGACATCGCCCGCCGACTGCAACAGCGCCTGCTCACCGACCGGCACACCGCCCTCGGAGTCGCCCTGCTCCATCCGGCCGACCAGGCCGGACATGCCGTATTCGAGTCCTGGGGCTGGCAGAACATGGGAGAGGTCGTCGGGCTGCCCGGCCCGGTGGCCCCCTCCGTGCTGATCCTGCCCCTGGAGAGCCCCTCCCCGGCAGGCCGGTGATCAGGACGACTGTTGTGGTCGATGAGCCGGCGGGCCGTACCGGCCGAGGTGTCCTGTCCCCGTCGTCTGCGGTGCGGACGCGCCCTCCGCACGGCGGTTGCGCCCCGCGCCGCCCGCCACGGCCGGGAGTACTCTGGCAGTTACCGAGAGCCTTTTCGGCCGCACGACCACGGCGAGGCCGTTCCCCGCGAGTGATAGACGCGGGCAGCCGAAGGCGCCGCCCGGGACGGGATCGCACGATGGACACCATCAAAAAGCCCGCCGAAGGCACACAACCCGGTGACGCGCACACCTACCGGATGCCCTTGCCCCGTCTGAGCCTCACGCCGGGCGTCAGCCACGGCCCGCTGGACGGAGCGTGGTGGCCGCGCTGTGACGCGCTGGAACTGGAGCTGCCCGCGCTGGTCGGCGCATTGGACCCGGCCGTCGGCACCATCACCCGGGTCACCATGGACCCCGCGTCCTGGCCCGATGCCCCGCAGAAAGTGATGGCGCCCGGCCACGTGATCGAGGTGGCCCAGAGCGACCTCGCCGCCGAAGCGCATGCCATCACCCTGGACTGCAGCACCACGGGACGCTGGGAACTGCTGGTCATCCCACCCGACGAGCCGCCCGGAGCAGCCACCCGACTGCTGACCGCCGCCGCCGACCCCGAGAACCCGCTGTCGGCTCCGCGCATCCTGGAACTCGCCGAGAGCGGCCTGGACGGGGAAGCCACATGGGAGTCGGAAGGGGGTCCCGGACTCAGGTGAGAGGCCCGACGCGGTCGGGCCCACGTGACCGGCCGGCCGGTCCGGTCGTCGACGTCTCCGGTGGAGCAATGGCACGAGCGATCGCTTCGTCGTCCGACACCGCCGCGACCCGTGCGCGCGGATCATGGCGAGTGAGCGGATGATGCCCGGACGGCGCGCGGACCGCTCCGAGAGCTTCGGGGAAGCTCTGCTGGGAGCGGTTCTCGACCGCGCGCACGAGCTTCCTCCCCATCTCATCGGGCCCTTGGTCTCCGACGTGGTGGAGCGATTGGGGGGCCGCCGTCCGCAGGTTCTGCTGCAGGACTACGGCCAGCTGATGCTCGTACCCCTGCCCGGCGAGGGCCTCGCGGGCGGGGAGCCGCAGCTGATCGACGACTCCGACGCGGGACGCTGCTTTCTCGACGCGGTCCGCGTCGAGGTGTCCGACGACGACTGCGTACGGGTCCACCTGCCGCTGCTGGACGGCGGTGACCAGGTGGGTGTCATGGCCGTGACGCTGGACAGGGTCGACGACCACGACCGCCGCCTGCTGTACAGGCTCTCCGGCCTGGTGGCCGACCTGCTGGTGACCAAGCACGGCTACTCCGACCTGTTCTTCACCACCCGACGTGATGAGCCGATGAGCGTCGCCGCGGAGATCCAGTGGTCCCTGCTGCCACCGCTGGCGATGATCATGCCCCGGGTCGCCGTGGCCGGGATCCTGGAACCCGCCTACGACGTGGCGGGTGACAGCTTCGACTACGCGCTCAACGGGGACATCCTCTACGTCGTCATGATCGACGCGATGGGGCACGGCCTGGACGCGGCCACGATGGCCACCGTGGCCATCGGCGCCTACCGGCACGCCCGCCGCGCCGGCGTCGGGCTGTCGGAGATCTACGACTTCATGGACCGCGCGGTGGCGGAGCAGTTCGGTCCCGAGCACTTCGTCACCGCGCAGATGATGCAGCTGGACACGACGACAGGACAGGTCCAGTGGGTCAACGCAGGGCACCCGCCGCCGATCCTCGTCCGCGACCACCGCGTCGCGGGCCGCTTGGCCGCCCCGACGACCCTCCCCGTCGGCCTGGGCGGTGCGGAGCCACGGATCAGCGAACTGGAGCTGGAGCGCGGGGACCGCGTCCTCTGCTTCAGCGACGGACTGGTCGAGGAGCACAAGATGAGCAACGAGGAGTTCGGGGAGAACCAGCTGATCACCTGTGTGAACCAGCTGGAGAGAACCGGCCGCGGGGTCCGGGCGGTGACGCGCTCCCTGTCCCACACGCTCAAGCGGGCGCGGGGCGGACACACCACGGATGACGCGACGCTGCTCATGGTGGAGTGGCGTGGATGACCTTCGTCGCTGGCGTCCGTCGGCCTCGGCCGAGGGACGGCTCGTCAGTCGGACGGCCCCTGCCCGCTCCCGGTGTCGATGAGGATCTGTTCCGCCTGGCTGATGTTGTCGGCCCGGACGGCCTGGGCCATCGCGGCATGGGCGGCCTCCGGTGTCGCGTGCGGCGGGACCACCAGCAGTGAGAACACGTCCTGGTCGCCGCGGGTGATCAGGACAGTGTCATCGCCCACCGGGAAGGAGTCGATGTGCACCACCCGGTCGTCGACGACGATCCGCGTCGGGAGCCCTTCCCAGGCAGCGGAGTCCAGTCCGACGCGCGTCACGGGGCCGAGATGTGCGATGAGAGCGCTCAGCAGCGCGGGCAGCTCGGCACCGATGTCGCGCGACCGCGGCCACCACGCACCGTCCAGGACACCTTCACGCGACTCCGTCGTCTCCAGCCGGAGCAGTGCACACCCCGGCCGCATGGCCGCGTGAACGCCACTCGGCAGATGCCGGGAAACAGGGGGTGAATCGGAGCCGGCCATAAGGGACCACCTGTCTTCCGGAACCGGTGCGAACACGGGACTCGCCTCGCCCCTATCACGCTACTCCGTGGCGCCGGGGGGCCGGCATCTCCGGGATCGGCCCGACCCCGGTGCCTGCTTCGACGGTGGGAATCACTGTCGCGGCGCTTCCGGGCATGGGCGTATGCGGAAGCGCGGCGGCAGCCGGACGCCGGACGTTCCGGGCGGTGGCTGCACTTACTCGCGCTCAACGTCCCACCAGCGCGAGTCTCCGCGCGTGAGCGATGCGTGAGCGGACGGTCCGGATCGGAGCGCCACCAGGAGGAGCGACCGTGTCAGGCCCCCCGGTGCCCGCCCGGCACGCGATCAGCGGCGAACACGGTCCGCTGTCACATCCCGGTCATGTCGGCACCGGTGAGGCCCAGAGCCAGCGCCGGGACCCAGAAGACGGCGACGGCCAGGGCGATCGAGGCGACCCCCACGGCACGGGCCACCAGACGGCCGAGCGGAGCGAGCTTCTCGACGGTGATCACGGAGGCCAGGGCCACCATGGCCCACAGGTTCATCGCACCGAACGCCGCCAGCAGCACCATCAGTGACCAGCAGCAGCCCAGGCAGAAGGCCCCGTGGTGGGCCCCGGCGCGCAGATCGCGCGAGGGCCCCGGATACGAGGCGTAGCGCAGCATCAGCCCGATCGGCGACCGGCACCGTGCCAGGCAGCGGTCCTTGAGGGGCGTGAGCTGATAGACGCCGTTGAGCGCGAACAGGGCCGCGGCCACTGCGGTCCCCGCCACGGCGGGGAGGCTCGCCGCCCGGCCCAGGGCAACGGCCAGCCCGTACCCCGGCAGCCCGGCCGCGGCCCAGACGAGCAGGTAGGCGACGGTGAAGACGACCATGCGCGATGCCCGATGCACGGTGATGGTGCGCGCGTACAGCGCGGCGACGAACGCCGTGGCGGGCAGCATCATCGCAGCCATCATCAGCGTCCACACGGCCAGAAAGGCGGGCAGGCCCAGACCCATGGTGCCGGGCATCGCCGACATGCCGCCCCAGCGCGTCACCAGCCAGACCCAGGCGGCGGCCGCCGCGACCAGCAGCAGCCCGGCGGGGCGCCCGGCCCCGCGGCGGACGGCGTCCGGCCCACCGGTCATACGGACCACTTGAACGGCGCCGAGTGTCCGTTGCCGCCGGTGAAGTCCCAGGACCGGCCGTACACGCCGTCGCCCGTGGCCCGGGTGGACCGGGCGATCGTCAGCGTGCTGTTCACCGGGTGGAAGATGCCGGTCAGGCCCATCACCGGACCGTCGTCGCCGAACTGCGGGGCGATCTGGTCCTCGATTTCGACGTCGATGGCGTCGCCCACCCGCACGGCGTGTCGGCGGCCGTCGTCGCGGTAGTCGATGGGGGTGCGCTCCACGCCGAGGACCTCGCCGATGAGCGGGGCGAGCGCCGCCATCGGCCCGCCGGCCTGGCCGGAGAAAATCTTGCCCAGCGCGTCCGCCTGGCCGTCGTCGGCCGAACTGTCGATGTACAGCGCCACCTGCCAGTCGCCCTCGGCCATCACCTGGGGCGCGTCGATGAAGAGGGCGACGCTGCGGTCGGAAACGTCCACGCCGTCCACGTTCCCGCTGTCCACGTGGAAGGCCAGGGTCAACTGACAGCGCTCGTGATCGGCCGGTGCGGTGAGGCCCGAGGTGGTGCAGGGGCACACCACATCACAGTTGCAGTTCTCCAGGTACGTGCCGTTCAGATTCCAGGGCATGGCTACATCTCCCTGTTTCGCGTCCCCCGCGGCGAAGGGAATGCGTCGGGAGGGTCCTCGGCGTGGTGTCCCGTCCCGGTGCGTCCTTCTCCAGGCTATTCCTGACGACCCCCGCCACGCAGATCCGTGGCCGCCGCCCGTGCCGGCAGTGCCCTGACCGCATGGCCCGGCTCACGCCGACGGGCGTTCGCCATGGTGGACGACCGTGATCAGGTGATCGGGGCCAGGGGTCTCGAGTTCGTCGAGCACGGCGACGGCCAGGTCCTCGGCGCTGATCCAGGATCGGCCGTCGGCGCCGAGGAGCAGAGTGTCGGTGCCGCGCCGATAGCGGCCGGTCCGTACGCCGGGTTCGAGCAGGGCCGGTGGACTCAGGTAGACGCAATCGGCATCGGCGTGGGACTGGCAGGTTCGCAGCTGAGCGACTCCGGCGGCGGCGACGGCCTTGATCTCGGCAGGGACGTACGCCGGGTTGTCCGCGACCAGCAGATTGCGGTCGTCGGGGCTGCGCAACGCGCCGGCGCCGCCGACGACGAGGACGCGGATCCCGAGCCGCGCGGCGAAGTCCAGCACCTTACGGGTGGTGCCGACCAGGAACTCCTCGTCGACCGGCATGGTCCGCACGGTCAGTACGACGGCGTCCGCGGCACCGTGGGAGTCGGAGCCTGCGAGTGCCTCGCGCAACGCGTGTGAGTTGTTCGTGTCGACCGCGAGCGGCGTCACGTTCGAGTTCCCCGGCTTGTCGCCCGCGGGTTTCCGGGACAAGGCGATCACCTGGTGTCCGCGTGCACTGGCCTCGTCGGTCACCCGGCTGCCGACCATGCCGGTGGCGCCCAGTACGGCGATCGTCAGGCCTTGGTTCATTGCTGTCTTCATCGGGTCCGTCCCTCTCGTATGGGGTCGTCGAGCAATTCGGTCTTCTCGGATCGGGCTTCTCTGCGCCTGCCGCTCGCCATGCGGCCCGACAGGTTCGGCGAATCGAGCTGTGCCGCGAGCAACGCGGCCAGGGCGAGGACGAAGCCGAAGGTCTGCAGCGGGCTCAATGACTCGCCCATCGCGACGCCGATCACGGCTGCGACCAGGGGGGACAGCAGCACCAGCGGTGCGGAGGCGCCGACCGGCAGCCTTCCGATACCGCGGAACCACAGCGTGGACGCGATCAGTCCACCCACGCTGCCGAGCCACAGGTATCCGCTGGCGGCTCCGGCATCGATGCGCGGCGGCGCCCCCTCGATCGCGAAGGTGAGAGGAAGCAACAGCAGGCCGCCCGCGGTCAGTTGCCAGCCGGTCAGGGTCAGCGGACCGACCCCCGCGGGGAGGCCCCACCGCTTGGTGAGGACGATCCCGGCAGCCATGGTGGCCGTACCACCGAGGCCCGCGAGGACACCGACGGCGTCCAGCCGGGCCTGCGGCCCCAGCACGACGAGTCCCACGCCGACCACGCCGAACACACCCCAGGCCAGTCGCCAGGCCGTCGGCCGGACATGGAGCAGCGCGACGGCCAGCCCGGCGACCATCAGCGGCTGGGTGGCACTGAGGGTGGCGGCGACACCGCCGGGGAGTCGTTCGGCCGCGACGAACAAGAGCGGGTACAAGGCGCCGATGTTGAGCGCGCCTAGGACGGTGGCCCGCCACCACCAGTCCCCGCGCGGGAGCACTCGGGTGATCACCAGCGCGAGCAGCCCGCCGGGCAGGGCGCGGAGCATCCCGGCGAAGAGCGGATGCCCGGGCGGGAGCAGCTGCGTGGTGACGACGTACGTGGTGCCCCAGGACGCGGGAGCGAGTGCGGTGAGGGTGGTCAGGGCGACGGTGGTGGCCGACCGCGGCGCGTGCGAGATCCACGGTCGGCCGGGCGCCCGCTCGGTCGAAGGATGCGGCGTATGCATGTGATGAGTCTCAGAAGCCGCCCTGCCATGAGTCCAACACATGCTTGTCATTGCAGCCATGAGCCAGAACGATGGATGGGTGGATCTCCAGCAGATGCGCTACGTCGTCGCCGTGGCCGAAACCCGCAACTTCACCCGCGCCGCGGAGCGCTGCTTCGTGGTGCAGTCGTCGCTGAGTCACCGGATCGCCGGACTGGAACGGGAGCTCGGGGTCAAGCTGTTCGCCCGGTCCAGCCGACGTGTCGAACTGACGCCTGCGGGAACGGCGTTCGTCGCCGGCGCACGCGAGTGCCTGGCCGCCGCCGACCGCGCGGCTGCCGACGCCGCCGCCGCGACCGGCGTGGTACGCGGCCGGCTCGCCGTCGGCGTGATCGTGACGACGGCTGCCGTCGACGTACCCGAGTTGCTGCAGCGGTACCGCGCGCGGCATCCGGGCGTCCGCGTCGCCCTCCGTTCCGGACGCAGCGATGAACTGGCGGCGGCGGTCCGGAAGGGTGAGCTCGACATCGCCTTCCTCGGCGTGCCGGAGGGCGAGCCACCTTTCGGTGTGGAGGCCGTCGTCCTCGATCACGACGAGCATGTGCTGGTGGTGCCGGCCGGGCACCGGCTGGCGGACGTTTCCCAGGTCACGCTGCGGGAGATCGCCGAAGAGACGTTCGTGGACTTCGTGAGCGGGACGCCCGCCCGGGCCCAGTCCGATCAGGCCTTCGCCGCGGCGGGCCTGGTGCGCGACGTCGCGTACGAAGCCGGCGTCGTGGAGCTCATCACCCGGCTGATCGCGCGCGGGCTCGGCATCGCGCTGCTGCCGTCGGCGTTCATCCGGCCCCGGGCTGCTGAAGACCCCGAACTGGCGCTGGTCCCGGTGGTCGACGGACCGCATCGGACCGAGTACCTGGTGTGGAGCCGCTTCAACCCCAGCCCGGCCACCCGAGCGATGCTCGACGTCCTCGGGGTGGGAGCGCGGTCGGCAGTGTCCTGACCCGCGGCGGCTTCACCAGGCACACTTCGGCTTCATTGGGCACACTTCGGCTTCATTGAGCACACCTCGGCGTCACCGGTCGGGGTGCGGCGATGTCGCGGGTAGTTCCACGGTGATGCGGATCCCGCCGGTGGGGCGCGGGGTGAGGGCGAGCGTTCCGTCGTGTGCGTGGGCGATGGTCTTGACGATGGCCAGGCCGAGGCCGACCCCTGCGTGGTCGGTGTGTACGCGTTCGGTGCCGCGCTGGAATGGTTCGGTGAGGGTCGCGGCCAGCTCCGGGGTGAGTTTCTCGCCGGTGTTTTCCACAGTGAGCACCACGGTCTGGGAGCGGACGCCGGTATTGACCCACACGGTGCCCTGTTCGGGCAGGTTGTGGATGATCGCGTTGTGCACGAGGTTCGTGGTCAGCTGCAGCAGGAGCGCTTGTGATCCGATCGTGGGGGCGATGTCGCCGCTGGTGTGGAGGGTGACGCCCCGCTTCTCGGCCAGGGGGAGGAGTGTTTCGGTGGCTTCTTCCGTCATGAGGGACAGGTCGACGGGTTCTCGGGTGAAGGACCGCTGATCGGCGCGGCTGACCAGGAGCAGTGCCTCGGTGAGGTCGATCGCTCGGGTGTTGACGGCGTGGAGGCGGTCGATGAGTTCGCCGGTGTCGTGGTTCGGGTCGTTGCGGGCCACGTCGAGAAGTGCCTTCGAGATCGCCAGCGGTGTGCGCAACTCGTGAGAGGCGTTGGCTGCGAATCTCTGCTGTTCGGCGACGTGTGTTTCGAGCCGGGCGAGCATGGCGTCGAAGGCGTCGGCGAGTTCACGGAACTCGTCTTTGCGTCCCGGCAGCCGGATGCGGTGGGAGAGGGATCCGTTCGTGGCCATACGTGTGGCCTGTGTGATGCGGGTCAGGGGGGCGAGCATGCGGCCGGCGAGGATCCATCCCCCCAGGAGGCCGAAAACCAGCAGGAACGCCAGTACCGCGACTGCCCTCGGAGCGAAAACCTCCAGGAGGGCGGACCGGACGGGAAACACACCGCCCGTGGGTCTGTCGTCGGGGTTGATGAGCATCGCACGGTTGGGGACGTAACGCAGGAGGAACACCCACACCGCGGCGAGCAGCAGGACGCCGGCCGGCATCAGGAATCCGGCGTAGCTGAGGGTGAGTTTGAGGCGAACGCTCAACCCGGGCGCCCTATCCACGCTCGCCTCCCTCGTGTCCGGCCTCCGGCTGCGTGTCGACGCGGTAGCCGACGCCCGGCACGGTGGCGATGATCCAGGGTTCGCCGAGACGCTTGCGCAGTGCCGAGACGGTGATGCGCACGGCGTTGGTGAACGGGTCGGCGTTCGCGTCCCACGCGCGTTCAAGGAGTTCTTCGGCGCTGACGACACCGCCTTCGGCGGCGACGAGGACTTCGAGCACGGCGAACTGCTTGCGCGTCAGCGCCACGTAGCGGCCGTCCCGGTAGACCTCCCGGCGGAACGGATCCACCCGCAGGCCCGCGATGTCTCGTACGGGTGGCCTGGCGTGGGCGCGTCTGCGGTCGAGTGCTCTGAGCCTGAGGGCGAGTTCCTGGAGTTCGAAGGGTTTCGTGAGGTAGTCGTCGGCTCCGAGTCCGAACCCGGTGACCTTGTCGTCGAGACGGTCGGCCGCGGTGAGCATGAGGATCGGCATGCCGCTGCCCGAGGCGACGATGCGTTTGGCGATCTCGTCACCGGAAGGCCCGGGTACGTCGCGGTCGAGGACGGCGATGTCATAGGCGTTGACGCTCAGCAGTTCCAGAGCGGTGTCGCCGTCACCTGCGATGTCGGCCGCGATCGCTTCCAGGCGTAAGCCATCGCGGATGGCTTCTGCCAGGTAAGGCTCGTCCTCGACAATCAGCACACGCATGCTCTCGATGCTAGGAGCCGACGCATATCGCCGACGTATCGAAAACCGCATACGTGCCGGCAACACCGCGCTGCCTTGACTGGCAGCATGACTCGAACCCCACCATCAGCACGAACGACAACTCGCCTCACCCCGGGCCCGAGGACGCAGCAGTGACCGGCCGTGAGCTCGGACAGACGGTGGCGCAGGTGGACACGGCGGAGACCGGACAGGGCGGCGCCGGGAGCCGGGATGCGGCCTCCGGTTCCCGGCGCGCGGGCCTGCGCCGGGCGATCCGCATCGGATTACGGCCGGGGCCCTGGAAGCGTGGCCCGGTCCTCGCGGCGCTGGCGCTGCTGCTCGGCCTGATCATGCTGCTGCACTCGAAGATCACGGACTACGGTGGCCTCGGCAGTCTGGTGGAGACCTTCCTGCCGTGGCTCGGCCTGTTCGTCCCGGTGCTGCTGGCCGGGGCGTTGTGGCGCCGCTCCGCCTCCGCGGTGGCCGCGCTGCTGCTGCCGGTCCTGGTGTGGCTGTACCTCTTCGGCGGGCTGCTCGGCGACAAGTCCCACTCGGGCGGTGACCTCGTCGTGGCCGGCCACAACGTGGGCGCCGACAACCCCGACCCGACCGGCACCGCCCGCGATCTGGCCGCCTCCGGGGCGGACGTGCTGGCCCTGGAGGAGATCACCCCGCAGGCGAAGCCGGTGTACGAGAAGGGTCTGGCGAAGACGTATCCGTACCACACGGTGCAGGGCACGGTCGGGCTGTGGAGCAAGCTGCCGCTGTCGGACACCCGGCCGGTCGACACCGCGATGGACTACGGGCCGCTGGCGGCCACCAAGCCGGTCGACAGCACGATGGCCTACACCCGGGCGCTGCGCACCACGGTGGCCACGGACAAGGGGCCGCTGGCGGTGTACGTGGCCCACCTGGGGTCCGTACGCCTGTTTCCCAGGAACGGCTTCTGGACGGACAGCCGGGACCGCGGCGCCAAGGCGCTCGCCGAGGCCCTCGCCGCCGAGCGGAACGAGCGAGTGGTGCTGCTCGGAGACCTGAACGGCACCACGGACGACCGCGCGTTCGCCGCCCTCACCTCCCAGCTGCACTCGGTCCAGGACACGGCCGGGGACGGCTTCGGCTTCAGCTGGCCGGCGAAGTTCCCGGTGGCACGGATCGACCAGATCCTGGTCCGCGGTGTGAAGCCGACGAGCTCGTGGGTGCTGCCGGGCACGGGCAGCGACCACCTGCCGGTGGCGGCCGGGATCAGCTGGTGAACACGGCTGAACAGAGCTCCGCCATGGGGACACCGGCCCGAAGGCCGGGTGATCCGCCGGGGCCGGCCGACTGACTGGCCGGCCGGCCCCGGCGGTGGTCAGGACGGGGCGTCGGCGTCCTGGGGGGAGGCCGCGAAGGCCTCCGGGCCCTGCTCCGCCGCCGCGGGGTCCATCCACATGACCTGCCAGCCGTGGCCGTCGAGGTCGTAGAAGCTGCGTGAGTACATGAAGCCGTGGTCCTCGGCGCCATCCACCTCGGAGCCGCCCGCCGCGAGCGCGGCGGCGCTGACCGCATCGACCTCGTCGCGGGACGACACGCTGAAGCAGTACAGCGCCAGCGTGTGCGTGGTGGGATCGGCCATCGGCAGCTTCGCGAACTCCGCGAACTTCTCGCGGGTGAGCAGCATGACGAAGGCCTGCTCGCCGACCAGCATGCAGGCGGCGGTCTCGTCGGTGAACATCGGGTTGAAGCCGAACCCGAGCTTGGCGAAGAACGCCTTGCTGCGCTCGAGGTCCGTTACGGGGATGTTCAGGAACAGCATGCGGCCGGGGTGTGCGGGGTGGGTCATGGTGGGTCTCCAGTCGGTGGCTCGACGGCGTGCGTCCTGGTAGACCGGCCCCGCCGGCGGGACTCATCGGTGGATCTCGGCCGAGTCGCCGTCGGAGTGTCGGTCCGTCCGCATCACGGCCGTACTCGGAGACCAGGTGCTCATGCACGTTGGGTCCGGGCCGGACTGGGTCTATCGTCGGAATCGTGGGGCCAGACAAGGAGGACAGCCGGTGATGCCGCAGGACGAGGCCGTGATCGGCTGCACGGGGAAGGTGCTCATCGGAACCCGCGGATCCGCAGGACCCGGCGAGGTTCTCGTGCGGGTCCGGGGCGGATCCGAGACCTTCCTCGCCTGGTCGGAGGAGCCCGTGCCCACGGGGGCGACAGTGCTCGTGATCGAATCGCGGGGATGTCGCGAGGTGGGCGTCATCGAGTGGGTGGATCCATTGGACGCGCTCGGCGGCGGTCCCGTCGACGCCGGCTGAGGAGTTGCAGGCATGTTCGGATACCGCGTTCCCGCCCCCGACGAGGCGATGCTGATCTCGGGAGGCAGGCGGGGACTGGGGGGTGCGCCGTTCCGAGTGGTGACGGGACACGGGAAGTTCGTGCTCCCGATCTTCCGCAAGACCCGTTTCCTGACCTTGTCGATGTGCGAGTCCGAGGTCACCGAGACCTGTGTGACCAGGCAGGGCATCGCGCTGCACGTCCGCGCCGTCATCGCCTTCAAGGTCGGCAACGACCACGAGAGCATCATCAACGCGGGCCAGCGCTTCCTCTCCGACCAGGACCAGATGTCGGTGCTGACGGGCCGGATCTTCGCCGGCCACCTGCGGGCCATCATCGGCTCGATGACGGTCGAGGAGATCGTCACCGAGCGGCAGAAGCTCGCCGCGGAGGTCCTGGACACCTCCAAGACGGAGATGGCGAAGATCGGCCTGATCGTCGACTCGCTGCAGATCCAGTCCATCGACGACGGCGACACCGGTTACATCGACGCGATGTCCGCGCCGCACAAGGCGGCCATCCAGCGGCAGGCGCAGATCGCCCAGGCGCAGGCCACCCAGGCCGCGGTCGAGGCGGAGCAGGTGGCGGCCCGTAACCAGGCCGAGTACGCCCGGCAGACCGCCGTGGTCAGGGCGGAGTACTCGGCCGAGGTGGACCGTGCCCAGGCGAGGGCCGCGCAGGCCGGGCCGCTGGCACAGGCCCACGCCCAGCAGGAGGTTCTCGACGCCCAGACGGAGCTGGCCCAGCGCCAGGCCAAGCTGCGCCAGCAGCAGCTGGTGGCCGAGGTGGTGAAGCCCGCCGAGGCCGAAGCCGAGCGGGTCAGGATCCTCGCGGCCGCCGAGGCGCAGCGGATGAGGATCCAGGCGGAGGCGGCGGCCTCGTACGACCGGGTCGCGCTCGACCGGATGCTGATCGACCAGCTCCCGCAGATCGTCAAGGAGGCCGCCGGCGGCCTCGCCGGCGCCAACGTCAACGTCCTCAACGGCGCGGACGGGCTCGGCGAGATCGCCGCCGGCCTGGTGTCACAGGGCCTGACGATCCTCGACTCGGTTCGACAGAACCTGAGCGGCCAGGACTCCGAGGGACGCCGCGCCGATGACCGCCGCTCCGACGACCGCCGCTCCGAGGAGAACGGGGGCAACGGTCTGCTCCAGCTGCCCACCACCAGGGAAAAGCGGTCGAACGACGGCCCGGTGGACGTCGACTAGGGCCTGGCCTGCGGCCGTTGTACGTAGCCCTATACGTAGAGTTCCTCCCCGCACGTCTTGTACGGAAGCGGGGGGAACCAGCCGATCGACTTGCCGACGCAGATGTGGAAGCTCTTCACCTTGAGGAACTTGGCGGCGCTGGACTTGCCCTTCGTCGTCGACAGTTCATGCGGGCGGTCGAAGTCGTCCTTCGCGTAGACGGTCGCCCAGTCCCAGTTGTCGCCGACCCAGACCCACACCCAGCCGTCCGAGCAGTTGTCGACCTGGACCTGGACGGTGCTCTGCTGCCAATGGCGGGTGCAACTCGCCGTGGCGGCCGTGCCGGCCGAGGCCGGGGTGGCGGTGGTGGCGGTCAGCGCGGCCACGGTGAGGCCCAGGACGCCGGCCATCTTCGCGATCTTGCCTGACGAGAACTTCATGTCCGTCTCCAGTTGTTCGAATCCGCTGTCGACCGCGACCTTCTCAACGGGAACGCACCCACGACATCAGTCACATGACTGCTCATCAGGTGATCTCCACGCGCGTTCTCCGGGTGTCAGTCGGTTAAGTCGTCCGCGTATGGCACGACACCGGGCACGGCTACGATGCGCCGGGGCCGCGCCCCAGGTGGCGCGGAAACGTTTCGGAGGGGGACATCTGTGTTCGTGCTGTGCATCCTGCTGCTCATAGCCGCGGTAGTGCTTCTTCTCGTCGGTCGCGGCCGTGCCGTCGCGGGCTGGAAGGTCGGGGCGGCGCTCAGCGCCGTGGCGGGCGTACTGGCGGGCGTCTTCGCGTGTGTTCATGTCGTGAGTGCCGCCGAGGTCGGCGTGCCGGTGACCTTCGGCAAGATCGGTACGCCGCTGACCTCGGGCGTCCACTTCACGTCACCGTTCACCGACGTCACCTCCTTCTCCACCCGCCCGGTGGACCTCGACCTCAACGACAAGGACGTGGTGGAGGTGCGCTCCTCGCAGGGCGGTGTGCTGTACGCGGACGTCACCATCAAGTGGGCCGTGGTGCCGGCCGAGGCGGTCGAGCTGTACCGGCTGGCGGGCAATGAGGAAGCCGTCGAGGAGCGGCTGGTGCTGCCGGACAGCCGCGAGATCATCCGCAACGTCTTCGCGAAGCACACCAGCGAGGAGGGGTACGCGTCCGCCCGTGAGCAGATCGGCTCGGAGATCGCCGACCTCGTCAAGAAGCGCCTGGCGCCGCGCGGGATCGACGTCACGTCCGTCAATCTGCGCAATGTGAAGCCGTCGGAGAAGCTGCAGGACCAGATCGACAAGAAGATCCAGCAGGAGCAGGCCACCGAGCGGGCCACCGAGGCGGCGCGTACGGCCAAGGCGGAGGCGGAGCGCAAGCGGATAGAGGCGGAGGGCGTCGCCAGCGCCAACAAGATCATCGAGCGGTCGCTGAGCGACAAGGTGCTGTACAACCAGTGCCTGGAGGCCTACCGGGAAGCCGCGAAGAGCAACCCGGTGTACGCGGTGCCGTGCGGTACGGGCTCGGGCGGCACGCCGGTCATCGTGGACAACGGCAAGAACTGATGCCGTCGGAGGCGGCACCTGGGGTTGGCGGTCAGGCTTGCGACGCTGCTTGGACCGGTTCGGGTTGCGGTTCCGGCTGGAGCGCCGGCGCGGCCTGCGGTTCCCACAGCCTGGTGGTCCGCAGGTAGCCGTGGATCACCGAGGCCATCGCCAGAAGGAGAAGGGGGCCGAACACCCACGGATGTCCGGCCATCTCCATCGGCAGATAGCGAAACGACACCAGGAGCGCGGCGAAGACCGTGGTGCCGTACGCGACCAGCTGGATTCCTGACCGGTCCCAGCCCCGTGCGTGTGCGCGCATGGCGGCCTCGATGGTGAGCGCGAACACCACACCGACGATGAGATCGACGCCGTAGTGGTAGCCGAAGCCGAGCGTCGCCGTGAGGGTGGCGATCAGCCAGAACGTGCCCGCGAACCGCAGGACCCGCGGGGCCCTGCGGGAATGGATGAAGATGGCGGTGGCCCATGCCGTGTGCAGGCTGGGCATGCAGTTGCGCGGGGTGATCCCGTCGTACGGCACCGGGTGCGGGGGGCTGATCGGCGGCGGCGTGTGCGGCCACAGGTTGGCCACCGCCCACTGCACGCCACCGGTGCCGGAGGCGCCCGGGCCGTAGGCGAAGACCGGTCCGACCACCGGGAAGATCATGTAGATGGCAGGCCCGACGAGGCCGATCACCAAAAAGGTGCGCACCAGGTGATGGCTCGGGAAGCGGCGCTCCGCCGCCACGTTGCGCAGCTGGTACAGCGCGACGACCACTGCGGCCACCGCAAGCTGGGCGTAGACCAGGTGGAGAACCTGGGGGCCGATCGGGTCGGTGGCCTCGACGAGCCGGCCCACCACCCACGACGGGTTGCCCAGCGCGTGATCGGCGGCTGCCACGTACGGGTCGAGCACCATCGGGCGCGTCTTCGACGTGATGATCAGCCATGTGTCGCCGGTCTTGCGGCCGGCCACCAGCAACATGCCCAGCCCGACGCCCTTCAGCAGCACGACACGTTCCCGGCCGGTGCGGCGCGTGACGGCGATGACGGCAACGCCCAACATCACCCACAGCGCACCGGTGCCGAGGGAATGGCCCTCGGTCGCCCTGGCGCCGACCGCCCACCGCACCAGCAGGAAGACGACGTCGATGCCGATCGCGGCGCCGACCGCGATGAACCGTTGCCGCCAGGTGAGCACCACCAGCATCAACGCCAGGCCGCCGTACAGCGGGCCCGGTTTCGGGGCGAAGATCAGGGCGTTCACCTGGGTGCTGATCGGCCCCGGTTCGCCGTAGCGGCGTGCGGCGATCTCCAGCGTGATGAGGAATCCAAGAGCCACCACACCCGCCGCGCCCCACAGCAACGCGCGCCGGTGAGGCCACGCAAGCAACGAAGTCATGCCGCTTGTCCGCGAAGACGTCCGCGATGCTCTAGGTATCAATCGTTCGGCCGATTTGTTCGAATGGCTGGGCAGATGAAAGGCGATGGGGCTGGCGATCGTAAGTTCGAACATGATATCGGAGCGGCGCGAAACTGCGGCTTCAGCGGGCAAATGTGGCCGGCATCATCATGGGATGGCCGGGAGGCAACGTGTCGCCCAGCGAAACGCCGCCCGCTCCGACGGCTCCGACGGCTCAGGCGGGGGCCGACGCCAGGCAGGCGTCGTCGAAGGGCGGGTGACTCTCGTCGCCCCTTCGCTCGGCCGCATCGATGTGGTCGGCAAGCGTGTTGCGGGATTGAGCGAGCCTGTCCGTCCGATCGTCCAGTCGCCGCAGCCGTGACCGCATCGCGGCGAACCACGGGCCGGCCTCCCTGTACGACGTGGCCGGTCTGGCCATGATGTGGAGCGTCCTGAACGGGCGATGACGCACTTGATCGAGGAGAGCGAGGCGGTGGGCGTCAACGCCGAACTGCCGAGGTTGATCAAGGCGATGGCCGACCGCTCGATCGCCGCCGGACACGGCGGGCAGCAGTATCCCGTGCTGATCGAGGAGTTCAGCAAGCCCCGCGGCGACTGACTGCCGAGGCCGGGGGCGACTGACTGCCGAGCCCAGGGAGTGAATCCAGTCGTTCTGTGCGTACCGGCCGACGTGACACGGGGAAGGCATCTCCGCGTACCGGACGAGCGAGGGCAGGAAGCATCCCCATGGCGAAGTTTCTCATCCAGGCCACCTACACGCCCGAGGGCACCAAAGGGCTGCTCAAGGAAGGCGCGAGTGGGCGCGGTGCCGCCGTCGACCAGGTCGTCTCCGACTTGGGCGGGCGGGTCGAGGCCCTGTACTTCGCCTTCGGGGAGGACGACATCGTGATCATCGTCGACCTTCCCGACCCGGTCTCCATGGCCGCCATCAGCCTCACCGTCAAGGCCAGCGGCGCCCTTCACACCCGGGCCACCCCCCTCCTCACCCTCGACGAGATCGATGAGGCGGCCCGTCGGCCGGTCAGCTTCCGCGCCCCCGGCACGTGATCCCCGGAGTCGGCTCCGCGACGTGACCAGGCCGGTCACCGTGGACTTCGAACTGACCGGCGTCGATCGCGCGAACTGGACGCCTATTGGCGGCGAATCCTATTTGCTGCCCAGGAGGGCCCGGGAAGACAAACCGCTCGACTCACAACCTGCCCATTCTGAAACACAGAGAAATAATCAATCAACGGTGTAATCAGCGTTTATCCTACGTCGGCCGTCACTCATTTGCCGCGCATCTGGAGGAGGGGAAGCAGTGTTATCCCGGCATGACGAACGAGAGCCTCCACCGCTTGCCTCACCGTGCCACCTCGCACGGGGAGGGCGCACGGGTCGAACCCCCGGTCGCCGAGTCGCTGCTCCGGGAGTTCCTCACGCTCCTGGAGGCGGTCCAGGACGAACTCAATCAGCGGTGGAACAGTCAGGGGAGTCCCGGCTGCCACGCGGAACACGCGTGACGAAAAGCGGATTTCCATGAACCACGACTACGCGGAGCCCGCATATGCGCGGCGCGAATGGTATTCCGACCCGTACCCCTACGAATCGGCCTGGGACCCGGTCGAGGAACTCGCCTATCTCCTCCAGGAGGCCACGCCGACGGAGCAGGCGGCCACCGTGCCACCCCCTCGCGCTGAGCCGTCACCCTGCGTCGACTTCGCCGAGCCGATGGAGAACCTGGAACGGATCACCGCCCAGTTGCCGCCCATCCGGTCTTCTTCCACCGGGCACCGGAAGGTTCGGGTCCGAAAACTGCGGCTCGGGTGGTTGCAGACCGGCAGCTTTGTGATCGTCGCGTTCGTCGCCGTCATCGTGGCGATGGTCAACGTCTTCGGTGGCATGGTGGCCTACGTGCCTCTTCAGAAGATCCCCGTCGGCACACCGGGCGGAATTGTTCTCTGGTGGCCTCTGCTCGTGTACGGCCCCTGGCTGGTGGCCTCCCTGTCCATCCTGCGCACCGCGTTGCATCGACGCCGGGCCGTGCACTCATGGCTCATCGTCGTGATGTTCTCCTCCGTCGCGATGATGCTGTGCGTGGCCCAGGCCGAGAAGACCTTCATCGGCATCGCCGGAGCCGCCCTGCCGTCCCTCGCCTCACTGGCGTGCTTCCAGCAACTCGTCCGACAGATCACCCTGACCCTGCCGCCGCGACAGAGCACACGCTCCCACCGGCAGTAGCGACCGGCGCACCGCCGGGCCCGCGGCACCGCGTAGCACCTGCCGAGGTCGCCGCCGTTGCGGGAGCGGCCCTCACCGGATCAGACCCAGGCTCTTCTTCGGGTTGTACGGGTACAGCCAGGGGCTGTACCCGCCGGCCTGGAGGCTGTCCAACGCGATCAGCGCGTCCGCCGCGGTCTTGCAGCGCGGGTGACGCGCGGCGAAGGCGGCGACGCGGGCCCGCTGGGTGGGCAGCCAGGCGGCGATCACCTGGGGGTCGCCGTCGTACCACCATGAGAACTCGAACTCCTCCCACAGGAGTTCGGTCGCCCAGTCGAGACCGAGGCGGACGAGCCCGGCGTCCGCCTCGGGGCCGGGGAGCCCGGCCAGGTATGCCAACCACGGTTGTATGTCCCCCGTCGCGTGGGAAATTCCCTCCAGGAGGTCGACGATGTCCGAGGGAGACCGGCCGTCGACCAGAGCGAGGGCCAGCAGCGCGCGGAAGGCCCGCTCCACCGCTGCCCGTTCGGGCGCGGGCCAGTCCACGAGCCTGGCGCCGTCCTGGCCGAGATGGCCGAGCTCGCGGGACGGATCGACGCAGTCGCCCTCCGGCGCCCAGTAGCGCAAGGCGCGGGGCATGAGGCGGCGCCACAGGACCGGGTACTGGTCCTCGTCCCAGTGGCTGACCACCTCGCGCATGAAGTGCCCGAGGAGATCGTCCGGCACGGCGGCGGGGTCACCGCCGAGCATGACCAACTCCGACTCCGCGGTGCAGTAGGTGCAGCCGTGCACCGGGCGGTCGAGCTCCGGGGGTGAAGCGAAGACCCGGTCGGCTTCGGCGAGCGCGTGTCGCCACATCGCGTGGTACGGCTCGAGGTCAACGGGCTTGGGCATGTCAGGACCTACCGCTGGGACTCCGCCCAGGCGCACCTGGAGAAGAGCGGGACATTACCAGTCGGCACGCCCGGGGCCCAGCCCGGCCGGACATCCGGCACGCCGCATGGCGCACCCTTCGGGAAGGGCGTCTCGGTCAGGGGGCTGAAGCCGGTCGTTTTCACTGCCCCGCGAAGTGAAGCAAAAGGCAAGCAAAAGGCGGCAACTCAGGCGGAACGCCGCGCCAGATCCTCCAGGACGGCGACCGCTCGGCCCGCGAGTTCGTACGGCACGAAGAGGTGGTCGTGGTGGAACCCCGCGACGACGTTGCAGCTCAGACCGGCGTGGGCGAGTTCCCGTGAGACCGCCGCGGTCAGCCCCACCGCCTCCAGCGCGGAATGGACCCGCAAGGTGATCCACGCGGCCACGTAGTCGTACGCCATCCCCGCGGCATCCGCCTCCTCCTGCCGCGCCACCACGGTCAGCCCCTCCCCCTCCGCGACCGTGACCACGGGCCTGACCCCGGACGGCACGCCCCCCTCGACCGTCGTGAACACATAGCGCCCCGGATTCAGCTCCGGCCGCATCCCGCTCAGCAACATCCCCAGATCCGTCTCACCAGCCATGCCCGCACGTTATGTCCTACCGTTCCGCTCATGAAGCCGATCAGCTCCGAGAGCCCGCTGACCCCGGAAGACGCGCGTGCACTGCTGGCGATGCTGCCCGCGCAAGTGGAGGTCGGACCGGGGATGAGCGAGCGGGAGCTCGACGGGGTCGAGGAGCGGTGGGGGTTCCGGTTCGCTCCGGAGCATCGGGTGTTGCTGGGGGCGGGACTGCCGACGGGGAGCCGCGCCTGGCCGGACTGGCGGGGCGGGGACCCGGAGGAACTGTCCGAGAGGCTGGCGCGGCCGGTGGAGGGGGTGCTGTTCGATGTGGAGCACAACGGGTTCTGGCATCCGGAGTGGGCCAAGCGGCCGGCGGACCCGAGGGACGCCCTGGACGTGGCCCGCTCGTATCTGGCCGAGGTGCCGGTGATGGTGCCGGTCTACTCGCACCGCTATCTGCCGGCCGATCCGGGCCGGACCGGCTCGCCCGTGCTGTCGATGTACCAGACGGACATCATCTGCTACGGCGTCGACCTGGCCGACTACCTCCACCACGAGTTCGGGGGCCGCGCGTCGGCTTCCCAGGACCGGCCGTGCGCCACCATCCCGTTCTGGTCGTACTTCGTCGAGTGAGATCGGAAATTCTTCGAAAGATTCGAAGAGCTGAATCGCACCTTGATCTTCGCTTCAGGAGTGTTGAAGGATCTTTCACGGGCCAATGCAACGAATGTCGCGCTGAGCTGGCATGATGCGCCACCGCGACACACCCGAGGTGGTCGAATGTTTCGAGATCATTGCCGAAACTATTGACAGTTGGCAGGGTCATACCAAAACTGCACGCACATGAATGCCACACACCGCTTCAGGTTGTTCCTCAGCAGCGTCTGGGCCACCGTGCTGGTCGCCCTGGCCGTCGTGGCCCTGCCGGGCACCGCCCACGCCGACACGGTCATCACCTCGAACCAGACCGGTACCAACAACGGCTACTACTACTCGTTCTGGACCGACTCCCCCGGGACCGTCTCCATGAACCTGGCCTCCGGTGGCAGCTACAGCACCTCCTGGCGCAACACCGGCAACTTCGTCGCCGGCAAGGGCTGGAGCAACGGCGGACGCAGGAGCGTGACCTACTCGGGCACCTTCAACCCGTCCGGCAACGCCTACCTGGCCCTCTACGGCTGGACCTCCAACCCGCTCGTCGAGTACTACATCGTCGACAACTGGGGCACCTACCGGCCCACGGGAACGTACAAGGGCACCGTCACCAGCGACGGCGGTACGTACGACATCTACAAGACGACCCGCTACAACGCCCCGTCCGTCGAGGGCAACCGCACCTTCGACCAGTACTGGAGCGTCCGGCAGTCGAGGAGGACGGGCGGGACCATCACCACCGGCAACCACTTCGACGCCTGGGCCCGCGCCGGAATGCCCCTGGGCAGCTTCAACTACTACATGATCATGGCGACCGAGGGCTACCAGAGCAGCGGCAGCTCCAACATCACGGTGGGCGGCACCGGTTCGGGCGGAGGTGGCGGCGGGGGCGGCGGCGGCAGCTGCAGCGCAACTCTGTCCGCAGGCCAGCAGTGGAGCGACCGCTACAACCTCGACGTCGCCGTCACCGGATCCAGCAACTGGACCGTCACGATGAACATCCCCTCCCCCGCCAAGGTCCTCTCCACCTGGAACACCAGCGCCACCTACCCCAGCCCCCAGGTACTCACCGCCAAACCCAACGGCAGCGGCAACAACTTCGGCCTCACCATCCAGCACAACGGCAACTGGACCTGGCCAACCGTCAGCTGCAACGCGGCGTAGCCCCTACCCCCGAGGCTGGAGGACCGCTCCGTATGCGCATCACACAGCACCTCTCCTTACGCCGCCCGCTCACGACGTCGGCCGTCATGGCACTGGCCGCCGCCGGCGCCCTCGGCGTCCACGCCGGCACCCCCGCACAGGCCGCCGCCTGCAACGGGTACGTCGGGCTCACCTTCGACGACGGCCCGTCCGGCAACACGACGGCCCTGCTCAACGCGCTGAAGCAGAACGGGCTGCGGGCCACGATGTTCAACCAGGGCCAGTACGCCGCCGCCAACCCGGCCCAGGTCCGCGCCCAGGTCAACGCCGGGATGTGGGTCGCCAACCACAGCTACACCCACCCCCACCTGACCCAGCTCGGCCAGGCGCAGATCGACTCGGAGATCTCCCGCACCCAGCAGGCCATCGCGAACGCGGGCGGCGGCACGCCGAAACTGTTCCGGCCGCCGTACGGCGAGACCAACGCGACGGTGAAGGCGGTCGCGGCCAAGTACGGCCTGACCCAGATCATCTGGGACGTCGACTCGCAGGACTGGAACGGCGCGAGCACCGACGCGATCGTGCAGGCGGCCGCACGGCTCACCAACGGGCAGACCATCCTCATGCACGACTGGTCCGCCAACACGCTCGCCGCGATCCCGCGCATCGCACAGGGGTTGGCCTCTCGCGGCCTCTGCGCCGGGATGATCTCACCGCAGACCGGCCGCGCGGTCGCCCCCGACGGAAGCTCCGGGGGCGGCGGGGGTGGCGGCAGCAGCTGCAGCGCGACCCTCTCCGCAGGCCAGCAGTGGAGCGACCGCTACAACCTCGACGTCGCCGTCACCGGATCCAACAACTGGACCGTCACGATGAACATCCCCTCCCCCGCCAAGGTCCTCTCCACCTGGAACACCAGCGCCACCTACCCCAGCCCCCAGGTACTCACCGCCAAACCCAACGGCAGCGGCAACAACTTCGGCCTTACCATCCAGCACAACGGCAACTGGACCTGGCCGACCGTCAGCTGCAGCACCGGCTGATCGACTTCCGCGGTCAGGACCGCGGGGGACTTCGTCGACGTGCGCTGAGCGTGCGCTGAGACGTGCGCTGACGTCACCGTGCTCGTCGGTCCCAGCGGGTGGCGGGCGTGGCGGCGGAGAGATCTCGGGCCTCGTGGACGAGGATCGCCACCTGGACCCGGTTGGTGCACTCCAGCTTGGTGAAGATGCGGGTCACGTTGGCCTTCACGGCGGCGAGGCTCAGGTACAGCGACGCGGCGATGTCCGCGTTCGAGTGGCCCTCGCCGATCGCGAGGGCCACTTCCCTTTCCCGGGCGGTGAGCCGGTCCAGCGCGGTGCGTGCGCGCGCGGCCCGCGCCTCGGTCTGGTCGTGGTCCTCATGCCGTACGACATGGCTGATCAGCTGGGTGATCACGGACGGGGAGAGCATGGACTCACCGGCGGCGACGCGCCGTACGGAGTCCAGGATGTCGGTGGGGTGGGTGTCCTTGAGCAGGAAGCCCCTGGCGCCCGCGCGCAGCGCCCGCAGCAGGTGCTCGTCGGTGTCGAACGCGGTCAGCACGATGATCGCGGGGCCCGGGCCCTCCTCGGCGGAGCGCAGCCTCTCGGTCGCGGTGAGCCCGTCCACACCGCGCATGCGGATGTCCATGAGGACCACGTCGGGACGCAGTCGCCGTACCAGTGCGATCGCCTCGCCCCCGTCGGACGCCTCCCCCACCACGTCGATGTCGGCCCCGGCGCCCAGGACCGTGGTCAAACCCATGCGTACGAGCGGATCGTCGTCCACGACGATCACGCGGATCAGCTCGGCCATGGCACCCACGCTTCCAGACGAAAGGCGAGCCGCCCACCCGGATCCCGCCGTACGCCGTGCTCCAGCCGCCCGCCCGCGACGTCCAGCCGTTCCCCGAGGCCGATCAGCCCGAAGTGGGAGCCGGGCACCAGGGGGCCGTCCCGCCCGAGGACCAGGGGGTTGAGGAGCAGGACGTGCAACTGGTCGTCCCCCGCAGGCTCGACGAGACGCTCGACCAGTACGTGGACCGTCGCACCCGGGGCGTGCTTGCGCGCGTTGGTCAGCCCCTCCTGGACCACCCGGTACACGGTACGCCCGACGGGTGGCGGTGCCTCCTCGTCCGTCAGCCGGTCGTCGACCTCGACGCGCATGCCCGCCGTACGGCACTCCTCGACGAGGTCGTCGAGTTCGGCGAGGCCGGGCTGCGGTCGCAGGCTGTCGCCGGCCGTGCCCGTGCGCAGTACGCCGAGGATCTCCCGCAGCCCTTCCATGGCCTGGTGGGAGCTGTCGTAGATGGTCGAGGCGGCCTTCGCCATCGCCTCGGGCGGCAGGTCGGTCCTGATCTGGAGCGCGCCGGCCTGAAGGCTGATCAACGAGATCTGGTGGGCCAGCACGTCGTGCATCTCCCGTGCGATGCGCTCGCGTTCCCGGGCGCGCAGCAGTTCCGTCCGTTCCAGTGCCGCTGCCTCCGCCGCACGGGCCTGTTCCCGCAGGGCGATCATCAGGTCGCGCCGGGTCCCGATGACACCGCCGACCCAGGTGGCGACGGTGAGCACCGCGATGGTGAACAGGTTGGCGAGGAGGGGTGGGGTCCCGTCGTCCGGGCCCCAGAGGGAGAAGGGGACGTAGGCCACGGCGAAGAGGACGGTCGTCGCGATCGCCACCCGGCGGGGACGGCGGGCGGCGACACCGCTCACGGCGAAGAGCGCCGCGACGAACACGAAGTCGGTGACCGCGAAGCAGCACGCCAGCGCCAGGGCGACCCGTACCGGATGCCTTCGGCGCCACCACAGCAGCGCGCTGCCCGCGAGCCCCAGCAGCATCACCCAGAACAGGGGGTCACCGGTGATCTGTCCGCTCTCGTAGGAGGCCACCGTCCAGGTGAGGGCCGCCATCGCCGAGACGAAGACGCAGAGCAGGTCCAGGAGCCGGGCGCTCCAGGGGCGTGAGGGAAAGTCCGGGCGGGCCACGGACGGGCCGTGCTCCCGACGGTCAGGACTGGACAAGTGGCCGCCAGAACTGTTCGGTTCCGCTGTCCCTGACGGTGTGGCCGAGTTCCTCGACGGCTCGGGTCAACTCGCGGACGTCGTACCCCGACTTGTGCTTCAGCGCTTCCTTGCGGGCGGTCAGTACGGCGTCCACCTCGGGGCGCAGGGCGCCCGAGCCGGGGCTCCACTTCTGGAACAGGTCGGCGTACGGGTCGCCGGCCTGCCAGGGGTAGCCGTGTGCGCGAAAGGCTGCGGCCAGTTGCCGGGCGGGGGCGGCGTGGGTGCCGCGGACGAGTTGGCGGGAGTCGTGGTCCAGGACGACCAGGGTCCTGCCGTCCAGGAACACGGCCGACACGTCGGCGCGGGCGTGGGACTCCCGCCCCCAGTGGTCGTGGACGGCCTCCAGCCGGGCATCGGTGAGTGTGACCGTCAGCGACTCCGAGAGGGAGACGAAGGCGAACCCCACTCCGACGACGAGGCCGCCGGCCATGAACGCGACGACCTGCCAGGTCTCCTCCACGGACGCGACGAACTCGGCAACCGTCCGCAGGGGCAGCTTCGACAAGCCGGTGATCTGTCTGGCCAGCACCGGCAGAAGTAATCCGACGACGGCGCCGGCCAGCGGCATACCCACGAGGATCAGGATTTTGTCGGAACGCGGATACCCGAGCACGGTGGCGGTGGATCCCCCGGTCGCGGAGGGTGTGCGGAACGTGTGGTCAGGGCGCTTGCTCTCCATGTTCCGCATGCTAGGTACGCCCGAGCGGCGCGGGACAGTAGCCAAAGGTCGATGAAACGAGCCGACCCGGGGGCATCGGTCACGCTGCCGCCCCTCGCCGGGGGCCGGAACGACGAGCGCGTCTGGGAAGCTGGGCGCATGACCCGCGAGGTGAGGTTCGAGCCCGGCTTGTACCGGGGCACCGCCGGCCACTACGACCGCTTCCGGCTCCCCTACCCCGACGCGATGATCACCGACCTCGTGCGCCGCGCGGCCCCCTCGGGACGCGGGCGCCTGCTCGATCTGGCCTGCGGCACCGGGCAGTTGACCTTTCCGCTGCGCGACCGGTTCGCGGACGTGTGGGCCGTGGACGCGGAACACGACATGACGGGCCTGGTCCGCGCCAAGGCGGTCGCCGTCGGCGCGTCCCACATCCGGGCGGTCACGGCCGGCGCCGAGGAGCTGCACGCCGAAGCGTCCAGCTGTGAACTGATCGTCATCGGCAACGCCTTCCACCGCCTCGACCGCGCCCGGGTCGCCCGGCACGCCCACACCTGGCTGGAGCCGGGCGGTCATCTCGCCCTGTGCTGGTCGAACTCCCCCTGGGTCGGCGACCAGCCCTGGCAACGGGTGCTCGACGCCCTGCTGCGCAGCTGGCAGGACGCCCTCGGCGCCGCCACCCGCGTCCCACCCGACTGGAACCGGTCACGGCAACAGGCCCCCGACCACCAGATCCTCTCCCGGGCCGGCTTCGAGCCCGTCGGGCGCCACGAGTTCACCGTCGAGCACCACTGGACGGTCCCCGAGCTCGCCGGTCACATCCGCTCGACGTCCTTCCTGCCGCCGTCGGTCCTGGGCGAGCACGCCGCCGACTTCGACACCACCCTCACCGCCGAACTGAGCGGCCACACACCCCTCGCCGAAGCGGTCAGCTTCGCCTACGACCTGTTCCGCAAACCGCCTTCGAAGGCCACCCCTGAGTGACGACGCCCTCGCAGGACAGCCTCGCTGGCCCTTGCTGCCGACTCCCATCCCGACCGCCCCGCCGACAAAGACGACGAACCCGGCCATCACCACATGCCGAGTCCACAGCCGCCCACCCCCGGGTCAACCACGGCCGAACACAGACAGACCGTCAGCGAGACGCGGCAACGAGCCGACGCCGGTACCGGACCCCGGGACGCCCGACCAGCACGATGTCCTCCACGGCTTTGAACTCGTTCCGCTCCAGTACGGTCCTGGACGCCACGTTGTCGACCGTGGTGACCGCCATGAGCCCGACCAACCCGTACTCCGCGACCGCCAACCGGCACACCTCCCCCACCGCAGCCGTGGCGACCCCCCGGCCCGCCGCACGCTCCCCGATCCGATAACCGAGCTCAGCGACCCCGCCCTCGACGTCCACGAGGTTCACCCGGCCTATGAGCTCCCCCTCGGCGTCCACCACCACATGAAAGTGACACACCCCTGCGTCCTGCTCCGCGAGCAGCGCCCCGATCCGGCTCCCGAACTCCTCAAAGTACGCATCCCCCCGATCCGTAATGGACCGCGCGAAGTACGCCCGATTCGCCGTCTCGAACCCGAGCAGAGCCTCCACATGCCCTGCCGCGAGCCGCTCCAACCGCACCGCTGACATACCCGAGCTCCTCCCCCGCCGACTGCTTGCCCGCCGAGGATAGGCACGGATCAACTCCTTCCGGACCTTGCCTCGTTATGGAAAGGCGTGTGCGCATCTGTATGTCAATGGGGTGCGTCGGGTGAGTCAGTGTCATCACGTGACGAAGTGAGCCGGTCATGATCGAGCAGCAGGGACGGGAGTCGGACCAGGCGTATGAGGTGCGGCGACGTCGGGTCGGGGTGGGCGGGTTCTTCGTGGGCGTCTGTGTGGCGCTCGGGTTCTTCGCGTTCTTTCCTGGGATGCCGCACGTCATCGACTGGGGGGCGATCGTGGTGGCCCTGGTGGTGGGGGTGGCGGTGCGGTGGGGGTGTCGGGGGTGGGTGAGGAAGAGGTAGCTGGTGGAACAGGGAGCCGCTTCGACACACCCGGGATCGGGGTGGTCGGGCGGGTCCGGGTGGTGGGGGACCCTACAGTCGCCTTTATGAACGGGCGTCTGATGGTGGACATCCTTGCCGTGGGCGCGCGGTTCTCGCTTGCGCTGTCCGGTGGGTGTGGGGTGTGGGCTCATGGGTTGGTCGGGGGGATGGGGGCAGGTGTGGAGGTCGCCACTGAGAGTGCGGTGGGGATGGGGGACGTGGTGGAGGCGGTGAGGGGTGGGCTCGGTGAGTTGGGGTGGCTCGTTCGGGTGGTGGATGTGGAGCCGTTGGCCGGGCGGATGGTCGTGACCGATCCGGGCACGGGTGAGGCGTGTGAGGTGAACGTGCTCAAGGAGGTGCTGTGGCGGGCGCCCGTACACACCGAGCACGGGCCGGCCGTCGCTCTGGAGGACCTCGTCGGGATCCGGGTGCGGGACCTCGTCGACGGAGGGCTCGCCCGGGAGCTCGTCGACGTGCGCGCGGGGGCCGAGTACTGGACCGCTCCCGAACTGGAGGAGCTGGGGCGCCGACACGCGCGGGACCTGTTCGATCTCGCCGACCTGCAGAGCCGCCTGGCCGCCGTGGAGTTGATCGACGACCGTGACTTCGCCGCCCTCGGCCTCGACGAGCCGGACATCGTCGCCCTGCGGCGGTGGGCGCAGGAGTGGGCGGACGACATCGCGGAACGGCTGGTGGAGGGGGAGGCACCCCCGCAGGACGAGTGACCGCCCCTCCCCTGCCCTGCTCGGTACCCTTGCCCGATGGTCGAAACCGCAGGTGAGCAGCAGATGAGCCTCGTGACCGCCCTGGTGCGCTCCGCGTTCCTGGTGAACGCCGTGTACGCCGACTCGAGCCGCGCCTACGGCCTCACCCCACAGCAGGGCAAACTCCTGTGCGTACTGATCCCGCAGCCCCTGGGCATGACCGAACTCGGTGAACTCCTCGGGCTGGCGAAGTCGAGCCTGACCGGTCTGGTGGACCGGACGATGCAGCGGGGACTGGTGCGAAGGGAGCCCGACCCCCGGGACGGGCGGGCGGTACGGGTCGGGCTGACGGACGAGGGGGCCGTACTGGCCAGGGAGTTCCACGACGAGACGTGCCGCCGCGTCGAGGCCCTCCCCGCCGGCCTCGGAGGCCCCGAGCGCGAGCAGCTCACCGCCCTCCTGACCCACGTCGTCCTCGCCAACAAGGTGCCCGAGGCGTTCCTCGGACCCGAGAACGGCCTCTAGCCGTCAGCTGGAATGGCAGTCACTTCGCACTGCCGTCAGCTCGCACTGCGATCTCCGCCGGGATCGGCAGCCGCCCACGGCCCGCCGTCGCCAACGTCAGCGTCACCCCGACCGACATCACGGCCATCACCGTCACCGCGGTCGCCGGCGAGGTCAGTTGGGCCACCGAACCTGCCACAGCCGCGCTCACCCCCTGCATCGTCAGCCTCCCCGCGGAGTCCAGCCCCAGCGAGTGACCGCGCAACTCCGCCGGTGTGAGGGCCACCAGGCGCTCCTGCTGGACCAGGCTCGCCCCGAAGCCCACCGAGGCCAGCACGGCGCACGACGCCGCCACCGGCGTGTCCGGGCGCAGCGCGAAGCAGGCGTACGGGGTGGCCAGGAGGAGCAGCAGCGGCACCACGAGACGGGACCGCACCTCCGGCGGGAGCAAGCGGCCGACGATCACGTCACCCACCAGCATGCCCAGCGCCGCGCAGGCGAACAGCGTGCCCGCGGCGCCGGGGTCGTAGGACACGAAGAGGGATTCGCAGCCGACGACCAGGCCGTTGGGGATCCACAGACCGAGATAGACCAGGCGGCGCGGGCGGGAGGACCACAGCAGGGCGTTGGCGCGCCAGGTCGCGGCAGCGGAGGGGCGGCCGGTGGCGCGGGGCGGGCGTGTGGTCAGGCCCAGGCGCAGGATCCCGGCGGACGTGGCGTACAGCAGGGCGGCCAGCAGCAGGGCCGCACGCGGGGAGAGGACGGCGACCAGGGCGCCGCCGATCGCGTAGCCGGTGATCTGCAGCAAGCCGTTCATCATGTTGAACAGCGATCGCCCCGTCAGATACCCCTCCGGCGGCAAAATCTCGGTCAACAGGCCCCAGCGGACCCCGCCGCCCAGCGCGCCGACCAGGCCCTGGGCGAGGACGACCGCGAACACCGCCCACAACGACAGGCCGGGCACCGCCAGGACGGCCGTACCCGCCGCGAACCACAGGGCGACGCCCGCCAGCGCCGTACGCGGGGGCAGCCGGTCGGCCCCCGACAGCAGGAAGGTCGCACCCAGCACCTGCGCGAGCGACGGGCCGAACATGCTCACCGCCGACAGCAGCGGCGAGTCCGTCGCCCGGTACACCAGCGTGCCGAGCGCCAGACCGCTCACCGTCTGGGCCGCGGTGTGGGCGGCGGAACTGAGGAAGAGGGGGGTGAACTCCGGGGTGCGGAAGAGTCCGCGGTAGCTGGACATGCGCCAAGGCTCGGGCGGGACGCGAGCGGTCGTTATTGTTTCGCACTGACGCGAAACGTCGTACGAGGAGCAGTCAGGAGAAGTCGTGGGCTGGTGGCAGATCAACGCCGACACGCTCGCCCGCAGCCGGTTCGTGCTCTCGCCGCTCACCGAGACCTTCGCGAGCCTGAAGCTGCTGCACGCGGGCACGGCCTCCCATCCCGGGGAGCGGGACTGGCTGCGGGCGCATCTGCCCGGCTATCGCGCGCGCCTGGCCGCCGATCCGGTCACCGCGCTGCTCGTGCGCGCCGGGCTCGGCAGGGACTGGATCGCCGACTTCCTCACACCGACGCCCCGGGACGGGGAGAGCTTCGAGGAGGGGGTCGCCCGGGTGCGGGCGACCCGCCCCGACGCGGCGCGGGCTCATCTGCGGGTCTCCCTGGCCGGTCCGCTGCCCGCCGCGCTGGAGCGCGACGACCTGCCCGAGCGGGCGGCCGCGCTCCTCGCGTACGTGTGGGGCGAGACCGTACGGCCGTACTGGGAGCGGCGACGGCGCATCCTGGAGGCCGATGTCGTCGCGCGGACCGCGCAGGTGAGCCGGGGCGGCTGGGCGGCCGTGCTGGACTCGCTGCGGCCGGGGACGCGCTGGCTGGGCGAGAACCGCTTCCAGGTCAATCTGCACGAGTATCCGCCGCGCGAGATCTCCGGCGCCGAGCTGCTGTTCGTGCCGGTCACCCCGCGGACCGGCTGGGTGTCGTGGGAGGAGTGGGACCGGTTCGCCGTCGTCTACCCCTGCGTGGGCGCCCTCGCCGAGGACCCCGCCCACCGGCCCGTCCCGGCGAGCCTGGGCGCTCTCCTGGGCCCGGCCCGGGCTGCGGTGCTGGTCCTGCTCGGCTCCCCGATGAGCACGACCCAGCTGGTCGCCGCCACCGGACAGGGCCTCGGCTCCGTCGGACGGCATCTGCGGGTCCTGCTGGACGCCGGGCTGGTGACCCGGCGCCGCGCGGGCCGCTCGGTGCTGTACTCCCGGACGGCGGCGGGCCAGGTCCTGGTGGAGGCGGGGGGCGGCCCCTCCGCGTCACCCGGCGGCGTTAGCATCCGCTCATGACTACTGACGCCACCTCCTCCCCCCTCGACGTCGAAATCGGCGCCCTCACGGGCGGTTCCGCCGACCTCCAGCAGTACGCGGGCAAGGCCGTGCTCATCGTGAACGTGGCTTCCAAGTGCGGGCTGACCCCGCAGTACTCGGGCCTGGAGCGGCTCCAGGAGCGGTACGCCGCCCAGGGCTTCACCGTGCTCGGCGTGCCCTGCAACCAGTTCCTCGGGCAGGAGCCGGGCACGGCCGAGGAGATCGCCGAGTTCTGCTCGGCGACGTACGGCGTGTCCTTCCCGCTGACCGAGAAGGTCGAGGTGAACGGCGAGGGCCGGCACGCGCTGTACGAGCGGCTGGTCGGCTTCGCCGACGCCGAGGGGCACACCGGGGACATCCGGTGGAACTTCGAGAAGTTCCTGGTCGGGCGGGACGGCAGGGTCGTCGCCCGGTTCTCCCCGCAAACCGAGCCGGAGTCCGCGGAGCTCGTCGCCGCCGTCGAGGGCCAGCTGGCGGCTTGACCCTGCCCCTGGGGCAAGGCGGAGCGTCCTTCTCACCGGGCGAAAGGACCGCCCGGTGACGGAGGATCACACCGTGGACGCAGACCTGCTCACCATCGGCGCGTTCGCCGCGCGGGCCCGGCTCTCGCCCAAGGCCCTGCGGCTGTACGACCGCCTCGGACTGCTGGACCCGGCGCACGTCGACGAGGCCAGCGGTTACCGCTACTACCGCGCGGACCAGGTGGAACGCGCCCGCCTGGTGGCGCTGCTGCGCCAGCTCGACATGCCCCTGGCCCGTATCGCCGGGGTGGTCGAGGCGGCCGACGGCGCCGAGGCCGCGGACCGGCTCACCGCCTACTGGGCGGACGTCGAGTCGCGGGTGGCGGGGCAGCGGACGCTCGCCGAGTACCTCCGTGGACGGCTGTCGGGGAGGAGCTCCGAGATGTACGGAAAGTTCGTGGTCGAGACGGTCGACGTACCCGAGCAGGTGGTGATCACCGAGACGCGGCACACGCTCGCGGACGAGCTGCCGGCGTGGATCGGGGCGTCGCTGGACCGGCTGGAGGAGGCGGCGCGCGAGTGCGGTGGGATCACCGCTGCGCCGTACGTCGTCTACCACTCCGAGGTGTCCATGGAGAGCGACGGCCCCGCCGAGGCGTGCGTACCGGTCGCCGACGAGGCGGCGGCACGGGCCTGGGTCGAGCGGCAGGGCCGGGGCCGGGAGACGAGGGTGCGGGTGGAGCCGGCACGACGGCTGGCGTACACCCGGATCACCAAGGCGCAGGTGGCCCACCCCCAGATCCTGGCGGCCTTCGAGGCGGTCGAGGAGTGGATGAAGGCGGAGGGACTGTCCGGCGACGGACCCTGCCGCGAGGTCTACTTCGCGGACTGGGGCGCGGCGGGGCCCGAGGACCCGGTGTGCGATGTGGCGTTCCCCGTGAGGCCGTGAATCAAGGCCTTCGAGGCCAGGTGGGGCTCGGCGGGCACGAGCCGAGCCCCCTCGGCAAGGACGGCGGGCTGGTCGAGAGGGCTCTGTCGGTACTGCGTATGAAGTTGTCGGCCTACGGTGGCTACGGCTTGACCGATGCCACGAACGCGCTCCACGCGTCGGCCGGGAAGGCCAGCACGGGACCCTGGGGGTCCTTGGAGTCGCGGACGGCCAGTGCTGAGAGGGTGGGTGACTTCACTTCGACGCATTCGCCGTTCCCGACGGAGTACGAGGACTTGGTCCACTCTTGCGTGGCACCGCGAAGAATTGCCATTTCTGCTCCGATGACTTGCCCGTTGTTGAGTGCGCTTTGCGCCAGCGTCGACGTGTTGCTGGCTTGATCGACGCTACTCGTCAACTCCCTCAAGCAGAGCAGTCATTCACTCGACCGGATGGCATATTCCATGCGGGTCTTCCCTTGGGGCCTGCCCAGGGTGTATTGTCCGGCACCTTCCGTCGCGATGCGGTCAGCGGGCGTACTCTTTCGCCAAGTTCCCAATGAACTGCCGGGTTTGGTCCGCATTCATGGCCTGTGCCCGCAGATGCTCGTACATGACGCTGTAGTTCTGCACATCGGGCGCCTTCTCCAGATACAGGTCACTGGTGACCCCCTCGATGTAGACGACGCTGGAGTCCGCCGTGTCCGGGAACTCGAGGATCGCGTACTGGCCGTTGAGACCCGGATGCGCGCCCACGTCGAACGGCAGCACCTGCACGGTGACATGGGGCAGCTGGGAGACCTCGGCGAGGTGCTCCAGCTGCTCGCGCATCAACTGCCGGTCCCCGACGACCCGGCGCAGCGCGGCCTCGTCCAGCACCGCCCACAGGCGCAGCGGGTTCTCCGCGGCGGAGACACGTTCCTGGCGGCGCATGCGCACCTGGACCCGTTTCTCGATCTCGGCCGTCGCCGTCTCCGGCAGCGCCCCGGTGATGACAGCCTCCGCGTACGCGCGGGTCTGGAGCAGCCCCGGCACGACCTGCGGGGCGAACACGCGCAGGCTCGCCGCGTCCGTCTCCAGGCCGATGTAGACGCTGTAGGGGATGTCCCCGAAGGTGTGCCACCAGCCCTGCTGGCGCGAGTCCTTGGCCATCTGCATCAGGGAGTCGATGATGCGGTGGTCCTCCACCTCGTAGACCCCGCAGAGATCGCGCACGTCACGCTGGCTGATGCTGCGGCGGCCGTTCTCCAGTCGGCTGATCTTCGACTGGGACACCAGCAGGCGCTCGGCCACTTCTTCGGCGGTCATGCCCTTGAGCTCACGGAGCCGACGCAGCTCCTGGCCCAGCCGGCGTCGCCTGACGGTGGGATTGACATTGGACGCCACGGGACGTGCACCTCCGGCTGCGTGCTCCACTTTGCGTATCTGCTGCTGAGCAGACTGCCACCAAGGCGCTTTCCACCGCTGGAAAACGGTCGATATGCAGCTGGTACACGCCAGTTCGCGGCGCGCCGGCCGCATGTGCACGAGGAGCGCACGACAGCGGCGGGCACGTCCGGACATGCGTCCGCGCGGGGTGGCGGGACCGGGTGCGTCCGAGGACGTACGGTCCACCACCCCGCGCGGGCCGCGGCGGCTCCCGAACGGGTCTTGCGGTTGTCGGCGGTTGCCGGTGTGTCGTGGGACTGCGGCTCAGTGGGCCACGACACGTGCCATGGGTCCTCGGCGCGGCTGCACCGGAACGCCACGCGCGGGTTCCGGAGCCGGCCTGGCGCCGGGGGCGGCCTGGCGGCCGGCCGGTGCCGGACGGCGTGGCTGGGCCGCCGCGCCGTTCTGGACGTCCATCACGGCGTGCGCGACGAGCCCGCCCATGGGGTCGTGCCGGATCAGGTCCCGCAACCGGGATCGGGACGAGCGTCCTTCGTTCCCCGGGTACAGGTGCTTGCCGAGACCGACCGCGTGGGCCAGGGCGGCCAGCGCCGCGGTCCGCGGGTCCGGCGGTACGCCGGTGCGGATCGCGGAGTCCAGCCGGGCCCTGATCTCCCGGCTGATGTCGGTGTCCGTCGCCTGGTAGCGAGTCGTCGGCAGCACTCCGCACATCTGGCCCGCCACGGCATGCACCATGCCGCACCGCTCCAGATGCGAGAGGTAGGTCTGGCGGAGCCCCAGTCGTGGCCCGCCGATCCAGTGGACGGCCCGTACGGGAGCGCCACGCCTTCGCAGCAACTCCAACGCGCAGTCCAGTGTTGGATCTCCAGTCGGCCGTGGGGACACCACGGCGATACGATCCCCGTCTGGGGCTATCCGTCCGGCCAGCGCCAGCTCCACTAGCTGTGCTCCGGCCAGACCAAGGTCGAGCGACTGCGGCTGTGCAGTGGTACCCGTGGTCGGGTCCAATGCCAGCAACAGAAGCTCCTCCGGAATGGTTCTGCGGCTCCTGCCCATCCATGCCTCCCCGCGTGGATGAATGACAGGGTGACCCCTCTCACATTGGTCTGTCGAGGGTGCGTGACCTGTTTGTGAGGGAACCGGTAGGTATGTCGTTCTCGTCTACCGCAGGGGCCAAGTCCTCACACAGGACACTGGTACATGGTTCGGACAACGCGCAGTGGCGGTGTTCCGGGCGGCGGTTCACGGTTCGGCAGGCGCACGGAGGCCGTGCGGCACATGGAGGAGGCATCGGTGGCGGGCGAGTCCCCCGACAGGTCGAAGCAGCGCGAGTCGTCGGCAGAACCGACGTCGGGGAGCGCGAGTCCGGTTCCCGAGGCCAGGTCCAAAGCGCGCGACCCACGCCTCCCGGCAACCCGGGAGGGCGGCACGGGCTCCCGAGGGGGCGTGGACACGGCGACCCGTGTGTTCTCCGTACGGAGGTCGGAGACCGGGGACGTCGAAAGCGCCGAGGACGACTCGGCCGAGGCGACGGCCGAGGCCGAGACCCCGGAGGACACCGAGGGCTCGGCGCAGGACCCGGCCCCGACCGATTCCGAGTCCCGCGAGAGCGCCGAGGACGCCGAGGACGCCGAGGACGCCGCCAACGACACCACCGGGGACGCCCGTCTGCGCGCCGCCGTGGCCGCCTGGGTCCAGACCGCCGAGGACAAGCCCCCGACGCAGCCCGACTCCAGCGAAACGGTTACGCAGCCCCCCGCGAAGCCGGCCCGCGCCTCCAAGGACGCCCCGAAGAGCAGTCAGGACGCCGAGGAAGCCGGGAAGACCGAGCACGCCTCTGCGGGTTCCCCGGACGCCGAGGCACCCGAGCAGGACGCCGGGACGGCCACGAAGGACGCGCAGGACGCTGCGGGCGCCGCGAAGCCCAAGCGCACCTCTCCGAAGGCCGAGACGGGCACGCGGGACGCCGAGCAGGACGCTGGGAGCGCCGAGAAGGCCGAGCAGGACGCTGCGGGCGACAAGAAGGCCGAACGCGCCTCTACGGCCTCCGCAGGCTCCCAGGCGGGCAAGCGGGGCCCTGCGGGCGCCCGTGAGGCCAAGCGGGCCTCTGCGGGCGCTCAGGGCGCTGCTGGTGCCGTTGGGGCGGCGGGTGGCCGGGGTGGTGACGACACCAAGGGCGCCCCGGAGGCGCAGGATGCCGACGAGGCGGCCGGAGCGGGTGCCCGCGGTGAGGAAGACTCGGGCTCCGACACCGCCGAGGACCGCACGGACGTGGACGCGGCTTCCGAGGCCGCCCCCGGCGCTGACAGCGACACCGACGAGTCGGCCCCGAAGGCGACCGGTGGTTCCCTGAAGGCCGGCGCCGCCGCGAAGGCGGGCTCGGAAGGCGACGCCCAGCCCAAGCGCGGCACGAAGGGCGAGACCGACTCCGCGACGAGCTCCAGCACCGCGAAGGCCGACCCGGAGCCCGCCGAAACGGAGAGCCCCGCGAAGGCGGACGCCGAACCCACCGACACCAAGCCCGCCGACTCAAAGACCCCCGCAAAGGCGGACCCCCGCGTCGGCACAGACGCGCCCGCGAAGGCGGACGCCAAGCCCAGCGCCGCCGCCTCCGCAAAGGCCGGTGCCAAGCCCGACGCCGACGCCAAGCCCAGCGCCGACACCCCCGCGAAGGCCGACGCCAAGCCCGAAGCCGACGCCAAGCCCGACACCGACACCGACGACTCCCCCACCGCACCCCCCGTCGACCAGCCCACCGCCGTCTTCAAGGCGCCGCGGGCTGCCAAGCCGGCGGTTGATCAGCCGACGACCATGCTGAAGCTGGGGGACGCGGCCAGGGCCGGGCAGAAGAGTGATCGGAAGCCCGAAGGCAAGACCGCCGAGGACAAGGTCGAGGACAAGAAGCCCGGCGCCACCGAGGCCGATGTCGAGGACAAGAAGCCCGGCGCCACCGAGGCCGATGTCGAGGACAAGAAGCCCGGTGCCACCGAGGCCGATGTCGAGGACAAGAAGCCCGGCGCCACCGAGGCCGATGTCGAGCGGACCAGTAAGTTCGTCGCGCTGAAGCCGTTGGACGATCCGTCGACGCGGAAGCCGCCGCCCGCGGACGCGACGACGGCGCTGCCGAGGGTCAAGCCGGCGGACGCCACCAGCCCCGTCCCGCAGCTCGGCACGGAGCGGACGACGCAGCAGCCGTTGCCGCCGAAGCCGCCGCTGGACCTGCTGGCGGAGCTGACGAACACGCCGCCGCCTCCGGAGACCCCGCTCAGGACGACCGTCCGCCGGGTGAAGATCTGGACGCCGATCGTCCTCCTGCTCGTGGTCGTCTTTGCGATCGTGCAGGCCGTACGACCGCTGCCCACCCCCTCCCTCGTCCTCACCGCGGAGGAGTCGTACACCTTCAAGGGCGACAAGGTCTCCCTGCCGTGGCCGAACGAGGGCCAGGGCTGGATGGACGTCAACGGCATCGGCAACGTCGACGGCTTCGGCGAGCAGAAGCCGGTCGCCATCGGCTCCGTCGCCAAGGCCATGACCGCGTACGTCGTGCTGAAGGACCACCCGCTGAAGCAGGGCACGGAGGGCCCGTCCATCACCATCGACGCCCTCGCCGAGAAGGAAGGCGGCTACGACAAGTACGACGAGTCGACCGTCAACACGGTCAAGGAGGGCGACAAGTACACCCTCAAGCAGGCCCTCTCCGCGGTCATGATCCCCTCGGCGAACAACATCGCCCGGCTCCTCGCCCGCTGGGACGCGGGCAACGAGGCGGCGTTCATCAAGAAGATGAACGCCACCGCCCGGGAGCTCGGGATGAAGCACACGAAGTACACCGATGCCTCCGGGCTGAAGGAGACCACCGTCTCCACCGCCGAGGACCAGGTGAAGCTCGGCCACGAGCTGGTGAAGATCCCGGCCCTGATGGACATCACCAAGCAGCCGAACTGGGTCGACCCGACCGGCTTCAAGTGGCGCAACTACAACGACCTGGTCCCCTACAACAACGCCATCGGCATCAAGACCGGCTCCACCAGCAAGGCCGGCGGCAACCTGCTCTTCGCCGCCACCAAGGAGGTCGGCGGCGAGACCGTGACCCTGGTCGGCGCGATCCTCGCCCAGCACAACGCGGTCTCGATCATCGACCAGGTCAACAAGGTCAGCAAGACCGCGATGCTCGCCACCCAGGACGCGCTGACCTCGGCGAAGATCCTCAAGAAGGGCGATGTCGTCGGGTACGTCGACGACCAGCTCGGCAACCGGACCCCCGTGGTCGTGACCAAGGACGTCAGCGCCGTCGGCTGGGCCGGGCTGAAGGTGAAGCTGTCCTTCGCCACCGACGACGTACCGCACACCGCGAAGGCCGGCACGAAGGTGGGCTCGCTCACGGTCGGCGACGGCACCGGTGACGCGGTGAAGGTTCCGGTCGCACTCCAGAAGGACCTGGCCGAACCGGGCTTCACGGACAAGCTGACCCGCGTCGGCTGACGCACGCGACACGACAGGTCACGACTCGTCACGGTCACCTCACGGCCGTACCGGCGGCGCCCGCCGGTGGAGCGCGATATCAGGCGCTCCACCGGGGGGCCGCGTGCTAGCGTCCCGAAACGGGACAGGTCGCCGGACGCGTACAACGCGGCCGTGAAGCGCGAGCGAACGAGGTGCGGCCGAGAACAGAAGACGGGACACGGGGAGCGCCTACAGGTGGCCACTGCGGAGCCGACACGCACCGACGACACGGGTCCGGGCCGGGGTACCGGCCCGCGAATAAAGCTGCCCGCGTCAGCGGGGCGTGACGGCGGGTCGTCCAGATTCGCGGCCCGCGCGGCCGCCCTGCGCGAGTGGATCGGGCTGCACCCGGTCCTCTTCGTCACCGGTCTCGCCGGCGCCCTCCACATCGCCTGGTTCTTCACGTTCGCGAACAGTGGCGGTGACCTCGCCGCGCAGGACGCGTGGGCCGAGTTCGTGGGCCGCTACCCCGACTCCGCGTACAACCTCGCCTGGTACGGCGGCATGCACGCGGTGTCGTACAGCATGGTGTCGCCGTATCTGATGTCCGTCCTGGGCGTCCGTACGACGATGATGATCGCGGGGACGGTCTCCGCGGCCCTGCTGATGCTGATCCTGGTGCGCTGCCGGCCGGTGCGGAACCCGCTGTGGCCCGCGCTCGCCGGTGTCTTCGCCTTCCTGTGCAACGCCATATCGGGACGGGTCACGTTCGGCCTGGGCACGGCGTTCGCGCTGGGCGCGGTCGCCGTCGTGTTCTGCTGGCCGCACCGCTGGCGCTACAAACGGTGGGCGAAGGCGCTGTGCGCCGCGCCGCTGGCCGCGCTGGCCACGATGTCGTCGCCGGTCGCGGGCCTGTTCGTGGGTCTGGTGGCGGCCGCGCTGTTCCTGCAGAAGCGACGTCCCGGGGCGTGGGCCCTGGGCCTGGGCCCGACGGCGGTCGTCGCGGTGTCGGCGCTGGCGTTCCCCTTCTCGGGCACCCAGCCGATGGGCTTCGGGTCCACCGTCCTCCCGCTGCTGTTCTCGGTGGTCATCTACATGGTGGTGCCCCGGGACTGGAAGACCGTACGGATCACGGCCGCGGTCTACGGTCTGTCGGTGCTGTTGGTGTGGCTGATCAGCTCGCAGATCGGGTCGAACATCACCCGGTTGCCGATGCTGTTCGCCGGGGTGGTGCTGATGGCGGCGCTGCCGTTCGCGGTGCCGCGCACCCGCAAGTGGTACGTGATCGTGCTGGCGATGGCCACGTTCGCCGGTTGGATCGGCTTCAAGTCGGTCGACGACATAATCCACACGACCCCGGCCGCGGGCTGGGCGCGCGAGCTCGCGCCGCTCGTGAACGAGCTTCAGGAGGTCGGCGCGGAGAAGGGCCGGGTCGAGGTCGTGCCCGCCCGTTCCCACCGTGAGGCCTCCGCGCTCGCGCCGTACGTCAACCTGGCCCGCGGCTGGAACCGCCAGGCCGACATGGAGCGCAACCCGCTCTTCTACGACGACACGCTCAACTCTGCGAACTACCACGACTGGCTGAAGCGGTGGGCCGTGCACTTCGTGGTGCTGCCCAAGGACGAGCCGGACCCGGGCGGCGCGGAGCGCGAGCGGGAGCTGGTCCAGCGGGGCATGCCGTATCTGAAGCAGATCTGGGGCGACGCGAACTGGCAGCTGTTCCGGGTGACCGATCCGACGTCCCTGGCGGAGCCGAACACGGTCGTGGAGCGGGCCGGGCAGACCGAGGTGACGATGAAGGTGGCCAAGCCGGGCCGCATCCTCATCCGCATCCCGTACTCGCCGTGGCTGAGCGTCGTCGACGCCAAGGGCAAGAAGCTCAAGCCGCCGCAGGAGACGCAGGAGTCCAAGGACGCCCCCGAGGGCACGCCGAAGACGTACGACAACCCCAACGGCTGCCTGATGGAGACCGAGGAGGACGCCAAGGGCGACAAGTGGACGATGCTGGTCGCGCCGAAGGCGGGCACGTACCGGCTGGCGGCGCCCTACGGTCTGCCCCGGGGCACTCCGTGTCCGGACGAGCTGAAGTGATCAGCGCAGCTCGGCCACGTACCGGTCCGTTCCCGGCACCGTCGGGATGAACGGTGCCACCAGCTCCACCCGCCCGAGGCCCGACTCCGCGACGGCCGCGTCCAGGCCCGTGAAGGCGTTTCCCCAGCACTCCCTGGGGTCGGTCTCCAGGAACCACAGCAGGGTCAGGCGGGTGTCGACACCCTCGACCTGCTTGACGTAGGTCATGCGGTCGCCGGGCAGGGGCGTCGGGCGGAAGACCGTGACCATCGCGGCCGGGGAACCGGCGAGGCGCTCGGGCAGGTGCCGGGAGCGCAGCCACTCCAGGAGTTCGGCGCGCTGCTCGGCCGAGTCGGCGTCGATCACCTCGACGACCAGCCCGGCGTACGGGTGGTCGAGGGCGTGGAAGTCGCGGGGGCCGGCGGCGCCGTCGCGGTACACGGTGGCCTCGTGGTCCTGGAACGCCGTGAAGACGTGGGTGCGGTCCTGGTAGACGCGGGCGTCCCGGTTGAGGCGCGTGTTGATGGCGACCGTCCACCGCATGTGGTCGTCGTAGCGGCCGGACGTGATCCAGTACGTCGAGATGTAGCAGCCGGCGGTGACGGGCTGGGCGATCGCCGACTTCTCCGGGTAGCGCAGATGTTGCAGCTCGCGGGTGGCCACCCAGCGGCGGCCGGCGTACATCCAGGGCATGGCCATCGCGCCGGCGTAGTAGTGGTCGTCCTCGTACCAGCGGTTGTAGGCGTACTCGTGGCCGGGATGCGGTTCGACCATGGTGATCAGGGCATGGCCGGGGTGGACGCCGTAGGGGCCTACGGCGGCCAGTTCGGCGTACGTCTTGCTGCGGGTCTCCTCGCTCATGCGTCTTCCCCTTCCGTCCGCCTGCGGTCGCCCATACTCTGACGGCCCGTCAGATATTGCGCCATACCCCGGGAGGTCCGGATGTCACTGCTCACCGGCAAGACCGTCGTCGTCTCGGGAGTCGGCGCCGGGCTCGGACACCAGGTCGCGGCCGCCGTCGTACGGGACGGCGGGAACGCGGTGCTCGGGGCGCGGACCGAGGCGAACCTCGCCAAGAGCGCCGCCGAGATCGACCCGGACGGCGCCCACACGGCGTACCGGGCGACCGACATCACCGACGAGGGACAGTGCGAGGCGCTGGCGGCGCTGGCCCGGGAGCGGTTCGGCGGCATCGACGCGGTGGTCCAGGTGGCCGCGTGGGACAGCTACTTCGGCGGAGTGGAGGACGCGGACTTCGCGACCTGGCAGTCGGTGATCGACGTGAACCTGCTGGGCTCGCTGCGGATGACGCGGGCGTGCCTGCCGGCGCTGAAGTCGGGCGGGGGCGGCGCGGTGGTCTTCATCGGCACGCAGTCGGCCGTAGCGGCCCCCTCCCAGGTGCGGCAGGCGGCGTACGCGGCGTCCAAGGGGGCGCTGACCAGCACGATGTACTCCCTGGCGCGCGAGCTCGGGCCGCACCGGATCCGGGTCAACACGGTGCTGCCCGGCTGGATGTGGGGCCCGCCGGTGCGGGCGTACGTGCAGTTCGCGGCGCAGTCGGAGGGGGTCGGGGAGGCCGACGTACTGGGGCGGCTCACCGAGCGGATGGCGCTGCCGGACCTGGCGACCGACGGGGACGTGGCGGACGCGGCGGTGTTCCTGGCGTCGGACCGGGCGCGGGCGATCACGGGGCAGTCGCTGCTCGTCAACGCGGGGGAGCTGATGCGCTGAGAGGGGCTCTTTTCAGCCACTCCGTGTTGTTCACATGGATGAACCAGGGTCAGTAAGCCGAACATTTTTACTTGCCCTTGACCATCCCTCTCCTTGTCGTGCCCACGCAACCCCACCCAGGATGAGCGGGCACTTCGCCGCCTCCCTCGCCCCTACCCCGCTCGTGCGAAGTGCCAACCAGCTGAGCGGAGTTCACAAGGCGGACCCTGGAAGGGGGCACCATGAACGGTCTCGACTGGACCGTGCTCATCGGCTACTTCGGCGTGATGGTCGCGATCGGCGTCTGGTCGCACAAGCGGGTCGACAACGTCAGCGACTTCTTCACCGCGGGCGGCAAGATGCCGTGGTGGCTCTCCGGCATCTCGCACCACATGTCGGGCTACAGCGCGGTGATGTTCACGGGGTACGCCGGCATCGCCTACACCTACGGCGTCACCTCGTTCGTGACGTGGTCCTTCCCCATCGCCCTCGGCATCGCCATCGGCTCCAAGCTGTTCGCGCCCCGCATCAACCGGCTGCGCTCCCGGCTGCACGTGGCGTCTCCGCTGGAGTACCTGAAGAACCGGTACGACCTGAAGACCCAGCAGGCGCTGGCCTGGTCCGGGATGCTGCTGAAGATCGTGGACGTGGGCGCGAAGTGGGCGGCGATCGCGACGCTGCTGTCCGTCTTCACCGGCATCTCGCTCAACCAGGGCATCCTCATCACCGGCGCGATCACCGCCGTCTACTGCACGATCGGCGGCCTGTGGGCGGACGCGCTGACCGAACTCGGCCAGTTCGTCATCCAGTTGCTGGCCGGAATCGCGATGTTCATCGCGGTGGTGCTGAAGCTCGACGACAAGGGCCTCAGCATCAGCAGCGCCTGGGACGAGCCGGCGCTCCAGGGCCACGACAAGCCGCTCGTCGCCCAGTACGGCACGGTGTTCCTGATGGCCTTCCTGTTCATCAAGCTCTTCGAGTACAACGGCGGCATGCTCAACCAGGCCCAGCGCTACATGGCCACGGCCGGTCCGAAGGAGGCCGAGCGCTCGGCGCGACTGTCGGCGGTGCTGTGGCTGGTCTGGCCGCTGGTGCTGTTCTTCCCGATGTGGATGTCGCCGCTGCTGGTCACGTCGAAGAAGCCGGACGGCTCGGACTCGTACGCCCTGATGACCGAACAGCTCCTCCCGCACGGCCTGTTGGGCCTCGTCATCGTCGGCTTCTTCTCCCACACGATGGCGATGTGCTCCTCCGACGCCAACGCCATCGCGGCCGTGTTCACCCGGGACTGCGCGCCGGTGGTGTGGCGCAGGGCGCGGGCGTGGAGCGAGGGACAGGGGCTGCGGGTCGCCCGGATCACGACCGTCGTCTTCCTCGGCCTGTCGATGGCGGCGGCCACCCAGGTCAACTCCCCGGCGTTCAAGGACATCATCACCGTCGTCATCAAGTGGGTCGCCGGTCTGATGGGCCCGATGGCCATCCCGATGATGCTGGGCCTGCTCCGCCCGTTCCGCCGCTCCGGGCCGACGGCGGCGCTGACCAGCTGGTCGATGGGCCTGCTCGCCTTCTGGCTGGTCAACTACCCCATCAACTGGAACGTCGACGGCGGTGTCCCGCTCCAGTACCAGGTGTCGATCCCGCTCGCCGTGTCGCTGGTCCTGTACATCCTCGTCGGCTTCCTCAAGCCGGAGGACACACCGGAGCGGCTCGCGATCATCGAGCGGATCAACTCGGACGGGGACGGCGACGGTTTCGGCGCGGCCGCGGTCCCGACGCCGGCGGAGCCGGTGGACCAGGTGGTGCGGGCCCGGGCGAAGGACTGAGACGCGCGACTACGAAGACACGGCAGGGGCGGTCACGGAGGTGGCCGCCCTTTCCCCTTTCCCCCTGCCCCGGCTCAAGCGCGCGGGTACCGGGCGAGCCACCCCGGCGCGGACCCCGCCGGGCCGTGCAGCGCGGGCCCCTGGGTCATCTCCATCGCGAAGTCGTCGGCCAGTTCCAGAATCGTCGGACGGCCCTCCAGTTCGACCAGCCAGGCCGGCGGGAGGGCCGTTTCGCCGTGGAGGGCGCCGAGGAGGCCGCCGGTCAGGGCGGCGGTCGCGGCCGAGGGACCGGCGTGGTTCACGGCCAGGCGCAGGCCGTGGCGGACCTCCTCCGCGACGAGGGAGCAGTACACGGCGGCGGCGAGCACGGTCTCCGCCTTACCGGCCCCGGCCAGCTCGGCCACCCGGTCAGGCGTCGGAATCCCCTGCCGTACCGCGCCCAGCGCGTGCTGCAGCGCGTCCGACACGGGCTGGTGGCCGGGCCGCGCACCGAGCAGTGCGAGCGCCCGCTGCACGGCGCCGTCGAGACTGTCGCCACGAGCGAGGGCGTGCACGATCACGGCGTACGCGCCGGCCGACAGGCAGGCGACGGGGTGCCCGTGGGTCTGCGCGGCGCACTCCACGGCGAGCTGTACGACCAGTTGCGGCTCCCAGCCGACGAGCAGCCCGAAAGGAGCGGAACGGGCGACCACCTCGGGGCCCGCCTCGCCGGGGTTCTTCGGCGCCTCCAGCGTGCCCATCGTCGCGTCGCCGAGCCCCAGCAGCAGCGCGCGGCCCGGATCCCGGCGGGCGTACAGCCACTCCTCGCGCGCCAGCCAGCCGTCTTCCTTACGGCGCTCGTCCGGCCCCCAGTCGCTCTGGGTGGCCGCCCACCGCAGATACGCCCGGTGCAGATCCGTCGGCGGGTGCCAGGCACCGGTGTCCCGGCGCACCTGGGCGCGGATCAGCCCGTCCACGCTGAACAGGGTGAGCTGCGTGAGGTGCGTGACCGCCCCGCGTCTCCCGTACGCGGGCGCCAGATCCACGACCCCCTCGGCCCCGTGCGCCTCCCGGATCGCGTCCACCCCCAGCCCGTCGACCGGCGCCCCGAGCGCATCCCCGAGGGCGGCCCCCAGCAGGGTGCCCCGCACCCGGCTCCGAAAGTCCTGCTGCTCGGTACGGCCCCAGACGGCGCCGTCGGTCGCACCCACCAAGACCTCCCCAGGCACCGTCCGTATGTACGACAGCCAGCACTGTAATCGAACGGGAACGGCTGGTTCAGGGGGAGAATCGGTGCGCGAAGTGTGGGTCGGGTGAGCCCCGGGATCACCTGTCAGCCGTACCAGGGGAACGCCGCAGACGTAGGGGGTGAGGGCGCCCCCAGGTCCCGTGCGTCTCGGGAGTTGGCGGGTTTGTGCCACGTAGGGAAGCCGATGTCTTGGCCGGGCGGAGCTTGCGGTGGCGCACATCCACCAATCCACCCCTCTTCACGATTCCGGGGTGGCGGTTCTTGTGGGTTCAGGGCGGGAACGGGACGGGCATGGTCACATCAAAATTGCGGGGGATTTCGCTCGCTGTCACGCTGCTCACGGGCACGGTCGCCCTCTACATGGTTCTCGTCGCCTTCGGGAACATCACCGATTTCGGGACGAATCAGCAGTTCGTGCGGCACGTGTTGGCGATGGACACGACGTTCAAGGACGACGACCTGATGTGGCGGGCGATCACCAGCAAGGGATTACAGGACGCCGCGTACGTCGCGATCATCGTGTGGGAGACCGTCGCCGCGCTGGTCCTCGGCTACGGGACCTGGCTGTGGGCGCGGCGGGATCACCAGCAGGCCCGGCGTGTGTCGACGTACGGGCTGTTGATGGTGATGTTGCTGTTCGGGGCCGGGTTCATCGCGATCGGTGGGGAGTGGTTCGCGATGTGGCAGTCGGAGGACTGGAACGGGCTGGACGCGGCGATGCGGGTCTTCCTGCTCAGCGGGGTGGTGCTGATCGTCACCCACCTGCCGTTCGGGCAGACGGACGCTACTTGACGACCCTGACCTGCGTCCCCTCCGTACCGAACGCCCACAGCGCCGTCCCGTCCGCCTTGGGCATGCGGATGCCGCCCGTCTGCTTACCGCCGGAGGCGGGCGGCGGGGACGAGCCGTCGACCGCGTTGGAGAAGGCGATGTTGATGCCGGACTTGGCGGTGAAGTAGATGATGTGCTCGATCTGGACGCCGTCGGAGCCGGTGGTGGCGTCCTTGCGGGTGTAGACCGAGTACTTGCCCGGGTCGGGGCTGACCGTGCCCGCCCAGACGGTGAACGTGCGGCGTGCGGCGTCGCTGGCGTCGACCAGCCAGACCCGGTGCTGTGCGAGGGAGTAGACGATACGGCGGCCCGTGCCCGAGGCGTTCGGTACGGCGGGCGGCGCCGACTCCTTGGGTGCCGCCGACCCCTTGGGCGCCGGTTTCGACGCGCTGGGGCGGGCCGCCGTGGCCGTGGGGTGCGGGCCTCCGTCGGCCTGCACTGCCAGGAACGCGACCGCGACGATCGCGCCGGCCGTCAGGCCGGTGACCCAGGCCCACGAGGGCAGTCGGGCAGACACGGGTGCGCCTCTCCTCAGTCTCCGACCCCCTGAGAAGGGGGTCGGATCATCGTACTGTGGGTCGGCTGTCTGGCGGACTCCGTCCAGGTCGGTCCGGTACGGATCAGTCCGGTCGAATCAGGCCGGTCCGGGTCAGGCCGGTCCGGGTCAGGCCGGTCCGGGTCAGGCCGGTCCGGGTCAGGCCGGTCCGGGTCAGGCCGGTCCCGGTCAGTCCAGTACCGGGAGCAGCTCCGGCAAGTGTCCGTCCGACGCCGTCGCCGCCCGCCGGCGCTCCTCCGACACCTCCCCGTACAGCGTCGTACGCGGCCTCGCCGGGCGGCCCGCCGCGTCCGCGACCGCGATCAGGTCCTTGACCGACTTGTACGAGCCGTAGGAGGAGCCCGCCATGCGGGAGATCGTCTCCTCCATGAGGGTCCCGCCGAGATCGTTCGCGCCGGAGCGCAGCATCTCCGCCGCGCCCTCCGTGCCCAGCTTGACCCAGCTGGTCTGGATGTTGGGGATGTGCGGGTGGAGCAGGAGCCGGGCCATCGCCGTCACCGCCCGGTTGTCCCGCATGGTCGGGCCGGGCCGGGAGATGCCCGCCAGGTACACCGGCGCGTTGGTGTGGATGAAGGGGAGCGTCACGAACTCCGTGAAGCCGCCCGTCCGTTGCTGGATGCCGGCGAGGGTCCTGAAGTGGCCCAGCCAGTGGCGGGGCTGGTCCACATGCCCGTACATCATCGTCGAGGACGAGCGGATGCCCAGCTCGTGGGCCGTCGTGACGACCTCGATCCAGGTCGCCGTGGGCAGCTTGCCCTTGGTCAGGATCCAGCGGACCTCGTCGTCGAGGATCTCGGCGGCGGTCCCGGGGATGGAGTCCAGGCCCGCCTCCTTCGCGGCCGTCAACCACTCGCGGATGGACATGCCCGTACGGGTCGCGCCGTTCACCACCTCCATCGGGGAGAAGGCGTGGACGTGCATGCCGGGTACGCGGGACTTCACCGCCTTCGCGATGTCGAAGTACGCCGTCCCGGGCAGGTCGGGGTGGATGCCGCCCTGCATGCAGACCTCCACCGCGCCGACGTCCCACGCCTGCTGGGCCCGGTCGGCGACCTGGTCCAGCGACAGCGTGTACGCGTCGGCGTCCGTGCGGCGCTGGGCGAAGGCGCAGAAGCGGCAGCCGGTGTAGCAGACGTTGGTGAAGTTGATGTTCCGGGTGACGATGTACGTGACGTCGTCGCCGACGGCCGACTTGCGCACCTCGTCCGCCACCGCGCACAACGCGTCCAGCGCCGGTCCGTCCGCGTGCAGCAGGGCGAGGGCCTCGTCGTCGGTCAGCCGGGTCGGATCGTCGGCCGCGACCCGCAGGGCCTGCCGTACGTCCGTGTCGATGCGCTCCGGTGCCATGCCGGGGGCGGCCGCCTCGCGCAGGGCGGCCCAGTCGCCGTACACCTCGTCGAAGTCGTCGCGGCGGTCGGACGTACGGCCCTCGGTGTCGATGGTGGTGTGCAGGTCCGTACGGCCGGACGCGACGAACCCCTCCTCCGGCTCCTGCCAGGGGTGGCCCTCGACGACCGCGTCCTCGCGGGCCAGGCCCGTCTCGGGGTCCGCGAGCGCCCGGACGTGGGGCAGCAGCCGCGGGTCCAGCCAGGGTTCGCCGCGCCGGACGAACTCGGGGTAGGCGCAGAGACGTTCCCGCAGGGAGAAGCCGGCGGCCGCCGAACGTACGGCGAGCTCCTCGATCTGCGGCCACGGGCGCTCGGGGTTGACGTGGTCGATGGTGAGCGGGGAGACGCCGCCCCAGTCGTCGATGCCGGCGTGGATGAGGCGCTCGTACTCGGAGTCCACGAGGTTGGGCGGGGCCTGCAGGCAGGCGCTCGGGCCCATGATGTGGCGGGCGACGGCCACCGTGGCGACCAGCTCGTCGAGTTCCGCGTCCGGCATGCCGCGCATCGCGGTGTCCGGCTTGGCGCGGAAGTTCTGGATGATGAGTTCCTGGATGCCGTGGTAGGCCCTCGACACCTTCCGCAGCGCGAACAGGGACTCCGCGCGCTCCTCGTACGTCTCGCCGATCCCGATCAGGATCCCCGAGGTGAAAGGTACGGAGGAGCGGCCGGCGTCCTCCAGGACGCGCAGGCGTACGGCGGGTTCCTTGTCCGGGGAGCCGTAGTGCGGGCCCCCGGGCTCGGACCACAGCCGGGTCGCGGTGGTCTCCAGCATCATGCCCATGCTCGGCGCGACCGGCTTCAGGCGCTGGAAGTCGGTCCAGCTCATCACACCCGGGTTGAGGTGCGGCAGCAGGCCCGTCTCCTCCAGGATCCGGATGGAGATGGCCCGGACGTAGGCGATCGTGTCGTCGTAGCCGTGCGCGTCGAGCCACTCGCGCGCCTCCGGCCAGCGGTCCTCCGGCTTGTCGCCGAGGGTGATGAGGGCTTCCTTGCAGCCGAGGGCGGCGCCCTTGCGGGCGATGTCCAGCACCTCGTCCGGGGACATGAACATCCCGTGCCCCTCGCGCCGCAGCTTGCCGGGCACGGTGACGAAGGTGCAGTAGTGGCACTTGTCCCGGCACAGCCGGGTCAGGGGGATGAAGACACTCTTCGAGTAGGTGATGACGCCGGGCCGGCCGGCCGCCTCCAGGCCAGCGTCCCGCACCCGGGCGGCGGACGCGACGAGGTCGTCGAGGGCCTCGCCGCGCGCCTGGAGGAGCACCGCCGCCTCGTCGACATCGAGGGCGACGCCGTCCCGGGCGCGTTTGAGGGCGCGACGCATGGAGTTCTCGGTCGGGCCGGTGCCGCCGGGGTGGTCGGTGGGGCCGGTTCCGGAGGTCGCGGAAGTCGTCATCCTTCGAGGATACGTAGCCGCTGCTCAGCGGCCGGAGGGGCGGCCCGGTTCGTCCCGGGCAGCCGCTCGTTACACGGTGTCACTGTTGCCGGGCAGGTACGGCGCGAAGCCGTCCAGCAGCTTCAGCACCTCCGCCTCCCCCGCCGGCGGCAGCTGCACCACGGCCTCCTCGATGCCCAGCTCGGCGTAGTACGCGAGCTTGCCCGGGGACGGGTGGACGGCGTACGGCACGACCTGGAGGGCGGCCGGGTCGCGGCCCGCGTCGGCCCAGGCGGCGCGCAGCACCGGCAGCGACTCCGACAGGCCCCGCCCGCCGATGGGCAGCCACCCGTCGGCGTACTCGCTGATGTGCGCGAACAGCTTGGGGCCGGCGGCCCCGCCGATGAGGGTGCGCGGTCCGACGACGGGCCCGCGCGGCTTCTGTACGGGCTTGGGGTACGCGGAGCTGGCCCGCACGCTGCCGAACTCGCCCTCGTACGCGGTGGGTTCCTCGCTCCACAGCGCCCGCATGAGCGCCATCCGGTCCCGGACCAGCTCGCGGCGCGTACGCCACTCCACGCCGTGGTCGGCGGCCTCCTCGACGTTCCAGCCGTAGCCGAGGCCGAGGGTGAGGCGGCCGCCGGAGAGATGGTCGACCGTCGCGATCTGCTTGGCGAGGTCGATCGGGTCGTGCTGGGCGACGAGCGTGATGCCGGTGCCGAGGCCGAGCCGTTCGGTCACCGCGGCGGCCTGCCCGAGCGCGACGAAGGGGTCGAGCGTACGGCCGTACTCGCGCGGCAGCTCGCCGCCCGCCGGGTACGGGGTGGTCCGCTCGACCGGGATGTGGGTGTGTTCGGGCAGGTACAGCCCGGCGAACCCCCGCTGCTCCAGCTCACGGGCGAGCCGGGTGGGGGTGATCGTCTCGTCGGTGAGGAAGATCGTCACGGAGATGCGCATGCCTCATCTGTACCGGGCGAGGGTCCATCTGTCCATACCGACCAGTCGGCATCCAGTTCGGCATCCACGGTAGGACCGGATGGACGTCCTTCGACCGCCGCACCCCCGAAAGCCACCGATTCCCTTCCCTTGTACGGCAGTTCACGGCTGAATACCAGGGTTGCACGCACCACACCTGCACCAGCCATGCCCTGTCACACACGACACCTGGGGAGCAGCAGCATGTGCGAGGACAATCACGGCACGTCCGGCCTCGGAAGGCGCGCGTTGGTCGTGACCGGAGCCGCCGCCGCACTTACGTTGGGAGGCGTGAGCTTCGCTTCCGCGGCAGGCCGGGACCAGGAGACGAGGACCGTACGCGGCACGCTGCCGCCCGGCTCCCCCGACTTCGTGTACGTCCCGGTGGAAGTCCCCGCGGGCGTACGAGAACTGCGGGTCGCCTACGCCTACGACCGCCCGACCGTGCCCGCCGGCACCCCGGGCAACGCCCTCGACATCGGCGTCTTCGACGAGCACGGCACCGAGTTGGGCGGCCGGGGCTTCCGGGGCTGGTCCGGCGGCGCCCGCACGGAGTTCTTCATCCGCGCGGACGAGGCCACGCCGGGCTACGTCCCGGGCCCGGTCCGCAAGGGCACCTGGCACATCGCCCTCGGCCCGTACACGGTCGCCCCGCAGGGCCTGTCGTACGAGATCACGATCACCCTGACCTACGGCGAACCGGGTGAGGCCGTCCACCCGACCTACCCGCCGGAGCGGGCGAAGGGGCGGGGCCGCGCCTGGTACCGGGGTGACTGCCACCTCCACTCCTGGCACTCCGACGGCCGCCGCACCCCCGCGGAGATCGCCGCGCTGGCCCGGGCCGCCGGGCTGGACTTCATCAACAGCTCCGAGCACAACACCCACTCCGCGCACGCCCACTGGGCGGACGTGGCCGGGGACGACCTGCTGGTGATGCTGGGCGAGGAGGTCACGACGAGGAACGGCCACGTGGTGGCGCTGGGCACCGACCCCGGCACTTTCGTCGACTGGCGCTACCGGGCCCGCGACAACCGCTTCGGCCGTTTCGCCCGCCAGATCCGACGCGCGGGCGGCCTGGTGGTCCCCGCCCATCCCCACGCCACCTGCGTCGGCTGCAACTGGAAGTTCGGCTTCGGCGAGGCGGACGCGGTCGAGGTCTGGAACGGGCCCTACACCCCGGACGACGAGGTGGCGTTGGCCGACTGGGACAGCATGCTGGTCGCCTCCGTGCGGGAGGGACGGGAGGGCCGGGACGGCCGGTCCTGGATCCCGGCGATGGGCAACAGCGACGCCCACCGCGATCCGGACCCGGTGGGCTCCCCGCAAACAGTGGTCCTGGCCGACGACCTGACCCGGGAGGCGATTCAGGCCGGCATCCGCGCGGGGCGGTCCTACATCGCCGAGTCCAGCAGGGTCTCGCTGTCCTTCACGGCAAGTGGGGGCCGGGGCGAACACGCGGGGATCGGCGAGCGGCTGCGGGTGGCCCCGGACGCGCCGGTGACCGTATGGCTGGAGGTGACGGGCGCACCCCGGTGCGTGGTCCGCTTCGCGACCGACCAGGGGGTCCTGTTCACCAGCGGCCCGTTGGGGGTGGACGGCTCGGGGGTGGCGGAGTGGCGTACGACGGCTTCTTACGCGGCGTACGTACGGGCTGAGCTGCGGCACGAGGCCGCGGCGGGGCCGGTGCCGGGGGCGTTGGCGGCGTTCACGAACCCGATCTTTTTGGGGCGCGGCGTCGACTGAGCGAAGGGGGCCGGCCCCGCCCCGCCGAGATCACTGACGCGATGGGGCAACGTCGCCTCAATCCACAACCTGTGGATCACGGAAGTAAAAGACGACCGTCACTCCCATGCCCGGGGTGTGCGTGTACACGACGGTGATCGCCTCGGCCGAGTCAGGGGCGAAGGGAGTGGTGTACGTGTACTCCACGGACGGTGGCCGCCAGCCGGGGATCTCGCGGCCCGTCGCGGGGGCGCGGGAGATGGCCGCCAGTGCCTCCCGGACGACCTCCCGCTCCCCCTCCGTCAGATCACCGAACGCCTTCCGGGCGGGCTCGGCCTCCTCCAGCGGGACTTCGGTCACGTGCCGCCGCCTCCGCCTCGGGCGTCCTCCAGGGCTGCCATGATCTCGGGGGAGTTCCTGATCAGGATGCGGTGGCGGTACGCCCTGACCACGGCTGCGGCGCCTTCGAAGTCGTTGGTCGGTGAGGCTCCTATGGCGGCGGCCAGCTCCTCCTCGAAGCGCTCCCGGTCGCCCGGGAAGCCGTAGCGGCTGAGCGCGCTGCGCAGGTCGTCCACGGTACGGATCTCCGGGAGGGGCATCGTTCCCCAGCCGTGCTCGGGCTGTGCGCTCATGGTCCGCTCCTGGTGAAGGGCATGGCTCCGTCTCCCAGTATGGCGCTGACCGGCCCCCGGGGCTTCATCCACACCATCAGCACCCTTCTCCACACCCTGAAGAGGACGGCGCGCCGCCGGAAGGACACCGGCGGCGCCCGAGCGTCTCGGCTACACCGACGCCACGACCTGGCCGGACATGACCTGGGGAGGGTTGGGGAGCAGCTCGGCGAGGTTGTCCCGCACGAAGACCGCGGCCATCCTGATCGATTCCTGGGCCCCCGCCTCGCTTTCGAAGACGCTGGTCGAGACCATGACCCCGTTCCCGGCGTCGACCCAGTAGTAGGCCAGGAGACCGGAGACCTGACGGATGAGCGGCACGAACCCGTCGTTCACGCGCCGCCCCGCCTCGGCCGGATCGGTCACTCCCTCGTATCGTCTGACGGCTGCGTACACGGGCGATCTCCTTACGATTCCGGGACATCTGTGCGCAGACGCCCTACCCCTGCGGCGCGTGCCCCGCTCGCGAGTCGTCCGACGATCACTGGAAAGGGACCAGCGGATGGCCCTGGCGGCTCAGCCCGTGATCCCCTCCAGCTCCGCCACCACCGCCGCATGGTCCGAAGGCCACACCCCGTCCACCGGGCCGTCCCCCGCACGTCGGGCCGACCGCACGCGGCCCGGGCCGCCGGGGTCCGGTCGGCCCACGTGGATGTAGTCGATGCGGGCGGTGGGGTCGCCGCCCGCCGCGACGTAGGGGTTGGTCGTGTCCCAGGTGGCGGAGGGGGCTGAGGGGTCGGCGTAGTCCCAGGCGTCGTAGAGGACCTGGCCGGGGACGGGCGAGGCGGTGCGGTAGCCGCCGAAGAGGCGGATCTCGTCGGAGTCGGGCCAGGCGTTGAAGTCGCCGGTGACGACCGGGGGGAAGGGGGTGTCGCCACAGTGGCGGGCGACGAACTCGGCGAGGACGGTGACCTGGTGGCAGCGTACGGCGGAGGCGTGCGGGGGCGAGGTGAGGTGGGCGGTGAAGAAGGGGACCTCGTGGGTGGGGGCGGCGAGGCGGGCGTAGAGGGCGAGGCGGCCGTCGTCGAGGTCGGGGGGCGCGGGCAGCCGCAGTGCCTCCCGCTCCAGCACGGGCCACCGGCTCAGCACCGCGTTGCCGATGTCGACCGTGGCGTTCCCTATCCGACGCTGCCAGCGCTCGGGTGCGGGTGAGGGCGCCCACGTCCAGTGCAGGCCCAGCTCACCGGCCAGCCACTCCGCGAGGTTCTCGCCGCCGGCGGCCCACACCTCCTGGAGGCCGACCACGTCGGGGCGCAGGTCACGCAGGGTCTCGAGGATCGCCTTCTGGCGTGCCTCCCAGGGACCGAAGCGCCACCACAGGTTCCAGGTCACCACACGCATCCCAGCCACCCGTTCTCGTTCCGCAGCGTGGGGGACCATTGAAGCAACAGTTCGAGAGTGATGTGTGAAGGAGTCGTACGGACGATGTCCCGTCTCGCCGAGGTCAGATACCGCGCCGCCACGACCTTCCAGCGCCGGCTCAACCCCCTGCTGCGCCGCCTCCCCCTCCAGACCGTCCTGGAGACCACGGGCCGCGTCTCCGGGCTGCCCCGTCAGACGCCGGTGGGAGGCCGCCGGGTCGGCGACTCCTTCTGGCTGGTGTCGGAGTTCGGCGACCGGTCCCAGTACGTGCGCAACATCCGCGCGAACCCGAGAGTCCGGGTGCGGATCAGGGGCCGCTGGCACACCGGCACGGCGCACCTCCTCCCCGACGACGACCCGGTGGCCCGCCTGCGCGCCCTGCCCCGCCTCAACAGCACGGCGGTGCGGGCGCTCGGGACTGATTTGCTGACGGTGCGGGTGGATCTGAAGCGCTGATCAGGTCACCTCACCCCGGCCACACGATCGCCTGCACCTCGCTGTACGCGTGCAGTGCGTACGAGCCCACGTCCCGGCCGACCCCGCTCCTCTTGAACCCCCCGAACGGCGCCTCCATGTTGCGGCCGACGGTGTTGATGCCGACGCCGCCGGCGCGCAGCAGGCGGGCGACGCGGAACGCGCGGGCCACGTCGCCGGTCCAGACGTAGTCGATGAGGCCGTAGTCGGAGTCGTTGGCGAGCGCCACACCCTCCTCCTCGTCGTCGAACGGCAACACGGCGACGACGGGGCCGAAGATCTCCTCGCGGACCACCCGCATCTCCGGGGAGCAGTCCGCGAGGAGGGTCGGAGAGACGTAGAACCCGGTGTCGTGCGGCGGGCGTTCGCCTCCCGTCACCACCACCGCGCCCTCCTTGCGGCCCGCTTCCACGTACGACTCCACCCGCTCCCGGTGCCCCGCCGAGATCACCGGACCGACCACCGTGTCCCGCTCCCTCGGGTCGCCCACCTTCAAACGGCGGGCGTAGGCCGCCAGTTGCTCCACGAGCCGGTCGTACACGCCCCGCTGGGCCAGTACCCGGGTCGGTGCCGTGCAGATCTGGCCGCTGTAGAAGGAGAACGTCGTGCCGATCCCGGCGACCGCCGAGGCGATGTCCGCGTCGTCGAAGACGAGCGCCGCGCCCTTCCCGCCGAGCTCCATCAGCTGGCGTTTCATGCCACGCCCGCACACCTCGGCGATGCGCTGTCCCACGGCCGTGGAGCCGGTGAAGCTGACCATGTCGACGTCCGGGGAGTCCACGGCCGCCTCGCCCACCTCGACCGAGCGGCCGGAGACCACGTTCACCACACCCGCCGGCGCGCCCGCCGCCTCCAGCGCCTCCGCCATGCGGTAGACGGACAGGGGATCCTGCGGCGCCGGTTTCACGACCACCGTGTTGCCCATCGCCAGCGCCGGCGCGATCTTGCCCGCCGGGTTGGCCCACGGGTTGTTGTACGAGGTGATGCAGGTGACCACGCCCACGGGCTGCCGTACCGCCAGCGCGCCCATCACGCCGGCCTTCCCCATGGGCCCGGCCTCGTTGATCTGCGGCGGGATCGCCCACTCTGCGGGCTCCACGCGCGCGTACCGCCGGAACCGCGCGGCACCGACACCGACCTGCATGCCCCGTGCGGTCCCGGTCGTCGCGCCGGTCTCCGCCTGGGCCAGCTCGGCGTACGGCACCAGCCGCTCGCGTACGACATCCGCGGCCCGCGCCAGCACCGCCGCCCGCTCCTCGGGGGGCGTGCGCGACCACGGCCCGAAGGCCTCGCGGGCCGCGGCGCAGGCAGCGTGCACCTGCTCCCGCGAGGCCTCCGGCGCCCACCCGACGGTTTCCTCGGTCGCCGGGTCGGGGACGGCGTAGTGCCCGCCGTCCGGCTCGACCCACTCACCGCCGACGAACAGCCGCTGCCCGTCGCTCACTTGGTGTTCACCGTCTCGGTGTCCCGTCCGGACCGCAGCACCCGCCCCGGTACGGCACCGGTCACCGTGTCGTCCCGGAGCGCCTCGACCCCGTTGACCCACACGGCCCGTACGCCGATCGCCTTGGAGTCCAGCCGCGGACTGTCACCCGGCAGGTCGTGCACCAGGGTGGCCTTGCCCGCGTCGATCCGCTCCGGGTCGAAGAGGACCAGGTCCGCATGCCAGCCCTCCCGCACCCGGCCCCGCTCCCGCAGCCCGAACAACCGCGCCGGGTCGTCCGTCAGCATCCGCACCGCCTGCTCCAGCCCGACCAGCTTCCGGCCCCGCAGACAGTCCCCGAGGAAGCGCGTGGTGTACGGGGCTCCGCACATGCGGTCCAGATGGGCCCCGGCGTCGGAGCCGCCCAACATCACGTCCTCGTGCTGCCAGGTCTCGGCGCGCAGCGCCCAGGACGCGGGGTCGTTGTCCGTCGGCATCGGCCAGAGCACGGTCCTCAGCTCGTCCGCCGCGCAGATCTCCACCAGACAGTGGAAGGGGTCCAGCCCCCGCTCCTTCGCGATGTCCCGCACCACCCGCCCGGTCAGCCCGGCGTTCGCCTCGCTGTACGTGTCGCCGATGACGTACCGCCCGAAGTCGGTGAGCCGCCGGAACACTCCCGCCTCCTTGGAGTCGGCCCGCCGCAGCATCTCGGCCCGCACCTCCGGGTCGCGCAGCCGCTCGATCCGCTCCGGCACCGGCAGCCCGAGGACCGGCCCCCACCCGGGGATCAGGTTCAGCGCGCAGAAGGTCCCCAGCGACATGTTCATCGGCGTGAGGATCGGCATGGTCAGCGCGACCACCCTGCCCCCCGCCTTCCGTGCCCGCTCACTGGCCACCAACTGCCGGGGCACCCGCTCCGGTACGGCCGCGTCGATGGTCAGCACGTTCCAGTTCAGGGGCCGTCCGGCCACCGCGCTCAGCTCCACGAACAGATCGATCTCCGCGTCGCTGAACTGGTCCAGACAGCCGGCGACGATCGCCTCGATCTGCGTCCCCTCGTGCTCACCGACGGCCCGCGCCATCGCCAGCAACTCCTCGGGCCCGGCGTGCCGGGACGCGACCGGCTGCCCGTCCCCGTCCGAGTGACTGCTCGACTGGGTGGTGGAGAACCCCCAGGCCCCGGCGTCCATGGCCTCGTGCAGCAGCCTTACGATCTCCGCCAACTGCTCCTCGGTCGGCTGCCCGCCGATCGCCTCCGGTCCCATGACGTACCGCCGCAGCGCGCAGTGGCCGACCATGAAGCCCGCGTTGACGGCGATCCGCCCTTCGAGGGCGTCCAGATACTCCCCGAACGAACTCCAACTCCAGGGCGCCCCCTCCTCCAACGCCACCAGCGACATCCCTTCCACCTTGGACATCATCCGGCGGGTGTAGTCGGCGTCCTCGGGGCGTGCGGGGTTCAGGGGCGCGAGCGTGAACCCACAGTTGCCTGCGGCGACGGTCGTCACTCCGTGGTTGAGGGAGGGCGTGGCGTACGGGTCCCAGAAGAGCTGGGCGTCGTAGTGGGTGTGGGGGTCGACGAAGCCGGGGGCGAGGACGAGTCCGGAGGCGTCCTCGGTGGTGCGGGCTTCCTCGGTGACGGTACCGATGACGGCGATACGGCCGTCCCGGATACCGACGTCGGCGACGTACGCGGGCGCACCCGTCCCATCCACCACGGTCGCGCCCGAGATGACGTGATCAAGCACGGGGCTCACCTCCATGAACTCCGAGGGGGCTGTCCTACCTAGGGGCGCGGGGAACTGCGCGACAAGCCACAGACACCCCGCACCCGCCGACGGCGATCACACGGCAGTCCGGAACCGCGTGGTCCGGTGAACAGGATCCGCATCGATCTTCGGAATCACGTGCTCCCCGATCAACCGAATCGTCTGCAACGTCTCCTCCTTCGGCACCCCCACCGGCAACCCGAAGCTCAACTGATCCGCCCCCGCCTGCTCCCACCGCTTGCACTGCCTGAGCACCTCGTCCGGGTCACCGCAGATCAGCAACTCCTCCTCGATCAGCAGCTCCACGAACTCCGGCGTGTACTCCGGCAGCGTCTCCGGCCACACCGGGAACCCCTCGGGACGGGGGAACGTGTCGTGGTACCGGAACACCAGCGAGGGCAGATAGTGCAGCCCGCCCTCGACGGCGATCCGGATCGCCTCGTCGTGCGTCGGCGCGCAGATCGCCGTCGTCGTCACCATGACGTTGTCGTTGACGAAGTCCCCGATCGGCTCGGCGTTCACCACCGCCGTCTTGTACTGCTCCAGCACCCACTCCATGTCGGCGACCTTCTGCACGCTGAAGCCGAGCACCCCGAGCCCCTTCTTCGCAGCCATCGCGTACGACGGCGGCGACCCGGCGGCGTACCACATCGCCGGGTGGGACTTGCCGTACGGCTTGGGCAGGACCTTCCTCGGCGGGAGCTGCCAGTGCTTGCCCTGGAAGCCGGCGTACTCGTCCTGGAGCCACATCTTGGGGAACTCGGCGATGGTCTCTTCCCAGATCTCCTTGGTGTGGTTCATGTCGGTGATGCCGGGGAGGAAGCCCAGGATCTCGTGCGAGCCCGCGCCCCGGCCGGAGCCGAACTCGAAGCGGTTCTGGCTGAGATGGTCGAGCATGGCCACCTTCTCCGCGACTTTCACGGGGTGGTTGACCTGGGCGAGGGGGTTGAAGATCCCCGACCCGAGATGGATCCGCTCCGTCGCGTGTGCCAGGTACCCCAGGAAGACGTCGTTCGCGGAGAGGTGGGAGTACTCCTCCAGGAAGTGGTGCTCGGACGCCCAGGCGTACTTGAAGCCGGAGCGGTCCGCCTGGATGACGTACTCGGTCTCCTCCATCAGCGCCTTGTGCTCGGCGAGCGGGTCGGTCTCGGCGCGCTTGCCGACGTATCCCTGTACAAAGAGCCCGAATTCCAAGGAGGTTCACCGTCCCCAGTTGTTTCTGACGAGACGTCAGATTGGCTTGCCGCCGACTGTGGCACCGGGCCCGTGGACCGTCAATAGCTGACTGGCCGTCAGATGGTGCGGATCCCCGGATGACGCGGATCCTCAGACGATGCTGACCCCGGCCAGCCAGCCTCCGTCGATCACGAACGGCTGGCCGGTGATGTAGGAGGAGTCGCCGGAGGTGAGGAAGAGCGCGAGCCGGGCCACCTCCTCCGGCCTGCCGATCCGGCCCAGCGGGACCAGCTTGCGGTACAGCTCGTCGAGGGCCCGGGAGGTCTCCTCGCGGTCGGCGGACGGGTCGAGGAGCGCCGGGTTGGACATGGCGGTGTCGATGGCGCCGGGGCACACGGCGTTGACCCTGATGCGGCGGGGTGCCAGTTCCAGCGCGGCGACCCGGGTGAGCCCGAGGACGGCGTGCTTGGTGGCCGCGTACGCGCCCACGGCCGCCATCCCCGTCACTCCGGTGTAGGACGCGGTGTTGACGATCGTGCCGCCGTCCTCCAACTCGGGCGCGACGGTCCTGACGCCGAGAAAGCAACCGACCTGATTGACCCGCACGACCTGCATGAACTCGTCGAGGGGCGTGTCGACGAGGGCGTTGAAGCGCAGGATGCCGGCGTTGTTGACGAGCCCGTCGACGTGACCGTACGCGTCCTTGGCGGCGGTGACGGCGGAGCGCCAGTCGCCCTCCTCCCCCACGTCGAGGTGGACGTACAGCGCACCCAGTTCCTTGGCGAGGGTCTCGCCCTGTTCGTCGAGGACGTCGGCGACGACGACCCTCGCGCCCTCCGCCGCGAACAGGCGGGCCTCCTGCTCCCCCTGCCCGCGCGCGGCCCCGGTGACGATCACGACACGGCCGTCCAGCTTGCCCATGCGAGCCCCCTTCACGTCGGTGGGCTCAGCATCGTACCGCCGTATCTGACGATACGTCAGATGGCGGGCCGCCGAAGAAGATCGATTGCACAAGCACACAGCAAGTGACTGACAGGTAGGGACATTTGACTCTGTCCACGCCCCGCGCCGGCCCCCAATAATCCTTCACGTTCAGGTAAAGCGATCCCCAAGGACGGAGTTCCGCGTGGCCAGGAGAAAACTGAGGAACAGGAAAGTCAGGTACGTCGCGATCGGCGCGGCGCTGGCGACCGGCGGAGCCGTCATCACTCTGCTGCCGTCGGCGAACGCGGCCGACGAGAAGACACCGGAACAGATCATGACGATGTGCGAGCGGTCCGCGGTCGTCAACGGCAAGCAGCGCTCGGTGCGTGACTTCAACGGCGCTTTCGCGGACGGGTTCCAGGCCGACAACTGCGATTTCGTCGAGACGAAGTTCGAGACCTTCGACGGCCCCACCGAGAAGGCGTCGATCGACTTCCCGAACTGCGAGCCGAACGCCACCGACCCGGCGAAGGTGTCCGTCACCTGGTCGGCCACCGCGGCTCAGGGAGAGGGCAAGTACAGCGTGACCCAGCAGGGCGGCGGCGGGGGGCTCTTCGGGTTCCTGAGCGGGTCCTGGGTCAAACACAAGGGAACGCTGGACATGACCGTGAAGTCGGCGACCGCCGGCGCCACGGAACAGCGGGAGGTACCGGTCGGCAAGGTGCTCCACATGGAGTTCACGCCGAAGATGCAGCGCATGACCGGCGAATGGCGGGTGCGGATCGACGCCCGTGCGGCGACGACCGTCACCAACGCCACCCCCGAGCAGAACTTCGTGGCGCCGGACGTCGTCGAGGGGCCCGTGGTCCTGCCGGGCGCGGCAGGCGCGCCCGGCGTCGTGGACGGCACGTCCAAGGCGGTCCTGGCGGACTGCTGACCCACTGATCACCCCCCCCCACCAGCACTCTCCCTCCACCAGCACTTTCCCCCAGGAGACCCTCATGACCCGCGCCGACCGCCCGAGAAGCCACCGCAGCAGGAAGAAGCGCATCACCCTCGCCCTGGCCCCCGTCGCGGCACTCGCCGTGGCCATCCCCCTGATGAATTCGGCCGGTGCCGCCACTCCCTCCGAGGTGACCTCCGACTGCGCCGCGGACTCCGACAAACTGGAGAACTGCGAGTTCGTCGACGTCCAGTTCAAGGCGAACAGCCTCGGGCCCAATCAGCGTGTTTCCCCCGTGACCCAGAACTGTGGCACGACGACCGGGGCGACGAGCACCTTCAACGTGAGCACCTCCGTCACCAGAACCATCCAGCTGGAGGACGGATTCACGGCCGGCGCCGACACCAAGCTGGGGAACTCGTTCTTCGAGATCGGCCTGAAGTTCAGCACCTCGGAAATCAACATCACACGCGACGACAAGACGACCGGTCTGGCGTTCAGCCGCTCCGACACCGTACAGCCGGACAGCATCGGCTTCTTCATGTGGTCCGCCAAACGCACCGACGTGAGCGGATTCCTGAAGGCCACGTACAAGGAGGCCCAGGACGGCCAGAAGGTGTTCTTCGCGCCGAGCGAGGGCGGGAAGACCGTCCATGTCTTCTATCCGCAGATCCTGAAGAACGGAACTCCGGACGGACGCCTCTGGCTGCGCAACGTGAAGTGCGGAACCCCCGAGGCCAACGGAATTCTGAACTCGGCGAACAGCCTGCGGGCGGAACCGGGATTCGGTGAGGGCGGCGACAACGTCACCGACGTGGAGATCCCGTCGGCGGAGATACCGGCGCCGTAGGTTCTCACATGCGAAGCACGGGCGTGGCGGGCGTGGCTCCCAGCCACCGCAGGACCGCGTCCGTGCTGCCCCGGGCGTCCAGCTTGGCGTAGATGTTGCTGAGGTTGTTGCGGACGGTCTTCTCGCTCAGCCGTAACCGCAGGCTGATCTCCTGCGCGCCCAGGCCGGTCGACAGCAGCTCCATGATCTGGCGTTCGCGCGGCGAGAGCAGCGCGCGCAGCCGTTCGAGGGCGTCGCCGGCCGTGGGCATGCGCCGGGCCCTCTCGCGCAGCGCGACGCAGGCGGTCGGGGAGAGGTAGGTGTGCCCGACAGTGGCCGCCATCACGGCCGAGGACAGCATGTGGGTGCAGTAGTCGCCCTCGACCAGGTAGCCCGCGCCGCCCCGGAACACCTCGACCACCGCCTCGGTGTCCTGGCGCGGGCTGACCACGATCACCGGGACACCGCGGTCGCCCAGCGCCTTCAGCAGCTCCGGGAGGGACTTGGACGGCTCCGCGCAGTACAGGAGGACGACGTCGACGAGATCGCCGGCCTCGGGGAAGCGGAACGGCGGGGTCAGATGCTCGGCCCGGCCCACGTACCGGTCGTCGGGGGCGGGCCAGTCGTCGTGCGGCCAGGCGCCGTCGGCGCAGGCGAGGGCAACGGAGAGTCGCTGGGAGGATCGCACTGTACGTGTCCTTCCGCCGGAACCATCACGTCCGTACGTTCGTACATACGCGGCTCGGCGTGGACATGTTCAAAGCTTCAAGAGAAATCGGCTCGGCTGTCAGACAGGTGAGTCAGTCCGGTGGTTACTGGAGCAGCGGGGCCACCTCCGCACCGAACTCGCCCATCTGATCAGTCAGTTCGGTACGGTCCCGGCTGCGGAACCGCACCTGGATCTGGTCCACCCCCATCGCCCGGTAGGCCCGCAGGGACTCGGCGAGCGCCTCCGGCGGGCCCGTGAGCGTGCGGCGGCCCACGTCCCAGGCGGGTGTGCCGACGTACAGGGGCTCGGCGATGGCGCCGATGGTCAGGGGTGCCTCGATGCCGGCCTCGGCGCGCAGCCGTCGGAGCGTGCCGATCTGTGCGGGCAGCCGCTCCCGCGGGTCGCCCTGCGGCAGCCAGCCGTCCCCCTTCAGCGCGGCCCTGCGGACGGCGGCGGGTGAGGAGCCGCCGACCCAGACGGGGACGTACGGCTGGGCGGGCCGGGGGCGCTGGCCGAGGTCGGCGAAGTCGTACCGCTTCCCGTGGTGTTCGGGGAACTCGTCCGGCCCGAGGGCCGCCCGCAGGGCGTCCAGGCACTCGTCGAGGACCGCCCCGCGACGCCGGAACTCCACCTCCAACACCTCGAACTCCTCCCGTACGTGCCCCGCCCCCACCCCGAGGATCAGGCGCCCGCCGCTGAGGTGGTCGAGGGTGGCGTACTGCTTGGCGGTGACCAGGGGGTGGCGCAGGCCGACCACCGCGACATGGGCGAGCAGGCGGACGCGTTCGGTCACGGCCGCGAGGTGGGCGAGGGTGGCGACGGGGTCGTACCAGACCGTGCTCATCGCGGGCGCGAGGCGGCGCGGGATCGCTACGTGGTCGCAGCAGGCGACGTAGGCGAAGCCGGCCCGGTCGGCGGCACGGGCGACGGCCACGAGGTCGTCGGGTCCTGCGCCGGCCTCCCAGGGTTCGGCGTAGATCGTGGACTGGGACTGGACGGGGAGCTGGAGGCCGTACGCGAGGCTCATCGCGGGCTCCACAGGCCTTCCGGGGTGAGCCCCAGCAGGTCGATCGCGTTGCCCCGGACGATCCGCTCCACGACATCGGCGGGCAGGTGGCCCATCTGGGCCTCGCCGACCTCGCGCGACTTGGGCCAGGTGGAGTCGGAGTGGGGGTAGTCGGTCTCGTAGAGGACGTTCCCGACGCCGATGGAGTCGAGGTTCCTGAGCCCGAAGGCGTCGTCGAAGAAGCAGCCGTAGACGTGCTCGGCGAAGAGTTCGGACGGCGGCCGGTGCACCTTGTCGGCGACGCCGCCCCAGGCCCGGTTCTCCTCCCAGACGACGTCGGCGCGCTCCAGGATGTACGGGATCCAGCCGATCTGGCCCTCCGCGTACATGACCTTCAGGCCGGGGAAGCGTTCGAACTTGCCGCTCATCAGCCAGTCGACCATCGAGAAGCAGCAGTTGGCGAAGGTGATGGTGGAGCCGACGGCGGGCGGGGCGTCGGCGGAGGTGGAGGGCATCCGGCTGCTGGAGCCGATGTGCATGGCGATGACGGTGCCGGTCTCGGCGCAGGCGGCGAGGAAGGGGTCCCAGGCGTCGGTGTGGACGGAGGGGAGGCCCAGGTGCGGCGGTATCTCGGAGAAGGCGACGGCGCGCACCCCCCGTTCGGCGTTGCGGCGGACCTCCTGGGCCGCCAGCTCGGCGTCCCAGAGGGGGATGAGGGTGAGGGGGATCAGGCGCCCTCGGGCGTCCGGGCCGCACCACTCCTCCACCATCCAGTCGTTGTAGGCCCGGACGCACAGCAGGCCCAGTTCGTGGTCCTCGGCCTCGGTGAAGGTCTGGCCGCAGAAGCGGGGGAAGGTCGGGAAGCACAGGGCCGACTGGACGTGGTTGACGTCCATGTCGGCGAGGCGCTGCGGGACGTCGTACGAACCCGGGCGCATCTGCTCGTAGGTGATGACCTCCAGGCGGATCTCGTCCCGGTCGTAGCCGACGGCGGTGTCGAGGCGGGTCAGCGGGCGGTGCAGGTCCTCGTAGACCCACCAGTCGCCGACCGGCCCGTCATCGCCGGGGCGGCCCATGACGGGCTTGAAGCGGCCGCCGAGGAAGGTCATCTCCTTCAGCGGGGCGCGGACGATCCGGGGCCCGATGTCCCGGTACTTCTTCGGGAGGCGGTCCTGCCAGACGTCCGGGGGCTCTACGGTGTGGTCGTCCACGGAGATGATTTGCGGAAGGGTGAGGGAGTCGGTCTGCGGAAGGGTGAGGGAGTCGGTCTCCGGAAGCGTGTCAGTGGTACGCGTGGGCTCGGTCTCCATGAGGCTCACAGTAGCGCCAATCTGACGGTCCGTCAGGAAGCGGGTACCGTTCGACTCTGTGCGGAAGTGTGCGCGGAGTGTGTGAGGGGCTTGTGATGTCCTGTGCGTCCGGCCGTGTCCCGCCTGTGATCGGCGTCTCGCCCGGCTGACGCGTCCGCCAAGGACAGGGCAAACTGACGTAGTGGTTGAGGATGCCTAGGGGGACCCCGATGGACGACGGTGTACCGCGCGTGCCCGAGCAGAGGCGGCCCGGCTCCTCCGAGGAGTCGGCGGCCCTGCGCTTCAGCCTGCTCGGCCCGGTGCGCGCCTGGCGCGGCGAGCAGTCGCTGGCGTCCGGTTCCCCCCAGCAACGCGCTCTGCTCGCCGCCCTGTTGCTGCGCGAGGGCCGTACGGCGACCGCGGGCGAGCTGATCGACGCGCTGTGGGGCGAGGACCCGCCGTCCCAGGCACTGGCCGCGCTGCGCACGTACGCCTCCCGGCTGCGCAAGGTGCTCGACCCGGGCGTCCTGGCGAGCGAGTCCGGCGGCTACGCGGTGCGCGGCCTCGGGGAAGGCGCCCTGGACCTGGCGGTGGCGCAGGAGCTGGCGACGGAGGCGGAGAAGGCGCGCGGGGCCGGGGACCTGTCCCATGCGCGGAGCGTGCTGAACCGGGCGCTGGACCTGTGGGACGGCGAGGCGCTGGCCGGCGTCCCCGGCCCGTACGCCGAGACACAACGGGTCCGCCTGGAGGAATGGCGGCTCCAACTGCTCGAAACCCGCCTGGACATGGACCTGGAGCAGGGCTGCCACGCGGAGGCGGTCTCGGAGCTCACCGCGCTGACGGCGGCCCATCCGCTGCGGGAGCGGCTGCGGGAACTGCTGATGCTGGCCCTGTACCGCTCGGGCCGCCAGGCCGAGGCGCTCGCCGTCTACGCCGACACGCGCCGGCTGCTCGCCGACGAACTGGGCGTGGATCCCCGTCCCGGGCTACGCGAGTTGCAGCAGCGCATCCTCCAGGCGGACCCGGCCCTCGCCGAGCCGTCGGCACCGGTCGCCGAGCCGGCCGTCGTCCCGGTGCGCCCCGCACAACTGCCCGCGACTGTCCCCGACTTCACCGGGCGCTCGTCCTGCGTCGCGGAGCTGGGCGAGGTGCTGGCGTCGGCGGACGGCCGCGTGATGGCGGTGTCGGCGCTGGCGGGCATCGGAGGCGTCGGCAAGACGACCCTGGCCGTGCACGTCGCCCACCAGGCGCGGGGCGCCTTCCCGGACGGGCAGTTGTACGTCGACCTCCAGGGCGCCGGACAGCGGGCGGCGGAACCGGAGACCGTCCTCGGGTCCTTCCTGCGCGCCCTCGGTACGGCGGACTCGGCGATCCCCGACTCCCTGGAGGAGCGCGCCGCACTGTACCGCTCGGTACTGGACGGCCGGCGGGTGCTGGTGCTGCTGGACAACGCCCGTGACGCCGCCCAGGTACGCCCGCTCCTGCCCGGCACGGAGGGCTGCGCGGCCCTGGTGACCTCCCGGGTGCGGATGGTGGACCTCGCCGGTGCCCACCTCGTCGACCTGGACGTCATGTCCCCCGACGAGGCGCTGTCCCTCTTCACGAAGATCGTCGGGGAGGAGCGGGTCCGGTCCGAGCGGGAGGCCGCCCTGGACGTGGTGGCGGCCTGCGGCTTCCTCCCCCTCGCCATCCGCATCGCCGCCTCCCGCCTCGCCGCCCGCCGCACCTGGACGGTGTCGGTCCTCGCGGCGAAGCTCGCGGACGAACGCCGGCGACTGGACGAACTCCAGGCGGGCGACCTGGCGGTGAAGGCGACGTTCGAGCTGGGCTACGGGCAGTTGGAGCCCGCCCAGGCCCGCGCCTTCCGCCTGCTGGGGCTGGCCGACGGCCCGGACATCTCGCTGGCGGCGGCAGCGGCCGTACTCGATCTGCCGGTGGAGGACACCGAGGATCTGATGGAGTCCCTGGTCGACACGTCCCTGCTGGAGTCGGCGGCGCCGGGTCGCTACCGCTTCCACGACCTGGTGCGACTCTACGCGCGTGCGTGCGCGGAGCGGGACGAGTGGCCGCCCGGCGAACGTGCGGCGGCGCTCTCCAGACTGCTGGACTTCTACCTGGCCACAGCGGCCGGGGTGTACGCCATCGAGCGCCCCGGCGACCGTCTGGTGGACCACCTGGCCCCGACCGAGTACCCGGGGATCGTCTTCCCCGACCGCCGGGCGGCCCGCGACTGGCTCTACACGGAGGCCAACTGCCTGCTGTCGCTGGCCCGGCAGTGCGCCGCCGGCCCGGACACCCTCCCCCGGGCCATCGACCTGCTGTGGGCCGCGCTCGACCTGTCCGAGTCGGGGGCCAACTCACGGGAGTACGAGGCGACGGCGCGGGCGCTGCTCAAGCGGGCGGACGCGCCGCGGGTCGAGGCACGGGCCCTCATGACCCTGGCCCACGCCCACCTCGACGGCGGGCGCTTCGACATGGCCGACCAGGAGGCGGAGCGGGTGATCCACCTCGCCCACGAGGCCGACGACCTGCTGGCCGCCTGCTGGGCCGGCAACGCCCGGGGGGTCATCGCCATCTACCAGGGCCGCGCGGCGGACGGCGAGGAACACCTCTCCCAGGCGATCGAGGACTTCCGCGCCCTGGGCGATCGACCGGGCGAGGCCGCCATTCTGTGCAACCTCTCCCGCATCCACCTCGCCACCGGCCGCACCCAGAGCGCCGTCGCCCTCGCCGAGCAGGGCAGGGAGATCTACGACGCCATGGGCAACTCCATGCGGGGCGCCAACGGCCGCTACGCACTGGGCATGGCACTCACCCAGAGCGGCCGGCTCGACGCCGCCTCCGACCGCCTCCACGAGGCACTCGACGTCTTCCGCGACAGCCGCCAGCGCCTGTGGGAGGGCATGACCCTCTTCCGCCTGGCCGAGGTCGACATCGCCGGCCAGCAGTACGCCCAGGCCGCCGCCAACGCCGAGATGGCTCTGACGGTGCTGCGGGGCATCGGCGGGGAGTGGCGACGCGGCAACGTCCTCACCGTCCTCGGCCACGCGCTGACCGGTGTGGGGCACACGGGACGGGCGCGGGTCTGCTGGGAGGAAGCGATGCGGATCTACGAGGAGCTGGGGTCGCCGGAGGCGGAGGAGCTGCGGGGGCTGCTGACTCCCGTGCGGGCGGCCTGAGGGGTTCTCGCAAGGACCCCTGAGGGGTTCTCGCAAGGACCCCTGAGGGTCCTGAGCGCCGGTCGGCGGCCCGGGGGGATCCGGCGTTCATCATTCGTTTATCGCCGCCCACCATGCTCAGGGGCAGTCGATCCGTCGTGTCGGGGGGCAAACGAGTCGACGCAGTGGCCGCGCACCGGCGAACTAGGGTTGAGCGGCCGGCGGCCCGTCCGGACACTCACGGGGGAGTGCACGGACGGGCCGCCACCGAGTCACGGACGAACACGCCAAGTGGGGAGCGAACGAACATGAGCGACGAGCCGGTCGTCAAGCCGCAGGGAGACATCCACGCCACGTCGGAGCCTCTCAGGGCCGCCAAGACCGCGGACGCCGAGGTGACTCCTCAGGGGGACATCCACGCCACGGACGAGCCCGCCGAGGCCAAGGCCGAGGCGCGGATCGAGACGAAGGGCGACATCCACGCGACGTCGGAGCCCTGGAAGCCTACGAAGTAGGCCCGTACCGGGGGGATATGGCACGCGGGCAACGCGGGAGCGCCCCTGGAGCGGCTCGGGGGAGCTGCTTCGGGGGGAGCACCCCAGGGGGATCGGCCGCGGCGGCGCGGGCACGGAGGGGAGCCGCCGCGGCCGCGGCGTGTCCAAGAGTTAACGGCCCGTTAGGTCGTCCGAGGAGTAAAGGCACACCGGATCCGGCGAACCTCTTGTCATGAACCTGTTGCCCGAGCGGGCAGCAGCCTCATGGAGGTGTGGGATGCACCGCAGACTCGCCACCGCTCTTGCCGCCTCGACCCTGGCCCTCGGCACCCTCGTCGCCACCGCGACGGCCGCCGAGGCCGCTCCCGCCGACAAGCCCCAGGTCCTCGCGAACTGGAGCCAGCCCAGCGCGTCCAGCTACAACCTCTGGGCGGCGGCCCGCGCCAACCAGTCCGCCTGGTCGGCGTACGCCTTCAACTGGTCCACCGACTACTGCTCCTCCTCACCGGACAACCCCTTCGGCTTCCCCTTCGCCCTCTCCTGCGCCCGCCACGACTTCGGCTACCGCAACTACAAGGCCCAGGGCACCTTCAGCGCCAACAAGTCCCGCCTCGACAGCGCCTTCTACGAGGACCTCAAACGCGTCTGCGCCGCCTACACCGGCTCGACCCGGACCGCCTGCACCAGCACCGCCTGGACGTACTACCAGGCGGTACGCGCCTTCGGCTGAGCGTGAGCGTCATCGGGGGACGCCGGTTGCCCCGGCGTCCCCCGATCCACCTCGGCCAACTCGCACCACACGGTCTTGCCGGCCCCGCCCCGCTCGACGCCCCACCGCAGGGCCACCGCGTCAAGGAGCGCGAGACCACGCCCGGCTTCGTCCTCGCCCGTGGCGTGCCGAAGGACGGGGAGAGCCCGCGCATCCGGGTCGGCGACCTCCACGCGGATCCGACCGGCACCGTCCTCACGGAACACCCGCACACGGGCCGGGGTCCCCTCTCCGACGTGCCGGATGACGTTCGCGACCAGCTCCGTGACACAGAGCTCCACATCCGAACGGGGCGGCGCCAGCCGTCGGCGCAGGGCACCACGCAGAACCGGTACGGCCTCAGGGACGGCGAGGAGATCGAGGTCGAGCAGTGTCGTACGACCACTTCCCCGCAGCACGTCCGTGAGCCTGCGTGCGGTCGCGGTGTTGCAGTTGCCGAGGGCGATGAGGCCCGCCGGCGGTAGGTAGGTGCCCGCGAAGGTCGGCAGGTCGGCGCGGAGTGAGGGGAGGGTGATGTCGTGGACGGCGAGGGCGGCGCGGAGGTCGCCCACGCAGCGGTCGACGTCGTCGATGGTGGGAGCCGCTTGGGGGATGTGCATGAGGGGCGCCTTCCGTGTCCGCATGTGCGTTGCGTGATGAATCGGTCACAGAATGGCGTGAGACCCCGTACCGTAGAAGGGATTCCGACTGCGCAAGAGCAACTGGCAAACGGCGGTGATGAGTCGTGCCCGCACGCAAGGACCCCGACGCATCGGCGAACGTCCCTTCCTTCTACGGCGCCGAGTTGCGCTATCGGAGAGAGCTGGCCGGGCTGACCTTGGAGCAGCTGGCGGCGGGCAGCTACCGCGGCGTCCCGTTCCTCAGCCAGATCGAGCGGGGAGAGCGGCGCATGCCTCTGGATCTGGCCCAGCACGTCGACAAGGTGCTGGAGACCGACGGCTTTTTCGAGCGCCGCTGTGAAGACGCCCGCCGGGCACGGCAGTCGGGGCATGCGGAGTACTTCGCGGATGTGGCGGAGATGGAGCGGGATGCGGAGAGTATTGAGGAGTGGGCGCCGACGCTCGTTCCTGGTCTGTTGCAGACGGAGCTGTACGCCAGGCGGGTCGTGCACGTGTCGCTGCCGTGGCTGAGGCCCGAGACCGTCGAGAGGCAGGTGCGCGCGAGGATGGACCGCGCGGACATCTGGGAGCGGGACGACCGCCCCGCGTTCTGGGCGATCCTGCACGAGTCGCTGATCCGTAGGCCGCTCCTGCCGCCCGAGCCGATGGCGGACCAACTCGAACACATCATGCAGGTGGTCACCTCGGCACAGGGCGTTCTGCAAGTCCTCCCGGAAACCGCGGCGGCCCATCCGCTCATGATGGGCATGATCAAGGTCATGGGCTTCCCCGACGCACCGCCCGTGGTGTACACGGAGGGTCTCCACAGTGGCCAGCTCATCGACTTTCCGGCCCTCGTGAAGGACTACCGGAGGTCGTACGATCTGCTCAGGGCCGCGGCGCTTTCGCCTGAGGCGTCCCTGGCCATGGTCGAGCAGGCAGCAGAGGACTACCGAGATGGCAAGCAGCGAGCTTGACTTGAGCTCAGCCACATGGCACAAGAGCAGCTACAGCAACGGCAGCGGCGGCGACTGTCTGGAAGTCGCCGACAGCCACCCCGGCGACATCGTCCCCGTCCGCGACTCCAAGCGGGCCCAGGACGGCCCCGTACTCCTCTTCCCGACTCCGGCCTGGACGGCCTTCCTCACCTCCGTGAAGGGCGCCTGACCGGTTATCCACAGGGCCCCACGCGCTTCGTGAACTCTGCGATCTTGGCGGGGTGGCGAAGCGGAAGGCACTGCGAGAGTTGGCCGAAGGTGGCGTGCTGCTCAATGCGCGGGCCCTTGATGCCGGCTGGCCCCGGCGAAGCCTCGCGCGGGCTCTGCGTACGGAGGGGTGGAGTCGGCTTCAGGCCGGTGCCTGGGCCGAACCGGGGTTGGCCCCCTGCCTCTTCACACGGCTCCGAGCGGTACAGCTTCTTCAGCCCCGGCTCGTTGTGAGCCACCGTTCCGCCGCAGAGCTCTGGCTGATCGAGACGCTCGGTTGCGCCGCCGAAGCGCCCTTGGAGTTTACCGACCCCGCGCGCTCCTCGCGCCTTGAGCGCGGGGGCGTACGAGTGCACCGGATTCCCGTCGCATCGCATGATGTGACGCATCGGCAGGGCCTGCGGGTGACGGGCGTGGTGCGGACTGTCGCCGACCTGCTCCGCAGGGAAGCACGGGACGGCGCGCTTGTCGTGCTGGAATCGGCGCTCACCTACCGCCGGGTCGGACAGGTCCGACGGACACCGCTCACCAGGCTCGATACGGTCACCGCCGCACTCGCGCCCTCCCTCCCGGGGACGGCGAGGGCGCGTCGGTGGCTCCAGTTGTGTGACCCACGCGCTGGATCACCGGCCGAAACCATCGCCCGTCTGCGGATGTACGACGCCGGGCTCCGACCCGAGAGCCAGGTCGCGCTGATCACCCCGGACGGCCGCCGAGTCGTCCTCGACTTCCTCTTCCGGAGAGAAGGGCTGGCCGTCGAGATCGAGGGCTACGCCTACCACGGCACCCGCGAGGCGCACCGGCGAGACATCGCCCGCTTCAACCAAGTGCTCCAGTGCCCAGAGGTGCGCAACCTGTTGCGCTACAGCGCGGAGGACGTGATGTATAACCCCGCTCAGATGATTCACGAGATCCGCGCCGCCTTGAAAGCCGGGTGAGCTGCGGCTCCTCGGCGCTTCCCACTCCCGTCGGGGCCGCCCGCTTCTTTGCCAGTGTCGCGCTTCCACGGCCCGCCTCAAGGGCGCTCCGCGTCGCCTCCGGCGATGGCCCTGCGGGCCACCCTTGACCCGGCCCGCTCCAGCACGGGTCGGAAGCGAGCGAGCGGCCCGGAAACGCGGGTGACCGAGGCAAGTCGGCGGCTCGGGCCTGCTGCGTTGCGGCCGGAGTTCGCGGGCGCGGGCGCGCCTCGCATGGACGCCGGGTCGGCACGGCGGCAAACCGGGAATGGGGCGGGCGCGCCGGGCGGGTGGGGGGCGAGGCGGGGCAGCGGCCTCGGGGGGTGGGGTAGGTGAGGTTCGGCCGGTGGAGAGGTGGGCGCTTTTCCGGTCGGCGCCGGTGAGGGGTGGATGTGGGCCAGTTGGGAGCGTGCTCGCCCACTTGGTGCGGATCGGCCCCTGGCACAGGTCCGCCAGGGGCGCCTGCCCGCCCCACGACGAGGCCGGGCTCAGGTGAGGGTCTCCGCTGTGGTCTTCAGGTCGTGGAGCCACGCCTCCAGGCCCGCGCCGAGGGCTGTCGTGGCCGTCGGGACGTCCGCTTCGACCTGGGCGCCGGTCCAGGTTTCCTCGGTGTGGACGCGGACGCCGGTCCTGGTCTCGGTGAAGGTCCACAGGTGGACACCCTCGTCGATGCGGAGGCCTTCGCCGGTCGCCGGGCCGCTTCACAGGATGCAGGGCCGGCGCTTGTCGAGTTGGCGCACGGTCGAGGTGACGTCCAGGGTTGTCGCCGGGGTCGAGGGGGTGGCGGGGGCCGGGGTCGTCCAGCGGAACGCTGAGCCCTTGCGGAGGGGGCCGGGGTCGAGGCGTTCGGCGGTGAGGACGGGGGGCTGCCAGGTCGGCCAGCGTTCCACGTCGGTCTGGAGCTTCCAGATGGTGCTGAGAGGGGCGTCGATCACGATGTCGGAGGCGTAGCGGATGTGGGCAGCGGGGTCCGTGCCTTCGCCGCGGCACCGGGTGTGCGGGGTGGGTGCGGCCTGGGCGGGCGGGGCGGTGAGGCCGAGGACGCCGGCCACGGCGATCGAGAGCGTCAGGGCGGCGGTGCGTGCGCTGGGCACGGGGTTCTCCTCGTTGTGGGCGACAGGGTGGTGAGGGGGCGCTGCGGTTGACTACGGCCGGCTCTACGGGTGCAGTACGACCTTTCCGGCGACCGTGCCGGACTCGGCCAGGCGTACCGCCTCGGCGACACGGGTGAGGGGGAGTTGGGCGGCGATCCGGGGGGTCAGGTCGCCGCGCTGGAGGGCCGTGAAGACCTGGGTGAGGTCGGCGGTGAGGCGGGAGCGGAAGCGGCTCCTGGACAGGGCTCGGCCGGCCCAGACGTTGAAGAAGTAGGCGTGGCGGCGGTTGGGGAGGGTGTTCCAGAGCCATACGCGGGCGAGCAACTTGAGGACGGGCCACTGCTTGGAGCCCTCGGCGTCGCGGGTGGAGGCGCTGCCGTAGGAGACGAGGGTGCCGCCGGGGGCGAGGAGGTGCCAGGAGTCGGTGATGCCGCTGCCGCCCACGTGGTCGAAGACCGCGTCCACGCCGGCGGGGGCCAGGTCGCGGATGCGGGCGGCCAGGTCGGCGGCGCGGTAGTCGACGGGCGTGACGCCCTGGGCCCGTAGTGCCTCGTGGTGGCGGGTCGATGCCGTGCCGATCACCTTCACGCCCGCGGCGCGGGCGAGCTGGACCAGGACCGAGCCGACCCCGCCGTTGGCGCCGTGGACGACGATCGTCTGCCCGGCGCGTACGCGGGCCTTGCGGTGCAGCATCTGCCAGGCCGTGATGCCGTTCACCACCAGGGTCTCCGCCTCAGCCGCGCCGATTCCCTCGGGGACCGGCACCGCGTCCGCCGCGTCGACCAGGACGTGGCTCGCCCAGCCGCCGACCTTCAGCAACGCGGCCACCCGGGTGCCGGCCAGGCCCGGGTCGACGCCCTCGCCGGTCGCCTCCACGGTGCCCACCAGGTCGTAGCCCGGCACGAAGGGGAACGGCGGCTGGTCGTAGTAGCGGCCTCGGCGCATCTGCTGTTCGGCGAAGGAGACCCCCGTCGCCTCCATGCGGACCAGGACCTGGCCGGGGCCCGGAGTGGGCACCGATCCGTGCCGGATCCGGAGACCTTCCGGGTCCACCATGCCCGGCAGGACCACCTCGACGAGTCCGTTCATGACTGCCTCCACGATCTGAGTGAGTTACTTGCTCTTTCGTTCGTTAGAAGTTGTAACTCAACGCCGCTGTGAGAGTCAATAGGGTTCGCGATACCCTCTAACCATGACTGAGACCGGCACCCAGAACCCCCGCGAGCGCTACCGCACCCAGGTGCGCGCCGAGATCAAGGAACGCGCGTGGGAGCAGATCGCCTCCGCGGGTGCGTCCGCGCTCTCCCTCAACGCGATCGCCAAGCAGATGGGTATGAGCGGGCCCGCGCTGTACCGGTACTTCGCCGGGCGGGACGAGCTGATCACCGAGCTGATCAGGGACGCGTACCGCAGCCTCGCCGACACCTTCCGCGCGGCCGGCGAGGCCGGCGCCGACCTGGCCGGGCTGGCACACGCCCTGCGGGGGTGGGCCCTGGAGGATCCGCAGCGGTACTTCCTGATCTACGGCACGCCCGTTCCGGGCTATCACGCGCCCGAGGACACCGTCGGGATCGCTTCCGAGATCATGGCGACCCTGCTCGACGCCTGCGACGCCAGGGACGACGTGGCCCTGCGGTTCTGGACCCGGCTGCACGGGGTGCTGTCACTGGAGCTCGCGGGGCACTTCACCGGGATGGACTTCGACCCCGCGTCGCTCTTCAGCGAGGAAGCGGAAGGCCTGCTGACACATCCGTGAGCTGAACCCTTTGCATGATCATGCGCGATTATGCATAATCTTCCTATGTCCAAGGTCCTCACCTCCCTCCCCGCCGGCGAGCGCGTCGGCATCGCCTTCTCCGGCGGTCTCGACACCTCGGTCGCGGTCGCGTGGATGCGTGACAAGGGCGCCATCCCCTGCACCTACACCGCCGACATCGGCCAGTACGACGAGCCCGACATCGCCTCGGTGCCCGGCCGCGCGCAGACCTACGGTGCCGAGATCGCGCGCCTGGTCGACTGCCGGGCCGCGCTGGTCGAGGAGGGCCTGGCCGCGCTGACCTGCGGGGCGTTCCACATCCGTTCGGGCGGGCGTGCCTACTTCAACACCACGCCCCTCGGCCGCGCCGTCACCGGCACGCTCCTGGTGCGGGCGATGCTCGAGGACGACGTACAGATCTGGGGCGACGGCTCGACGTTCAAGGGCAACGACATCGAGCGGTTCTACCGATACGGCCTGCTCGCCAACCCGCACCTGCGGATCTACAAGCCCTGGCTGGACGCGGACTTCGTGACCGAGCTCGGCGGCCGCAAGGAGATGTCGGAGTGGCTGGTCGCCCACGGCCTGCCCTACCGGGACTCGGCCGAGAAGGCCTACTCCACCGACGCCAACATCTGGGGCGCCACCCACGAGGCGAAGACCCTGGAGCACCTGGACACCGGTGTGGAGACCGTGGAGCCCATCATGGGCGTGCGGTTCTGGGACCCCGCGGTCGAGATCGCCACCGAGGACGTCACCATCGGCTTCGACCAGGGCCGGCCGGTCACCGTCAACGGCAAGGAGTTCGCCTCCCCCGTCGATCTGGTGATGGAGGCCAACGCCATCGGCGGCCGGCACGGGCTCGGCATGTCCGACCAGATCGAGAACCGGATCATCGAGGCCAAGAGCCGCGGCATCTACGAGGCCCCCGGCATGGCCCTGCTGCACGCGGCCTACGAGCGTCTCGTCAACGCGATCCACAACGAGGACACCCTCGCCCAGTACCACACCGAGGGACGGCGCCTGGGCCGGCTGATGTACGAGGGCCGCTGGCTGGACCCGCAGGCCCTGATGATCCGCGAGTCGCTCCAGCGCTGGGTCGGCTCGGCCGTCACCGGTGAGGTCACCCTACGGCTGCGGCGCGGCGAGGACTACTCGATCCTCGACACCACGGGCCCGGCGTTCAGCTACCACCCGGACAAGCTGTCGATGGAGCGCACCGAGGACTCCGCGTTCGGTCCCGTGGACCGGATCGGCCAGCTCACCATGCGCAACCTGGACATCGCCGACTCCCGCGCCAAGCTGGAGCAGTACGCCGGCCTCGGCCTCATCGGCACCGGCAGCCCCGCCATCGGTGCCGCCCAGGCCGCCGCGACCGGCCTCATCGGCAGCATGCCCGAGGGCGGCGCCGAGGCCATCGCCTCCCGCGGCGAGGTCTCCGGCGAGGACGCGCTGCTGGACCGCGCGGCCATGGAGTCGGGCAACGACTGACCCACTGCGGTGCGCCAGAGGGGCCGGCTCGTATCGAGTCGGCCCCTCCCGTTACGGCACCCTGGCCCGCAGCTCCCCCTTGAGCACCTTCCCGCTCGCGTTCCTCGGCAGCTCCCGCACGAACTCCACCGTCCGCGGCACCTTGTAGTTGGCCATCTCGCGCCGCGCCCAGGCGATCAGCTCGTCGCCGGTCAGCGCGGCCCCGGGGCGGCGCACCACATAAGCCCTGCCGACCTCGCCGAGTCGCGCGTCGGGTACGCCGATCACCGCCACGTCGGCCACGTCCGGGTGCAGGCCCAGCCGTTGCTCGATCTCCGCCGGGTAGGCGTTGAAGCCTCCGACGATGTACATGTCCTTGATGCGGTCGGTGATGCGGAGGTTGCCCGAGTCGTCCAGGACGCCGACGTCGCCGGTGCGGAGCCAGCCGTCGGGGGTCAGGGCCTCGGCGGTGGCCGCCCGGTCCTCGTAGTAGCCGCGCATGACGTTGAAGCCGCGGACCCATATCTCCCCCGGGGTGCCCGGCCCGAGCGGGGTCCCCTGCGCGTTCACGATCCTGACCTCCGTGCCGGGGATCGGGCGGCCGGAGGTCGACGCGATGACCGAGGGGGCATCGTCGCGGCGGCACATGGTGACGATGCCGCTCGCCTCGGAGAGGCCGTACGCCGTAAGGACCGTGTCGACGCCCAGTTCGCCCCGGAGGCGTTCCACCAGGCGCAGCGGGACCACGGCCGCGCCCGTCACCACGAGCCGCAGCGCGGACAGGTCGTGGGCGGTCCGGGCGGGATGGTCCAGCAGGGACTGGTGCAGGGTCGGGGGGCCGGGCAGGACGGAGACGCGTTCCGCCGCCACGTTGGCCAGGACCGTGTCCACGTCGAACACGGGCTGCGGGATCATCGTCGCGCCCCGCATCAGGCAGGCGATCACGCCCGCCTTGTAGCCGAAGGTGTGGAAGAACGGGTTGACGATGAGGTAGCGGTCGCCGCGGCGCAGGCCCGCGAGGTCGCTCCACACCTCGTACGCCCGCAGCGTCTGCGCGTGGGTGATCACCGCGCCCTTCGGGCGGCCCGTCGTTCCCGACGTGAAGATGATGTCCGAGGGGGAGGACGGGGACACGGCCGCCGACCTCGCCCGCACCTCCGCCCCGCTCACGCCCTCGCCGCTCGCCAGGAAGTCCTTCCAGGTACGGAAGTCGGCCGGGGCGTCCTCCGCGAGGACCACCACCCGCTCCAGCGAGGGCAGCCCGGGCAGCGGCCCGGGGCCGTCTCCGTCGCCCGCCGCCCTGCGCAGGGCCGCCACGTACGACGTCCCCAGGAACGTGCCGGTCACGAACAGCAGCCGGGCGCCGCTGCGGCGCAGTACGTCCACCGCCTCCGCGCCCTTGAAGCGGGTGTTCAGGGGGACCAGGACCGCGCCCGCCGAGACCGCGCCCAGCGCCGCGACCATCCAGTCGAGGGAGTTGGGGGCCCAGATGCCGACCCGGTCGCCGAGGCGCACCCCGTTCGCCACGCAGGCGGCCGCCGCGCGCTCCACCCGGGCGCCCAGTTCGCCGTACGTGATCCGGGTGCGCCCCTCCACGACGGCCTCGACGTCCGCGTACCGTTCGGCGGCCGACCGGACCAGTCCCGGAACGGCACCCCACGCCCTGTCTGCGCTCACAGCAGGCCTCCCAACCCAGGAGCTGACTACCCGTCAGATTAGCTGTAACCTGACGCACTGTCAGCAGCCGGGCACCCTCGCGGAGGTAGCCACAGCATGGCCGCACTCAAGGACGCCACCGCCGTCGTCGGCATCGGACAGACCCCCTTCGCCAAGCGCCTCCCCGAGGACGAGCGCACGCTCGCCTGCCGTGCCGTCCTCGCCGCGCTCGACGACGCCGGCATCGCGCCCGGCGAGGTCGACGCCCTCGCCTCGTACACCATGGAGGAGACCGACGAGGTCGAGCTGGCGAAGGCCGTCGGATTCGGTGACCTCACCTTCTTCAGCAAGGTCGGCTTCGGCGGCGGGGGTTCCTGCGCCACCGTCGCGCACCTCGCCGCCGCGATCGCCGCCGGGCAGGCGACGGTGGGGGTCGCCTGGCGGTCACGCAAGCGCGGGAGCGGGCCCCGGCCGTGGACCAACACGGCCGTCCAACTCCCCACTCCGGGCCAGTGGACGAGGCCCTTCGGCCTCCTCCGCCCGGCCGACGAGATCGCCATGCTCGCCCGCCGTCACATGCACGAGTACGGCACCACCCGCGACCACCTGTTCAACGTCGCCCTCGCCTGCCGCAACCGCGCCAACCAGAACCCGGCCGCCCTCATGTACGACCGCCCGCTCACCCGCGAGATGTACATGACCTCCCGCTGGATCAGCGAGCCCCTCTGCCTCTTCGACAACTGCCTGGAGACGGACGGGGCGTTGGCCTGTGTCGTCGTCTCCCGGGAGCGGGCGCGTGACTGCCGGTGGCCGCCCGTCTACGTCCACTCCGCCGCCCAGGGACTGCCCGCCCAGCACCACGGCATGGTCAACTACTGGAACGACGACCCCCTCACCGGCCCCGCCTGGACCGCCGCCCGCCACCTGTGGAAGCACGCGGACCTCACCCCCGAGGACGTGGACGTCGCCCAGATCTACGACGCGTTCACACCCCTGATTCCGCTGTCCCTGGAGGGCTACGGCTTCTGCGGGCGCGGCGAGGGCGGCGCCTTCACCGAGGGCGGTGCGCTGGAGATCGGCGGGCGGCTGCCCCTCAACACCGGCGGGGGCGGGCTCAGCGAGGCCTATGTGCACGGCTTCAACCTCATCAACGAGGGCGTCAAGCAGCTGCGCGGGACCAGCACCGCCCAGGTTCCCGGCGCCGCCACCTGCCTCGTCACCGCCGGCGAGGGAGTCCCCACCTCCGCCCTCCTGCTGAGGAGTTGAGATGCTCCAGCCGATCGCCGACCCCGACGGCGCCCCCTTCTGGCAGTACGCCGCCCAGGGCGAGCTGCGCGTCCAGGCCTGCGCCGACTGCGGCGAACTCCGCTTCCCGCCCCGGCCCTGCTGCCCCCACTGCCAGTCCTTCGCGAGCGAGTGGCGTGCGATGTCGGGACGGGGTCGCGTCTGGTCGTACGTCGTCCCCCATCCGCCCCTGCTGCCCGACTACGCCGAGCAGGCGCCGTACAACGTGGTCGTGGTGGAGCTGGCGGAGGCGCCGCGCATACGGCTCGTGGGGAACCTGGTCAGCCGCGCCGGGGCGGCGCTCAACTCCCTTCCGCCCGAACGCCTGCGGATCGGGGCCAGGGTGCACGTCGTCTTCGACGAGGAGTCCGGGCTGCCCCAGTGGGTACTGGAGCGACCGTGAGCCTGCGAATCAGCACCTACGAGGACACCGGTGTCGCCGTCATCACCCTCGACCGGCCCAAGCGGCTGAACGCGATCGACCTCGACACGGCCGCCGAACTGGCCGCCATCTGGCGCGCGTTGCGGTACGACGACTCCGTACGGGCGGTCGTGCTCACCGGCGCGGGAGAGCGGGCGTTCTGCACGGGGATCGACCGGGACGCCGTCGTGCCGCAGCCCGACTCCCCGTACATGCAGGACGATCCGCTGCTCACCGTCGGCCCGAAGGCGAACGACCTGTGGAAGCCGGTCGTCGCCGCCGTGGAGGGGATGGCCTGCGGGGGCGCCTTCTATCTGCTCGGGGAGTGCGAGTTCGTCGTCGCGGGCGCCGGTGCCGAGTTCTTCGACCCGCACACGACGTACGGCATGGTCAGCGCGTACGAGTCGGTGCTCATGGCGCAGCGGATGCCGTTCGGGGATGCGGCCCGGATGATGCTGATGGGGTCGGCGGAGCGGATCGGGGCGCGGAGGGCCCATGAGATCGGCCTCGTCTCCGAACTCACCGAGACCGGAGGCGCTTTGGCCGCCGCCGAGGCTTGCGCCGCGGTCATCGCCGGGTATCCCGCCGAGGCCGTGCAGGGCACCGTGCGCGCCCTGTGGTCCGCCAAGGAGGCGGCGCGGGCGCAGGGGTTCGCGCAGGCGCCGCATCTCATCTCGCTGGGGAACCTGCCCCCCGACCGGCAGGCGGAGCTGTTCGCGGGGCGGCGGTCGGGGGGGTACCGGGTGCGGTGAGCGGGCGTCAGGGGACCGGCTTGGCGTCACCGTCGGCCACACAGTGGTCGATGCGGGGGACGAGGCGGGTGTCGTCCACTCTGACCGTCACCTTGGTCGAGCTGTTCGACGGTACGTAGGCCTCCGCTCTCCGCCGGGTGACCTCGTCGCCCCGCTCGTCCAGGAAGGCGACGTGGAAGGCGAAGATGCCGGCGGCGCTGTTCGGGTTGGTGACCGAGACGGTCGCGTACGGGGCCTTCTCGGTGGCGCAGCTGATCAGGTCCGTCGCGGCGTTCTCCAGCACCGGCGTGGACGTGTCGCCCGACCCGCCGCTGCCGGAGGTGCCGTAGTCGTCATCGTCGTCGTAGTCGTTGTCGTGGTAGCGCGACCCGCTGCCCCCGGAGGTCGACGACGAACTGTCGTGGTCCTGGCTGGAGCTGCTGCACCCACCGCCTCCGCCGCTGCCGTGGCTGCTGCCGTGGCCGTGACCGCGGCTCGTCGAGAAGCCGGTGAGCGACAGGACCACGAGTGCGGCCACCGCTGTCAACTTGATGCTGCGTCCCCGTGAAAGCATGACGGTCACCCTACGCACTGCCTGTCACGGTCATGTCACCGCGTGGCGATGACCGCGTACCCGGCGTAGCGTCTGGACCTGAGAGCGGTGAACGGGCCGCTCCCCGACGCGGCGGCCGCCGTCCGGGTCCCCTTCCGTGCGCACCGGCACGACGGCCGTCGGCGGCCAGGCCGGTAGGGCGGTCCGACCGGCAGGACGGCCCGACCGCCCGTCACGCCGTGCGTGCCGTCCCCGTCCCCTTCTCCGCGTCCAGCGCGTACACGCAGCGGTCCTTGCTGCACGCGTACACGACGCCGTCCCGCACGACCGGGGAGCCGGTGATCTCGCCGCCGGTGGCCAGCTTCCAGCGCAGGCGGCCGTCGTCGGCCTTGAGGGTGTAGAGCAGGTGGTCGGTGGAGCCGAAGTGGATGCGGCCCTCGGCCACCGCGGGGGCGCCCACGATGTCGCCGCCCGCCTGGAAGCGCCACTTGGGGGTGCCGGTGACGGCGTCCAGGGTGTAGAGGCCCTTGCCGCTGCCGACGTGGACGTGGCCCGCGGCGACGAGGACCGGTTCGATGGACGTCCGGGACTCGGTGGCGATGCGCCAGCGGTCGCGGCCGTCGGTGGCGTCGAGGGCGTACACCGTGCCGAGGTAGTCGGCGAGGTAGACGCCGCCGCCGGTCACCGCGGGGCCGGAGACGAAGGTGGGCGGGGAGAGGAAGACGGCGGGGGCCTCGAAGTGCCAGCGGACCCTGCCGCTCGCCACGTCCACGGCCAGGACGCGGGAGCCCGCGGAGAGGTACACGTAGCCGTCGGGGCCGTTCGTCACCCGGACGGGGACGCCGCTGCAGGAGGCCGCGTCGCCGATGGGGTACGACCAGCGCTCGTCGCCCGTGCGGGCGTCGAGGGCGCGCAGGCGGGCGTCCTGCCAGACGTAGGCGGTGCCGTCGTGGAGGGCGGGGCCCGCCTCGGGGGACTCGAAGTCGGTCTGGCAGCCGGTGATCTCCCAGAGCTTCTGCCCGTTGGAGGCCTCCCAGGCCTGGACGCCGCCGCCGCGGGTGCCGGTGAGGACGGTGCCGCGGTCGGCCTTGAGGGAGTACACCCAGGCGTCCGTGGACAGCCGCCACAGGTCGCCGCCCTCGCGGGCGTCCAGGGCGAACAGGGTGGGGCCGTCGGAGGCGTGGACACGGCCGTCGGCGACCGCCATGGACCAGGCGACGTCCCGCGTCTTGAAGCGGCGGCGGCCGGTGGCAACGTCCAGGGCGTGCACCTCGAAGGAGGTGACGTAGACGAGGTCGTCGGCCACCTTGGGGGTGCCCCAGACGTCGTTGGACATGCGGAACCGCCAGGGCCGCCAGCCGGCCGCCGTCTCCGGGGGCACCGGCGGCGGCGCGGGTACGGCGGGGTCGGCGCCGTTGAGGCCGGGGCGCGGCCGGGACCAGGAGGCGACCAGGCCCGCCTCGGGCGGGGGCGCCTTCACGGCGGCGGCGCGGGCGTCGGCGACGCGCGGGCCGGGGCCGATCGGGACGGGCGCGCCGGCCAGCCGCACGGGGCCGGTGTCGGGGCCGCCGACCGGGACGGGCTGCGGGCCGGGCACCACGGGGTCGTGGGAGGGCGGGGGCGGCACCGCGGGCCTGCCGCCGCTGCGGGGGCCGGCGGAGGTCTGCTGCGCGGGCGGGCGGCCGCCGCGGCGCGACTCGATGAGGGCGACCGCCTTCTCGGGCAGCCACGCCGACGCCGTACCGCTGTCGTCGGAGCCGGAGCCGAAGAGGTGGGGGGCGAGCTGGGCCTGGAGGTCGGCGGGGTTGGGCCGGCCGGTGGCCTCCATCTGCATGCAGGACTCGATCAGGGGGCGCAGCTCGTCCGGGAGCCCTTCGAGGTCCGGGCCCTCACGCAGCAGCATGAAGACCGTCTCGACCGGGTTGGCGCCGTGGAAGGGCGGGTGCCCGGTGGCGGCGAAGACCAGCATCGAGCCGAGCGAGAAGACGTCGCTGGCGCCGGTGACGCTGCGGGAGTCCTTCGCCTGCTCGGGCGACATGTAGGCGGGTGTGCCGACGGCGACGTTCGTCATCGTCAAACGGGTGTTCGATACGCCGGAGGCGATACCGAAGTCGATCACCCGGGGGCCGTCCTCGACGACCAGCACGTTGGACGGCTTGAGGTCGCGGTGGACGAGGCCGGCGCCGTGGATGGACTGCAGGGCCTCCGCGACACCCGCCGCGAGCCAGCGCACCGCCTGGGCCGGGAGCGGCCCGCACTCGTTCACTATCTCCTCGAGCGAGGGCGCGGGCACGTACGCGGTGGCCAGCCACGGCACGGCGGCACGCGGGTCGGCGTCGACCACGGCGGCCGTGTAGAAGCCGGAGACCGCCCGGGCCGCCTCCACCTCACGTGTGAAGCGGACGCGGAAGAGCTGGTCCTCGGCGAGCTCCGTGCGGACGGTCTTGATCGCCACACGCCGGCCGGACGCCGAGCGCGCGAGATAGACCAGACCCATGCCGCCGGCCCCCAGCCGTCCCAGCACCTCGAAAGGCCCGATCCGCCGCGGATCGTGCTGTGTCAGCTGATCCACCACTTGCCTGCCACCTCCCCGTACGAGCCGCGTGGCTCACCTGTGTACGCGACCCCGTGCAGCGTCTCACCACCGCACCGCCATGGCGGCACGCACCCCGATTCTTCCTGGCCGGGCCACAGGTTGCGAACCCGGTGAGGAATGGGATGTCTACCTGTTTACCAGGACGAACGTGACGGATCAGCGCTGCAGCACCGCGAACGACGCCCCCTGATTGTCGGTGACGACGCCGACTGTCCCGTACGAGGTGTCGAAGGGTCCCGCCTGGACACGGCCGCCGAGCCGGTTCACCGTCCCGAGTGCCGCCGCGCAGTCCTCCACACGGAAGTGGACCAGGAAGTGCGGCGGCATCTCGGCCGGGAAGACGCCGGTGACGGGCGCGCGGCCGAAGTCGGGATCGGCGCCGGGGCCGAAGAGGGCGTCGTGGAAGAGATCGCCGTAGAACGTGTTCGCGGACTCGGTGTCGCGGGTGTACAGCTCGGCCCAGGCGAAGGTGCCGGGCTCGTGGCGGCGGCCGAAGCCGGTGTGCCGCAGCGGCTGCCACAGGCCGAAGACGGCGCCCTCCGGGTCGGTGGCCAGGGCCGCGACGCCCAGGTCCCCGACCGGCATCGGGGCGGTGACGACCTGCCCGCCGGCCGCCCAGATGCGGTCGGCGAGGCCCTCGGCGTCCGGGGTGGCGAAGTAGACCGTCCAGACGGTGGGCATACGGCCGTCCGTCTTGCGGGCGAGGGCGGCGACGGGCTCCCCGTCCAGCCGGGCCCACACGGAGGGGCCGTACGCCTCCTTGAAGGTCCACCCGAAGAGCTCACCGTAGAACCGCTCACCCGCCGCCACGTCGGGCAGCTGGGCGTCCACCCAGCAGGGGACGCCCTCTCTATACGCGGATGCCCTGTTTTCGGCCATGCAGCCAACGTAGCGTCGGCTTCCGCAGCCCGCAGACCAGGCACACCCGCCCCGCAGCACCCGCACACCCCATTTGCAGTCGGCCGAATCGCGCTCCCATCACCCCTCGGTAAGCTGACGGCATGACAGGACAAGTGCGTACCGTCGACGGCCGCGTGGCCGGTCGGCGCGGGCAGGCGACGCGGCAGAAGCTGCTGGACTGCCTCAGCGAGATGCTCAGCTCCTCTCCGTACCGGGACGTCAAGGTCATCGATGTCGCCCGGAAGGCAGGCACTTCGCCCGCGACCTTCTACCAGTACTTCCCGGACGTCGAGGGCGCCGTCCTGGAGATCGCCGAGCAAATGGCCGCGGAGGGCGCCGGGTTGACCGAGCTGCTCGAGGGCCGCTCCTGGGTCGGCAAGTCGGGCTGGCAGACGGCACAGGAACTCGTCGACGGGTTTCTGGAGTTCTGGAAGAAGAACGACGCGATCCTGCGCGTGGTCGACCTCGGCGCCGCCGAAGGCGACAAGCGCTTCTACAAACTCCGCATGAAGATCCTCAACTCGGTGAACAACTCCCTCTCGGACGCCGTCGCCGAGTTGCAGGCCAAGGGCAGGGTCGACAAGGACGTGAACCCGGCCGCGATCGCCGGTTCCCTCGTCGCCATGCTCGCGGCGGTCGCCTCGCACCAGAAGGGCTTCCAGACGTGGGGCGTCAAGCAGGCTGAACTGAAGCCGAACCTGGCGCTGTTGGTGCATCTGGGCATCACCGGAAAGAAGCCGACGAAGTAGGCCGCGCGCAGCATCGAGGAACTTTTTCCGGCCCCAAGTCCTGTCTGGCAGGCGGCGGTTCACATGTGTGAACCACCGCCTGCTTCCTCTTGGGGTGGGGTTTCGATGCCCAGGGCCTCGGTGATCGGCGCCCAGCTCCAGTGCGTGGGGCCGCTCGTCTCCATCCACTCCCGCGCCCACCGGCGTACGTCGGCCCGGCAGTCCACCGGGGGGTCCGGGTCGTGCAGCAGGGCGTCGAGCACGTCACCCGCGCCGGCCCTGTGGGCGTTGCACGCCAGCCAGGCGAGCGCGCGGGTGACCGCCGCCGCCCGCCAGGGCGCGTGTCCGGTGTGCCGGAGCAGACGGCTCAGGGGGCGTGCGACCGCGGGGCTGGTGGCCCGGGGTTCCATCCAGGTCAGAAACCGCTCCGCGCTGCGGGCCAGCTGCTCCTCGGTGAGGTCGCGCTGGGCCAGCAGGTGCGCGAACACCTGGTCGGCCCCCCTGCCGACCGTGCCGCGCCGGGCCAGCCAGGTGATCGTGTGATCGATCAGCGCGGCCCGCTGCTCCGTCCCGCTCGGCACCGTGTGCAGCAGGCCGATGAGCAGGGGCGTCGCGCCGGCACCCTCCGGCATCCTCTCCAGCGCGTGGGGAGCGAGCGCGGCGGCGCACTCGGGGCCGGGAGCGGGACCGCGTTCGGCGAACAGCGTCAGCAGCACCTTCAGGGCGTTCTCGCCCTGCGGGTACCGCTCGAACCAGACCACCGTGAGTTCCTCGACCTCGGCCCGCAGAGCGGGTGCCAGGTCCTCGCGGCCCAGCAACGGACCCAGCACCCGATCCGCGTTGGGCCTTTCCGCGTGGCCCCGCAGCCAGGTGACGGCGGCCCGCACGACGGCGTCGGCGTGGTCGGGCCCGAGGGACGGCAGGAAGAGCAGCGGCTCGACGACGAACCCGGCGTCGTCGCCGTCGGCGCGCCCCTCCAGCCAGCGCAGTGCGAGGTCCAGCGCCTGTTGGGCCTGGTCCTCGGCGAGGCTGCCGTGGCACCACAGCAGGGGTCGCAGGACGTAACTGGCGTGGGGGTCGACGCCGGGCAGTGCCAGCCACTCCAGGGCGAGACGGGCGATGTCCGCGCGGCCGGGCTCGGCGGTGAGGAGGTCGTTGAGGAGGAAACTGGCCTCCGCGGCGGTTCCGTACCGCTTCAGCCACCGCACCGCCATGTCGGACGCCTCGGCCCACGCCGCGTCATGCGGTGAGAGGCGGCCGAGCAGCAGATGCAGCAGGATGGAGTCCGGCCCTTGTCCGTGGTGCCGCAGCCAGCCGAGGGACGCGTCGACGACCTCGCCGAGGAGCGGTCGCGGCAGTTTCTCGCGGAGCAGGTCGGCCAGCAGGCCCTGCGTCGGCTCGATCACCGGCTGTCGGAGCAGCTCGCTGACGCGCTCGGCGGCCGACTCGTCCCAGCGCAGCAGGGGACCGAGGACGAAACCCTGCGATCCGTCGCCGTGGTGCGCCAGCCACACCTTGGCGTATTCGACGGCCTGGCGAGCCTCCCCGTGGGTGAGATCGGTACGCAGCAGTGGACGCAGCACGAAGGAAGCCTGCGCGCTCGTGTGGTGGTCACGCAGCCACGCCAGAGCGTGGCCGACCGCCCGGTCCCGGTGCACTCCGAGATCCGTACGCCGCAGGAGGCGCGGCAGGACGAACGAGACGCCGGGGTTGTCGTTCTGCCGGACGATCCAGGTCAGAGCGGCGTCGAGCGCGGGCTTGCCGTGGGGTCCGAGGTCCTGGCGGTCGAGCAGCCGACCGAGCACCACTGAGCCGGCCGGGTGTCCCGGGTGGCGACGTGTCCACTCCCGGGCGGCTTCCACCACCCGCGGCGCGATCGCGGGCGGGAGGTCCGGGCGGGCCAGGGCGGCACCCAGCAGCTGGGCGGAACGCCGCTCGGCCGGGTGGCGCTCGACCCAGCCCAGGGCGTGGCGGGCCACGACGTCCAGCCGGTCCGGCGCCAGACCGTCCACGTACAGCAGGGCCTGGAGGAGGATGTCCGTCTCGCGGGCGGCGGGCCGGGATTCCAGGCAGGCCAGCGCGCTGTCCAGGAGGCGTTCCGGCAGCGGGCCGACGATCTTGTCCACGGCCTGGGCCAGCACGGCGGGCAGGGCGGTGGGCTGCTCGCTCTCGATCCGAGCCAGCCAGGGCCCGACCAGCTCGTCCCAGAGCCGGAGCATCCCCGCCTGCCAGGGCGGCCGGGCCACCAGGTCGAACGCCGTCTCGCCACGGGCGTCGGCGGAGAGCAGGCTGCCGATGCTGTCGGCCCGCCGGGCCAGCCAGCGCGCGCACACGGACTCGATCTCGGCCTGCCGGTACTCCTCCTGGTCGGTGCTCCAGCGGGACAGGTGCCGTACGGCCTGTGCGAACACCGGGCCCCGGTCGAGCAGCGCGTCGAGCAGCTCCTGGGCGGTGCGGCTCTGCACGGCCTCCCCCGGTGCCAGGGTGGCGTCGAGCAGACCGTCCGCCACGATGTCGTGGACCAGTTCGGGCCGGTCGTCACTCCCCACCAGCCAGCCCTGTCGACACAGCTCGCCGACCACGCCACCGCCGTCGTGCCCGAAGTGGGCGTCACCGCGTGCCTCGAGCGCCCGGTCCACCGCCGATTCCACCAGGGAGCGGTCCTGCGGGCAGGCCAGCAGGGCGACCGTGGAGGCCAACAGGAACACATGCGGCCGCGACAGGCCGGCTTCGCGGTCCGCGGCGGTCGGGACGCCGAAGTCGCGTTCGAGCTGTCGCCGGAGCCAGTCGAACAGCTCTCCCCTGCGCAGGTCGGACAGGTCCGGAGCGCGCTGTCCGGCCCGTGCCTGCTCCTCCAGTACACGCGCGATCAGAAGGGCGAAGACCGGCCGGTCACTGCACGCGTCCACCAGCCAGCTCTCGCCCCACAACCGCCGCGCCCGAGGGGCGACCTTCCGGAAGATCTCGTCGGCCACCCTGGCGCGGTATTCCTCCCCGTCCTCCAGGGGCACCCGGGTGAGGACCGTCTGCCGCGCCAATCCCTTGAGCGCACCGGGCCGGGCCGAGGCCAGGCAGGCCACCCGCCCCTCCGGGTCACCGGTCTGCAGTGCCTCGCTCAGCCGGGCCAGCGAGAGCTGCGCGTAGCTGTCCAGGTAGTCGAGCACGAGCAGGACCCGGGCGGCCTCCGCGACCCCGGCATGCGCCAGGGCCGCCTCCACGAGTTCCTCAGCGGTCACGCCGGACGCGGGGGTCGCGTGCAGGACCAGCCAGTCCCCTTCCGCCCTCTCCGAGGCCAGCTTCGCCACCTCGTGGCAGGTGCGGGTCTTGCCGGCCCCGGCCACGCCCTCCAGCAGCACTCCGCGCTGCGGCTCCGCGTGTCCGCGCGGATCGAACTGTGCGTCGAGTACGTCCATCAGCCGGGCGGGAGCGGCCCTGCTGCCCGGGCCGGGGCTGACGAACTCCAGCCGGCCCGCGGTGAGGTACTGCTCCTTGCCGTCCAGGCCCCGCAGCACCTGCTCGTGCGTGCGCAGGTGCGGGGAGAACCAGGACAGCTCCCGGGGAGCGAGCGCGGCGAGATCCTCCGTGCGGGCCGCCCACACCGAGTCGCGCAGCCAGCCGTCGGGGCTGTTGTAGCGGGCACTGACCACGCCGATGACGACGTCGTCGGAGCAGCGGCGCACCGGGGCACCGCTCATGCCCCGCAGCAGGTCCTTCGTGCTGAGGCGGCCGAGGCGGACACCGTCGTCCCGTCGGGTCGTGCCGGCCCAGCGCCCGCTCGCCGTCAGGTACTGGTACGTGTGCCCGTCGTACGCGGGGACGTCCCCGAAGCCCTCGACGACCAGCTCGGTGCCGGGGGCCGCCTTAGCCGTCGGTGCCACGCCGGTCGCGGACCCGGGGAGCGGGCTGTCGGTGCGCAGGACGGCCAGGTCGTTCGGCGGGTCCACCCGGTCGACGACGGCCGTGTGGACCGGTCCGCCGGCCAGCGGGGCGAAGCGCACCTCGGCGCCCGGAACTCCCAGTTCGAGGTCGTCGAGGACGTGGCAGGCGGTGGCGAGCACACCGGGGACGAGCTGGAAGCACGTGCCCACGGGGGAGTCCTGGGACGGATGCAGGACGCTGCCCAGAAAGCCGGGGACGCCGAGGGACATGGCCGTCACTCGGCCCCGTCGTCGGGTTCCGCGGCGGCGGCCGGTTCCGTTCCCCTCCTGTCGTACGTCAGCTTCACCTTGAGCGTCGCCTCGCCGCTGGCTCCGGCCACGATGATGTCGCCCTTGGCGGAGAATCTGAGCCCGAACTCCACCTCCATGGCATCCGGCCTGACCGCCCGGCCCGCTCGCTGCATGGCCGTCACCGTGGAGGCCGCTATCTCCACGATCGTCGACTGCGCCTGTCCGAAGGCGTCCCGGACCCGCTCGGTGAGTTGCCCCGGCCCGGCGGCCGTCGGTTCGGACCCCGGCATCCGCACCGGAGTGGCCTCCACCAGCACCTCGATCCCGCCGACTTGCACGGGTATGTACGCACTGTTCATGTCCGCCCCCGTCTCCCGGATCCGTTGATCCCTTCTCGGTCTACCACAGGCCGCTCCCGCCTCACAGGGTGAACTGCGCGTTCACACAACCCATTTGAGACACCCGCCCGCGGCCTCCAAGTCGGCCTACGCCGGCAGCGGCCGGTCCTTCACCACGTGCTTCATCACCAGCGTGGACGTCAGCCGCTGCACGCCCGGCAGCGTCGCCAGCCGTTCGTCGTACAGCCGTTGGAAGGCCGCGAGGTCGGCCGTCGCGACCCGCAGCAGATAGTCCGGGTCCCCGAACAGCCGCTGTGCCTCCAGTACGTGTTCCACCTCGCTCACCGCCCGCTCGAACTCGGCGACCGTGTCCCGGTCCTCCTGCCGCATCGAGACGAAGACGAGCGCCTCGAAGGTCAGGCCGACGGCGGCCGGGTCCACGACCGCCCGGTACCCGGTGATCGCGCCGGACCGCTCCAGCTCCCGCAGTCTGCGGTGACACGGCGAGACGCTCAGCCGCACCCGCCCGGCCAGCTCGGTCACGGTCAGCCGCCCGTCGTGCTGCAGCTCGGCAAGAATCTTCCGGTCCATGTCGTCCATGAGGCAGATCCTCCCCCGGTTCCGGCGATTTCGGGAAAACTTTGGGAACACCTTTGGCCTCATCGCGCCTAATGTCCCCGGCATGGACTCCGCGACACTGATTTCCTTCCTCGCTCTCGACCTGCTGCTGGTGTGCGTGCCGGGCGCGGACTGGGCGTACGTGATCACCGCGGGGCTGCGCGGGCGCTCGGTGGGCGCGGCGGTGGCCGGGCTGGTCTCGGGGTACGCCCTGCACACCGCCCTCGCGACGGCGGGCCTCGCGGTCCTGGTCGCCGGGTCGCCGACGCTGCTGACCGCGCTGACGGTCGCGGGCGCGGCCTATCTGGTGTGGCTGGGGTGGAGCGTGCTGCGCCGGCCCGGGGTGCCGGAGGCGGGCGGGACGGTGGTGACGGGCGGCGGGCGGGTCTTCCTGCGCGGGGCCGTGATCAGCGGCCTGAACCCCAAGGGACTGCTGCTCTACCTCTCGGTCCTGCCCCAGTTCCTCGTCACCCGGGGCGCCCACCTGCCGGTCCCCGCGCAGACCGCCGTCCTGGGGCTGCTGCACATGGCGTGCTGCGCCGCCGTGTACGCGGCGGTGGGCGTCCTGGCCCGCGCCGTGCTCGGCGCCCGGCCCGCCGCGGCCCGGGCGGTCACCCGGACGTCGGGGGCGGCGATGCTGGGGATCGGGGCGTTTCTGCTGGTCCAGCGGCTGGCACTCGGCGGCTGACCCGGAACAGCCGGATCTCCCGCTTCACCCGCGCCTGGTACGTCGCGTACGGCGGCCAGAACGCCAGCGCCGCCTTCCAGGCCGCCGCCCGCTCCTCCCCCTCCAGCAGCCGCGCCGTGACCGGGATGTCCTCGCCCTTCCAGCTGATCTCGGCGTCGGGATGGGCGAGCAGGTTGTGGGTCCAGGCGGGGTGGCCGCTGCGGCCGAAGTTGGAGCCGACGAGCAGCCAGCCGCGCCCGCCGTCCTCCGGCATGCAGGCAAGTGGCGTACGACGCCGCTGCCCGCTGCGCGCACCGGTCGAGGTGAGGACCACCCCCGGCAGCATCTGCGCACTGAGCAGCACCTTTCCGCGCGTGAGCCGGTGCACGGCACGGTCCAGCGCCGGAATGACATGCGGGGCGACCTTCGCGAAGCCCCGCGTCGAGGACACCTTCTGCACCACCCGCACACCGATCACACCGCCACCTCCGCCCGCTCGAAGAGCCGCGCCCGCTCCGCGGCACGCGCCCGCAGCCGGTGCGCGGGCCCGAAGAGCAACTCGTCACCCGCCGCCCGCTTGAAGTACAGATGAGCCTCGTGCTCCCAGGTGAAACCGATACCGCCGTGCAACTGGACGGCCTCGGCGCCGGCGCCCCGGAGCGCTTCCACCGCCTGGGCCAGGGCGAGCCCGCCAACGCGGTCGGCGGGCGGGGCGTGGGGTGGGGCGACGTCGGCGGGGTCGCCTGCCGGGGCTGTTCGCGGGGCGGGGGCGACGGCGGGGGCGCCTTCGCGAGCCGCGTGCCGCGCCTGTGCGAGGGTGCGGCCCCCCGGGTCCGTCCGTGCCGTCGCCCAAGCGGCGTAGTACGCCGCCGAGCGCGCCGCCCGCACCTGCACGTACACGTCGGCCAGCCGGTGCTTGACGGCCTGGAAGGAGCCGATCGGCCGTCCGAACTGCTCGCGCTGCCCCACGTACTCGACCGTCCGCTCCAGCGCCCGGTCGGCGGCGCCGACGGCCTCGCAGGCGAGGAGGGCGGCGAGGGCGTCGCCGACGTCGGCGAGGGTCGCCGGGACGTCCGCGTCCGGTTCGCCCAGCACCTCGGCCGGTACGTCCCTGAGCTGGACACGGGCCCGGGGCCGGGTCGCGTCCAGCGCGGTCTGCCGTACGCGGACGAGTCCGGCCGCGTCGCCCGGGACGAGGAAGAGGAGGGTGCGGGAGCGGGCGAACCCACCGGTGTGGGCGGCGACCAGGAGGAGCCCGGCGCTGTGCCCGTCGAGGACCTGGTCGGCCTCCCCGTAGAGCAGCCACCCGTCCCCGGTCCCCGCACCCCGCGCCCGCCGGGCCTGCACCCCGCCCGCACGCCCCCCGCCGGCCCAGTCGCCGTCGTTGCCGCCGGTCAGTGCGAGGGCGGTGGCGAGGCCGGGGCCGGGCACGGCGAGGGCAGCGGTCAGGGTGCCGGAGGCGAGGCGGGGCAGCAGGTCGGCGCGCTGCGCGTCGGTGCCGAGGGCGAGGACGAGGGGAGCGGCGAGTCCGGCCGTGGCGAGCAGCGGGGAGGGGGCGAGTACGCGGCCCACCTCCTCGCAGGCGAGGGCGAGTTCGGTGACGGAACAGCCGACCCCGCCGTACTTCTCGGGCAGGGCGAGACCGGGCAGGCCGAGCTGTTCGGCGAGGGCGGTCCAGAGGGCGGGCGCGTGGCCGCCGGGGGTGTCGAGGGCGGCGCGCAGCTCATGGGGTCCGCAGCGCTTGTGGAGCAACTCCCGCAGGGTGCGGCGGATCTCGTCCTGTTCGGCGGTGAAGCTCGCGTCCATGGCCGGCCTTCCCTCCCGATCTGACGGTTCGTCATGTTAGGGGCGCCGAACGGAAGCGGGAAGGCTGTCGGGAGCGCCAGACCTGATATACCGTCAGATTTATGGTGACCCCAGGGAACCGCAAGGTGGCCGTGGTGGGCGTGGCCCTCTCCGACTGCGGCCGGGTGGACGACGCGACGCCCTACGCCCTGCACGCCCAGGCGGCCCGCAGGGCCCTCGCCGACGCGGGCCTGGACCGTACGCTCGTCGACGGCTTCGCCTCGGCGGGCCTGGGCGTCCTCGCACCGGTCGAGGTCGCCGAGTACCTGGGCCTGCGCCCCACCTGGGTCGACTCCACCTCGGTGGGCGGCTCCACCTGGGAGGTCATGGCGGCCCACGCGGCGGACGCGATCGCCGCGGGCCACGCGAACGCCGTACTGCTGGTCTACGGCTCCACGGCCCGCGCGGACATCCGGGCGGGCCGCCGCACCGGCGACCTCTCCTTCGGCGCGCGCGGCCCCCTCCAGTTCGAGGTCCCCTACGGCCACACCCTGATCGCCAAGTACGCGATGGCGGCCCGCCGTCACATGATCGAGTACGGCACGACCGTCGAGCAGTTGGCCGAGGTGGCCGTCCAGGCCCGGGCGAACGCGGCCCTGAACCCCGGGGCGATGTACCGCGACCCGATCACGGTCGACGACGTCCTGTCCGGCCCGATGATCGCCGACCCCTTCACCAAGCTCCACTGCTGCCTGCGCTCCGACGGTGGCGCGGCGGTGCTGCTGGCGGCCGAGGAGTACGTACAGGGCACCCGCTCCGCCCCCGTTTGGATCCTCGGCACCGGGGAGCACGTCTCGCACGCGAGCCTGTCGGAGTGGGAGGACTTCACGGTCTCCCCGGCGGCGGTCAGCGGACGGCTGGCGTTCGAGCGGGCGGGCGTACGGCCCGAGGAGATGGACTTCGCGGAGATCTACGACGCCTTCACCTACATGACCCTTGTGACGCTGGAGGACCTCGGCTTCTGCGCGAAGGGGGAGGGCGGCGCCTTCGTGGAGAAGGGACGACTGACCCTGTCCGGAGGCCTGCCGGTGAACACCGACGGGGGTGGACTCTCCGCCCAACACCCCGGCATGCGGGGCCTGTTCCTGCTGGTGGAGGCGGTACGGCAACTGCGGGGCGAGGCGGGCGAGCGGCAGGTGCGGCGCACGGACGGTGAGTTGCCGCGCCTGGGCGTCGCCTCCGGCACCGGCGGCTGGTTCTGCTCGTCCGGGACGGTGGTGCTGGGCCGGGACTGACCGGATGTTACGGGTGCGCCAGAAAAAACGGGAGAACACGGCAACCTTTCCGGCCGCGGCGACCACTGAGGTGTCGCAAGCACCGCCGTCCGCAGGACGTGCTCCGCCGAACCGCGTAAGGATTCGTCCGTGACATCCCCCTCGCACCGCCGCGCCCGCCCCGCCCGGCGCCCGGTCCGCGTCCCCCTGCTCACCGTGGTCGCCGTGGCGGCCGTCGCACTCGTCGTGTCCCTGGTGATCGCCCTCCGCCCCGACGGCGGGCCCGGCGGCCCAAGCGAGGCCGGCAAGGACAGGGCCGCGTCCGTCGCCGGCGCCCGCACGGACACGCAGCCCACGCCGACGGCCGAGTCGGCGTCACCGTCGCCGTCCACGGCGTCCCCGAGCCCGAAGGCGAGCACCAAGGCCCCCACCAAGTCGGCCAAGCCCAGCAGCGCGCCCGCGTCCGCGCGCGCCGCAGCCAAGCCGGCGCCCAGGAAGCCGGTCACCGCCGCCGCCCCGTCGTCCGGCCGGATCCGCCCGGGAGCCACCTACCAGGGGGTCGCCACCGCCTACGACAGCAACGGCGACGGCGCCTGCTCCTACGGACCGACCTCCGACGTCATGAACGCCGCGATGAACACCACCGACTACGAGACGTCCCGGGCCTGCGGGGCGTACGTCCTCGTCCGCGCGTCGAGCGGCAAGTCGATCACCGTCCGGATCACCAACGAGTGCCCCGCGCCCTGCCAGCCGGGCCAGCTGGACCTCAGCCAGCAGGCGTTCGCCAAGCTGGCGCCGCTCTCGACCGGCCGGATCGCGATCACGTGGAGCCTGCTGAGCCCCGAGACGTCCGACACCATCTCCATCCGCTACAAGACCGGCTCCTCCCAGTACTGGTGCGGCATCCAGGCCATCGGCCACCGCAACCCGCTGGCCTCCCTGGAGGTCCGTACGGGCGGCGGCTGGAAGGCGCTGCCGCGCACCGGCTACAACTACTTCCTCTCCGAGCAGGGCACCGGGTGCGGCAGCGCGATCCGGCTCACCGACATCTACGGGGAGCAGCTGACGGTCGGCGCACTCCCGGTGCGTGCGAACGTCGTACAGCCCACGGGGATCCAGTTCGCCCGGCACTGACCCGATACTCGGAGCATGGCTACGGATCTTCACGAACTGCTCCGGTCACTGCGGGTGTGGGACCCGGAGGTGACCGAGTTGCCGCCCTTCGACCCGGAGGCTGCGCCCGGCGAACCCCTGCCCCTCTTCACGACCTGGTTCGCGGAGGCGGTCGCGGCCGGCGAGCGCGAACCGCACACGATGAACCTGGCGACCACGGACGAGGAGGGCCGGCCCGACGCCCGCATCGTCATGCTGCACGGCGCCGACACCGACGGCTGGTCCTTCGCGACCCACACCACCAGCCGCAAGGGCCACCAGCTCGCCGCCCACCCGTACGCGGCCCTCACCTTCTACTGGCCCGTCCTGGGCCGCCAGGTCCGGCTGCGCGGGCCGGTCTCCGTCGCCCCGGCCGAGGAGGCGCAGGCCGACCTGCACGCACGCTCGACGGGTGCGCTGGCGGCCGCGCTGACCGGGCGCCAGAGTGAGGTGCTGGGCTCGGTGGCGGAGTTGGCGCGGGCCTCGCAGTCCGCGTGGGAGCACGCCCAGGCCCACCCGACCGCCGACGCCCCGACCTGGACGCTGTACCGGCTCCGCCCGGACGAGGCGGAGTACTTCCAGGGGGACAGCGCCCGCCGACACGTGCGGCTCCGCTACCGGCGCGCGGCCGGGGCCTGGGCCAGGGAGCTGCTGTGGCCCTGAGTGCGTGACGCCACCACCGCTGCGGACGCACCTGGGGGACCCCCTACGCCTTGACGCTCGACTCCCTCGACGCCCTACGCCCCCTCGAAGTCGTACACCGCGAAGTCCCGCACCGGCCGGTAACCGATGCGTTGGTAGAGGGCGTTGCTGGTGGGGTTGGCGAGGTCGGTGAAGAGCAGGACCTCGTCGGCGCCCCCGGCCAGGGCGGCCCGGCTGACCTCGGCGGTCACGGCGGCCGCGTAGCCGTGGCCGCGCAGGTGGGCCGGGGTGTAGACGGGGGCCACGCGGATCTGGCCGGCCACCTCGGGGGTCGCGCCCGCCATGGAGACGGGGGTGCCGTCCGGGGTCTCCCAGAGGGTGAGGCCGCCGTGGGAGAGGCGGGCGTCGACCCAGCCACCCGCGTTCCCCGCGAGCCGTTCCCCGATGGCGTCGTGGAACTCCTGGTACCAGCGCGTCAAAAGCGCCCGGTCCGCCCCGGTGGCGAGCCTCGCCCGCCCGGCCGGGAGAGGCTGCGGCGCGGTGAGCGTGCCGAGCCGGTACAGGCGCATGCGGTCGCTCAGGGTGGCGCGGGCGCCCGTGTGGTGCTGCCAGGCAGCGGCGAACGCGGCGGCGGTCTCACGGTCCGCGTTGACGCCGGGTACGGGCTGCCCGAGCCCCGCGAGCCACCGCGCGAGGACGTCCGCCTCCCCGCCGGTGAGGGGCGTGAGGGTCAGCGGGCGCGGGGGCGTGCGGAAGAAGGCCGCGCGTACCGGCCCGTTCCGCTCCTCCAGCACCCCGAACACCGGTGGCTCGTCCCCGTAGGCGTCGGGGCCCCTCCTGCGCAGGCTCTCGGTGACGGTCAGGGGGACCGTGTGCAGAGCGGGGCGCGAGTGCAGGAAGTCCCCGGCGCGGTTCAGGAAGGCGTCGACGTCCCGCACGAGATGCCACTCGGGCGTGCCCGTCACGGCAGCTCCACCTTCGGGTCCGTGGCCAGGCGGCCGTGGAGGTGGACGTCGCGGAAGGCGTCCTGGCGGCCGGCCTCGTACATCGCACCCCGGAGCGTGCCCTCGTACGGGAAGCCGCAGCGTTCGGCGATGTGGCAGGAGGCGTGGTGGCCGAGGGCGTGGCCGAGTTCGAGACGGTAGAGACCGAGGTCGGTGAGGGCCCACTGGGCGGCGAGGGTGAGGGCACGGGTGGCGGCGCCCCGGCCGCGGGCCTCGGGGAGGATCCAGTAGCCGACGCGGGCCACGCGGAAGGCGGGGTCGATCATGTTGACGCCGAGGTGCCCCAGCGTCGTACCGCTCGCCGCGTCCGTGACACGGAACGACGCGCTGGTGCCGTCCGCCGCCTGTTCCGCCTTGCTGCGCAGGGACAGACGGGCGCTGTCGAGGTCCGTGATCGGTGTCATGGGGGTGTTCCAGCGCAGGAACTCCGGGTCGGTCTGTCCGCGCAGCCAGAGCTCGACCTGGCTCTCGGAGTCCGCGTCCCAGTGACACAACCGGAGTCCGTGACCGTGGAGTTCGGGGAAGGAGTGGGTGAGGGGCTGCTCGCTCGTGTGCGCCATCGGGCCATTCAAGCCCGAGCGGCGGGCCCGGTTCAGCTCAATTCCGGGAAGTCACGGAGGTCACGGCGCGGAACACCGGCGTCCCCTCCCGGAACACCACCTCCAGGTCCATCCCCGCCCGCAGCTCCCCCGCCGCGCACCCCACCACCTCCGTCATCATCCTCGGCCCCTCCGCGAGGTCCACCACGGCGGCGACGTACGGGGTGCGCTCCCCGAAGGGGGGCAGGTCGTTGCGGTGGACGACGGACCAGGTGTAGAGGGTCGCGCGGCCGGTGGCGGGCTGCCAGGTGACGTCCTCGCTCCAGCAGTGCGGGCAGAACTCGCGCGGGTAGTGGTGGGCCCGCCCGCACGCCCCGCAGCGGCGAATCAGCAGGCGGCCCTCGGCGGCCGCGTCCCAGTAGGCGCGGGTGAAGGCGTCGGGCTCGGGGAGGTCGTGGCGCGCCGCCATCAGAAGAGACCCAGCGCGTTGTCCAGCGACCACGTCTGCCACGACATCCCGAACAACGCCACCGCCGAGATCAGCGCCATCATCGCGTTCTGCCCCTGCTCGGCCCAGTCGTGGATCATGAGCGTGAGGTAGAGGAGGTTCAGCAACAGCCCGCTCACCAGGGCGATCGGCGTCAGGAACCCCGCCACGAGTCCCAGGCCCAGCGCCAGTTCCGCGTACACGACGACGTACGCCATCGTCCGCGGCCTGGGCGCCACCACGACGTCGAAGCCGGACCGTACGGCGTTCCAGCGGTGCTTGGCCGCGACGTCCGCCGCCCAGGCGATGCCGGTGCCGCGCTCGAACCAGCCCTTCTTGTCCTTGTGGCGCCAGCTCTCCAGCCACCACAGGCCGAGCCCGATCCTCAACACGGCCAGCCATTCCGCCCCGTTGAGCCAGATCGTGTCCATGGATCTGACGGTACGTCAGGTTGGGCGGTTGGGGAAGCGTCCCCGCGAAGCCCCGAGGAGCACCGTGAACCAACCAGTACCTGGCCCTGGCCGCCGGTTACGTCGTCGTCGAGCCCGGCGCCCGCGGCCGTACGCTGAAGAACTCCGCCGTCGAGTACTACGGCGTCGCCCCGGCCGTCTGTCCACGGGCGAGAACAACCTGTTCGGCAAGGGCACCACCCAGGCCCGCCACTTCACGGCGTACGGCCTGAAGCACGACACCACCGGGCTCACGAACAAGCGGCTCGACAGCGACATCCCCGAGCTGCTGCGGTTGATGAACCCGATGCGCTTCCTCGCCGAGAAGGCCAACCCCCGGCGCTCCAAGCACTGGTGGATCCGCCTCGGCACCAAGGACTCCGACACCTCGCACACGGCCTCCGCCAACATCGCCGCCGGCACGCACGGCCTCGGCGACGACGTCAGCCACCTCTACTACTGGGACGAGGGCCACGGCGCGAACACCGACCCCGGCGACTTCATCGAGTGGATCGCCCGGATCGCCAAGGTGTCGGGCCCCAGGGCGAAGGCCGAGTAGCCCCGGTGTCCCACTGACGTGGCGGCGCCGTCTTCCCGTCACAGAGCGGCCGCCGCCACCCACCCGTGACGCCGGGCCCCGCACAGCCGGAGCCCGGCGTCACGGCACTGCCCCACTCCCGGAAACCCCACGACCGGACCCCCTACGCCACCGATCCCACCCATTCCTCCTACACCCGTGATCAATCCGCAACCAATTCCGGTCTTGACCGAGACCCATCAACACCCCATCTGATTACGCTCGCGCTCATGGCCGACTCCACCCCACCCGCGTCCCCCACCGCGCACCCCGCCGACCGCCCCGTCTACGTCATCGGCGGCGGCCCCGGCGGCCTCGCGGCCGCCTACGCGCTGCGCGCCCAGGGCATACGCGCCGTCGTCCTGGAGAAGTCCGACCGTGTCGGGGCGTCCTGGCGGCGCCACTACGACCGGCTGCATCTGCACACCACCCGGCGCCTGTCCGCCCTGCCCGGGCTGGCGATCCCGCGCCGGTTCGGGCGGTGGGTGTCCCGGGAGAACGTGGTGCGGTACCTGGAGAAGTACGCCGAGTACCACGAGCTGGAGATCGTCACCGGCGTCGAGGTCTCCCGCGTCGAGCGCTCCGCCGACGGCACCGGCTGGCTGCTGCACGCCACCGGCGGCCGTGAACTGACCGGCGGCGCGGTCGTGGTCGCCACCGGTTACAACCACACCCCGCGCATCCCGGACTGGCCGGGCGCCGACGACTACACCGGCGAGCTGCTGCACGCCTCCGCCTACCGCAACGCCGCGCCCTACGCCGGCCGGGACGTCCTCGTCGTCGGCATCGGCAACACCGGCGCCGAGATCGCCGTGGACCTGGTGGAGGGCGGCGCCTCCCGGGTCCGCCTCGCGGTCCGCACCGCCCCGCACCTCCTGCGGCGCTCGACGGCCGGCTGGGCCTCCCAGTACACGGGTGTCCTGGTACGGCGTCTGCCGGTGGCCCTCGTCGACCGGCTCGCCAAGCCGGTCGCCAAGCTGAGCGTGCCCGATCTGTCGGCCCACGGCCTGCGCCGCCCCGACACCGGCCTCTACAGCCGGGTCAACGAGGGCGCCATCCCCGTTCAGGACGTCGGCCTCATCGACGCCGTACGCAAGGGGAAGGTCGAGATCGTGGCCGCCGTCGACAGCTTCGACGACGGCAAGGTGGTGCTCGCCGACGGCACCCGTGTCTCCCCCGACGTGGTCATCGCGGCCACCGGTTACGTCCGCGCCCTCGAGGGCCTCGTCGGCCACCTCGACGTCCTGGGCCCCAACGGCAGACCGGTCGTCCACGGCGCCCACACCCCGCCCGGCGCCCCCGGCCTGTACTTCACCGGCTTCACCAACCCCATCAGCGGCATGCTCCGCGAACTGGCCCTCGACGCGGTGAAGATCGCGAAGTCGGTGGCGAGGAACGGCGCGGGAAAGGTGTCCAGGATCCCGGGCTGAAAGGTGTCCAGAATCCCGGGCTGACCGGAGTCCCCTCGTCGGGGATCCTGGACCGGCCTCCCGGGCCGGGAGTCCCGCCGGGTCCCCCGTTCTTTGCGTGCACGCCCATTCCTGACGACCCGTCAGTTCAGTAACCTGACAGAGCGTCAGTTATTGAGCCATTGCCGTCGTCACAAGAGCGGGCGGACCGATGCTTGGATCAACCCACGGCACTCTCACCACCGACTCCCGCCGGGCCCGGGTCATCGCATGCGGCGAGCCACCCGCGCCCGCCGTCCACGGCCGCCCGGCCGACGTGGACGACCTCGACGTCAGCGGCCGTCCGCTGTACGCCGACGTCCCCGACCTGGACCGCTTCTTCCGGCCCGAGTCCGTCGCCGTGATCGGCGCGTCGGACACCGAGGGGCGGCCGAACACCGGTATCACAAGGCAGCTGCTCACCTGGGCCGAGCGGGTCGGCGCGCGTCTGCATCCCGTGCATCCGACCCGTGAGTCCGTCTTCGGCATCCCCTGCTCCCCTTCCGTGGCCGACCTGCCCGAGCAGGTCGACCTCGCCGTACTGCTGGTCGCGGACCCTCTCTCGGTGATCGCCGAACTCGCGGAGGGCAAGGTGAAGTTCGCCGTCGCCTTCGCCTCCGGGTTCGCGGAGACGGGGGCGGAGGGCGCGGCGGCGCAGGCCCGGCTGGCGGCGGCCGTCGCACGGTCCGGACTGCGGATGCTCGGACCCAACACCAACCTCAACGCCTTCGAACGGTTCCGGGACGACCTGGACGGTCCCGCCATCGCGCTCATCACCCAGTCGGGGCACCAGGGCCGCCCGGTCTTCGCCCTCCAGGAACTCGGCGTCCGCCTCTCCCACTGGGCCCCGACGGGCAACGAGGCCGACCTGGAGACCGCCGACTTCATCTCCTACTTCGCCGAGCAGCCCGAGGTGGGCGCCATCGCCTGCTACGTCGAGGGCCTCAAGGACGGCCGCTCCTTCCTGCTCGCCGCCGACCGGGCCGCCCGGCGCGGGGTGCCGGTCGTCGCGGTCAAGGTGGGCCGCACCGAGACCGGCTCCCGCACCGCAGCCTCCCACACCGGCAAGCTGACCGGCGCGGACGCGGTGGTGGACGCGGCGATGCGGCAGTACGGGGTGATCCGCGTCGACGGCCTCGACGAACTCCAGGACACCGCGGCCCTGTTGGCGCGGGCCAGGCCGCCGCGTGCGGACGGGGTCGTCGTCTACTCGATCTCCGGCGGCACGGGCGCGCACGTCGCCGACCTCGCGACCGAGGCGGGCCTGCGCCTGCCGGTGCTGTCCGAGGCCCGACAGGCCGAGCTGCACCAGTGGATACCGGAGTACCTGAACGTGGCCAACCCCGTCGACAACGGCGGGCACCCGGTCGGCGACTGGCGCGGGCGGAAGATCATCGACGCGATCCTCGACGACCCCGAGGTGGGGGTGCTGATCTGCCCGATCACCGGTCCGTTCCCGCCGCTCAGCGACCGGCTGGTGCGGGACCTGGTGGACGCGGCCGAGCACACGGACAAGCTGGTGTGCGTGGTGTGGGGGTCGCCGGTGGGCACGGAGCCGGCGTACCGCGAGGTGCTGCTGGGCTCCTCGCGCGTGGCCACCTTCCGGACCGTGGCCAACTGCCTGACCGCCGTACGCGCCCACCTCGACCACCACCGCTTCGTACGCGCGTACCGCTCCCCCTTCGACGAGGCCCCGCGCACCCCGTCCCCCTCCTTCCGCAAGGCACGGATGCTGATGCGGCCGGGCCAGCAGCTCAGCGAGCACGCGGCGAAGCAGTTGCTGCGGGCGTACGGCATCCGGGTCCCGCGCGAGCAGCTGGTGACGAGCGCCGCGGCGGCCGTACGGGCGGCCGGGCTGGTCGGCTACCCGGTGGTGATGAAGGCGTCCGGTGCGCAGATCGCCCACAAGACCGAGCTGGGCCTGGTGAAGATCGGGCTGACCTCGGCGAGCCAGGTCCGCGACGCCTACCGCGAACTCACCGACATCGCCCGCTACGAGGGCGTCTCGCTGGACGGTGTCCTGGTGTGCCAGATGGTCGAGCGGGGCGTGGAGATGGTCGTCGGCGTCACCCACGACGACCTGTTCGGCCCCACCGTGACCGTCGGGCTCGGCGGCGTCCTCGTCGAGGTGCTGCGCGACACGGCCGTACGTGTGCCGCCGTTCGGTGAGGACCAGGCGCACGACATGGTCGCGGAACTGCGCGGCCGGGCCCTCCTGGACGGGGTCCGGGGCCGCCCCCCGGCCGACCTGGACGCCCTGGTCGAGGTCGTTCTGCGGGTCCAGCGCATGGCGCTGGAGCTGGGGGACGAGCTGGCCGAGCTCGACATCAACCCGCTGATGGTGCTGCCCCGGGGGCAGGGGGCGGTGGCGTTGGACGCGTTGGCGGTGTGCCGGTGAGGCCGCCCCAGCCGTGGATCAGGACCACGACCGACCGCCACGTCACCCACCTCACCCTCAACCGCCCGGAAACCCTCAACGCCCTCACCCCCGACCAGCGCGACGAGCTGATCGGCCTTCTCGCCGAGGCCTCCGCCGACCCGGACGTACGGGCGGTGGTCCTCACCGGCACGGGCCGGGGCTTCTGCGCGGGCGCGGACCTGAGGGGCGGATCGGCTCCCGGGGAGCGGATCGCCGGAGACGTGGCCCGCACCCTCCGCCTGGGCGCCCAACGCCTCATCTCCGCCGTGCTGGACTGCGAGAAGCCGGTCGTCGCCGCGGTGAACGGCACGGCGGCCGGCCTGGGCGCCCACCTCGCGTTCGCCTGCGACCTGGTCCTGGCCGCCGAATCGGCCCGCTTCATCGAGGTGTTCGTGCGCCGGGGCCTGGTCCCCGACGCCGGCGGCGCCTATCTCCTCCCGCGCCTGATCGGCCCCCAGCGCGCCAAGGAACTGATGTTCTTCGGCGACGCCCTCACCGCCACGGACGCCGAACGCCTGGGCCTGGTCAACCGGGTGGTCCCCGACGAGGAGTTGACCAAGACCACCCAGGCCTGGGCCGAACGCCTCGCCACCGGCCCCACCCGCGCCCTCGCCCTCACCAAGCAGCTCGTCAACACCTCCCTGGACACCGACCGAGCCACCGCCTTCGCCGCCGAGGCCGCGGCCCAGGAGATCAACATGACGACGGCGGACGCGCGGGAGGGCGTGTCGAGCTTCGTGGAACGGCGGACGCCGAAGTTCAGGGGCCGGTGAGCGGCACGAGGGTTCCCATCTGACGTACCGTCAGCTTCAATGGTGCATGTGATGGGACACGCAGGCATGGCGGCGGCCGCCGTCCGCTATCTCAGGGAACACCCCGTCGAGGCGTTGCCACGCCCCGAGTTGCGCTGTGTCCGCGAGGACGAACGAGCACCGGTCGACCAGGGCGACTTCCGACGCGTCCTGGGCACCTTCGCGACCGGCGTCACCGTCATCACGGCCCCGGCCACCGAAGACGATCCCGCCCCCGCCGGCTTCGCCTGCCAGTCCTTCACCTCCCTCTCCCTCGACCCGCCCCTGGTCGCCTTCATGGTCGCCCGCACGTCGACGACATGGCCCCGCATCGCCCGCGCGGGCGTCTTCTGCGTCAACGTCCTGAGCGCCCACCAGGGCGACCTGTGCCGCGCCTTCGCGGTCAGCGGCACCGACAAGTTCGCCGGCGTCCCGTACGACCCGGCCCCCGTCTCCGGCTCCCCCCGCCTCGCCGACACCCTCGCCTGGATCGACTGCACGATCCACGCCGTCCACACCGGCGGCGACCACCTCGTCGTCGTGGGCCGGGTGAACGCCCTGGGAGCGACCGACGGGGATGTGGCGCCGCTGCTGTTCCACAGGGGGCGCTTCGTCTGAGAGCGGGAGCCGGAACCCCTGATCGAGGTCGGGCCGCCCGCGTCTGCGGGCGGCCCGGCAGTGTGCTCGGTCGAACAGGTTATGCCGTGTGCCCACCGGGATCGGCGGCGGCCGGGGTGTGGGAACGGTCCGGTGCGGGTACGGTCGGGGCGCCGTCACCGTGTGCCGTGGTTGTCCGGGGCTGCGGTCGTACCAGGATCAGGACGATCAGTCCGCCGAGCGCCGCCGCCGTCGCCGACAGCAGGAACACCCGGTCCATGCCTGCCGCGAAGGCCTGGTGCACCAGGTGGCGTGCCGCGTCGCGGTGTGCGGGCGGTGCCGCCTGGATCAGGCGCTGCGCCTGGCCGCCGGCCAGCGCGGAGGCCGCCCTGTCGGCGTCCGGTACCGTGCCGGGGCCGGCCAGTACCTCGGCTGCCCGGCTGGTGAAAACCGCGCCGAAGACGGCGATGGCCAGCGTCATGCCGAGTTGGCGGAACGTGTTGACCGCCCCGCCGGCCACCCCCGCCTGACGCGGCGGCACGGTGGAGGTAGCGGCCGACACCAGTACCGGTGTGGCCAGGCCGACACCGATACCGCTGACCACGAGACCCCACATGAGCGCGGCCCGTCCCGCGTCGGCCGTCATCCCCGCGCGCAGCAGCAGCATGCCCGCCGCGACGAGCAGCAGACCCACGCCGATCGGCAGGCGCGGGGCGAGCCGCTGGATGTGGCGGCCGGCCACGGCGGCCACCAGGAACGACGCCCCCGCCAAGGGGGTCAGCGCGAGGCCGGCCGCGACCGGGCTGAGGCCCAGGACGGACTGCAGCCACAGGGAGACCAGGACGAGCCAGCCGAACGCACCGGCCTGCAGCAGCAGCGCACCGCTCATCAGGCCCGCGAAGGACGGGCGGCGCAGCAGCGCGGGATCCAGCATCGGGGCGCCGCCGTGCCGCGCCGTGCGGTGCTCGATCACCACGAACGCGGCGAGCGCCAGAGCGGCGACGGCGAAGGCCGCCACGATCCCGGCCGAGGTCCAGCCCGCGTCCGTGCCGCGGATGAGCCCGTAGGTGAGCGCGCCCGCGGCGGTGGTGAAGGCCGCCGCGCCGGGGGCGTCGATGCGCCCCAGTGCGCCGGGGGCGGACGCCTTGCCGGTGCCGGGCCGGTCCGGGCGCACCACGCGCAGCGTCATCGCGATGGCGACTGCGGCGATCGGCAGGTTGACGAAGAAGATCGCCGGCCAGCTGATGTGCTCGGTGAGCAGGCCGCCGAGCAGGGGGCCCGCCGCAGCGGCGGCTCCATTGACCGCACCCCACACGCCGAAGGCCGTGCCCCGGTCCTTGCCCTGGTAGGTGGTGATCAGGAGGGCAGGCGAGGTGGCGAACATGGCCGCGCCGCCCACGCCCTGCACCACACGGGCGCCGACCAGCACCCCTGCGTCGGGGGCCAGGCCGCACACGAGGGAGGCCAGGGCGAACAGGCCCAGACCGTAGACGTAGAACCGCCGATGGCCGAACCGGTCCGCCAGGGAACCGGAGGCCAGCAGCAGGGCCGCGAGGGCCAGGGCGTAACCGTCGATCACCCATTGCAGCAAGGTGAAGGAGGCGTCGAGGTCGTCGGCGATGCTGGGCAGTGCCACGTTCACGATGGTCACGTCCACCAGCAGGACGAAGGCGCCCAGGCAGACCGCCGTCAGGGGCCACCACTTGCGCATGTCGGGTCTCCGTTCGGAGTTCGAGATTCGGAATTCGGAGTGCGGAGTGCGGGATACGAGTTCGGACCAGGCGTGCTGTCCGGCACCGAGAGCACCGAGCGTTGGCGACCCTCAGGTGATCCTGTTAGCCAGAGCCCGCCCTCTGCGCGGATCCGACATGATGGGGTGCTGTGATGACCTATCTCGACATCCCTCATCGCGCCGACCGCGCACTGTCGGACGAGGACATGGCGCTCGCGCAGGCCCTTCAGATCAACGGACGGGCCTCGTTCAGGGAGATCGCCGACGCCCTCGGCGTCTCCGACCAGACCGCCGCTCGCCGCTGGTCACGGCTGCGGTCCTCCGGGAGGATCCGGGTCCTGGGGCTGACCGATCCCCGACGGATGGGGGACTCCGGCTGGCTCGTACGCGTACGGTGCACGCCCGACGCGGCCTCTTCCATCGGGGAGGCGCTGGCGCGGCGCACGGACACCACCTGGGTCCATCTCAGCTCCGGCGGCACCGAGATCAACTGCTTGGTGCGGACCCGCGGCCTGGGTCTGGACGACTCACCGCTCCTGCAGAAGCTGCCGCGCACGCCCCAGGTGGTGGACGTGTCGGCGCACTGCCTGCTGCACATCTTCTTCGGCCGGGACCTGAGCCCGATCAACAAGCGCGGACCGCTGACGGCCGCGCAGATCGAGGCACTCACCCCACGCGTGACGCCCGAACCGGCCCCGGACGACACGCCTCCGGTGACGCTGGACGACAGCGACCGGCACCTGCTCGACCTGCTGGCCCGGGACGGCAGGGCGGCAGCCGGAGAGCTGGCCGCGGCGACGGGTCTGTCCCCGTCGACCGTGCGCCGCCGCATCGCCGAACTCACCGTGTCCGGCGTTCTGTACTTCGACGTCGAATACCACCCGGACGTCCTGCGGGAGAACTTCGGGGCCTCCCTGTGGCTGGAGATCGACCCGGCCCACCTCGCCACCGCGGGAGCCGCGCTCGCCGCACACCCCGAGGTGGCCTTCGCCTGCGCCGTGACCGGTACGACGAACCTCTACGCCAGCGTCGACGTCCCGACCGCGCACCTCTTCTACCGCTACCTCACCGAGTCGGTGGCGGCCCTGCCCGGCCTGCGCCACACCGCGACCACCCCCATCCAGCGCACCATGAAGGGCGCAGGACCCTACCTCCCGGCCGGAACGCCGTGACGCACGACAGCGCCTACGGCACCCGGCACTCCTCGCGCGAGGGTGCGCGCCGACCCTGAGGGCTTGTCAGGGTTGGGCGAGGGTCTTCTCGGGGCGATGCCTGATCTCGCGTACGGGTGCCGGCGGACAAGATCGACACATGACGAACCGACCTCGAGGAACCCGCCGGACCGCGCTGACGCGGACCGCTTTCATCGCCGCACCGCTGTGCATGCTCGCCTACGGAACCATCCGGCTCTCCGATCCGGACCACGGCCCGGGGCTTGCCTGGACCAGCGGTCATATCGCCCTGATCGTCGGGGTGTTGCTCTTCGGTGCGATCTTCATGGGCCTGCTGCGACTGTCGGAACCGACGACCGGCGCGGCACGGCTGAGCGCACGCGTGGCGGCGTTACTCGGGCTGGTGGGGACAGTGGCTGTCACCGCCCAGGGCGTCATCGATCTCGTCGTCGGCTTCCGGGCCGACGACCGGGCCGGAATGGAGCGACTCTTCCAGGACATACAGAGCCACCCGGGCGTGATGCCCGCGGTGTACACGGTCGGCCCGATGCTGTTCTACGTCGGCCTGCTGTGGCTGGTGATCCAACTCGCCGTACAGCGCCGTATCAGCGTCTGGCGTCCCGCGCTGGTGGTGCTCGGCACGGCGACCATGGCCGCCAGTCTGGATCTGCTGCCGCTCGGCGGGCTCCTCTTCGCCGTGGCGCTGTCTCCCCTGGGGCGCGATGCGGCAGCTCCCCGCGCCGCGCACATACAGCTGTCGTAGTCCTGGAGCTACGGCGTGCACGCCTCGGCGATCGACAAACTGTTCTCGTAGAGGTGGTGCCGGGTGATCCGGCCGTCCTCGACGGTGAGGCGCAGGGCGAACGGGCCCTCGAAGGACTTGCCCGTCGCCCGTACGGTCCCCGACAGGTGGCCCATCAGGACGGCGTCGGTGCCGTCGACGAGGAAGGTGTCGACGGAGGCACGGGCGTCCTCGGGCACGGTGTGCTCCATCAGCTCCGCGCCCTGGGCGGCGCACTCCGCGGCGGTGGACCGCGGGCGGATCCACGGCGCGGCGGGGTTCTCGGCGAGCAGCCAGTCGACCTCGTCGGCGAAGAGCGCGACGAGCCGCCCGGTGTCCCCGGCCGACCGGGCGGCGAGGAACTCCCCCACGACGGCCCGGGTGGTCTCGGCGACCGAACTCGTCGTGCTGTCAACGGACTTGACCGACATGGCGCTCTCCTCGCGGCTGGGGTGCGGGTTCTGGCGGGGGTTCCCGTCCATGTGCTCGATCCTGCCGGGGGAGGAGCAGGCGGTCGATTACTCCGGGAGTAATCCCGGCGCTCAGGACGTCATCAGCGCGGGAGCCGCCGGCTTTCGCCGGATCACCAGCGCCATCAGCGTCGCCGCCGCGCACAGTGCGCCCGAGGCGTACCAGACCATGTCGTACGAGCCGAAGGCGTCGCGGGAGACACCTCCCAGCCAGGCGACCAGGGCTGCGCCGATCTGGTGCGAGGCGAGGACCCAGCCGAAGACGATGGCGCTGTCGTCGCCGTAGTGCTCGCGGCACAGGGCGAGGGTGGGCGGGACGGTGGCGACCCAGTCGAGGCCGTAGAAGACGATGAAGAAGATCATCGGAGGGTGGACCGTCGAGGCCAGCAGCATGGGGAGGAAGAGGAGGGAGACGCCGCGCAGGGCGTAGTAGACGGCCAGCAGGCGGCGGGGTTGGAAGCGGTCGGTGAACCAGCCGGAGGCGATCGTGCCGACGACGTCGAAGACGCCGACGACCGCGAGCAGTGAGGCCGCCGCGGTGACGGGCATGCCGTGGTCGTGGGCGGCGGGCACGAAGTGGGTCTGGATCAGGCCGTTCGTCGACGCGCCGCAGATCGCGAAGGTGCCGGCGAGCAGCCAGAACGGGCCGGTGCGCACCGCCGAGAGCAGGACCGTGACCGCCCGCCGCGCGGCACCCCGCACGGGCGCGGGCTTGGGCACGAACTGCGGGGCGCCGTACGGCTTCAGGCCCACGTCCGCCGGGTGGTCGCGCAGCAGCAGCCAGACGAAGGGGACGACCGCGAGGGCGGCCAGCGCCACGGTCACCGCCGCCGGACGCCACTTGTGCGTCTCGACCAGCCAGGACAGCAGCGGCAGGAAGATCAGCTGGCCGGAGGCGGACGCGGCGGTGAGGATGCCGCTGACCAGGCCACGCCGCGTCGTGAACCAGCGGTTGGTGACGGTCGCCGCGAAGGCCAGCGCCATCGAGCCCGAGCCCAGGCCCACCAGCAGGCCCCAGTACAGCAGCAGTTGCCAGGCCGCCGTCATCCACACCGTCAGGCCGGAGCCGAGCGCGATCACCGTGAGGGCCACGGCGACCACCCGGCGGATGCCGAAGCGGTCCATCAGCGCGGCGGCGAAGGGGGCGGTCAGTCCGTACAGCGCGAGGTTGACGGACACGGCGGCGCCGATCGTGCCGCGCGACCAGCCGAACTCCGTGTGCAGCGGGTCGATGAGCAGCCCGGGCAGGGAGCGGAAGGCGGCCGCGCCGATGATCGTCACGAAGGTGACGGCGGCGACGAACCAGGCCCGGTGGATTCGGGAGCGGGAGCGGGAGCCGGGACGCTTGCGGGAGTCCTCTACGGCAGCAGGGGCTTCGGTCGTCTGAGTCACGTCAACGAGCTTCCGGCCTGCGGTCTCCGAGAACGAGTGGCCCGGAGGACACCGTTCGCTAGGATCGGGCCATGACCTCAGAGCACGCGCCGTCGGCGTTCCGCCCCCACCGCGTCGTCGTCCTCGCCCTCGACGGGCTGCTGCCCTTCGAGCTGGGCATCCCGCACCGCATCTTCGACCGCCCCAGGGACGCCGAGGGACGACGTCTGTACGAGGTCGTCACCTGCTCGATCCGGCCGCCCGGCCCGGTGGAGACCGACGCCGACTTCGCCATCCACGTCGCGAACGGCCCCGAGACCCTGGCCACCGCCGACACGGTCATCGTCCCGGCGTCGTACGAAATGGGCCCGGTCTACGAGGAGGGCGTCCTCACCGACGAACTGGCCGCCGCCCTCGCCCACATCCGGCCCGGCACCCGCCTCGCCTCCATCTGCACCGGTGTGTACGTCCTCGCCGCCGCCGGATACCTGGACGGCCGCCCGGCCACCACGCACTGGATCGACGCCGACCGTCTGCAACGCCTCTTCCCGCAGGTCAGGGTCGACCCGGACGTCCTGTTCATCGACGACGGCGACGTCCTCACCTCGGCGGGCGTCGCGGCCGGCCTAGACCTGTGCCTGCACATGCTGCGCCGCGACCACGGCACGGCGATCGCCAACGAGGTGGCCCGCCGGACGGTCGTACCGCCGCACCGCGACGGCGGGCAGGCGCAGTACATCCAGCGGCCCGTCCCCGACCCGCAGCAGGCCACCACGACCGGGGCGCGCGCCTGGGCGCTGGGGCGACTGCACGAGCCGATCCAGCTGCGGGACATGGCCGCGCAGGAGGCCATGTCGGTACGCACCTTCACGCGCCGCTTCCGCGAGGAGACCGGCGTCAGCCCCGGCCAGTGGCTCACCCAGCAGCGCGTGGAACGGGCCCGCCACCTCCTCGAGTCCAGCGAGCTGTCCATCGACCAGGTGGCCGACGAGGCCGGCTTCGGGACGGCCCAGTCGATGCGCCAGCACCTCCAGGCCGCACTGGGGGTCACACCGACCGCGTACCGCCGTACCTTCCGGGCGGGTGTCAGAACGTGAGCACCCCCCGCGCCACCCGGCCCGCCTCCGCGTCCGCGGCCGCCTTCTCGAAGTCCTCCACCGGGTACGTCGCCGTCACCAGCTCGTCGAGCAGCAGCCGCCCCTGCCGGTACAGCTCGGCGTACAGGGCGATGTCCCGCTGGGGGCGGGAGGAGCCGTAGCGGCAGCCCAGGACGGACTTGTCGAGGTAGAGGGAGGAGACGAGGAAGGACGCCTCGGCGGTCGCGGCGGGTACACCGAGGAGGACCGCCTGACCGCGCCGGTCGAGCAGGTCGATCGCCTGCCGGATCAGTTCGACGCGCCCCACGCATTCGAAGACGTGGTCCGCGCCCGTCGGCAACAGCTCCCGCACCCCCTCGGTCGACGTCAGGAAGTCCGTCGCCCCGAACTGCCGCGCCATCGCCTCCTTCGCCGGATTGGCGTCCACGGCGACGATCCGCAGCGCGCCCGCGATCCGCGCCCCCTGGAGGACGTTGAGGCCGACCCCGCCCGTGCCGATCACCAGCACACTGTCCCCACGGTCCACGCGAGCGCGGTTGAGCACGGCCCCGACCCCGGTCAGCACCCCGCACCCGATGAGCGCGGCGGACGGCATGGGGATGTTCTTCGGTACGGGCACGGCCTGGACGGCCTTCACCACCGTGCGTTCCGCGAAGGCGGAGTTGGCCGCGAACTGGTACAGCGGTCGCCCTCCCCGCGAGAAGGGCCGCTCCGGCCGCCCGATCGCCCGCCGGCACATCGTGGGACGGCCCCGCCCGCACTCGGCGCAGGTGCCGCAGCTGGCGAGCGTGGACAGCGAGACGTGGTCGCCGGGCACGACATGGGTGACCCCGGCCCCCACCGACTCCACCACACCCGCACCCTCGTGCCCCAGCACCACCGGCACCGGGAACGGAATGGTCCCGTCGACGACCGACAGGTCGCTGTGGCACAGCCCGGCCGCCGAGATCGCCACCCGCACCTCACCGGGCCCCGGATCCCGCACCTCCAGATCGTCGGCGACCTCGATCCGCTTCCCGTCGTAGATCACGCCTCTCATCACGCGGCTCCCTTGGGTTCCCTGGGCAGACCGAGCACCCGCTCGGCGATGATCGTGCGCTGGACCTGGTCCGAGCCGCCGTAGATCGTGTCGGCACGGGAGAACAGGAACAGGTGCTGCGCCGCGTCGAGTTCGTACGGCGCCGACGGCGACCAGTCCACCGGCCCGACGCCCCCTTCCACCCCCCGCACCCGCACCGCCAGCTCCCCGAGCCGCTGGTGCCACCCGGCCCACAACAGCTTCGCCACGCTCGGCGCGCCCGCGTCCCCCGAACTCCCGAGCGTGCGCAGGGCGTTCCACCGCATGGTGCGCAACTCGGCCCACTGCCGCACCAGCAGGTCCCGTACGACGGGATCATCCGCCGCCCCGGTCTCCACGGCCGTCCGCAGCACCCGCCCCAACTCCTGGGCGAACCCGATCTGCTGGGCGAGCGTCGACACCCCGCGCTCGAAGCCCAGCAGGCTCATCGCGACCCGCCAGCCCTCGCCCTCCCCACCGACGACATGCTCCACGCGCGCGCGTGCCCCGTCGAAGAACACCTCGTTGAACTCGCTCGTCCCGGTCATCTGCCGGATCGGCCGCACCTCGATCCGCCCCGGCTGGTCCATGGGCACGAGCAGGAAGCTCAGCCCGTGGTGCCGCCGCGAGCCGGGTTCCGTCCGGGCCAGCACGAAGCACCAGTCGGCCTCGTGCGCGAGAGACGTCCAGATCTTCTGCCCGGTGACCCGGTACGTCCGCCCGTCGGGGTCGAGTTCGGCCTTCGTACGAACCCCGGCGAGGTCGGATCCCGCCCCCGGTTCGCTGTAGCCCTGGCACCACAGCTCCGCACCGGCCGCGATCGGCGGCAGAAAGCGCGCCTTCTGCTCGTCCGTGCCGTGGGCCAGCAGGGTGGGCGCGAGGAGGTTCTCCCCGATGTGACCGGACCGGGGCGGCGCGGACGAGCGGGCGTACTCCTCGGCCCAGGCGACCTGTTGGGTGAGGCTTGCGGTGCGGTTCCCATAGCCGCCTTCGGCCCAGCCGAGCCCTATCCACCCGGCCGAGCCGAGGGTGCGTTCCCAGGACCGCCGATCCTGCCTCGCGTCGATGTGCGCATCGAGCCAGCCGCGCACTTCGACACGGAACACCTCATCGCCGGAAGTGAACCCGAACTCCACGAGCCTCTCCTCTCAACGCCGGGCGGATCAACCAACTCAGGGGCGCGGGGCTGTATCGATGTGCGGCTCCGCCGCGTGGGCGCGACCAGCCACAACTCACCCGCACCCGCCAACGAACCGCACCTCACCCGTTCGGCCGCGCCCCCTCCGCCGCGGCGCGAGCCATCTCCTCCAACCGCTCCAACATCGGCATCGGATCCACCCCCACCGCCCCCGGCAAAACCTCAGCGACCCTCTCCGGCGTCCAAGACCCCTCCGCATAAGCCGAACGCAGTTCCCTCGGTTGAGCCCACACCGCGATCTTCGGCCCCGCGACCGTGTACACCTGCCCGGTGATGCCCGCCTCCCGAGCCCGCTCGGACAGCAGGTACACCACCAGCGCGGCGACATCCTCCGGCTCCCCGATCTCCGCGAGCTCCATCGGCACGCCCGCCGACATCCGCGTACGGGCCACCGGCGCGACCGCGTTCGCCGTGACCCCGTACTTGTGCAGGCCCAGCGCGGCGCTCCGCACGAGCGAGATGATCCCGCCCTTGGCCGCGCTGTAGTTGGCCTGGGACACCGACCCCTGATGGTTGCCGCTGGTGAACCCGATCAACGTGCCGCCACGCTGCTGACGCATCACCGCGGAGGCCGCCCGGAAGACGGTGAACGTGCCCTTGAGATGCGTGGCGACCACGGGGTCCCACTCCTCCTCGGACATGTTGAACAACATCCGCTCACGCAGGATCCCGGCGACGCACACCACCCCGTCGAGCCGTCCGTACGACGACAGCGCGACGTCCACCACCCGCTGTCCGCCCGCCATCGTGGACACGTCGTCGGCGACGGCGACGGCCTCGCCGCCCGCCGCCTCGATCTCCTTGACGACGGCCTCGGCGACCTCGCTGCTGGGCGAGGCGCCGTCCACCGACACCCCGTAGTCGTTGACGACGACCCGCGCTCCCTCGGCCGCCGCGCCCAGCGCGACCGCCCGGCCGATGCCCCGCCCGGCGCCCGTCACGGCGACGACCTTGCCTGCCAAGAAGTTCCCCACGCCCGGCCCCTTCCCGCGGTTTCTGACGGACCGTTAGATTTTATGACCCGTCAGATGGGCCAGGACAAGCCCCGGGGAGGCATCGGATGTCACTGCCGGCCGAGTTCCACGACATCGCCAAGCGCGTCAACAACTGGGGCCGTTGGGGGGCGGACGACGAGATCGGCACCCTCAACCTGATCAGCGACGAGGTCGTGCGCCGGGCCGCGGAGAACGTCCGCAGTGGGCGCCGCGTGCCCCTCGCGCTGCCGCTGAAGCAGGACGGCGTGCAGACGGGGATGATCCCGGGGCGGGTGAACCCCCTGCACGCCATGGTGCAGATCAACCAGGAGATCTTCGGTCCGGGGACGGTGGCGTGCAGCGACGACGCCGTGACGATGGGGCTCCAGGCCGGCACCCACTGGGACGCGCTCACCCATGTCTCGCATTCGGGCCGGCTCTACAACGGCCGCCCGGCGAGCACCATCACCGCGCACGGCGGCGCCGAGTTCAGCGGTATCGACAAGGCGCGGCACATCGTCTCGCGCGGGGTCCTCCTCGACGTGGCACGCGCGCGTGGCGTCGACCGGCTGCCCGGCGGGCACGCCGTCACCCCGGAGGACCTGGAGGCCGCCGAGGAGCTCGCCGGTACGCGTGTGCGCGCCGGCGACATCGTGCTCGTACGGACCGGACAGGTGCAGGTTTATCTGGCCGGTGACCGGGAGGCGTACGCCTACCCTTCGCCCGGGCTGTCGATCCGTACGCCGGAGTGGTTCCACGCGCGCGATGTGGCCGCGGTCGCCAATGACACGATGACATTCGAGATCTTTCCGCCCGAGATCGACGACCTGTGGCTGCCCGTCCACGCGCTCGATCTGGTGGAGATGGGGATGCCGCAGGGCCAGAACTGGAATCTCGAAGAGTTGTCCACAGCCTGTGGAGAAGAGAACCGTCATACGTTCCTGCTGGCGGCGATGCCCGAGCCGTTCGTCGGCGCGACCGGCACTCCCGTGGCACCGGTCGCGATCCTGTGAACCGCGGGTCCCGGGGGCACCCCTGACCCCGGGACCCGCCTCCGGCCGGCGGCGCGCCGCGCCCGCCCCGAGCACGGCACCGCGCGCCACCATCCGGCTCCGGCGACCCGCCCCGGCCCCCCTAGGCCCTGAGGAAGCCGACGCCGAACCCAACGACCCGCACTCGACGAGGGCTTCCCGTCACGAGCCCTCGCCGTCCCCTCGCGGCGAGTCGCTGAACCTCAAGCGTGATCAGGCGGACACGAGGCGTCAACACCCTCGTTGTTTTTGCCCCCGTTTGTCGTGGGCGCGCACGGAAGCACGTCCGGGCGCACGGATGCTCCACCCGTCTTGCCGCGACAGCGCCCTCTGCACCCGTGCACCGGGCCGACGACACCCGCGGCGCCCCCGCACCCCGTGCGCCCGTCACGCAGACCGACACCGGGGCGATCGATCCCCGCACGCGCGTGCAAGCCCCGCGCAGCGGTCAGGCCCCCGTGAACAACGCCTCGTACGCCAGTTCCTCGTACGCCGACAGACCGACGACCCCGCAGCCGGCCGCGGCCTGCCGGGGCTGTGCGCAGCGGTCGAGTTCGCACCAGATGCGCTTGCCGGCGCCTTCGCGGGTCCAGCCCCAGCGGTCGGCGAGGCCGTCGACGAGGGCGAGGCCGCGGCCGCCGGTGGCGTCGTCGTCCGCGCACCGCGGCGTCGGGGCCCGGCCGCTGCTGTCGGCCACCTCCAGGCGCACGGTGGCGGAATCGTCGGCCGCGTCGCAGTCGGGCAGGGACAGCCGGAGCACGGCCGGCCGGCCGGTGTGCACCACGGCGTTGGTGACCAGCTCCGAGACCAGCAGGACAAGGGTCTCGGCGAGTGGCTCGTCGGCCTGTATCCCTGACCCGGCGAGCCGCGACCGGGCCCATCTCCGGGCGCGCCCCACCTCCGCGGGGTCGGGCCGGATCTCCAGCTGCACTTGAAGCACCTGCACCGCTCACACCATCCGAACCGGCGGACACATGACCTCGCGGCACGCGAGCGCCACGACGAGCGCCATGACGAGGGCTACGACGAGGGCCACGATCGTAACCATTTTTTGCATGACCAGAACAACGGCCCGTATTGGAGTCACGGCCGGAGTCACGGAACGTGAATCCCTTACGAGACAGCTTGATTGACGTACAGTCACCTCAACAAGCGCTTCGGGCATATTCCAGCGCGAAGGAGTACCCATGCGGCATACTGTGCGACGCTCGCCGCGGGGAGTCGAACAGGCAGGCCCAGGGGCCGCACCCGCTTGGCTCGCACTCGGCACCACTCGCATCCCACCCAAGGTACCCGAGGGACACGCCGACTCCGGGCCGTGACGAGCCACGTCGAGGACACAAGCCGGTATCAACGCTCCGTAATCCTCTTTTGCCACAATCCGTGACACTTGCGTGGGTGAATGTCGGCCACGCGCGCGATGGCACTGGTCAACGGCCCGTCAGCCCACGCCGGCCAACAGATCGGCGGCGAGCAGCTCCTCACTCTCCGTGGTGGCCCCCGCACGTCGCGTCCGTACCCATGCCCGCTTCATATGCAGATGCACCTCCGACTCCCAGGTGAAGCCCATACCGCCGTGCACCTGGAGGCAGTCGCGAGCACCGCGTACGGCGGCGTCGTCGGCCAGCAGCCGGGCGGCGGCGACGTCGGCCGGGTCGGCGGTGACAGCGGCCGCGTACACGGCCGCACGGGCCGTCTCGGCCCGCACGAGGAGCTGTGCGCACAGGTGCGCGACCGCCTGGAAGGCCCCGATCGGCCGCCCGAACTGCTCACGCGTCCGGGCGTGTTGCACGGCCAGCTCGCACACGCGCGTGGCCGTGCCGAGTTGTTCGGCGGCGGTCAGGAGGACGGCGACGGGATCAGTGGGCCGCAGAGAGCCTTCGACGCGGTGCAGCGGCGTCAGAGGATCGACCGACCGCACCGGTACGGCACCGGAGGCATCGCTCGCCTCCTCCGCTCCTCCGCGCGCCACGCCCTCCACCACGTCCGCCTCCGCCAGCCACTCCACCAGCCCGCCGTCCACGGCCGTCACGACCGCCTCCCCGGAGGCCGCCCCCGGCACCCTCCCCGCCGCGAGATGGGTGGCCACCAGCGGGCCCGGCAACAGCGCGCGGCCCGCCTCCTCGAACGCCAACACGGCCTCGGGCAGCCCCGCCCCGACCCCGCCGTCCGCCTCGGGCAGCCGCAGCGCGAAGAACCCGGCCTCGCCCAACTCCCGCCACAGCGCGCGGTCGAGCCCCGGACGCTCCACGGCGGCGCGCAGGGCCCCGGCGTCGAAGCGCCGCGCCAGCAGCTCCCGCACCCCGGCCCGCAGGGCCCGCTGGTCGTCGGTCAGTTGAAAACGCACGTCAGCGCCCCTTCGGCAGGCCCAGGATCCGCTCGGCCACGATGTTGTGCTGGATCTGCGAAGTGCCGGCGGCGATGGTGTAGGACAGCGAGGAGAGTCGGTCGAGCGTCCAGGGCCGGTCCAGGTCGAGGGCGGCGTCGCCCAGGACCTCCGCGGCGGCGTCGTACAGCTCCTGACGCGCGTGTGAGTACCTCAGTTTGAAAACCGAACCCCCGACGCCGGGCACCCCGCCCGACGCCTCCGCCTCGCTCACGTTCCACTGGGTCAGCCGCCACAGCGCGCGGAACTCGGCGTTCAGGCGGCCGAGGCGCCGCCGGAGCGCGGGATCGTCCCAGCGGCCGTTCCTCCGCGCCTCGAGGGCGAGTTCGCCGAGGACGCGTCGGCAGGCGACCACCTCGCCGACGAAGGCCGTGCCGCGCTCGAAGGACAGCGTCACCATCGTGACCCGCCAGCCGTCGTTCTCCTCGCCCACCCGGTTGGCCACCGGCACCCGCACCTCGTCGAGGAACACCTCCGCGAACTCGGCGGACCCGGCGAGGGTGCGCAGCGGCCGTACGGTGACGCCCGGCGTGTCCATGGGCATCGCCAGCCAGGTGATGCCCCGGTGCTTGGGCGCGTGGGGGTCGGTGCGCACCAGGAGCTCGCACCAGTCGGCGACCTCCGCGTGGGAGGTCCAGATCTTGGAGCCGCTGACGACGTAGTGGTCGCCGTCGCGCCACGCGCGTGTGCGCAGTGCCGCGAGGTCGGACCCGGCGTCCGGTTCGCTGAAGCCCTGGCACCAGGCCTCCTCGCCGCGCAGGATCGGCGGCAGCCAGCGCTCCCGCTGCTCCGGCGTGCCCTCGGCGGCGATGGTGGGCCCGGCGTGCAGCAGCCCGACGAACCCCGCTCCCACATAGGGCGCGCCCGCCTTCTCGGTCTCCTCCAGGAAGATCAGCCGTACGGTCGGTGATCCGCCCCAGTGGACGTCGGCGTACCCGGCGTCGTACAGCATCCGCTGCCAGCCGAGGTCGTAGGCGCGGCGGGCCGGCCAGTCGGCGGGGTCCGGCTTGGGCGGCAGGGTGGGCAGCACCTTGGCGAGCCACTCCCGCAGCCGGGCCCGGAACTCCTCCTCGGCGGGCGTGCAGGAGAGGTCCATTACGTGTCGAGGTCCAGGGCCAGCATGCGGATCGCGTTGCCCCGCATCAGCTTGTAAATCGTCTCGTCGTCGAGGCCCTTCACATGGTCGAGGGCGACCTCCCTGGTGTTCGGGAAGGTCGAGTCGACGTGCGGGTAGTCGGTCTCGAAGGTGGCGTTGTCGCGTCCGACCACGTCCAGCGAGGCGATCCCGTGCTTGTCACGGAAGAAGCAGCAGAAGATCTGCCGGTAGTAGTACGTCGACGGCGGCTCGGGAATCGTGTCGCGCACCCCGCCCCAGGCCCGGTGTTCCTCCCACACGTCGTCGGCGCGTTCGAGGGCGTACGGGATCCAGCCCATCTGGCCTTCGGAGTACGCGAGTTTCAGCCGGGGGAACTTCACCAGGACCCCGCTGAACAGGAAGTCCATCATCGAGGCCATCGCGTTGTTGAAGCTGAGCGAGGCCTGGACGGCGGGCGGGGCGTCCGGGGAGGCGGCGGGCATCTGGGAGCTGCTGCCGATGTGCATGTTGACGACCGTCCCGGTCTCCTGGCAGGCCGCGAAGAACGGGTCCCAGTGGCCGGAGTGGATCGACGGCAGGCCGAGGTGCGTGGGGATCTCGGAGAAGGTGACCGCGCGCACCCCGCGGGCGGCGTTGCGGTGGATCTCCGCCACCGCGAGGTCGATGTCCCACAGCGGGATCAGGCACAGCGGGATGAGCCGCCCGCCGCTGTCGCCGCACCACTCCTCCACCATCCAGTCGTTGTAGGCCCGTACGCACGCGACCGCCACTTCTTTGTCCTGCGCCTCTGCGAAGGTCTGCCCGCAGAAGCGGGGGAAGGTCGGGAAGCAGAGGCTGGCCTCGACGTGGTTGAGGTCCATGTCCTTGAGCCGCTCGACGGGGTCCCAGCAGCCGCGTCGCATCTCCGCGCGGGTGATGCCCTCCAGGGTCATCTCGTCGCGGTCGAAGCCGACGGCGGCGATGTTGCGCTTGTACGGGAACTGCAGGTCCTCGTAGATCCACCAGTCGGTGGGCGGGCCGTCCGGATCCATCGTGATCCGGTACTTGCCGCCGACGTAGGCGAGGTCCCCGATGCCCGCGGTGAGGGGCTTCGGGCCGCGGTCGCGGTACTTCTGCGGCAGCCAGGTCTCGAAGAGGTGCGCGGGCTCGATGACGTGGTCGTCGACGCTGATGATGCGGGGCAGTTCGGTCATGGGTCCCCTCCGAGGATGCGCGGGAACTGCCGGACGGTACTGATCTGATGGAGCGTCAGATAGCATCGCATCTGACGACCCGTCAGCCAAGGCTGTCAGCCAAGGAGGGGGCATCCGTGAACGAGTCCTCCGTGAACAAGACCTCCGTGAACGAGACCCCGCGCTCCCTGAGTTCCTCCCGCACGCTGTGGGACCTGCTCGACCGTCGCGCCCGCCTCACCCCCGACCGCCCGCTCTTCCTCCAGGACGACCGCACCCTCACCTTCGGCGCGCTGCGCGCCCGTGCCGAGCGGGTCGCGGCCGGGCTGTACGACATGGGCGTACGCCCCGGCACGGTGGTCGCCTGGCAACTGCCCACCCGCCTCGAAACGGCCGTCCTGTCCTTCGCCCTGGCCCGCCTGGGCGCCGTACAGACCCCGGTCATCCCCTTCTACCGGGACCGGGAGGTCGGCTTCGCGCTGCGGGAGTCGAAGGCGGAGTTCTTCGCGGTGCCGGGCCTGTGGCGGGGCTTCGACCACACGGAGATGGCCCGGCGACTGGGCGCGAAGGGGGTCTTCGAGGCGTACGACGACCTGCCCGAGGGCGATCCTTCCGTGCTGCCGCCCGCGCCCACCGAGGGCACCTCGGTCCGCTGGATCTACTGGACCTCGGGCACGACCTCCGATCCCAAGGGCGTGCTCCACACGGACCGTTCCCTCATCGCGGGCGGCTCCTGCCTCGCCCACGCGCTGCGCCCGACGCCCACCGACGTCGGCTCGATCGCCTTCCCGTACGCCCACATAGGCGGCCCGGACTACACGGTGATGCTGCTGCTCTACGGCTTCCCCGCGGTGATGTTCGAGCAGTTCGCGCTGCCGGACGCGCTGGAGGGGTACCGCGGGCACGGGGTGACGATGGCGGGCGGGTCCACGGCGTTCTACTCGATGTTCCTCGCCGAGCAGCGCAAGCAGCCCGACCGGAAGGTGATCCCGACACTGCGGCTGCTCGCGGGCGGCGGGGCGCCGAAGCCTCCGGAGCTCTATTACGCCGTGATCAGGGAGATGGGGGTTCGGCTCACCCACGGATACGGCATGACCGAGGTGCCGATGATCACGATGGGGTCGCCGGACGACACCACGGAGAACCTGGCGACGACGGAGGGACGGCCGCCGGACGGGATGGAGATACGGATCGTCGACGGGGAGGTCCGGCTGCGCGGGGAGGCCGTGTGCCGGGGCTATCTGGATCCGGCGCAGACGGCGGAGGCGTTCGACGGGGACGGGTTCCTGCGCACCGGCGACCTCGGGCACCTCACCGACAGCGGGCATCTGGTGCTGACGGGACGCCTGAAGGACGTGATCATCCGCAAGGGCGAGAACGTCTCGGCGAAGGAGATCGAGAACCTGCTGCACGCGCACCCGGCCGTCGGGGACGTGGCCGTGATCGGGCTGCCGGACGCGGAGCGCGGGGAGCGGGTGTGCGCGGTGGTGGAGCGGGCGCCGGGGGCCGGGGAGTTGACCCTGGCGGCGGTCACGTCGTATCTGCGCGAGGAAGGGCTGTCGGTGCACAAGCTGCCGGAACAGCTCGAGGTGGTGGACGCCCTTCCCCGCAACGAGACCCTGCGCAAGGTGCTCAAGTACAAGCTGCGCGAACGCTACTCGGGGAGCGCTACTCGGGGACGGTGAAGTAGCGGGCGAACGCGGGCACGATCTCGGCCTCGCCGACCTTGCCGTCGCCGTCCGCGTCGAGTGCGGCGGCCGCCGCGCGGGCGGTGTCCTGCGGCACACCCAGGAGGACCAGCACGCGGGCGGTGTCGGCGACCGTGGCGGCTCCGTCGCCGTCGGTGTCGGCGATGTCGAGGGCGGCGTGCAGGAAGGGCCGGGCGATCTCGGCGAACCGCTCGGGGTTGTCGCGCAGGCGCTTGAGCGCGCCGTTCACGAACTCGTCCCGGGTGATGCGCTGGTCGCCGTCCCGGTCCGCTATGCCGGCCATGCCCTGCCAGAACGCCTCCGCTCCGGCGTACAGCGCCTGCCCCTTGTCGGAGCGGGCCGCGGTGCCGAACTCCACGAGCAGCGCCTTGGCCGCCACGTTGAAGTCCTCGCGGTCGATGTAGCCGTTGCCGTCCTGGTCGAAGGTGGCGAACCGGTCGGCGATCCTGCGCTCGTACTCGCTGCTGACCATGTCTTTTCGGGCCGCCTTACGTCACGTGAGGGTGTATCTGGCACGGAGCGTACGACGTGGTGGGCCGTCGGGGAGCGGGAAATCGACGCTTGTACCAAGACCGGGGAAATTCTGCGACAACGGTGTGGCAGTCGCGGACCCGGTGACGATCCGGTCCCTCGGGCGTCTCACGCCGACAGCGGGCCGGCCTCGTCCTCCAGGGCGTCGTCGACGTCGGCGTACACGTCGAACAGGCGTCGCACACCGAGCGCGCCGAGGACCCGGTTGACGTGCGAGCCGTCGACCGCGCCCTGCGCGGGCAGGATCAGGCGCAGGGTGCCCCGGCAGGAGCGGATGAGGCGGCGGGAGGCGATGAGCACGCCGACACCGCTGGAGTCGCAGAACTGCACCTCGGAGAGGTCGAGGACGAGGCTGTGGCGGCCCTCGGCCACCACGTCGTGCACTCGTTGACGCAGCACCGGCGATGTCACGAGGTCCAGTTCACCGGAGACGTGGAGCACGGCCCAACCGGCCTGCTCGACGTCGTTCACTTTGAACGCCACCACCACGCCCTTCATTCGCTGGAGAATCCCGGAAAACCGGAAGTGGAAGCCGTCCCTACGCTTCCTTGCAGCGCGGCTGCCCAGCGGCGGTTCCCTGAAACACGGCTCCAGAAACGGTAATCGAACAAAAGAGGCTGGTTTCAGTCGTATTCGATCCTGTTCGATCAGGCTTGAGCGGGGCGATGGAGGGTAGATGGGCCCGGAAGTCTGCCCGGCGCACCCCGGATCCCCCCTACCACCTGGGGCGGGTCGGGGGGCGCACATTGCCACAAAGGGGCGTGCGCGCTCGGCCATGCCGACTACATTCGAGGTGACGTTGGACGCAGGCTGGACACAGGAACGGACCGGCAGGGCCGGACGAGCACAGGGGTGAGGGGGCCGCATGGCGACGCAGGACGCACCGCCCCGCTGGGACCGCAGGATGCAGCAGCGGCTCGCCCGCGGGGAGGCCGCCGCCCTCGGTGAGCTGTACGACCGGTTCGCGTCGCTCGTGCACGGCCTCGCCCACCGCGTGCTCGAGGACGAACGGGCGGCCGACCGCATCACCCGCGAGGTCTTCACCCACGTCTGGGAGAACCCGGACGCCTACGACCCGAAGAACGGCCCCCTGCGCACCTGGGTGGCCACGCTCACCCACCGGCTCGCCGTGCAGCGGCTGCGTGCGACGGAGACGGAGGCTCTCGCCCAGGGCGGCGAGGGCTCCACCGAGGACCTGGAGCACAAGGTCCGCCACGCCTCGGTCGCCGCCCGCGCCGACTACATCGTCCACGCCATGCCGACCCCGCTCCGCGCCGCCCTCGAACTCGCCTACTTCCAGCGCCGCGACTACCGCCAGACCGCGGTCGACCTCGGCGTCACCGAGGACGAGGCCCGCCGCCGCCTCCGCCTCGGCCTCCAGCTCCTCTCCACGGCCCACGACACCGACACACCGGGGGCACCGCCTGGGTACGGGGGTGCGGCGTGAGAGGGGCCGAGGGTTTCGACGACGCGGACCGTCCGGCACAGCAGGCACCGGAGCACATGACCACACACGACGCCTCCCCGCTCGCGTGCACTCCGGGCACGGCGACGCAGGGGCAGAACATGGCGGATGCCCCGACGAACGACACCTCCGACGCACGGGACCCGGACGACCCGGACGACCTGGGCGTTCCGGACGCCGTCGACGGCTCGGGCGGGGCAGGCGGGGCCGGTGGGGCTGACGGGAGCGGCGGGTCCGGCGACGGGACCGGTGGGCCTGGCGGGACCTTTGGGGTTGATGTTGGTTCTGGTGGGTCCGGTGGTGGGACAGGGGACCCGAGCGGTGGTTCGGGTGAGGCCGTCGGGCCTCCGCGTATACCGATGCCGCGGGTTTCCGTCGAGGACAGTGGGTTGGTGTTGCCCGTGCTGGGGGCGGTGGAGGCGCCGGTGCTGGAGCATCGGGTGTTGAAGTCGTTGCTCGGGGCGTGGGCCCTGGCGGCTTGTTCGGCGGAGGAGACGGCGGCGGTCGAGGAACACCTCGGCGACTGCGGGGCCTGCGCGGACGAGGCGCGCCGGCTGCGCGAGGCGGTCGGCCTGTTGCAGCGCCCGGAGAGCCTCGACCTCGACCCCGGCCTGCGCACCCGCGTCCTCGCGGGCTGCCTGGACCGCCGCGCGCCGCGCATCCCGGTACCGGACTGGGCCGCCTCGTACGACGCCGAGACCGCCCGCCTCGACGCCCTGCTCCAGGACTTCGGCGACGCCGAGTGGCACGCCCCCGTACGCCTGCGCTGGTTCGAGCGCGACGCCGCCACGAGCCGTCGTACGACCGTCGCCGGGGTCATCGCGCACCTGCTCGCCGTCGACGGGCTCGTCGCGCTCGCGCTCGGCCTCGACGACCCCCTCGGCGACGCCTCCGACGGCAAGGAGCCCACACCCGCGGCCCGCACCGAGGCGTACTGGCGTGCCTCGCACTTCCCGCCCACCCGCAAGGTACGGACACCGTGGCGGGAACAGGGCCACGACATCGTCCGCACGGTGTCGTTCACCGGCGGCTCCGGCGAGCGCCCGGTGTCGTACGGCGACTTCGAGCTGCGCCTGCGCGACGCCCTGCTGGACCGGGCGTTCGAGTGCTGGGTGCACGCGGAGGACATCGCCGAGGCGGTCGACTACCCGTACGCACCGCCGTCCCCGCGCCATCTGCACCGCATGATCGGCCTGGCGGCGCGGGTGCTGCCGAACGCGCTCGCGGCCCGCCGCCGGGCCGGCCTGGCCACGCCTCCCCACCGCCGCCACCTCGTCCCGGCGGGCGAGCCGGGGCGCAGCCTGCGGCTGGAGATCGAGGGGCTGGGCGGCGGCGAGTGGCTGATCCCGCTGGACTCCCCCGCCGCGGTGGGCTCCGCCGAGCACGAGGTGGCCCATGTCGCCCTGGACGGAGTGGAGTTCTGCCGCTTGGCCGCGGGACACGTGTCTCCCGCGGAGGCCGCCGCCGGTCAGGTCGGCGACCGCGAGGCCATCAAGGACGTACTGTTCGCGGCGGCGTCGCTGAGCCGGATGTAGGGCCGGGTTGCCGCGCGCCCCTCCGAGCCGCTAGGCGAACACGACCGTCCGGCGCCCGTTCAGCAGGATGCGCCGCTCGGCATGCCACTTCACCGCCCGCGCCAGCGCCTGGCACTCCACGTCCCGCCCGATCGCGACCAGCTGGTCCGGCGTGACGTTGTGCCCGACCCGCTCGACCTCCTGCTCGATGATGGGCCCCTCGTCGAGATCCGCGGTCACATAGTGCGCGGTGGCCCCGATCAGCTTCACCCCACGCGCGTGGGCCTGGTGGTACGGCTTCGCGCCCTTGAAGCTCGGCAGGAACGAGTGGTGGATGTTGATGATCCGCCCGCTGAGCTGCTTGCACAGGTCGTCGGAGAGCACCTGCATGTACCGGGCCAGCACCACCAGCTCGACGTTCTCCGCCCGCACCAGCTCCAGCAGCTGCGCCTCGGCCTGCGCCTTGGTGTCCTTCGTCACCGGGATGTGGTGGAAGGGAATGTTGTACGAACCCACCAGCTCGGCGAAGTCCGTGTGGTTGGACACCACCGCGGCGATCTCCACCGGCAGCGCCCCGATCCGCGCCCGGAACAGCAGGTCGTTCAGGCAGTGCCCGAACTTGCTGACCATCAGCACGATGCGCATCTTCTCGTCGGCCCGGTTGATCTGCCACTCCATGTGGAAGGAGTCACCGATCGCGGCGAAGCTGGCGCGCAGCTTGTCCACCGTCACCGGCGACTCCGCCGAGAAGTGGACGCGCATGAAGAACAGGCCCGTGTCGTGGTCGCCGAACTGCTGGCTGTCCTCGATGTTGCAGCCGGTCATGAAGAGGTAGCTCGACACGGCGTGCACGATGCCCTGCTTGTCGGGGCAGGAGAGGGTGAGGACGTACTGGTCGGCCGGGGCCGCGGCTCGGGTGGACTGCTCGTTCATGCAGGACAGGGTCCCATATCCCATGAACCCCACCGGAACCCGTCCGCCACGCGGACCGAGCCGGAAACCACCTCCGGGGACCGCCGGGGCGCGCCCTAGGCGGACCGTGTCATGATCCGCAGCACCTCCAGGGTGCGCGGCGGCACGTCCGCGTCCTCCCCGTCGGCCGCGGCCATGCGGACATGCGCGTCGCGGGCCGCCCGCACCGCCTCCGGCCAGGCGGGATGGTCGACGTAGGCGGAGACCGGCGCGTCCGGGCCGACCTGGTGCATGATCCGCAGCACCCGCAGCACCGCGGTGTCCACGAGCGCCGCCTCCTGGGAGTCGCGGAAGATCGTGCCGACGTACTTCTCGGCGGACCAGTTGTCCAGCCAGGTGTCCTCGACGAGGCGGTACACGGCGTCGGTGACGTCCCCGTACCCGTCCACGCCTGCCAGCCAGACGTCCCGCTGGAACACCGGATCGGAGAGCATGTGCAGCGCCGAGCGCACGTTGCTGCGCCAGCGCCACCAGGGCATGTCGTTGAGGGGCATGCCGCCCATGGTGAATGAGCGACGCCCGCGACGGGAAGAGTTGTCCGCACCTTGCACGGTCATCGATCGTACGTTCCCCCTCGAACACGGCTCACCGCCCCCCGCAATTCACCCCCGCGTCACCAACCGTTGACCGGAGGTCACTCCCAGGTTAGCGGTGTGCAGGAATCGTGCGTATCCATGACCGGCAGGCGACGCAAGCGAAGCACCTTTCTCCCCATGTTCGGCCACTCCACTCGTCCCGTCAGAGCCGCTGTCCGCTCGATGGGCGCGCTGGCCGCATGCGCGTCGCTCGCCGCCGGTTGCGGAGTCGTCCCCGGCGGCACGGGGGGCGCCGGGGACGACCCCATCACCGTCATGACCTGGGCGCCGGAGGAGACCCAGGCGACCAACAAGCCCGGAATGCCCGCCTTCGCGCTCGCCTACGCCCGCTGGGTCAACGCCCACGGCGGCATCGAGGGCCGCAAGCTCAAGGTCCTGACCTGCAACGACCACAACGACAGCGTCGAGGCCGCGAAGTGCGCCCGGCGCGCGGTCAAGGAGAACGTGGTCGCCGTCGTCGGCTCCTACAGCCAGTACGCCAACTCGTTCTTCCCGGCGCTGGAGAGCGGCGGCATCCCGTACATCGGCGGCTACGGCGTCACCAACAGCGAGTTCACCAGCCCGCTGTCCTACCCGGTCAACGGCGGCCAGCCCGCGCTCCTGGCCGGCCTCGGCAAGGAGCTGGCGGGCCGCTGCGGACCCGTGTCGCTCGTGCGCCCCGACTCCATCGCGGGCGACCAGCTGCCGGCCCTGCTGAACTCCGGGCTGCGGGCGGGCCGGCACGAGGCCGTGAAGGACCTGCTGGCCAAGGAGGACGCCACGGAGTACGGCACACAGGCCCAGCGCTCGCTGGAGCACGCCGCCGGGGACCCGGCGAAGGAGGGGTGTGTGGTGCCCGCCCTCGGGGACCGCAACGACACCTTCATGGACTCCTTCCGGCGCACCCGCGCCGACCATCCCGCCGTGCGCACCGCGACCGTGCTCGGCAGCGTCGACCAGACGGTCATCGACGCCTCCGGCGGCGCGTCGGGGCCGTACGAGGGCGCGTACATCAGCGGCTGGTACCCGGTGGCCACCGACGAACGGTGGGACGAGATGAAGCAGGTCATCAAGGAGCAGGCGTTCTCCGACAACCGCATCGATCCCGCGGACGCCGGGGTGCAGACCACCTGGATCGCGTACACCGCGTTCCGGCAGGCCGTGGAGTCGCTCGGGGACGGCGAGGTGAGCGCGTCCACCGTGCGCAAGGCATTGAACGACGGGCTGAAGGTGACCACGGGCGGGCTCACGCCGCCACTGCGCTGGCGCTACTCGGACCGGCTCGCCTCCGTCGGCTTCCCGCGCCTGGTCAACACCTCCGTGACCCTGCAGGTCGTCCGGCAGGGCCGACTGGTGGCGGCCGAGAAGGGCTTCGTCGACGTGACGAAGACCCTGCAGGACGCGGACCTCGACTGACGCGGACCCCGGCTGGGGCGGACCCCGGCTGGGGCGGAGGGCGGGCTCGGGGCCCGCCCGTCTCAGAGCTGGACCGGCTGGCGCTGGGTCAGCCCGTACGTCTTCGCGATCGCGTTCCACAGTTCGGCGGCGGTCTTCTTCTGCGTGCTCGCCGTGCCGCTCTCGCGGTTGCCCGCCTGGGTCTGGCCCGTGGAGCGGGCCTGGCCCTTCTTGCAGAGCTTCTTGTTGCCGGCGACCTGGTCGGCCCAGGCGGCGTAGTGGTTGTCGGCCGCCGCGGACGCCTGCCACGCCTTGGTGAGGGCGGCCGTCAGCTCCGTGTGGTTCGGCAGCTTGTCGACGGCCAGCCCGGACAGCTTGGTGACCAGGTCGCCTCGCTGCTTGGCCGCGTCACGCAGGTCGGTGGCCGCCTGGCCGAGGTTGGTGCAGGACTTCACGTCGCCCACAGCGTTGATCACGCTGGTACGGCTGCTGCCGCTGTCGGCCAGCAGCGCGTCCAGGGCGGTCGCCTGCTGCTTGGCCGGATCGGCGGCCGCGGAACCGGAGGAGTCCGTCGCGGGCGTCGAGGCGGCCACGGTCTTGTCGTCACCCTTGTCGTCACCGCCGCCCCCACCGGCCAGCAGCGCGCCGGCACCGATGCCGACGACCGCGATACCCACGCCGATGGCGGCGATCAACGGCAGACGCGAGCCGGTACGCCCGCTCCGGCCGCGTTCGTCGCCGCTGTCATCGGCCCGGGGCCCGCGCAGCCCGCCCGGACCGGTCGGCGGAGCGTACGAGGCCGCGGGCGCGTATCCGTCGTGGCCGCCCGGGGACTGCTGGATCCGCGGCAGCTGCTGGGTGGAGCCGGCCTGGCCCCCGCCGCCCTGGTCGCTGCGGAAGAGGTTGTCGAACTCGGAGGGCGTGCGCTGGTCCCCGTACGGCGCTCCACCGGGCCCGCGCGTCACGGGCGGGATGTACTGGGTGGCCTCGGCGTCGGACCCCGCGGCGGGCGGCAGCGGCCCGGCGCCGGGTCTCCCCGCCGACGCCCCGCCGTGCTCCGGCATCGGTCCGGGCCCGCCCTGCGAGGCGCGTCCCAGGAAGTGCGTGGACTCGGCCGGCGTCTCGGGCGGCAGCGCCCCGGGACCGACCGGCGGAAGGTACTGCGTCGCGCCCTCGTCGGCGGGCGCGGCGGGGACCGGCGGCAGGTACTGCGTGGCCCCTTCGTCCGCCGGGGCGGCCGGGACCGGCGGTATGTACCGGGTGGCCTGGTCGGTGGGTGCGGCCGGGACCGGCGGTATGTACTGGGTGGCCCCTTCGTCGGCCGGGGGCAGCGGAGCGCCGGGGGCACCGCCCGTGCCGGGTCCCTGCCCGGGGTACGACGACTGCGCGCCGCCCGTGCCCTCGGCGCCGTACGCCGGAGGCTGCGCGGGCGTGCCGCCGCCGTACGCGGGAGGCTGTGCACCGATGCCGTAGGCCTGCGACGGTGCGCCGGTGCCGTAGCCCTGCTGGTGGGCGCCGGCGCCGTAACCCTGTGGTTGCGAGGCGGGGCCGTAGCCCTGCTGCTGGGAGCCGGGGCCGTAGCCCTGCGACGGTGTGCCCTCCTGGGGCAGTGCGCCCGGCTGCTGTGGCGCGTCCCAGGCCGGCGGCTCGGGCGTGCTCCACTGCTGGTCGGGCGGGGTCGGCCAGCCCGGGGTCGGCGGCGGGGCCGGGTTCTGGTGCTGGTCGGGGCCCCACGGGCGGTCCCAGGCCTGGCCGCCGGGCGGCGCCGCGGCGGGGTCCTGGCGGCCGTACTGCCCGCCGTGGTGCTGCCCCGTCGCGGGCCCCGGCTGCGAGCCCGGCTGTCGGTCACCCGATCCGCCCGTCATGCCCGGCAGCAGGGGCTCGCCACCGTCGGAGGGCAGCACGATGCCTTCGCGCGCGGGCCGCGCCGAGGGCTCCTCGCCCTGTCCACTCTGCGTCACCGGGACTCCTACTTATGGGGGACCTTCGGAATCGTCGGCTCACGCTACCGGGTCCGCGGAGCGAGGTGCTACGCAGCTCAGGCCGTGACCGGGGTCCCTGTGACCGCCGTAACAGATCACCGGGCCGCGGAACCGGAACGCGCTCCCCCGCCGCCGAACAAGCCCTCCCTTCACGACCGGAGCCCCGTTTTCCCTTCGTTCACGCGCCGGTCGCCCCGGGTTTCACGCGGCGACCTTCATCTCCAGCCGCGCGCCGAACTCCCGTACCACCGATTCGTCCCGGTACGGATCGAGCCGCTGCTGGAAGTCCTCCAGGTACTCGGCGCCCCGGTTGGAGCGGAGCTTCTCGAGGAGTTCCAGGGCCTTCGTCCCGGTGTGGCAGGCCAGTTCGACCTCGCGCTGCTGGACCTGGGCGGTGGCGAGCAGGAGGTGGCCGATAGCCCGCCTGCGCGCGCGTGACTCGGGGTGCCCGGCCAGGGACTGCTCGGCGCACCGCGCCGCCGCCTCGGCCTGCCCCAGGTCACGGTGGCAGTGTGCCAACTCGTCCGCCAGGTACGCCTCGTCGAAGTGCGCGATCCACTCCGGGTCGTCCCCGGAGTCCGGATCGGCCGTGTCCAGCGCGGTGACCGCGCGCCCGGACGCCACGTGGGCCGCCCGGGCGTCGCCCAGCAGGGCGTGGCCGCGCGCCTCCGCCGCGAAGAACATGGCCTCCGCGCGCGGTGACACGCGCCCACGCGCCCCCTCCTGCGCCGCCCGCGCCAACTGCGCGATCTCCCGCGGGTTCCCGAGCTGCGCGGCGAGATGGCTCATGGACGCGGCGAGGACGTACCCGCCGTATCCGCGGTCGCCCGCCGCCTGCGCGAGCCGCAGCGCCTGGATGTAGTACCGCTGGGCCAGGCCCGGTTGCCCGGTGTCGACCGCCATGTACCCGGCGAGCTCCGTCAACCGCGCGACCGCGCCGAAGAGATCACGGCCCACCGCCTCCCGGTACGAGCCGGCCAGCAGCCCCGAGACGACGCTGTTCAGGTAGTGCACGACGACCGGGCGCACGTGCCCGCTGCCGTACTGGTGGTCCAGGTCGACCAGCGCCTGGGTCATCGCGCGGACCGCCGCCACGTCGGACTGCCCCACGCGCGGCCCGGCCGAGCGCGACACCTGGGCGTCGGGCGCGGAGATCAACCAGTCGCGGCTGGGCTCGACCAGCGCGGACGCGGCGACGGACGAGCCGGAGAGGAAGTCGCGGCGGCCCACATCGCTCCGCCACAGCTCACACACCTGCTCGATGGCCCCCAGTACCGTCGGCGAGAACTGGAGACCGACACCCGACGCGAGGTTCTTGCCGTTGGCCATGCCGATCTCGTCGATCGTGACCGTACGGCCGAGCTTGCGGCCCAGCGCCTCGGCGATGATCGCCGGGGCCCGTCCGCGCGGCTGCTGTCCGCGCAGCCAGCGCGCCACCGACGTCTTGTCGTAGCGCAGGTCGAGGCCGTGCTCGGCGCCGCACATGTTGACCCGGCGGGCCAGCCCGGCGTTCGAGCACCCCGCCTCCTGGATGAGCGCCTGCAGCCGTTCGTTCGGCTGCCGCGCGACGAGTGGCCTTGCGGCCATTGGCGTACCCCCTGTGGCTGCGGTGCCTGCCCGCGCACCGAGTTGATGTGTCTTTCCCGACCGGGTCGCGCCGCTCCGGCGAGCAGAAGCGCAAAGATCCGGCCGCAAAGATCAATGCCCCGCAAACAGGACGAAAATGCGAGGCATGTGAGGATTGCCGGGGTAACGGCAGAAGCCGGCCCCAACCCTGCCTACCCGCTCACAACGCGGATCCTTCCACGCGCCCCCACACATGCACCCATGCGCCCCAGAAGGGGCGCCAAGCTCCTCCCCGGCGCGCGCCGGACCCGTGCCGCCAATCTCCGACGGCCAGGTCCGGGAGCCGTAACTCCAGGTGGACGCTGGAGTTGTGTTCAGCGTGGAAGAGACGATCGCGGGCACCGAAGCCGTTCAGATTCCGAAGCAGCGCGGGGAATCGCTGCTGGAGACCGCCGTTCGCTATGCAGAGGAACGCCACTGGGACGTGTTCCCCGGCACCTGGCTGGAAGCGGTCGAAGGGGTGCAGCACTGCTCCTGCGGCGACGCCGCGTGCGCCGTCCCCGGCGCGCACCCGGCGCGTACGGACTGGGCGACCCAGGCCACCGGCAGCGCGACCGTGGCGCGCCGGATGTGGCAGAAGCAGCCGACGGCGTCGATCCTGCTGCCGACGGGGCGGACGTTCGACGCGATCTCCGTTCCGGAGACGGCCGGGTTCCTGGCGTTGGCGCGGATGGAGCGGATGGAGTTGACGCTGGGTCCCGTGACGCTGACGCCGGACCGTCGGATGCACTTCTTCGTGTTGCCGGGGGCGTCGGTGAAGGTGCCGGATCTGGTGCGGAAGTTGGGCTGGTCGCCCTCGTCCCTCGATCTGGTCGCGCTCGGCGAGGGGGCGTATGTGGCTGCGCCGCCCACGCGGTTCGGGTCTCGGGGGGCCGTGCAGTGGGCGTGCCGGCCCACACCGGCGAATCGGTGGTTGCCGGACGCGGAGGAGTTGATCTCGCCGCTCGCCTATGCGTGCGGGCGGGATCGGTAGGCCTTCCAGCCGCCGTCCGCGGGTCGGTAGGTCAACTGACCGTAGGCTTCACGCATGACGTCCGTACGTGTGCGTGGGCTCTGGAAGCGGTTCGGGCAGCAGGTCGCCGTGGCCGGGATCGATCTTGAGCTGCCCTCCGGGAAGTTCATCGGGCTGGTCGGGCCCAACGGGGCCGGAAAGACGACCACGCTGTCGATGGTGACCGGGTTGCTGCGGCCGGACCAGGGGAGCGTCGAGGTCGTCGGGCACGACGTGTGGCGGGACCCGGTCGAGGTGAAGGCGCGCATCGGGGTGTTGCCCGAGGGGCTCAGGCTGTTCGAGCGGCTGTCGGGGCGGGAACTGCTCGGGTACAGCGGGCGATTGCGCGGGCTGCCCGGTGCGGAGGTCGACAAGCGGGCCACGCAGCTCCTGGACGTCCTCGACCTGGCCGGCGCCCAGCACAAGCTGGTCGTCGACTACTCGACCGGCATGCGCAAGAAGATAGGACTCGCGGCCGCTCTCCTCCACAATCCCGAAGTCCTCTTCCTCGACGAGCCGTTCGAGGGCGTCGACCCGGTCTCCGCGCAGACCATCCGGGGCGTCCTGGAGCGGTACACGGCCTCTGGCGCCACCGTCGTCTTCTCCTCGCACGTGATGGAGCTGGTCGAGTCGCTGTGCGACTGGGTCGCCGTGATGGCGGCCGGCCGGATCCGCGCCCACGGCACGCTCGACGAGGTGCGCGGCGACCACCCCACCCTCCAACGGGCGTTCCTCGACCTCGTCGGCGCGAGCGGCCGCGACACCGGCACCGACCTCGACTGGCTCGGTGGCCGCCGATGACGAGCGTGACCTCCACCGTCGTACGGCTGAAGCTGTCGCTGTTGCGGAACGGGCTGCGGCAGTCCGGGGGACGGCGAGCCGCGTACATCGCCTCCGCCGTCGTCGTTCTCCTCTTCGCCGCCCTGCAGTTCCTCGGTCTCCTCGCGCTGCGCGGACACGAGCACGCCGTCTCGCTGGTCGTGCTGCTCGCGGCGGTACTGGGGCTTGGATGGGCGGTGATGCCACTGTTCTTCCCCACCGGGGACGAGACGCTGGATCCGACGCGGCTGGTGATGCTGCCGCTGCGCCCCCGGCCCCTGGTGCGGGCACTGCTCGCCGCCTCGCTGGTGGGGATCGGGCCGCTGTTCACCCTGCTGCTGCTCGTGGGCTCGGCGATCTCCGTGGCGCACGGGGCGGCCGCGTTCGTGACGGCCGTCGTCGGGGTCGCCCTCGCGCTGCTGCTGTGCGTGTCCCTCGCGCGGGCCGTCGCCGCCGCCAACATCCGCCTGCTGACCAGCCGCAAGGGGCGGGACCTCGCCGTGCTGAGCGGGCTGGTCATCGCCGTCGGCGCGCAGGTCGTCAACTTCGGTGCGCAGCGGCTCGGTTCCGCCGGACTCGGGGAGCTGGACCCGGCGGCCGCGGTGCTCCGCTGGATACCGCCCGCCTCCGCGATCTGCATGGTCGACTCGGTGAGCGAGGGGTCGTACGGCGTCGCCGTCGCCCAACTCGCCGTGAGCGCGGGTGCGTTGGTGCTGCTGGTGGCGGGGTGGGCACGCACTCTGACGCGGCTGATGACCGCACCCGACGGTTCGACACTCCAGGCCGCGGACGCGGCCTCGCGCGAGCGCGGTACGTCCACGGGCCTCGCCCGGCTGCTGCCCGCCGGGCGGACCGGCACCGTCATGGAGCGCAGCCTGCGCTACATCTGGCGCGATCCCAAGACGAAGGCCGCCTGGGTGACGTCCCTGGCGATCGGGCTGATCGTGCCCGTGTTCAACGCCCTCCAGGGCACCGGCTCGCTCTACTTCGCCTGCTTCGCCGCCGGCATGCTCGGCATCCAGATGTACAACCAGTTCGGGCAGGACACCTCCGCGTTCTGGATCGTCGCGATGACGATCTCGTCGCCCCGGGACGCCTACGTCGAGCTGCGGGGGCGGGCCCTGGCCCTGCTGCTGATCACCCTGCCGTACGCCACCGTCGTCGTCGTGGTGACGACCGCGCTGCTGGGCGACTGGCCGAAGCTGCCGGAGGTGCTGGGCCTGTCCCTCGCCCTGCTCGGCGCGATGCTGGCGACCGGCGCGTGGACCTCGGCCCGCTTCCCGTACTCCATCCCCCAGGAGGGCCACAAGAACGTGGCCCCCGGCCAGGCCGGCCTCGCCTGCATCGCCATCCTCGGCGGCATGATCTCCGCCGCCCTCCTGTGCGCCCCCGTCATCGCCCTGACGATCTGGCTCAACATCAGCGCGACCGGCGAGTCGTGGAGCTGGCTCCTGCTGCCGGTGGGCGCGGCATACGGTACGGCGATCACCTTGCTGGGTCTCCGGCTGGCGGCTCCCCGCACGGCGGAGCGCCTGCCGGAGATCCTGTCGGCGGTGAGCAAAGGCTGAGGGGGACGGCTGAGCGCCCGGTGCCTGCAACCCCCTAGGGGCGCGGGGCTGTGCCGGTACGCGGCTCCGCCGCGTGGGCGCGACCAGCCACCGACGAACCGCACCCCGCAGACGAGAACGCACCCGGCGCTACACAGTCAGCACCGCATCCAAGAACGGCTCAATGGCCGCCCGCCACGCCTCCGGCTGGTCATAGTGCACAAGATGCCCCGCGTCGGCCACCTCCGCGTACTGCCCCCGAGGCAACACCCGCACCATCTCCTGCGCCTCCGCCCGCCCCAACTCACCATCGAGGCCACGCACGACCAGCGCCGGGCACTGAACCTGCGTCAACTCCTCCCAGTGCGCGTCGAACACCCACGTCTCACGGGACTTCAGCATCTGCTCGGGCTCGAACACGGGCCGCCAGCCGTCGGCGGACTCCTGCATCACCTCGGCGTAGAACGCGCCCCGGGACGGGTTCGGGCGCTCCACCCAGGGGTCGTCCTCGCCGAACCACTTCCGTACGTCGGCGAGGGTGGCGAAGGGAACCGGCCAGGACTTGAACCAGTCGCCCCACTCGCGCTGCGAGGCCGCGCCGAGCGCGGAGGCCCGCATGTCGCAGATGATCAGGCCGTGCACCAGGTCGGGGCGTTTGGCGGCGAGCTGCCAGGCGGTCAGCGCACCCATGGCGTGGCCGACGAGGAGCGCGGGGGCGAGGCCGAGCTGCTCCAGTGCGGCCTCGGCGTCGTCGACGTACGCCTCGCGCGTGAAGGCGGCCTGCGGGGGTTTCTCGGACTGGCCGTGGCCCCGCTGGTCGAGGGCGACCGCGCGGTGGCGCTCGGAGAGCCAGCGGGCGGTGGACGCCCAGTGCGAGGCACGGCCCATCAGGCCGTGCAGTAAGAGGACGCCGGGCGCCCGGTCGGCCCCCGGGGCCGAGGGCTCGTCGACCGGTGCCGCCTGGCCGGGCAGCAGTGGTTCCGCCTGGCCGGGCAGGAGCTGGGCCGGATCGCTCTTGGGAGGATCGCCGAACTCCCAGGCGGCCAGGCGTACGCCGCCCGCCCCGGTCACGTCGATGCGTCGCGCCATTGGTTCTGGCACCCCCCTCGCTTCGCCCGGACCGTCGCTCCCGCTGGGGGCGACCGTCCCGTAGCGCGTCCTGTATGCCGTCGCTGCTGTGCCGTCGTGCCGCTTTCCCTGTCCTGCCCTCGCCGCCGTCACACACGTCGCGTGCGTTTTCCTGCCCCTCCTTCTAACGCACGGACCGCGTGAACCGTCACTGGCAGAGTATCGAATGGGTATTCGAGAATTGCACTCTCCGCTGACAACACCCCTCGTTCGAGTGACCACTCACGAGGAATGATCGCCGCTGCCGAGGGGAGATCTTCAACGGGAGGCGGACCGCTCGGGGAAAACGGTCCGAGGGGAACGACCCTGGGAGCTCGGGGCTCCGGGTCGACACAGGGGAGGACAGGCCCCGGTGCCGTACGGCACCGGGGCCCTCCACTCGATCACGGCACATCCGCCCGGCCCCCCTAGGTCATATGCCTACGCGACAGCCTCGCACGCGCAGCGTCGAAGCGCTGCGATTCGGCACAGGCAATCTTGGATTCGACCAGTTCGACGGAACGCCACAACTGCCCCCGCCGCCCCGAGAGTTACGGGCCCCGAGGGTTACTTGTGGGCCGGCGTTCAGCGCTTGGCGACGAACACGTGAGAGGCGACGTCCGCCTCCAGCTCGGCCGCCTCGCCACCGCTGCCCACCAGCACACCGCCCGCCGACTCCGTCACGCTCACCACCGAGCCGGGCTGCACGCCCGCCCGACGCAGCGTGTACATCAGCTGCGCGTCCGTCTGGATCGGCTCGCCGATACGGCGGACGACGACCGTCTTGCCGTCCGAACCGGGATCGAGGTCGGCCAGCGACACCATGCCCTCGTCCAGGAAGGGGTCGGCGTGGTCCTTCTCGCCGAGCTCCTCGAGGCCGGGGATCGGGTTGCCGTACGGCGACTCGGTGGGGTGACGCAGCAGCTCCAGCACGCGCCGCTCCACGGCCTCGCTCATCACGTGCTCCCAGCGACACGCCTCGGCGTGCACCTGCTCCCACTCCAGGCCGATCACGTCGACGAGCAGACACTCGGCGAGCCGGTGCTTGCGCATCACCCGCGTGGCCAGCCGACGGCCCTCGTCCGTCAGCTCCAGGTGCCGGTCACTCGCCACGGACACGAGCCCGTCGCGCTCCATCCGCGCCACCGTCTGGCTGACCGTCGGCCCGCTCTGGTCGAGGCGTTCGGCGATCCGGGCGCGCATCGGGACCACACCTTCCTCCTCCAGCTCGAGGATGGTGCGGAGATACATCTCCGTGGTGTCGATCAGTCCGGACATACGTGCCCCTCGATTAGCTCTGCCGAAGGCTGGACGGCTCTCCGGCGCGTGCGCTGGCCCTGAACTCAATTCTGACGCATACCACCGACAACCGTGCCGTGCCGGTGAAACGAGCGGGTCATGTGGTCGTCCCTGTTGTCGGGGCGTGACCACACACCGGCGGCTTCCCCGCGCCGGGTGGCCGTATTGACACCGCACTGGTCCAGACCGCACCGTGATCCGCGACACGGACACCGTCAGAGGCGAAGGGGCCCCGCGGATGAGCGACAGCAAGCCGGCCGGTCAGTTCTTCGATGCCGCGATCGCCCTGCTCCAGCGGGTCCGCGAGGAGGAGGCCGACAACATCGAGGCCGCCGGCACGCTCCTCGCCGACACCGTCGCCTCCGGCGGCCGCCTCTTCGCCTTCGGCGCCGGCCACTCCTCGCTCGCCGCGCAGGACGTCGTCTACCGCGCGGGCGGACTCGCCCTGATGAACCTGCTCGCCGTCCCCGGTGTCGTCGGCGTGGACGTCATGCCCGCCACGCTCGGCTCCGCCCTGGAGCGGGTGGACGGCCTCGCGACCGCGGTCCTCGACTCCTCACCCCTGCGCGAGGGCGACGCCCTGGTGATCATCTCCCTCTCCGGACGCAACGCCCTCCCCGTGGAGATGGCCCAGCACGCCCGCACGCTCGGCGTGAAGGTCATCGGCGTGACCTCGGTGGCGTACGCCTCACAGACCGGGTCCCGGCACTCCTCCGGCACCTACCTCAAGGACCACTGCGACCTCGTCCTCGACTCCAAGATCGCGGTCGGCGACGCGGAACTCACCCTCGACACCGTCCCCGCCCCCTTCGCCCCCGCCTCGACGGTCGTCACCTCGGCCCTCCTCCAGGCCGTCGTCGCCACCGCCGCCACCACCCTCGCCGCCCGCGGCATCGACCCCCCGCTCCTGCGCTCCGGCAACGTGGACGGCGGCCACGCCTGGAACACCCGCATCATGGAGCAGTACGGGGACCGGATCTTCTACCGGCACTGAGGCGCGCCGACGGACGGGGTGCCGGTGCGGTGTGTGCCCCCGGCGTGCCGATGCGCGCCCACAGCCGTGCCGACGGGGAGCCGCGTTCAGTCCTTCCGCTCCCCCACCGCCCCCGCCAGGTCCAGCGCCATGGCGATGCGTACGGCCACGTCCTCCGCGTAGGTCGCGTCGGAGCGTTCGAAGGTGTTGCGGCCGGCGCCGCGCAGGAAGGTCACGACGCCGAGGGTCCGGCCCCGACTGCGGAGGACCGTGCACAGGGCGTGGACCGCGTCGGGCGGCCACTGGCGGGCCCGGGCCCACTCGCGGGCCTGCTCGGCCGGGACGGAACCGACGCTGGCCCGGACCGATCCCGACCGCACCACGGACTGGAGGGCCGGATGGCCCTCGGCGTAGCGGACGGGCAGACCGGCCTGCCCGGTCAGCGCGCTCGGGCCGGGCTGGCCGGAAGGGGTCGCGGCGGCGCGTACCAGCCGTACCGGCCCCGCGGTCTCCGCGTCGGTCACCGACCCGCCCGCGACCCGGTCGATGACCGCGTGGTCGGCGAAGCCGGCGAGGGCGAAGTCCAGGTGGACGACGGCAGCCTCCGCCGGGTCCTCGCACTCGGCGGCCGCCCGTGCCGCCCGGTGCAACTGGATGGTGCGGAACCGCAGCAGCGCCGCCTCCTGCTCGCCCTGCTTGGCCTCGGTGACGTCCTGGAACAGCCAGCCGACCCCGAGCGGAACCGGTTCCTCCGCGAGCGGCGAGGCCAACCGCAGGAAGCCACTGCGCCAGCACCGCCGCTTCTCGCCCTCGGGCGTACGCACGGTCACCCAGATCTCGGCCGGTGCGGGCGGCGCGCCCTCCGCCAGGACATGGGTGAGGGCGCTCTCCAGTTCCTCGAGGCCCTGCGTGAGCAGGTCCCCGAGCGGCCGCCCCAGCACGGACGTGCGCCCGATCCCCAGGGCACGCGCGGCGTGCGCGTTGACCACGGCCGGCCGTAGATCCGCGTCGACGAGTACGACACCCCAGCTCGCGTCCTCGAACAACGCCTCGCTGAGCGCGATGGACCGCTCCAGGTCGATCTGCGCGTGCACCTCGCTGAAGGCGCAGTACACGCCGGCCGGCTTGCCGTCGGGCCCGTGCACGGCCGCGGACTGCGTCCGCACCAGCACGCGACCGCCGTCCTTCGTCAGCAGCGCGAACTCGTACACCTGACGTCCGGGGGCGTGCATGGCGGACATCAGCCGCCCCTCCACGTCCTCGGCGTCCGCGCTGCGCACGGCCCAGCCGGCGAAGCCGTGCCGGCCCACGGCCTCGGCCGCGCTCCAGCCGAGGATGCGTTCCGCCTCGCGGTTCCAGTGGGTCACCACCCCGTCCCCGTCGAAGGCGCACAGGGCCGCGTCCATCCCGTCGAGCAGCGCGGCGAGCAGATCCGAGCCGTCCCGCTCATGCTGCGCGGGCTGCTCGGCCCCGGTCTGCTCGGGCTCGGGCTCGTCCGGCCCCAGCTCGTCGGTGGTCCCGCTACGTCGGGAAGCACTCACCTGGACCCCCTGCAGGCTGCGTCCGCACGTAAGACGCGTCGGTTCGCTCACTCGCAATCATTCAACTGGAACGTGACGCAGCACACATCAGATTCCCGCAAGATTGCAGAAATCGTTGTACGCCGAAATTCACCCCGCCAGCCGCAACGTCAGCCACATATCCGTCTCCCCGTCGAGCACATACCGCTCGACCTCGGCAAACCCACGCGCCTCAGCAAACCGGACGCCCTCCTCGTTCTCGGCCAGCACGACCGTCTCGATCACGCCTGCCCCCTGCACGCGCGCGTAAGCGACCGCCCGCTCGTACAACGCGGCCCCGAACCCCTGCCGCCGGAATTCCGGCAGCACGCGCGCGATGACCGTCGCCACCGCCTCCTCACCTTCCGGCGGCCGCACCGTCGAACAACCGACGAGCACATCACCGGCATAGGCGTTCTCCAGGCGATAACGCCCGGCCCGCTCCCGCACCTCGTCGAGGGACATCGCCGCAGGGGGCACGATCACGTTGTGCACATGCCGCCACTGCTCCAGCATGCGTTCGTCGGCCACCGGTTCGATACGAAGATCAGTCACGGCACCAGCGAACGGCAGACGTGATCAGTGAGTCAACGTCAGGACCGAACATCTCGAAAAAAGCGGTTGATCCGCGCTCCACCGCTTCTTAGTGTGGGCGCTACACCGAAAGGAGGTGATCCGGCGAATGTATGCAAACCGGACGCGTGAGGTGGCTGCGGGCTAGCGGCCCACACCACACACTGTGCGGTGCCGGAGCAGCGCGTGAGGAACGCGTGTCGCCGGCCCAATTTCAAGCAGTCACCCGACCCGCGGGCTGCCGGTACGTCCGGCCGGCCTCTCCTTGGAGAGACCCAGCCCGCGGGTCGTCTGCGTTGTGGCTCCGGGTGCCCCGGGAGTCAGCCGGAGATGTCCTCGTAGCCCTCGATCGCCCTCGGGTCGCGGGGGCCCGGGCCGATGTAGCGGGCGGAGGGGCGGACGAGGCGGCCGGTGCGCTTCTGTTCGAGGATGTGGGCCGACCAGCCGGCCGTACGGGCGCAGGTGAACATCGAGGTGAACATGGGGGCGGGGACCTCGGCGAAGTCGAGGATGATGGCCGCCCAGAACTCGACGTTCGTCGCGAGGACGCGGTCCGGGCGGCGGTTGTGGAGCTCCTCCAGGGCGGCCTTCTCGAGGGCTTCGGCGATCTCGAAGCGGGGGGCGCCGAGTTCGCGGGCGGTGCGGCGCAGGACGCGGGCGCGGGGGTCCTCGGCGCGGTAGACGCGGTGGCCGAAGCCCATGAGGCGTTCGCCGCGGTCGAGGGCGTTCTTGACGTAGGCCTCGGCGTCGCCGGTGCGTTCGATCTCCTCGATCATGCCGAGGACGCGGGAGGGGGCGCCGCCGTGCAGCGGGCCGGACATGGCTCCCACGGCGCCGGAGAGGGCGGCGGCGACGTCCGCGCCGGTGGAGGCGATGACGCGGGCGGTGAAGGTGGACGCGTTCATGCCGTGCTCGGCGGCGGAGGTCCAGTAGGCGTCCACGGCCTTGACGTGCTTGGGGTCGGGCTCGCCGCGCCAGCGGATCATGAAGCGTTCGACGACGGAGTGGGCCTTGTCGATCTCGCGCTGCGGGACCATGGGCCGGCCCTGGCCGCGCGCGGACTGGGCGACGTAGGACAGGGCCATGACGGCGGCGCGGGCGAGGTCCTCGCGGGCCTGTTCGGCGTCGATGTCGAGGAGGGGCTTGAGGCCCCACACGGGTGCGAGCATGGCGAGCGCGGACTGCACGTCGACGCGGATGTCACCGGAGTGCACCGGGATGGGGAACGGCTCGGCGGGCGGCAGGCCGGGGTTGAAGGCGCCGTCGACGAGCAGGCCCCACACGTTGCCGAAGGAGACATGGCCGACCAGGTCCTCGATGTCGACGCCCCGGTACCGGAGGGCGCCGCCCTCCTTGTCCGGTTCGGCGATCTCCGTCTCGAACGCGACGACTCCTTCGAGCCCGGGTACGAAGTCGGACATCAGGCGGCTCCTCGTGAGGTGTGCGACAGATGGCGTCCGGGGGATCCGCGGTCATGTTCGAGACTCGCGGTCCTGGTCGGTCATCCCAGTGATTCCCCGTGCGGTCGGCGGTCACCCAAACCGGGATGCGGGGCGGGGTGGCATCAGCACCCTATCCCCGAGTGCCATCTTTGGGGAGAGTCGCGGCACTGAGTGCCATGGCGTGGTCGGTGAGATCGGGAACGGCGGCCCGTCGACGTCGCTTGTACGGCAAGATGACCGAGTGACCGATCACGACGCCGCCTTCCTCGATCCCGCGGACGACCGGGCTCCCGATCCCGCGTCGATGCGCAAGCAGTACCGGGAGGCCGGCCTCGCCGAGTCCGAGCTGGCCGCCACGCCGGTGGAGCAGTTCGCGCGCTGGTTCCAGCAGGCCGCGACGGAGGCGCACCTCTTCGAGCCCAACGCGATGATCGTCTCCACGGCGGACGCGGAGGGCCGGCCCTCCTCCCGTACGGTGCTGCTGAAGCAGTTCGACGAGCACGGCTTCGTCTTCTACACGAACTACGACTCCCGCAAGGCCCGTGACCTGGCCGAGAACCCGTACGTCTCGCTGCTGTTCCCGTGGCATCCGATGGCGCGGCAGGTCATCGTGCGGGGTGTGGCGCGGCGGACGGGCCGGGACGAGACGGCCGCCTATTTCCGCACCCGGCCGCACGGCTCCCAGCTGGGTGCCTGGGCGAGCGCCCAGTCCTCGGTGATCTCCACCCGGGCCGACCTGGACGCCTCCTACGCCGAGCTGGAGGCCCGGTATCCCGAGGGTGAGCAGGTGCCGGTGCCGCCGCACTGGGGCGGTTTCCGGGTGGCGCCGCAGTCGGTGGAGTTCTGGCAGGGGCGGGAGAACCGGCTGCACGACCGGTTGCTGTACGTGGCGCAGGTGGACGGGAGCTGGCGGGTGGAGCGGCTCAGTCCGTGAGGCGGTGTGACCCTCGGAGCTCTCAGACCTTGCCCGGCAGGAACGCCGTACGGTGCCCGCCCAGTAGCTCACCTATTCGGGCGCGGAACTCCTCGCTGAGCGTGGGCCAGTTCCAGAACTGCAAGCCGAGGTGGGCGAAGGCCAGGTGGTCGTCGGTCCAGTCCCACTCGGGCAGCGGGGCGGACTCGGCGCAGGAGGCGCACTCGGCCTCGGCCGTGCCCGTCTCGTACCAGACTTCGATCACGGTGGACACCTGCGCCGACCAGACCGGATCGTCGGCGTCGGCGGCCGTCCCGCAGCGTGGGCAGATCGCCGTCGCCCCCTTCTTGGTGTTGTAGTTGCTGTAGAAGACGCGGCGCTCGGTGTGGACGACGACGCCTTCCGGCGCACCCCAGCGGGCGTGGTTGACCGCCTTGTGCCAGTGCGGGCCGGGTGGGTGGGCCGAATCGTCACCCAGGGCCCAGCCCGGTTCCGCCTCGGCGAGCACGATGCCCTCGGTCACGAGCCACTCCACCACGGGGCGCGCGAGGCCCGGTGCGTCCTGTGGGCTCGCGTCGCGGTCGACGATCGTCTGGAATGTGTCTCCCACGGGGGTCAGCCCAGCGTCTCCTCCAGCAGTGCCGCCCACTGCGTGACCACCCGGTCCCGGCGGGTCTTGTCGTCGGTGAGGAGGTTGGCGAGGCCCAGGCCGCGCGCCATGTCGAGCAGGCCCTGGACGGTCTCGCGGACGCCGGGCACGGATTCGTCGGCGCCGAGGAGTTCCACGGCTATCCGGTGGGTCTCGCGGCCCACGCGGGCCTCCAGTTCGGTCACGCGTGGGCGCAGCTGTTCCTCGTTGGAGGCGGCCACCCACAGGTGGAGGGCCGCCCGGAAGAGGGGGCCGGTGTAGAGGTCGACGAGGGCGGCGACGACGGCGTGGCGGTCGGCCCCGCCTTCGGGGAACAGTGCGCGCAACGCGGTGGAGCGTTCCTCGGAGACGTATTCGACGGCCGCGGTGAACAGGTCCTCGCGGGTGGGGAAGTGGTGCTGGGCGGCGCCGCGGGAGACACCGGCGCGTTCGGCGACGACGGAGACGGTGGAGCCCGACCAGCCGTGTTCGGCGAGGCAGGCCACGGCGGCTTCGAGGAGCCGCTGCCGGGTCGCGCGGCTGCGGTCCTGCTTGGGGACGCGATCGACACGGCCGACCCGTTCGTCCTGTGCGCCGGCCGATCCGAGGCTCGTGGTCACAGCACCCATGAGGGATCCCGTCGTTCGAGGAAGGCCGTCATTCCCTCGCGGGCCTGCGGGGCGGCGAACAGTCGGGCCGAGAGCGCGGTGAGGTCGGCCGCGTCCCGGTCGAATGTTTCCAGCACCCTAGCTGTGAGCAGCCCTTTCGTCTCTGCCAGGGCCTGGGGCTCGGCTCGGCGCAGGCCGTCGAGGACGGGGGCCAGTACGGCGTCCACGTCGTCGCCGGTCGCGGTGAGCAGGCCGATACGGGCGGCCTCGGCCGCGTCGAAGCGTTCGCCGGTGAGGCAGTAGCGGGCGAGGGCTCTGGGGTCGGTGCGCGGCAGGAGCGGCAGGGAGATCACCGCGGGTGCCACACCGATCCGTACCTCGGTGAACGCGAAGGTCGCCCCGTGGGCCGCGGCGGTGATGTCGCAGGCGCCGAGCAGGCCGAGGCCGCCCGCGCGGACGTGTCCCGTGACGCGGGCGACGACGGGTTTGCCCAGGTCGAGGATCTGGCGGAGTAGGTGCACGAGCGCGTCGGGGTGGGGCGGGTCGCGCAGGTCGGCGCCCGCGCAGAAGGTGGTGCCGGTGTGGGTGAGGACGACGGCGCGGGTTTCGCCGTCCTTGGCGCTGTCGGTCAGCGCGTCGGAGAGTTCGCCGACGAGGGCCGCGGAGAGGGCGTTGCGGTTGCCGGGCGAGTCGAGGGTGAGGGTGGCGATGCCGCGTTCGTGGGTGCGGCCGATGAGGGTCATGCCGGCTCCCTGAGCTGTCGGCGCAGGATCTTGCCGGAGGCGGCGCGGGGGACGGCGTCGATGAAGGTGACCTTGCGGACGCGTTTGTAGGGGGCGACGCGTTCGGCGACGTACATCATGACCTCTCCTTCGGAGAGGCCGGTGGCGGTGGGCTGGCGGACGACGTGGGCGTGCGGGACTTCGTTGCCGTCGTCGTTGTAGGCGCCGATGACGGCGGCGTCGGCGATGCCGGGGTGGGTGAGCAGGAGTGCCTCGAGTTCGGCGGGGGCCACCTGGAAGCCCTTGTACTTGATGAGTTCCTTGACCCGGTCGACGACGAAGAGCCAGCCGTCGGCGTCGACGTGTCCGACGTCGCCGGTGTGCACCCAGCCGTCGGTGTCGATCATGGCGGTGGTGGCCTCGGGGCGGCCCAGGTAGCCCTTCATGACCTGGGGGCCGCGGATGAGGATCTCGCCGGACTCGCCGACGCCGAGGTCCTTGTCGGGGTCGTCGAGGGAGACGATGCGCATCTCGGTCCCGGCGATGAGCTTGCCGACGGTGCCGGCGGGGGCGTCGCGCATGGCGTCCAGGGGGACGACGTGGGTGCCGGGCGACAGTTCCGTCATGCCGTAGGCCTGGCCGACGGGCGGCAGGCCCAGGCGCTGGGAGCAGGCGGCGGCGAGTCTGGCGTCGAGGGGTGCGGCGGCGCTGACGATGTACTTCAGCGACGACAGGTCGTACTGCGCGACGGCGGGGTGTTTGGCCAGGGCGAGGACGATCGGCGGGGCGACGTACAGGCTGGTGATGCGGTGGTTCTGGATGGCGGCGAGGAACGTGTTCAGTTCGAAGCGGGGCAGGACGACGACGGTGGCGCCGAGCCTGAGCGGGGCGTTCATCAGGGCGGTCAGGCCGTAGATGTGGAAGAAGGGCAGGACGGCGAGGATGCGGTCGCCGGAGCGGTCGGCGAGGGCCGGTTCGAGCTGGGCGAGGTTGGTGGCGATCTGGCGGTGGGTGAGCATCACGCCCTTGGGGGTGCCGGTGGTCCCCGACGAGTACGGCAGGACGGCGACGTCCCGCGCGGGGTCGATGTCGACCACCGGCTCGGGGGCGGCCGAGGCGAGCATGTCGATCAGGGAGCGGTGTCCGGGCGCGGTGTCGCAGACGAAGATCTCCCGCACTCCGCCCGCGATCTCGGCGGCCCGGCGCGCCGTCTGCAGCAGCGGTGAGACGGTGACGATCCAGCGGGCCGAGGAGTCGCCGAGCTGTTTGGCGAACTCCTCCGGGGTGGCGAGCGGGTGCACGAGGGTCACGGAGGCACCCGCGCGTGTGGCGCCGTAGAACGCCGTGGGGAAGGCGATGGTGTTGGGGCTGTGCAGGGCGAGGACATCGCCCTTGCGCACGCCCGCGTCGGTGAGCGCGGCGGCGATCCTGCGGTGGAAGCGGTCCAGCTGCTCGTAGGTGAGCGTGGTGCCGTCGGTGCCGTCGACGAGCGCGGGCGCGTCACCGAACTCGGCCGCCCGGGCGAGGACGGCTTCATGGATGGGGAGCTCGATGGCGGGAACGTCTGCGTACTCGCTGCGGAACATGGGTTCCTCCTCGCGCGACGGCGTGTCGGATCGGTACGGCTCGGGTCAGTACGACTTGGGCAGGCCCAGGGTCTGGTGGGAGACGTAGTTCAGAATCATCTCCCGGCTCACCGGGGCTATACGAGCCACCCGCGCTGCCGTTATCAACGAGGCGAGGCCGAACTCGCGCGTGAGGCCGTTGCCACCGAGGGTGTGCACGGCCTGGTCCACGGCCTTCACGCAGGCCTCCCCGGCCGCGTACTTCGCCATGTTGGCCGCCTCACCCGCCCCCGTGTCGTCCCCGGCGTCGTACAGGTGAGCCGCCTTCTGCATCATCAGGCGGGCCAGTTCGAGTTCGATGTGCGCCTGGGCGAGGGGGTGCGCGATGGCCTGGTGGGCACCGATGGGGCTGTTCCAGACGGTGCGGTCGCGCGCGTAGCCGACGGCCTGGGCGAGAGCGTGGCGGCCCATGCCGATCGCGAACGCGGCCGTCATGATCCGCTCGGGGTTGAGCCCCGCGAACAGTTGCAGCAGGCCCGCGTCCTCGTCGCCGACGAGCGCGTCGGCGGGCAGCCGTACGTCGTCCAGGACCAGCTCGAACTGCTTCTCGGCGGCGTTCAGCTCCATGTCGATGGGCCGCCGCTGAAAGCCCTCGGCGTCACGCGGGACGATGAACAGGCAGGGCTTGAGGCGTCCGGTGCGGGAGTCCTCCGTACGGCCGACGATGAGGGTCGCGTCGGCGATGTCGACCCCCGAGACGAAGACCTTGCGGCCGGTCAGCAGCCAGTCGGCGCCGTCGCGGCGGGCGGTGGTGGTGATGCGGTGGCTGTTGGAGCCGGCGTCGGGTTCGGTGATACCGAAGGCCATGAGACGGGTGCCGTCCGCCAGGGCGGGCAGCCATTTGCTCTTCTGGGCGTCCGTGCCGAAGCGGGCGATCACCGTGCCGCAGATCGCCGGGCTGACGATCAGCATGAGGAGCGGGGCGCCTGCGGTTCCGAGTTCCTCGAGGACGATCGAGAGCTCTGCGATGCCGCCGCCTCCACCGCCGTATGCCTCCGGCAGGTTGACGCCGAGGTAGCCGAGTTTGGCGGCTTCTTGCCAGAGCTCTGTGGGGTAGCGGCCCTCGTCCACGACCTGGGTGATGTAGTCCCGGCCGTAGCGCTTGCCGAAGGTGGCTACCGCTCTGCGGAGTGCTTTGTGTTCGTCGGATTCGATGAGGGTGGTCATGTGAGCGGCTCCTCGAAGTGCGGCTTCGTCGTGGCTGGTCGCGCAGTTCCCCGCGCCCCTAGGGGGCTTTCACCACTGCCAGCAACATGCCGAGCTCCACCTGTTGTCCGGGGGTCACCTGTAGGGCCGTCAGCTGACCCGTGACCGGGGCGGAAATGACGTGTTGCATCTTCATCGCTTCGAGCCACACCAGCGGTTCGCCCGCCTCGACACTCGATCCGGTGATGAGACCGTCCGCGATCTTGACGACCGTGCCGGGCATCGGCGCGAGGAGGGAGCCGGGGGCGCGCTGTCCGGTGGGGGCGGGGAAGCGGGGCAGGGCCGTGAGGCGGGAGGTGTTGACGTGGATCTCGTCGCCGTACTGGGCCACCTCGAACCTGCGCCGGACGCCGTCCACCTCCAGGATGACGAGCCGCGGGCCGGTGTGCAGGACGTGCACGCCGTCCGCCGTCGGGCCGGTGCGAGTGTGGTGGTAGCGCACCTCGTGTTCCTCGCCGGCCACGGCGTAGCGCTTGGTCTGGGGCTGGGAGGGCAGGTTGCGCCAGCCGCCGAAGCGGGAGCGGCCGTGGGTGTCGGCGAGGGCGGCGGCCAGGGGGGCGTACGGGTCGGGTGCCGACGCGGTGAGGGTCGCGAGGTGGCGGTCGTAGAAGCCCGTGTTCATCCGGGCCGTCGTGAACTCCTCGTGGCGCAGGGAGCGGATCAGGAGGTCGCGGTTGGTCACCGGGCCGTGGATCGTGGCTCGCTCCAGTGCGCCCGCCAGCTTGCGGATCGCCTCCGCGCGGGTGGGGGCGTGGGCGATGACCTTGGCGAGCATGGGGTCGTAGTGGACGCCGATGGAGTCGCCGTCGTCGAAGCCCGTGTCCAGGCGGACGCTCTCGGGGACGGTGAGGCGGTGCAGGATGCCGGTCTGGGGCGTCCAGTCGTTGGCCGGGTCCTCGGCGTACAGGCGCGCCTCGATCGCGTGGCCACGCGCGTGTGGAGGCTCCGGTGGCAGGGCGTGGCCCTCGGCGACGCGGAGTTGCTCCGCCACCAGGTCCAGGCCGAAGACGGCCTCGGTGACGGGGTGTTCGACCTGGAGGCGGGTGTTCATCTCCAGGAAGTGCGCCTTGCCGTCGGCGACCAGGAACTCGACGGTTCCGGCGCCGACGTAGTCGACGGAGCGGGCGGCGTGTACGGCCATCTCCTCCAGTGCCTGGGTGACTTCGGGTGTCAGCCCGGGTGCCGGGGCCTCCTCGATCACCTTCTGGTGGCGGCGCTGGAGGGAGCAGTCGCGGGTGCCGAGGGCCCGGACCGTGCCGTGGGTGTCGGCGAGGATCTGCACCTCGACGTGCCGGCCGTGTTCCACGTAGGGCTCGACGAAGACCTCACCGTCCCCGAAGGCGCTCGCCGCCTCGGCGCGGGCGCCCTCCAGCGCGGTGTCCAGGTCCTCCAGTCGGCGTACGACGCGCATCCCGCGGCCGCCGCCACCCGCGGCCGCCTTCACGAGGACCGGCAGGTCGGCCTCGGTGACCTCGCGCAGGGGTTCGAGCCCCATCAGCTTCTTGGCGCGTGTCTTGGACGCCATCGCCTCGATCGCCTCCGGTGGCGGTCCGATCCAGACGAGTCCCGCGTCGAGGACGGCCCGCGCGAAGTCGGCGTTCTCGGAGAGGAAGCCGTAGCCGGGGTGGACGGCGTCCGCGCCGGCCGCGAGCGCCGCCTTCACGATGAGGTCTCCGCGCAGATATGTCTCCGCGGGCGCCGCCCCCGGCAGCCGTACCGTCGCGTCGGCCACGCGCGCGTGGAGGGCGTTCTCGTCGGCGTCCGAGGAGACGGCGACCGTCCGGATTCCCCACTCACGGCAGGTGCGGAAGATCCGGCAGGCGATCTCGCCCCGGTTGGCCACGAGCACAGAAGTGATCACTGAAGGGTCCCTCACATCCGGAAGACGCCGAAGCCGCCCCGCACGCCCTCGAAGGGAGCCGTGTGGAGGGCGGACAGGCACAGGCCGAGGACGGTGCGGGTGTCGCGCGGGTCGATGACGCCGTCGTCGTAGAGGCGCCCGGAGAGGAACATGGGCAGCGACTCGGACTCGATCTGCTGCTCCACCATGGCGCGCAGGGCCGCGTCGCCCTCCTCGTCGTACGGCAGCCCCTTCGCGGCGGCCGACTGCCGGGCGACGATCGACAGGACGCCCGCGAGCTGCTGCGGCCCCATCACGGCCGACTTGGCGCTGGGCCAGGCGAACAGGAAGCGCGGGTCGTAGGCGCGCCCGCACATGCCGTAGTGGCCGGCCCCGTACGACGCCCCCATGAGGACCGACAGGTGCGGGACCCGCGAATTGCTCACGGCGTTGATCATCATCGCGCCGTGCTTGATGATGCCGCCCTGCTCGTACTCGCGGCCGACCATGTAGCCGGTGGTGTTGTGCAGGAACACCAGCGGGATGTCGCGTTGGTTGGCGAGCTGGATGAACTGGGCGGCCTTCTGGGACTCCTCGCTGAACAGGACCCCTTGGGCGTTCGCCAGCACGCCGACGGGATAGCCGTGCAGGGTCGCCCAACCGGTTGCCAGGCTCGTCCCGTACAGCGGCTTGAACTCGTCGAAGTCGGAGGCGTCCACGACCCGGGCGATGACCTCGCGCGGGTCGAAGGGGGTCTTCAGGTCGCCCGGGACGATGCCCAGCAGCTCGTCCTCGTCGTACTTGGGAGGCGCGGCCGGGCCCGGATCCCCGTACGCCTTGCGGTGGTTGAGCCGCGCCACGACCCGCCGGGCCTGCCGCAGCGCGTCCCGCTCGTCGACGGCGAAGTGGTCCGCGAGACCCGACACGCGCGCGTGCATGTCGGCACCGCCCAGCGACTCGTCGTCGCTCTCCTCCCCGGTGGCCATCTTCACCAGCGGCGGCCCGCCGAGGAACACCTTCGCCCGCTCCTTGACCATGATCACGTGGTCGGACATCCCGGGGATGTACGCGCCCCCGGCGGTCGAGTTCCCGAAGACGACGGCTACGGTCGGGATCCCGGCCGCCGACAGCCGTGTCAGGTCCCGGAAGATGGCGCCCCCGGGGATGAAGATCTCCTTCTGGGAGGGGAGGTCGGCACCGCCCGACTCGACCAGGCTGACGCAGGGCAACCGGTTGGCGAGCGCGATGTCGTTGGCGCGCAGCGCCTTCTTCAGGCTCCACGGGTTGCTGGCGCCCCCGCGTACCGTCGGATCGTTGGCGGTGATCAGACACTCCACGCCCTCCACCACCCCGATACCGGTGACCAGGGACGCGCCGACGGTGAAGTCGCTCCCCCAGGCGGCCAGCGGCGACAGCTCCAGGAAGGGCGTGTCGGGGTCGAGGAGCAGCTCGATGCGCTCGCGGGCGAGGAGCTTGCCGCGCTGCCGGTGCCGTTGGACGTACTTCTCGCCGCCGCCCGCCAATGCCTTGGCGTGCTCGGCGTCCAGTTCCGCGAGCTTGGCCAGCATGGCCTCGCGGTTCGCCGCGTACTCTGCGCCCTGGGTGTCGAGCCGGGAGTCGATGACGGTCACAGCAGGGCCTCCGGGATGTCCAGGTGGCGGGAGCGCAGCCATTCCCCGAGGGCCTTGGCCTGCGGATCGAAGCGGTGCTGGGCGGCGACGCCCGCGCCGAGGATCCCCGCCACGACGAAGTTCAGGGCGCGGAGATGGGGGAGGGCGTGACGGGTCACGGTCAGCCCACGGCTCTCGGGGACGAGGTCCCGGAACCGCTCGACGGTCAGCTCATGGACGAGCCACCGCCACGCCTCCTCCGTCCGCACCCACACCCCCACGTTGGCGTCCCCGCCCTTGTCCCCGCTGCGGGCACCGGCGACCAGCCCGAGCGGGGCCCTCCTCGTGGCCCCCGGCGGCACCGGCTCCGGCGAGGAAGGCTCCGGTACGTCGTCGAGTACGAGGGCCTCGGCAGGCGCGGGAACGGAGACGCGGCGCCCGTCGTTGAGTACGGCGACGTGCTCGACGTCGCCCTGGGGGACGTACACGGCGTCGAACACGCCGTAGGGCGCAGCCTTGCCGGGCGGTGCGAGCACATGGAAGCCGGGGTAACTCGCCAGGGCCAGCTCCACGGCGGCACCGCTCAGCGCCCGCCCCACGACGGCCTGGTCGGGGTCCCGCACGACGAGCCGCAGGAGGGCGCTCGCGGTTTCCTCGGTGTCGGAGTCGGGGCGATCGGTGCGGACGAGGTCCCAGCGGACGTCCTGGGGGCGCGCCTCGGCGAAGGCACCGGCCTCCATCTGCTCCCGCACCAGCGCCGCCTTGGCCTCGATGTCGAGCCCGGTCAGCACGAAGACGACCTCGTTGCGGTGGCCGCCGACGCGGGTCCGGCCGACCTTGAGGGTCGGGGGCGGCGCCTCCCCGCGCACGCCGTCGATCCGCACCCGGTCGGGCCCGTCCTGGGTGAGCCGTACGGTGTCCAGGCGGGCGGTGACATCGGGTCCCGCGTACCGGGCGCCCTGCGTCTCGTACAACAGCTGGGCGGTCACCGTGCCGACGTCGACGAAGCCGCCGGTGCCGGGGTGTTTGGTGATGACACAGCTGCCGTCCTCGTGCAACTCGGCGAGTGGGAAGCCGGGCCGGCGCACGTCCCCGTCCCGGAAGAACGCGTAGTTGCCGCCGGTGGTCTGCGCCCCGCACTCCAGGACGTGCCCGGCGACGACCGCGCCGGCGAGGCGGTCGTGGTCCTTGGCCGTCCAGCCGAAGTGGGCGACGGCGGGCCCGGTGACGAGCGCCGCGTCGGTGACCCGGCCGGTGACGACGAGGTCGGCGTCGGCCCGCAGCGCGGCGGCGATGCCGAAGCCGCCGAGGTAGGCGTGGGCGGTGAGGCTGCCGGGGTGGGCGGCGGTGAGGTCGTCGCCCTCCACGTGCGCGACGCGGACCGGTATGCCGAGGCGGTCCGCCAGCTGCCGTACGGCGTCCGCGAGACCGGAGGGGTTGAGTCCGCCGGCGTTGGTGACGACGCGGACGCCTCGTTCGTGGGCGAGGCCGAGGCATTCCTCCATCTGCTGGAGGAACGTGCGGGCGTAGCCGGCGGAGGGGTCCTTCAGACGGTCCCGCCCGAGGATGAGCATGGTGAGCTCGGCGAGGTAGTCCCCGGTGAGGACGTCGAGGTCGCCGCCGGTGAGCATCTCGCGCATCGCGTCGAAACGGTCGCCGTAGAAGCCGGAGGCGTTGCCGATGCGGAGAGGGCCAAGGGTCACCGCGCGGCGCCCTTCGGGGGGCGGCCGGTGCCGGGCGGGCCCGCGAAGGCCTGGGCGATGTCCAGCCAGCGGTCGGCGTCGGGGCCCTCGGCGCGCAGGGCGAGGTCGGCGCGGTGGGCCCGCTGGGTGACCAGCAGACAGAAGTCGAGGGCGGGGCCGGTGACGCGTTGAGTGGCGTGTTCGGGGCCGTACGTCCACAGGTCGCCGGAGGGGGCGGTGAGTTCGACCCGGAACTCGTCGGCGGGCGGCTCGAGTCCGTGCACGCCGTAGGCGAAGTCCCGGGTGCGTACGCCGAGACGGGCGATGTGACGAAGGCGGTCGCCGGGCGTGCGCTCCACGCCCAGCGCCGCGGCCACGTCCAGGCCGTGCGCCCACGTCTCCATGAGGCGGGCGGTGGCCATGGAAGCGGCGGACATGGGCGGCCCGTACCAGGGGAAGCGGGCGCCGGGCGCGGAGTCGCGCAGTGCCTTGTCGAGACCGGCGCGCCCTTGCCTCCACCTCGCCAGAAGCTCGCCGGGCTGGAGGCGGGCCCCTTCCTCCGCCCCTTCGTCGACGAACGACTCGGGTGCGGCGAGCGCCCGCTCGACCAGCGCACGGAAGCCGTCCTCGTCGGTCACCGCCACCAGGGCCGAACGGTCGGTCCAGGCGAGGTGCGCGATCTGGTGGGCGATGGTCCAGCCGGGGGCGGGGGTGGGGAGCGCCCACTGCTCCACACTCAACTCGGCCAGGAGCCGGTCGAGTTCCTCGCCTTCCGCACGCAGGTCGTCGAACACGGGTGTCGGATCGGACATGGGGCGAGCATGACAGCGGCCCCAGAAACAAGCAAGCATGCTTGCATTAATCAGCGCTCAAGCCTTCTGGCGGTCCGGGCGGTGCGCCTAGGCTCCCAGCATGATCCTCAGGTGGGTGGTCTTCGCCCTGTTCACAGTGACCGTGTCCGGCCTCGCCTGGGGCGTCTCGGGGATGGTGGAGAACGGTGGATGCCCGGACGGCCGGAACCGCTGCGCCGGGTCGCCGGAGGTCGTGAAGTACTTCGTCGCCGTGATGGTGGGCGCGTTCGGCATGGTCCCCGGGTTCGTCGCGGTCGTGCGCACGCTGGACTGGCGCCCCCTGCTGGGGCTGCCCACGGGTGCCGTGATCGGCACCGGGATCACCCTCTGGCGCGGGCAGACGCTCGGGTTCTGGATCGTGGTGGTGGCCCTCCTGGTGGGCACCAGCGCCCTCACGTTCGGACTGCGTGCCACGCTCGCGAGCTTCCCGCCCGCGGAGGGCGCCCCCGGCTCCCGATGACGGGTCAGTCCCTCTTCGGCCGATCCGCCCTCCCCCGGCCCACCTGGGTCCGCACCGCACCCATGCTCGCCGCGATGACCAGGGCGATCGCCGCCGCCTCCATGACGGACAGGGCCTGGCCCAGGACGAAGAAGCCCGCCGTGGCCGCGATGGCCGGTTCGAGGCTCATCAGGACGGCGAAGGTCGAGGCGGGCAGGCGGCGCAGGGCCAGCAGTTCGAGGGTGTAGGGCAGTACGGAGGACAGCAGTGCCACCCCCGCGCCCAGCGCGATCGTCACCGGGTCCAGCAGCTTCGTCCCCGACTCCGCGACGCCCAGCGGCAGGAACAGCACCGCCGCGACCGCCATGGCGAGGGCGAGGCCGTCGGCCTGGGGGAAGCGGCGGCCCGTGCGGGCACTGAAGACGATGTACGTGGCCCACATCGCGCCCGCCGACAGGGCGAAGGCGACGCCCACCGGGTCGAGGCCGGCGAAGCCACCGCCACCGAGCAGGAAGACGCCGGCGAGGGCCAGCCCGGCCCACACGACGTTGATCGCGCGGCGGGAGGCGATCACGGAGAGGGCGAGCGGGCCGAGGACCTCCAGGGTGACCGCGGTGCCCAGGGGGATGCGGTCGAGGGCCTCGTAGAAGAGGCCGTTCATCGCGCCCATGGTGATGCCGAAGACGACGACCGTGCCCCAGTCGGTGCGGGAGTGGCCGCGCAGGCGCGGTCGGCAGACCACCAGCAGCCCCACGGCCGCGACGAGCAACCTCAGGGTCACCACGCCCAGCGCGCCCGCCCGCGGCATCAGGGTCACCGCGAGGGCGCCGCCGAACTGCACGGAGACACCCCCGGCGAAGACCAGGCCGACAGGGCCGAGCGAGCGTCGGCGTCGCGAGCCGCCCACCCCGGTCGCGCCTGGGGTGACCGGGGTGGGGGTGGAGGAGGGGGAGGGGGAGGGGGAGGAGACGGTGCCGCGGATGCTCACAGGGCGTTCCTGAGTCGAAGTTGCATTCACCTGAATGTACCGCAAAGTCCAGTGCAGTGCACTCTGTCAGGTCTCCGGAAGGGAGACGGCTGCCGGCCGACGGGTGCCCTGGGCAGGACTTCGAGACCGGCGAGGAGGGAGCTGCATCAACCTGACCGGCCCGTGCATCAACATGACATCGGATCCTCTGGAGTGAGCGCTCGGCGACTGACAGAGTTTTGGGCAGAGGAACTCAAGGGGGAAACATGAACAGGAAATTCCACACTGTCTTTGCGAAGTCTGTTCGCGTCGGCACGACGGTTGCCGCGGCTCTGCTGATTTCCGGGTCGCCGATGCTGGCCGGAAACGCCTTCGCGGCAGGGAATGAGTCGGCCGCGCCTTCCGCCACGCTTTCCGGGGAGGAGATTCCCGGTTCCGTCGCGCGTCTTGTCATCGAACTCCCCGAGTTCCCGGGGCAAATTTTCCGCACGCCCGGCCCGGTCAACGGCTGGCAGTAGCCGACCCGGAAACTCTTCGGACTCTGTGAGGGCTTGTGGAGAAGAACAGCGCGGCAGTTTTCAAGCCGCGAGATCTGGACGAGGTCCCGTCCGTGGACGCGCTCCTCGTGGAATTGGGGACAGGTCCCTTCATCCGGGACACCCTGGCGGCTCCGGTCGGCCGGAACGATTCCTGGACCGGCGTCACCACCAGCGGGCGGAAGGTCTTCGTCAAGCACCTGATAGGGCCCGGGCCGGACGTCCGGGACCGTATGCGCCGACTGCTGTCGTTCGAGCGTTTCGCCGAGGGGCTGCCGACCGCGGCGTTGCGAGGCCCGGCATTCCTCGGCGCCGACGAGACGGCCGCTCTGGTGGCTTACGACTACGTCGAAGGCGCGCGCAGCGGGGCGGAGTTGATGATCGACGAAACATTCGGTCCGGAACTCGCCGAGAAGATCGGCAGGGCGATCGGACTGCTGCACGGGGCGCCCGCACCGGATTCCGTTGAATTCGACGCGTCGCTGCCGCCCCATCCGCCGTCGGGATTTCTCCGGGGGCTTCCGCTGCCGGTGTTCGAGTCGCTGAGTTTCGCGGAACTCCAGGGCTGGCGGCTGATGCAGACCGACGCGTCACTGGTCGAGGCCATCGGGGAATTGCGGGTCCGGGAGCGAGAGGCACCTCGGGTGCCGTCCCACTGCGATCTGCGCGTCGACCAGTTCCTGGTGACGGGCGACGACTTCCTCGTGACGGACTGGGAGGAGTTCCGGCTGGCGGACCCGGCCCGTGACGTCGGCGCCTTCGCCGGCGAGTGGCTGCACCGTTCGATCCTCGACATCGTCACCACGCGCGGCGACTCGGCGTTCATGGACATCGAACTGACGCACGAGGCGGTGCTCAGCCGCGGGGTGGAGAAGCTGCAACGTCTCCTGCCCCTGGTACGCGCCTTCTGGCACGGCTACCGGCAGGTTCGTCCTGACCTGGACGACTCGCTCGCCACCCGGGCCACGGCGTACGCCGGCTGGCATCTGCTCGATCGGCTGATGGCAGGCGCGTCCCGGACGTCCAGGCTCTCCGGCATCGAGCGGGCGGCGGCGGGCATCGGCCGGGCGGCGCTCATCACCCCCGAGAGGTTCGTGACCACGCTCGGATTCGAGGACCGCCCCGAGGAAGGCACAGGCGAAGGCACCGACGAACGTGCGTGGGAAGGCAGAGCGGCATGAGCGAGAGACGGCTGGACACCGTGCCGGGCGTGTTGGCACCGAGGCTGCGGGACGCCCTTGACCGGGTGAGCGTCGCACCTGACCGCTCCCGGGCCTGGGTGGACGATCGCCTGGTCGAGGCGGACAGCCCGCGGGAGATGCGCCGGCTGCTGGCGGAAGCCCTGTACGACATCCTGCACGCCGGGCAGTTCGTGGAGAAGGGAGCGTTGTCCTTCCGCCTGCGCGACACGGCGTTCGAACGTGTCCTCGGCGCGGCGGTTCCCCACGAGCGCAGCACCGCACGTGCCCGGGTGCACATCCCCGCGGCCGGGGACGACGGCACGGAGCCGCGCGCCCTGGTCGAGCGGGACGGGGTGCGGGTGTGGGTGCCCTCCGGGAGCATCCGGGAGGACGGCCCACTCGCCGCCGGCCAGGTGGTGACGCTCGACGTACCCGCGCGCCGGCCGGCGCTGTCACCAGGATTCTTCGTGGTGGACGGCTCGCTGCCGCGCAGTCCGCACCGTGAGCTGCTGCGTGTGTACGTCCACATCGAGCGCTGGGAGGATGCCGCCCCGGTCTGGGCGAAGGCGCTCGGCCACCTGGAGGACCACGGGGTGGCGTACCGGTCGAAGATCCTTTCGGCCAAGGCCCTGTATCCCCGGCGGGATGCCCTGGTGGTCTATCTGGGACAGGAGATGTGGCCGCAGGTGCCCCGGCTGGCCGAGGCGTTGCGGAGCCTGCCCGGTATCGGGCGGGAGACCTCCGTCTTCGCCGACACCGTGGCCCCCGGCGTGGCCGTGGCCCTGGAGCCCGAGGACGACCGCCCCGGAATGTCCGGTCTCAGCTTCGGCCAGCACCGGGCCACCGCTCTGGCCAAGGCCCTGCTCGACAGCGCGGCCGACGGAACGCCCTTGGAAGCGACCGTCTTCGCCCGTTTCACCGAGGCGGGAATCGACCCCGCCCGTCCGGCGCGCAACAGCGCGTCCCCCGAGTTTCCGGCGGTGCTGGAAAGCCCGCAGGATGCCGGCCTCGTGTCCGCCTGAAGAAAGTTCCAGGCGCAGTGACGGCCGTCCTACGCCGGGATTCCGGCACCGACCAACACGTAACGACCCAAGGAGAATGCAATGGACAAGTCTGTGGCGATCATGGAGCTCGTTTCCCACTACGACGCCTACGCGGACGTCGACGAGCTCAACATCTCGGCCGCTGCCGACGCCCCGGCGACCACGCCGGTGTGTGCCGTCAGCGTCGCCAGCTCCAGCTGGTGCGCCGCCTCCGCGAGCGCCGCCAGCGGCGCCACCTACGAGCTGACCTGCTGACCGGTCGCTCCCCCAGCCTGCCGGCATCAGGCCGGTAGTGACTGTCGGCCCCAGAGCCGGCAGTGACCGCATGGAGAGGGAGTCCCATGGAGAAGACCACCGCGATCATCGACCTGATGGCCGGCTACGAGGCCTACAGCGATGTGCGTGAGCTGAACGTGACGGCCGCCGCCGAGGCGCCCGCCACCTCGCCCGCCTGCCTCGCCAGCGCGACGGCCAGCTTCGTCGCCAGCCAGTTCTCGGCGCGCACGATCGCCGGCGGCTGCTGAACCGAGGAACTCTCCGCTTTCCGCAGTGCCGGTGTCCGCATGTCCGCGGCGCCGGCGAAGAGAGACGAACCAAGAAGGAGAACCCGATGGACAAGTCTGTGGCGATCATGGAGCTCGTTTCGCACTACGACGCCTACGCGGACGTCGACGAGCTCAACATCTCGGCCGCTGCCGACGCCCCGGCGACCACGCCGGTGTGTGCCGTCAGCGTCGCCAGCTCCAGCTGGTGCGCCGCCTCCGCGAGCGCCGCCAGCGGCGCCACCTACGAGCTGACCTGCTGACCGGTCGCTCCCCCAGTCTGCCGGCATCAGGCCGGTAGTGACTGTCGGCCGCAGCGCCGGCAGTGACCGCATGGAGAGGGAGTCCCCATGGAGAAGACCACCGCGATCATGGAGCTGATGGCCGGTTACGAGGCCTACAGCGATGTCCGTGAGCTCAACGTGACGGCCGCCGCCGAGGCGCCCGCCACCTCGCCCGCCTGCATCGCCAGCGCCACCGCCAGCTTCGTCGCCAGCCAGTTCTCGGCGAAGACGATCGCCGGCGGCTGCTGATTGTGGCGTGCCGGCCGACCGGCCGCAGAACGTCTTCCGTTCACCGCGGCCGGTCGCCCGGCGGTCTTCCCCTCCTCCCACCCTGCGACCGACCAACCCCGTTCACCCGCACACCAGATGGGAACCGACCGATGGCACATCAATCGGACCCCGGAGATCTGCTGAAGATGGCGGACCTCCTGACCCCCGCCGCGATCCGTGCCGCGGCCACCCTCCGCGTGGCGGACCATCTCGGCGCCGGCACGAGCGATGTGGCGAAGCTGGCGGAACTCACCGGCACCCGCCCGGACCTGCTGGAGCTGCTTCTGCGTCACCTTCGGACGCAGGGGGTGCTGACGTGCGACGACGACGGGGCGTACAGCGTCACCGAGCTCGGCGAGCGGCTGCGCGAGGACCATCCGGAAAGCCTCCGGGGCCACTTGGCCATGGACGGCCTGTACGGACGGGCCAACCTCGCGCTGGTCAACCTCCTGCACACGGTGCGCACCGGCGAACCGGCCCACGGGACGGTCTTCGGACGCGGCTACTGGGAGACCGTCAACGAGGACCCCGCCTTCATCGAGGCACTGGAACAGAGCGATACCGGCCCGCAGCTCGGCTGGGACGCCGAGTTGATCTTCGACAGTTACGACTGGAGCCAGGTCGGGCGGGTCGTCGACGTGGGCGGTCACAGTGGCGCGAACCTGATGGAACTGCTGCGCCGCCAGCCCCATCTGCACGGCACGCTGGTCGATCTGAAGAACGTGGCCGAGGTCGCCGGACGCAGGTTCGCAGCCGCAGGGCTCGCGGACCGGGCCGAAGCGGTGATCGGCAGCTTCTTCGAACCGCTGCCCGCGGGCAGCGACGTCTACCTCCTGTCGGCGATCCTCGCCGACTGGCCGGACGAGCGGGCCACAGCGATCCTGCGCCGATGCGCCGAGGCGGCGGGACCCGACGGAAAGGTGCTGCTGGCCGAAGTGAACCTTCGCGTACCGCGCGAGGTACCCGAGTCGGCGGCCCTGGAACTGTGGCTGCGCGCCACGATGCCGGCTCCCGTCCGCAGCGTCGAACAGCTGAAGGCACTGGCCACCGCGGCCGGTCTCCGCCTGACCTGGGAGGGCCCGGCGACACCTCTCCGCTCGATCCTGGAGTTCTCGCCGTGCTGAGCTTCGACGCCGTCGACAAGAGCTTCGGCGGCCGACGAGTCCTCGACGGACTCACCTTCGACGTGCGCCCCGGCGAGATCTTCGGGTTCTGCGGCGCCAACGGCGCCGGCAAGACCACCGCGATGCGGATCGCGCTCGGCGTACTGGAAGCGGACTCCGGCTCGGTCCGCTTCAACGGCGCCGATGTCGACGCGCACTCCCGGCGGCGCTTCGGATACATGCCGGAGGAACGGGGCCTCTACGCCAAGATGACCCCCCTCGACCAGCTGGTCCATTTCGCGCGGCTGAGCGGAATCCCGCGCCGGGAGGCCGCACGGCGGGCCGCCGAGTGGCTCGAGCGGCTGGGCGTGGTGGCCGGTCCCAGGGACGCCCTGGAGAAGCTGTCCCTCGGCAACCAGCAGAAGGTCCAGCTGATCGCCGCCCTGATGCACGACCCTGCCGTACTGGTCCTCGACGAGCCGTTCTCGGGACTGGACCCGGTGGCCGTGGACGCCATGGCAGAGGTGCTGCTCCAGTCCGCCCGCGAAGGAGTGCCGGTCGTCTTCTCCAGCCACCAGCTGGAACTGGTGGAACGGCTGTGCGACCGCGTCGGCATCCTGCGCGGCGGACGTCTGGTGGCCGAGGGCACCGTGGGCGAGCTGCGCCGCGCCGCCGATCCCGGCCGGCCGCGGCTTTCGGTGACGGACGTACCCCCGCGGTGGGCCGACGCCCTTCAGGGCGCCCGGGTGCTGGCCGAGAAGGACGGCGTCATCACCCTGGAGCTGGAGTCCGACCGTGCAGCCCAGGCGGCCCTGGCCGCGGCGCAGTCCGCGGGCCGGGTGGAGTCCTTCGGCCGGCACGAGCCCGGCCTGGCCGACATCTTCCGGGAGGCGGTGGCATGAACCGGAACCGGCGCACGGACCTGGCGCTCATCAGGATCGTCGCGGCCCGCGAGGTCACCCGGCAGCTGCGCAACAAGGCCTTCTGGGCATCGGTGATCGTGACCGCCGCGATGCTGTGCCTGTCGTTCTCGCTCACCGATGTGATCAAGGGCGACGGCGAGAGCCCTCCGACCGTGGGCGTGGTCGGTGAGGCGAACACGATCGCCGCGGCGCTGCGCCCCCAGGTCACGGTCGAGCGGTACGCGGACACCGGCGCCGCGCGGACGGCCCTGCGCGACGATGCGGTCGACGCCGTGGTGCTGCCGGACGGCGGCGTGCTGGTCCTGCGGAACCTGCCGGCCGAGCTGGGCCGTACGATCCAGCAGGCCGAGCACACGGCCGACCAGGTCGCCCGGCTGGAGGCGCTCGGCGCGGCGCGGGAGGAGACCGAGCGGGCGATCGCCCCGCCGGCGCTGCGGGTCAGCACCCTCGACGCGGACGCCGGCGTGGTCCAGGAACGGACCATGACCGCGGGAATCGGAGTGTTCCTGCTCTTCATCCTGATGCTGATATCGGGGTTGGGCATCGCCCAGGGAGTGGCGGAGGAGAAGTCCAGCCGCATTGTCGAGGTGCTGCTGGCGAAGGTCCGGGCCTGGCACCTGCTCGCCGGCAAGATCATCGGCCTGGGCGCCGCCGCGCTGGTGCAGATCGTGCTGATGATGACGGCCGTGCTGACGGCTGCCGTCGGATTCGGAGTGCTTCAGGCCCCGCTGAACGCCGTCGGAACCGCAGCCAACCTGCTGCTGTGGTTCGTACCGGGCTACGTCCTGTTCGTGACCCTCTACGCGGTGGCCGGTGCGCTGGTCTCGCGTCAGGAGGACGTCAACCACGTCATCGGCCCGGTGAACATGCTGCAGATGCTGAGCCTCGCGGGCCCGGCACTGGCGGTGCGGCCCGCCCCGGACGACGCGCTGCTGACCGTCGTCTCGATGACACCCGGCCTGTCCTGGGCCGCGATGCCGATGCGCATGGCGGTCACCGAGGTGCCGTGGTGGCAGATGTTCGCGGCCTTCGCGCTGATGCTGCTGGCGATCGCCGCACTGGTGCGGTTCGGCGGCCGGATCTACCGCGGCGGACTGCTCAGGTACGGCGGGATCGTCAAGGTCGGAGAGGCTCTGCGCGGTGCAGCGCACTGAGGGTCCGGTACAGGAGGGGGAGTTGGGCACCATGAAGGAAACGACGGACACGGACACGGCGACCGCCGCGCCCGCGGCCGGGGGCACGGACAACGAGGGGGCGCCGCAACTGCGTCTCCTGCGTGAACTGACCCGTGGCAAGGCGGCGCAGACCGGTGCCGTCGCCCTGCTCGCACTGGTCTCCACGGCGGCCACGCTGGCCCTGCCGATGGTGGTGGGCAGGCTGCTGGCCGTCATCCAGCGCGGCGACAGTCCGACCTGGTGGGTCGTGGCGATGGTGGGGGCGGGTCTGGGTTCGGCCGCCGCCGGGGCACTGGCCGCCTATCTGCTGGGGCTGATGGGCCGGGAGCTCATCCGCGGACTGCGCGTGCGCACCATGCGGCACTCCCTGGAACTGCGGATGCAGGACACCCGGACCGAGGGGCCCGGCAATCTGGTGGCGCGACTGACCGCGGACGCCGCCATGGTCAAGAACCTTGTCGACATCGGCCCCATCCAACTGCCGATGGCCGGCATCACGGTACTGGGCACGCTGGTCATCATGGGCCTGCTCGACTGGGTCCTGCTGTTGATCACGGTGCTGGCCTTCCTGGTGGCCGTGGGACTCATCGCTCTGGTCGTCAAGGGCCTGCGCCGCCGGTACACGGCCGTCCAGGGAGAAATCGGGGCACTCGCGCAGCACTTCATCTCCACCCTGGACTCGCTGACCATCATCAAGGCCTGCCGGGCCGAGAGGATCGTGGGAGACCGGCTCGCCGCTCGTGCCGACAAGGTGGCGCGGCTGGAGACCGGCGCGGCCCGGATGGAATCCCTGATGATCCCGATCATCAACCTCGGCCAGCAGATCGCCCTGGTCAGCGTGGTCATCGGTGGCGGCAGCCGCATGCTCGACGGCCATCTGCCGCTGGCCGACTTCATCTCCTTCCTGCTGTATCTGCTGCAGCTCACAGCACCGCTGATCATGGCGGCATCCGGTGTGAGCGGTCTGCAGATGGGACTGGTGGCCCGCAAGCGGTTCGAAACGCTGTTCGCCCTGCCGACGGAGACGGCTGCGCGGGCCGCCACGGTACCGCCGGCGCGCGCCTCCGAATCCCCTGGGGACGACGCCCCCATGGCCGTACGCTTCGAGGACGTCGGATTCGCCTACGACGGTCACCCGGTGCTGCAGGACGTGGATCTGACGGTCCCGGCGCACGGTCTCACCGCACTGGTCGGACTCTCCGGATCGGGCAAGACCACGGCCCTGGGCCTGGTCGAAGGCTTCATGGAACCGGCCTCGGGGCGCATCGAAGTGCTGGGCCGTCCCCTGACGGACTGGCCGCTGGACGAACTGCGCGCCCAGATCGCCTACGTCGACCAGTCCAGCACCCTGCTCCAGGACACCGTCCGGGAGAACCTGCTGCTCGGCCGGCGGGACGAGCCGTCCGACGCGGACCTGATGGCGGCCCTCGACCGGGTCGGCCTGGCGGACGAGATCCGGCGGCTCCCCCAGGGCCTGGACACGGTCCTGGGAGGCGCGGCCGATCTCTCCGGCGGCCAGCGCCAGCGGCTCGCGCTGGCACGAGCGGTACTGGCTGATGCCCGGCTGGTGCTCCTCGACGAGCCCTCCTCGCACCTGGACTCCGTGAACGAGCGGAAACTGCGGAAGGTGGTCGACGAACTGGCCGCTGATCGCGCCGTACTGGTCGTCGCCCACCGCATCTCCACCGTCCAGCACGCCGACCGCGTGATCGTGCTGGACGCCGGCCGGGTGGTGGATCAGGGCACTCATCTGGGCCTCCTCGACCGGTGTCCCGACTACGCCGACCTGGTGAGCGGACAGGTCCTCAGCACCGTCTCCCGATGACCGCGGCCAGGAGCCGACCGTACGACCAGGCCAGGAGCCGACCCGTGACCACCGACAGCGTGTACTCCGTACTCATGCCCTTCGCGCCGCCGCGGCCGGAGCAGATCCTGCCGTTCGCCGCGCTCACCCAGTGGAGCGGCGCGCACCGCCTGTGGCAGGGCCAGGCCATGCTCAACCAGCCGCATCAGGCCTTCGCCTACGCCGCCGCCTCCGGCTTCCGGGTTCCGGTGGGACTCGGCGTGACGCTCATGCCGTTCACCCACCCCTACGAGGCGGCGCTCCAGGCCCAGTCGCTGGCGGCGGCGACCGGACACCCCGTGGTGGCGGGCTTCGGACCGGGCGCGGCGGTGCTGCAGCGCAGCATGTGCGGAGCCCCCTACCGCAGCCCGCTCGCCGCGTCACGCGAGTACCTCACCGCCGTGCGCGGCCTGCTCGACGGCGAGTCGGTCGAGCAGGACGGCACGTACTTCACCTGCCACGGGAAACTGCTTCCGGTGCCGCGGCCCCCCGTCGAAGTGGGGCTGGGTGTGCTGCGGCCGGGAATGGCACGGCTGGCGGGCGAGGTGGCCGACACGGCCATCACCTGGCTCACCCCCGCCGCCTATCTGCGCGACACGATCGTGCCCGCGCTGCGCGAGGGTGCCGAGGCGGCGGGACGCCCGGTTCCGCGCCTTGTCTCCATCGTTCCGGTGGCCCTGGCGGAAGCGGACCGAGACCCGGCGGCCGTGGCGCTCGCGAGCAACATCGGCCACCTCCGGCTGCCGCACTACGTCGACATGCTCCGCCGCTCCGGCATCCGTACCGAGAGCTCCGATCCGGCCGCGGGTGCGGCCGCGCTGGTCGAGGGGCGGGCCTTCCTCTACGGAGAGCCCAAGGTGCTCGCCGAGGAGTTCGCGGCGTTCCGGGAGGCGGGGGTCGACGAGATCGTCCTCAACGTGACCGGTGTGAACGGCATGTACGGCAGCCGGACCGCGCTGCGTGAGCTGGAGACCATCCTCGCCGAGGTGACGTCATGACGCACCACAGCCGCATTCCGGGGACCCCGCAGCCGGACGCACAGGTACCCGAACTGGGCGTCCAGCGGCTGCTGGTGGTCACCGCCGGTTCCGCCTTCGCCACCGGGATGCCGTACTGGATCGACTGGCTGCGCCTGTCCTACCCGGAGCTGGCCGTCAAGATGGTGCTCACCGCCAGCGCTCGGCGGTTCGTCACCCGTCAGGCGCTGGCCGGGCGGCTGCACCGGCACGGCGAGGTTCTGTACGACGAGTGGCCCGAGGACGAGGGGACGGCCCGGCACGTCGAACTGGCCGAGTGGGCCCAGGCGGTCGTGGTCTATCCCGCGACCTTCCACTTCACCGCCCGGCTGGCGCTGGGGCTGGCCGACTCGCCCGCACTGCTCGCCTGTCACTGCACCCGGGCCCCCATCGCGGTGGCCCCGGCGCTGCCGCCCGGCGGGCTGGAGAGCGCCGCTTTCCAGACGCACTGGGCCGCACTGGCCGCTCGACCCAATGTCGTCCCCGTCCCGCCCCACCCAGGCGTCAGCATGACCACCGGTCGTGCTGACGCCTGGGTCCCACCCCTGTTGCCGGAGGTCATAGGCATGTTGGAGCAGCGCCGCGCCCAGTTGGAGGCGGGCCGGCCGAACCGGGAGCCCAGGACCCCGGGTGAGTTCGTCGCGGATCTGGTCCACCCGTGAGCGAGCTGCGAGCGGTCTCGGAGACGACCGCACATGACGACGGCGCGCACCAGGACGTGGCGGAGGTGTCAGCGGCCGCCGAGTACGGCACCGATCTGCTGCGTACGTCCGTGCGCGCTGTGCCCGGTGGCCATGAGTGGACCAGGACCCCCGGCCCGTCGGCGCCCGAGCCCTTCCGGCCCGTCACAGGTCCGGCGGGCCGTGCGGCGGCGGTGGGCGGCGACGGCGCGGCCCTGCTGACGGTGGGCCGGCCGGCCGGCGACGGCAGGATCTACACGGTCGCGGGCGGGGAATCGGTCGCGAACCGGCTGCTGTCCGCGGGGCCGTCGCCGCAGTTGCGGGAGCCGCTGCGCGGGCTGGGTCGGGCGTTGCGACGGCTGCACGACGGCGGGCCCCCGCCTGCGGCGGAGCGGCTCGGCCCGCCCCGGGGTCTGGTACGGCTGGACACCTGGCTGGACGGGCGGGCGCCGGTCCCCCGCGCCGCGTACGTCGGTGCCCAACTGCAAGTCCGGCTGGGACCGCGACGCTGGTCCCGTGCCGTCGCCTGGAGCCGCGGCGTCACCGAGGACACCGACGTGACCCTGGTGCACGGAGCTCCCGGACTGGGCTCGCTGGTCGCCGGGAGCGGCGTCGGCCCGGACGCCCTGCTGACGGGCGAGGACCTGGGCGTGGCCCCCTGGTACTTCGACCTGGGCTGGGTCCTGGGCGAACTGGTCGAACTCAAATGGCAGTTGGGCGGGGATCAGCAGGGCTGGCAGCTTCTGCTGGAGGCGCTCTTCGACGGCTACGGCCGGGACCTCGGCGACGAGTGGAGCCGGGCGGCGGCACTGCGGATCCTGCTGCACGTCCACGACATCGCCGCCTACGTCGGTTGGCACACCGCGGGGTTCGACCACTACGCGACGTTCCTGACTTTCCTTCTCGATCTGTGACCGGCGCGGCCGGCCGCACAGCGGGCCGCGCCGATCGCCGGACCCACGACCCAACTCCTTGACCACGAACGGGAGACGTACCGTCATGAGCACCGACCGTCCCCAACCCGGGCTGCACAGGTTCACCCTGCCGAACGGGCTGCGGGTGGTGCTGGACAGCCGCTTCCCGCAGCCGAGGGTGGCGGTCGCCGTGCACTACGGCACCGGGTTCCGGTCCGAACCCCCGGGCCGTGAGGGGTTCGCCCACCTCTTCGAGCACCTGATGTTCCGGGGGAGCGCCAACCTTCCCGACGGCCGCTTCTACGACCACGTGCATCGCTTCGGTGCCCGGGCCAACGGCACCACGCACCAGGACTACACCGACTACTACCAGGTGGTTCCAGCCCAGGCACTGGAGCGGGCACTGTTCGCCGAGGCGGACCGGATGCGGGCTCCGCTGTTCACCGAGGCCGCGCTGGCCGAGCAACTGCGCGGCGTCGAGCAGGAGATCCAGCAGGCCGTGCACGACAGGCCGTACGGCGGCTTCCCCTGGCCGCTGCTTCCCGGAGTACTGTTTGAAACCTTCGCGAACGCGCACGACGGTTACGGCGACGCCGAGCGGCTGCGCACCGTCACGGTGGCGGACTGCGAGGAGTTCTTCGACGCCAACTACACTCCCGGCAACGCCGTGCTGACCGTCGTCGGCGGCGGCGATCCCGATGCGATCCGGGAACTGGTGGTGCGGCACTTCGCTGCCATACCCGCTCGTGCCACGGCGCCCGCGCCCGTCCTGGCGGAGCCTCGCCCCGGCGAGGAACGGTGGGTGGAGTGCATCGAGCCGGGGGGCACGGCGACCGCGCTGGCCATGGGGCTCCGGCTGCCCGACCCGGGAACGGATCTGCCGGGCTATCTGGCGCACGCCGTGGTGGCCCGGCTGACCGCCGAGCGGGGGCCGGTGGCACCCGGACTGCCCGCGGTAGGGACGAGCTGCGGTTTCTTCGGCCCGCTGGACGCCAGGGACCCCGATGCCCTGGTGGTCACCGCGCTGCTGCCGCCGGACGCCGGTCCGAGGGAGCTGGTGGCAGCGGTCGCCCGTCGCTGGGCCGACTGGGCGCAGGTGCCTCCGGCGGAGGCGGTACGGCGCACCGTACGGCTGATGGTGGGTGAACATCACCGCCGACACGGGGACCTGGAGACCCGGTGCCGCGCCTTGGGCCGTCTGGAGATCCTCTTCGGGCGGGCCGACCTCCTCGACCGGATACCGGACCACCTCGTGGCCGTCGGGCCGGCCGAGATCGCGACGGCCGCCCAGGAGCTGGCGGCCACGCCCGCGACGGTACTCGTCATGCGGCCGGGCAGCACCAGGACCCGGCCGGAGCCGGCGTTCGGCGACACCGCGACCGGCGGTGCGGACGCGCGGAGCGCGGACGCGGTCGGCGCCGGCCGCGTCTCCCGGTCGCGCGCGGAGGCCCGCGCCGTCCCGCCGTACGGACGGCCCGCGACACCCGTTCGATGGCAGTCGGACGAGCTGGTCCTCGACAACGGGCTGCGTGTGGTCGCTGTCACCGACCGCCGGGCACCGGCCGTGGAGGTACGGCTGCGGCTGCCGCTGGGCGTTTTCGGCGGCTGGGACACCCCGGCGGCCGAGGTCCTGCTGCGCCGCGGTCTGGCCCGCACCCGGGCCGGCGATCGCGCGGCGGGTCTGGGCGGCGTCATGGAGGGTTCCGTGGACGGGCAGTGGATGGACGTCACGGGCTGCGTGGCCCCGGAGGAGCTGTCGGCCTGGCTGGCCGTCCTGGCAGAACTCCTGAGCGCCCAAGGGGAGGGCGTGCGCGACGCGTCATCGGCGACGTCGCCGCCGGGCGCGGGCCGTAACGTTCGTCCGACGGCCGGACGCCTCATGGACGACGCGGTACAGCGCCACTGGCTGGCGGACGAGAGGCCGGGGAACGCGTCGTCGAGGGGAGCCCTGGAAGGCGGCGTGCTCGTCCTCAACGGGGACATCGCCCCGGACCGTGCCCTCGCGCAGGCCCGCGAGGCGCTCGCCCACCCGGAGTCCACCGGTGTCACCCCGCTCCCCCGTACGGGCGCCGCCCGACGGCGGACCGCGGGCGGCCGGCTGCTGATGCTGCGCTCTCCCGCCGAACGCGAAGTCCATCTCACCTTCTGCGCACCGGAGCCGGCGGTCCCGGCGGACGATGCCGAGGCGACCGAGGCGGCACGCTATCTGGCGACAGCGGTGTTCGGCGGGTACTTCGGCTCCCGGCTGGCCGCCCGGATGCGAGGCGTGGTGGGCGCGGGCTTCGAGGTGTACGCGGGGCGGGACGTCCTGCTGGACACCGCCCGGGTCTTCGTACGGGCGCGGGTGGCACCCCACCTGGCCGGGGAGACTCTCGCCGGGATCCGTGCGGAACTGCGCCGGGCGGGTGAGGAGCCGTTCACGGAGGCGGAGGTGGCGGATGCCCGGGAGTTCTGCGCGGCCCAGGCGCTGGGCGCGTTCGACTCACCGGCCACCCAGGCCGATCTGCTGCGCCAGCTGACGGCCGCGGGGCGTGACCCGCTCTGGCTGCCGCGCCTTCCGCGACTGCTTCACGAGGTGCCCAGCCACGCCGTGTCCCGGGCGGGCCGTGACCTTTTCGCCACCGCCGCCATGGACACCGTCCTGCTCGGCGCCGTCGCACCGGACGAGTTCACGCAACCGGGGGTGCTCCCCGGAGCTCGGGCGGGTGCGTTCGCACAGCGGTGACGCTCTTCCTCCCCCGCTGTACGGCCCTGACGTGCGGCCCGTTGTACGGCCCCGGTGTGCCGCCGAGGAGCACACCGGGGCCGTACGGTCTCCGTCTCCCGCGCAGCCGCCGGGTTCCGCGGGAGTTCGGCTACGGCTTCGCCGGGTCGGCGAGTGCCGCGATGCGCCGCAGCTCTGCCAGGTGTCCGGCGAGGGCGGTGCGGCCCGCGTCGGTGAGGGCGAGCCAGGTGTGGGTCCGGGAGTTCATGGGTGCCTTCCTGACGGTGGCGTAGCCGGCCGTCTGCAGCACCTTCATCTGTTTGCTCAGGACGGAGTCGCTCACCCCCAGGGCGTCGCGCACCGTTGAGAACTCCATGGATTCCACCGCGGCGAGCATGGCGCAGATCTGCAGCCGGTGCGTCGGATGGATCACCTCGTCGAGGCCGGACGCGGTCATGGCCGGCGCAGGAGGTCGTGGCGCAGGGCGTCGTCGTTGCGCCTGCTGACGTAGATGGTGAAGGCCAGCGCCGCAAGGCCTGCCGCCGACATGGCGCCCGGCAGGTCCGCGGCCAGTTTCAGGGTCAGGCCCAGTCCCCCGAGGACGACGAGCACGATCAGGTACAGGCCGTTGAGCTGACGGGTGCCGGGCGCGGACAGGGAACGGTTGACGGAGACGCCCCGGGAGCGGGCGACGCTCAGGGTGAGCGCGGCGGGCAGTAACACTCCGCCGACGAGGACGCCCGTGGGCACCAGGCTTCCGCCGACGTCGATCGAGAGGAAGGCGAGGCCCACGCCCAGGCCGAGCCCCGCGTGGTACCACCAGGGTGCGGCGGCGCGGTCGGCGACAGCGGCACGGGCGGCGGCGGCGCTGTCGAGGGCGTCGCGGGCGGCGGCGGGATCTTCGGGCACGATGTTTTCCATGTTGGAAAGTCTACTCCGACTTTCCAACATGGCAAGTCCTTCGGTGGGGTCAGATCCAGCCTCGCTCACGGGCCAGAAGCACGGCCTGCGGACGGCTCGCGGCGTTGAGGATGTGCAGGATGCTGGCCACGTAGCGACGGTAGGTGCGTACCGAGACGCCCAGGTCACGGGCTCCGATCTCGTCCTTCGTGCCGCGGCACATGGTTTCCAGGACCCGCTGTTCCTCGTCCGGGAGCCGGTCTTCGTCGCACTCTCCGCTGAAGGACATCAGATCCACGGCGTCGGACCAGATCTTCTCGAAGAGGTCCACCATGTTGGCCACCAGCCCGGCCTCGTTCGCCACCAGTGCCCCGCGTGAGCTGTCGGCCGGGTCGATGGGCGTCAGCGCCGTGTGGCGGTCGTAGACGAGGATGTGCGCGGAGATCTCCTCCGCGACGCGGATCTCGGCACCGAGCGAGACGAGTTCGCGCAGATATTCGAAGGTCAGCGGGTCCTCGATGGTTTTGCTCAGCACGACGTTCTTGATCCGTACCCCCCTTCTGATGCACCGCAGGTCCAGGGGTCTGGAGTGCTGGATGTTCTCGGGAGTGAGGGCGGTGTAGGGCTCGGCCGAGAGGATCTCCTCGCGGGCGAAGAATGCCAGGGCGTCGATCCTGCTGCGGATGGACTCCAGGTTCTCGATCTTCTCCACGACCGGCGCCGGGGCCGGCGCGAGTTCCTGTTCGGCGCGGAGCGAGGCGACCAGGTGCCGGGCCTGCGTGACTGCGCGCAGTTCCTCATGCAGTTGTCTCAGTCGCAGGTCGGCCAGAGTGTCCACGACCAGTTCGGGATTCCCGGGCAGATATCCGCCCTCCCGGCCTTCCCCCACCACGGCCAGTGCGGTGAGCCGCTCCAGCGCCGCCCTGACTTCCTCGGGCGGGACTTCCAGCAGCAGATGGACGTCGTCAGCCGTCGTTCCTGGGTTTCTCAGGAAGTGGCGGTAGAGGCGTTCCTCCAGCTGTGAGAGTCCGAGTACGGATGCTGCCCCTGCAGTCAAAGTGATACCCCCGTGTCTCGCTTTGCGGCGGCCCGAGCTCCTGGTCAGGGAGCGGCGGCCACCATGACAAACGCAGCGATCATAAAGAATCGACACAGGAAAGCGGAACGACATAACCCGCCAGCATCTCCTCACAGCCCCCCTGTTCATCACGTGTTCAACACCGCACTTGCCGTCCGGTCGACGGCACAACGGGCCGAGGCACGCAGAAGCGGAGCCGCTGAAGCCCACTGATCACGACTGGAGACGGGCCCTAACGGTGTGCCATGTACAGGCCCAGCGCCTTGTGCAACAGCCGGTTGAGGGGGAAGTCCCACTCGCCGAGGTATTCCAGGGCCTCTCCGCCCGTGCCCGCCTTGAAGCGGAGCAGACCGAGCAGGTGGTTGGACTCCTCCAGGGTGTCGGTGATGCCGCGCAGGTCGTAGACAGCGGCGCCGAGTTCGTGGGCGTCGCAGATCATCCGCCACTGCATGGCGTTGTTCGGCTGCACCTCGCGCCTGCGGCCGGTGGAGGCGCCGTAGGAGTACCAGACGTGCTCACCGACGGTCAGCATGGTGGCGGCGGCGAGGACATCGCCGTCGTGATGGGCGACGTAGAGCCGCATGCGGTCGGGATCCTCGGCTGTCAGTGCGGTCCACATGCGCTGGAAGTAGGACAGCGGGCGCGGGATGAACCGGTCGCGCTCGGCGGTCTCCCTGTAGAGGGTGTGGAAGACCGGAAGGTCCTCGTCGCCACCGCGCACGATCTTCACACCGGCCTTCTCCGCCTTCTTGATGTTGCGCCGCCACTGCTGGTTCAGGCCGCGGTGGACTTCCTCCAGGGACCGCCCGGCGAGCGGCACCTGGAAGACGTATCTGGGCTGTCCGGCGGCGAAGCCGTCCTCCCCGCCGGGCTCGGTCCGCTGCCAGCCCGCGCGGCGCAACCGGTCCGCCACGTCGAGGGCGCTGGGGTCCAGGGAGGTCGCCTCCACCTCACCGAGCCGGCGCGCACCGGGATCGGCGATCGCCTCCTTCACCGCTTCGGCGCTCCATCGCCGTACGACGACGGGCGGGCCCATCTTCACGGCGAAGGCGCCCCGCTGCTTGAGGTGGGCGAGCATCGGCGCCAGCCAGCGGTCGAGGTCGGGAGCGGACCAGTCGATCACCGGGCCCTCCGGCAGGTAGGCGAGGTATCTCTTCAGCTTCGGCAGCGGCCGCAACAGCACCAGGCCCACCCCGACGAGCCGCCCGCCCTCGTCGAACCAGCCCAGGCTCTCCGCGCGCCAGTCCGGCTTCACGTCGCCCCACGAGGGGACCTGCATATGGCTGGCGGAGCCTCGGTCCGCGACGAACCTCAGATGCTCGCCTCGGCCGATGGGCTGGATACGGAGGGTCATGCGCGGGCTCCTTCACTTGACTGAACCAGCCAGCCTAGGAGGTCACCCCCTGGCCGCCTCGTGGTTCGGCGCCGCCCGCGCGTCGGCGCGCCGGCCACCGCTCCCCGCTCAGTTCTCCCGCCCCAGCCGCTCCGCGAGCACCTCCGCCAGATGCTTCCCCCGCACCCCCGCCAGCTGCTCCAACTGCGTACGGCAGGAGAACCCGTCCGCCAGGACGACCGCACCGTCCTCCGCGTCCCGCACCGACGGCAGCAGCTGTTCCTCCGCGCAGGCGCTCGACACCTCGTAGTGGCCCTTCTCGAAGCCGAAGTTGCCCGCGAGGCCACAGCAGCCGCCGCTCAGCTCGCCGGTCAGGCCCGCGGCGGCGCGCAGGCGACGGTCGGGGGTGTCGCCGAGGACCGCGTGCTGGTGGCAGTGGGTCTGGCCGACGGCGGGGCGGTCGACGCGGGGCGGGTTCCAGTCGGGGGCGTGGCGCTCCAGGGCCTCCGCGAAGGTCAGCACGCGTGCGGCGAGGCGGGCCGCGCGCGGGTCGTCGTGCAGCAGCTCCGGCAGGTCGGTGCGGAGCGCGGCCGCGCAGCTCGGCTCCAGTACGACGACCGGTGCGGAGGTTTCGAGGACCGGTGCCATCAGGTCGAGGGTGCGGCGCATCACCGCGCGGGCGCGGTCGAGCTGGCCGGTCGAGACGTAGGTGAGGCCGCAGCAGACGCGGCCCCGCCACGGTACGGCTGTCGGCCGTACCGGCGGCGGCAGCGTCACCCGCAGCCCGGCCGCCTCCAGCACCCGTACGGCCGCCTGCCCCACGGACGGCGACAGGTGCTCGGTGAAGGTGTCCGGCCACAGGACGACGAGATCGCCGCGTGGGGCGACCCGCCCGCGCCTGCGCCACCACCCGCTGAACGTCTCCGGCGCCACCCGCGGTATGCCCCGCTCGGGCGCGATCCCGCCGAGCCGCTTGGCCGCCCGCGCCAGCGCGGGCACGGAGGCGAGGGCGTTGACCACCGGCGCCGTACGACTGCGCGCCACCGCCCGCAGCCACACCGGCAGCCATCCCATGCTGTAGTGGGCGGCCGGGCGGCGGCGGCCGGCGTAGTGGTGGTGGAGGAACTCCGCCTTGTACGTGGCCATGTCCACGTCGACCGGGCAGTCGGAGCGGCAGCCCTTGCAGGACAGGCACAGGTCGAGCGCGTCCCGGACCTCGGTGGAGCGCCAGCCGTCGGTGACCAGCTCACCGGCGAGCATCTCGTGGAGCAGCCGGGCACGCCCGCGCGTGGAATGCGCCTCCTCGCCGGTCGCCCGGAAGGACGGGCACATCACGGCGGACCCGGACACCGACGTCGTACGGCACTTGGCGACCCCCACGCAGCGGCGCACCGCGGCCGAGAAGTCGCCGCCGTCCGCCGGGTAGCCGAAGGCCACGTCGACGGGTTCGCGGGGCAGGACGGAGAAGCGGAGGCCGGCGTCGAGGGGGGCGGGGCGGACGAGCATCCCGGGGTTGAGGAGGTCGTCGGGGTCCCACACCCCCTTGGCCCGCTCGAAGAGGGCCACCGTCTCGTCGCCGTACATCCTCGGCAGCAGCTCCGCCCGCGCCTGCCCGTCCCCGTGCTCCCCCGACAGCGAGCCGCCGTGGGCGACGACCAGCTCGGCGAGCTCCTCCGAGAAGCGGCGGAAGCGGCCGACGCCCGTCTCGGTGAGGAGGTCGAAGTCGATACGGACGTGGATGCAGCCGTCCCCGAAGTGTCCGTACGGGGTGCCGCGCAGGCCGTGGGCGGACAGCAGGCCCCGGAAGTCCCGCAGGTACGCGCCGAGCCGGGCGGGCGGCACCGCGCAGTCCTCCCAGCCCGGCCAGGCCTCGGTCCCGTCGGGCATCCGGGTCGCCGTGCCGCTCGCGTCCTCGCGGACGCGCCACAGGGCGCGCTGCCCGGCCGCGTCGGTGACGACCAGCGCGTCGACGACGTCGGCGGCGCGCACGATCGCCTCCGCACGCGCGCGTGCCTCCTCCGGCGACTCCCCGCCGGTCTCCACGAACAGCCAGGCCCCGCCCCTGGGCAGCCCGGCCCCCGACGGCACCAGGTCGGCCGCCATGCCCTCCACCGTGAGCGGAGCGTGCGGCAGCAGCCCGGCCGCGGCCTCGGCGGCGGCGCCCTCGTCGGCGTAGCCCAGCACGGCCAGCGCACGCGCGCGTGGCGCCTCGACGAGCCGTACGACCGCTTCCGTCAGCACGCCCAGCGTTCCCTCCGAGCCGCAGAAGCTACGGGCCACGTCGGCGCCCTTCTCCGGCAGCAGCGCGTCCAGGGCGTAGCCGGAGATACGGCGGGGCAGCTCGGGGAAGCCGGTGCGCAGGCGGGCCAACTCGCCGTCGACCAGGTCCCGCAGGCCGTCCGGTGCTCCGGCCCACGCCTGCCCGAGCCGCAGCCGCTCGCCCCGCGCGGTGATCACGTCCAGCTCGCGCACACTGTCCGCGGTCGTGCCCCACGCCACCGAGTGCGAGCCGCACGAGTTGTTGCCGATCATCCCGCCCAGCGTGCAACGGCTGTGGGTGGACGGATCGGGGCCGAAGCGGAGCCCGTGCGGGGCGGCGGCCTCCTGGAGGCGGTCGAGCACCAGCCCCGGCTGTACGACGGCCGTGCGCGTGTCCGCGTCGAGCGAGAGGAGTCGGTTCATGTACCGGGTGAAGTCCAGCACCACACCCGTGCCGGTGGCCTGCCCGGCGATGGACGTCCCCCCGCCACGCGGCACGACAGGCACCCCGCGCTCCCGGCACACCTCCAGTACGGCCGCCACGTCATCGGCGTCCCTCGGCGCCACGACGCCCAGCGGGACCCGCCGGTAGTTGGACGCGTCCATGGTGACCAGGGCCCGGGAGGTGACGTCGAAGCGGACGTCACCCCGGACGACCTTGCGCAACTCGGCCTCAAGATCCGTCATGCGTCCAGCAAATCAGCTCACGTCGGCACGTCACAGCCCGTCGTCTCAGCCCGTCGTCTCAGCCCGTCCTCTGCCCGTCCGGTGCTTGAGGACGAGACGTGTCAGCCGTGGCCCCGCCCGCATGCCGTCTCACCCGACGGACGAGGTTTCGCCGAGATTTCCTCCAGCGGCTAACCTCGCCTTCGTGGCTGAGATCCAGATTCCTGCTGACATCAAGCCCGCCGACGGTCGATTCGGCGCGGGCCCCTCCAAGGTGCGGGTGGAGGCGCTGGACGCCCTGGCCGCCACCGGCGCGTCCCTGCTCGGCACCTCCCACCGCCAGGCCCCGGTGAAGAACCTGGTCGGCAAGGTGCGCGAGGGCATCGCCGAGCTGTTCCAGCTCCCCGAGGGCTACGAGGTGATCCTCGGCAACGGCGGCTCCACCGCGTTCTGGGACGTCGCGACCCACGGCCTGATCGAGAACAAGTCGCAGCACCTCAGCTTCGGCGAGTTCAGCTCCAAGTTCGCCAAGGCCGCCAAGCTCGCGCCCTGGCTGGCGGAGCCGGACATCATCTCCTCCGACCCGGGCACGCACCCCGAGCCGGTCGCCGAGGCCGGCGTCGACGTCTACGCCTTCACCCACAACGAGACCTCCACCGGTGTCGCCGCGCCCATCAAGCGCGTGCAGGGCGCCGACGAGGGCTCCCTCGTCCTGGTGGACGCCACCTCCGGCGCCGGCGGCCTCCCGGTCGACATCGCCGAGACGGACGTCTACTACTTCGCCCCGCAGAAGTCCTTCGCCTCCGACGGCGGCCTGTGGATCGGCGTGTTCTCCCCGGCCGCGATCGAGCGCGCGGAGCGTATCCACGCGTCCGGCCGTCACGTCCCGGAGTTCTTCTCCCTCCCCACGGCGATCGACAACTCCCGCAAGAACCAGACGTACAACACCCCGGCGCTCGCCACCCTCTTCCTGCTGAACCAGCAGCTGGAGTGGATCAACGGCCAGGGTGGCCTGGACTGGTCGGTCCGCCGCACCGCCACCTCCGCCCGCACCCTCTACGGCTGGGCCGAGGACATCAAGTACGCCAACCCGTTCGTCACGGACCCGGCCAAGCGCTCGGCGGTCATCGGCACGATCGACTTCACCGACGAGGTCGACGCCGCCGCCGTCGCCAAGGTCCTGCGCGCCAACGGCATCGTCGACACCGAGCCGTACCGCAAGCTCGGCCGCAACCAGCTGCGGGTCGCGATGTTCCCGGCGATCGACCCGGCGGACATCGAGGCACTGACGAAGTGCATCGACTACGTGATCGAGAAGCTTTAGCCGTTCCCGTACGGGCAGCCCCTGCAGCTCCTGTACGCCGATGAAGGCGCCCCGCGCACGCGCGGGGCGCCTTCTCGCATGGAGAGCCGTAGCAGCGGACGGGCATCGAGTTCCTAGGAACGGATGTGCGTGCGGGCCTGCTCGATCCACCCCGACACGGCCTTGGCACCGCAGCTCTCGGCGACCGACCGGGCCTCGTCGAGGTGGCGCAGCGCCGTCGAGGGGTCGCCCGTCTCGGCCGCGAGGTAGGCCAGCGCCACGAGGCCGGCCGCTTCACCGGGCCGGAAGCCGATCTCGCGGCGCAGCTCCACCGATTCGGTCAACCGCTCACGGGCCTGATCGAAGTGGCCCGCGTCCTTGTCGGCGAAGCCGAGGTGGCGTACCGCATAGGACATCGTCAGCCGGTCGTCGACGGATTTCGCCAGCGCGTACGACCGCTCGAAGTACGGCCTTCCGGTGGTGCCGTCGCCCTTCACCACCTGGTGCCAGCAGCCGATCCAGAACAACGCGTCCGCCTCACCCGACACGTCCTCCAGACGCCGGTACAACTCGGCCGCGCGCTCGAACAACACCAGTTCCTGGCTGTTCTCTTCGCGGTCGTTCAGGAAACGGACGTGCAACACCTTGCCCCGCGCCATGGAAAGCGGCGCCTCGACCGCGTCCAGCACGTCATCGGACCGGTCCAGCGCGGAGCTGTCCCCGCCGAACATCGCCGCTTCGAACAGCTCACCCGCCTGTTCGATCCACTCCTGCCCTCGCATGCCCTGCCCCTCCCCGTTCGAATGACAGCGCTGAGCCTATGTCCGCGCGCCTGGCGGGGGCCGGGCATTTCCGGAGGGCAGCAGGAAGTGACGCCGCGGCGCGCATGGAGAGGCGTGGCAGCCGTGGCAGGATCCGCGGGCATGAGGACTGAGCAAGAGGATCGGCCCGTCGCCCTGGTCACCGGGTCCACGTCGGGGATCGGCGAAGCCGTCGCGCGCAGGCTGGCGGCCGACGGGATGCGGGTCGTCGTCCACTCGCGGCGCAGTGCGGAGGCCGGGGAGGCGCTGGCGGCGGAGCTCGGCGGGGCGTATGTGCGGGCGGATCTCGCGATGGAGGAGGAGGCGCGGGGGCTGATCGAGGCGGCGCTCGGCCGGTTCGGGCGACTGGACGTACTGGTCAACAACGCGGGGATCAGCTGGCCGATCCCGCACGGCGACCTGGCCGCGGCGACACCGGCGGACTGGCGACAGTTGCTGGAGGTCAACCTGATCGCGCCCTGGGTGCTGTGCACGGCGGCGCTTCCGGCCCTGCGCCGCTCCCCCGCGGGCGGCAGCATCGTGAACGTCACCAGCCACGCCGGGGTGCGCCCCAAGGGCTCGTCGGTGCCGTACGCGGCGAGCAAGGCCGCGCTGAATCACGTGACCCGGCTGCTCGCGGCCGCGCTCGGGCCCGAGGTGCGGGTCAACGCGGTGGCGCCGGGGCTGGTGGACACACCGATGACGAAGGACTGGGCGCACGCGCACGAGGTGTGGCGGGACCGCGCCCCCATGCGCCGTCCGGCCCAGCCCTCCGACGTGGCCGACCTGGTGGCGTCGGTGCTCGCCAGCAGCTACCTCACCGGCGAGGTCATCGTCCTCGACGGCGGCCTGAATCTGACCTGATCCGCTGCCGTTCGAGGCGGTGGGCCAGACTCCGCAGCCCGAGCGGTCGGAGCAACTTCAGGCGCCTCGAAACCCAGTGCGCCGCACCTGTCACCTACACCGAGGTCACGTCAGCGGGCAGGTGAGATCAGGGTGGTGCCGGTTCGGGCAGCACACCACGTTCAGCGACACCATGCTGCCCGACCGGTTGTAGTACACCCAGCTCACATCGACACCGACCGGCAGGACATCGAGCGCGTAATCACGCTTGGTGTCCAAGCCCCCGTAGGCCTGCCGCCCGTCCTCTCGCTGCATCGGCAGGTTGTCGAGGAACAGCTTGGTCAGCCAGTCGAGGGCCGCGACGGGTTCGGTCCAAGTCCGCTCGTGGCCGGCCTGGCCGCGCTTCATGAGCCAGTGGCCCGACATCATGGGCGGCAGGTTCGAGGTCGGGAACTCGGCGCTCACCTCGCGGTAGCGCTGGAGCACACGGATGGCCATCTTGTCGTCGTCGGAAACGGGAGGCGCGGGAGGGTCAGGATGCGGAGGCCGCCGGTCGCCTTCCCGGTGGTAGCTGTCCGGCGATCCGATCCACGGGCCGTAGCCGTGGAAGTGTCCTGTCCAGGTCATGCGCGCCTTCCAGATGGGGGCGGGCCGCCCTCCTGCGCGAGGGCGGCCCGTCATGGGTTGAGAGGTGTAGCAGGTTCAGGCGGTCAGCTCCCGCTTCTTCACCCGGCCGAGGGCGAAGTCGTCCGGCTCGGCCGCGGTGAACCGCAGCTCCTGACCCCGCTCGCGATACCGCCCGAGGGCGATGCGCGCCAGAATGAAGGGAGGCATTTCATAGCATTTCGCATGATCAGAGGTGATCCATATGACCACCAGCGCAGCTCAGCCCACTGAGCAGGGCACCGCGCCGGGCGGCTTCAAGGCCCGCGCCCAGGGCATGGCCTCACGACTGCCCGCAGGCCGGGGTGGGGATCTGATCTTCTACGGCGGTTTGGGGGCACTGACGGTCGCCGGTGCGCTCGAATGGCCGGTTGCCCTGGCCGTCGGCGGCGCCGCCTACGTCGTGAAGAGCGGCAGGGCACACCAGGAGGCCAAGGCCGGTGCAGGCGAAACGGCCGAGTCCCCCGCGACCAGCAGGGAGACCGAAGCCGAAGCCCGGCGGGCAGGCTGACGACTCGGCAGGACAGGGGCCGCGTCGCCCGGCTGCAGCGGCCCGAGCGACGCGGCCGTACCGGGAACGATTGTCTTCCGTCGGTCACGTTTCTCCGTCGTGATCCGTCAGGGCAGCGAGAGCACATGAAGCCCAGAAGGAGACGGCGATGGAAACACGTTCGATCACGACAGAGGTCCCGATGGCTCCGCGGATGCCCCAGAACCCTGCGGAGCTCATCCCCGAGCTGGCGGAACTGTCGGCTGCGCTGTTCAAGGTCACCGGCAACGGTTCGGTACCGCGCTCCACGATCAGCTTGGTCCACCTACGTGCTGGTCAGATCGTCGGCAGCACCTACCTGACCGTTCTGCACACGGGCTTCCTGCGCAAGGCCGGGGAGTCGGAGGAGCGGATCACGTCGGTGGCGTCCTGGCAGGACTCGCCGTACTTCACTGGTGCCGAGCGTGCCGCGCTGGCACTGGTGGAGGCCGTGCTTCAGCCGTCCGCAGACGGTGAGCGGGTCTCCAACGAGCTGTATGCGCAGGCCGCCGAGCACTACGAGCCCAAGGCGCTCGCCACGCTGATGGTCGCCATCGGCCAGGTGAACTTCTTCACCCCCGTCGCGCTCATCGCAAGGCCGGTGCCCGGCCGGTCGTTCACCGACCCGTGGCAGTGAGACCACCCCGGGTAGAGCTGGAAGTACGGGGCACGCAAGGGCGCCCGGTGCTCACCGGGCGCCCTTCACTCACGTCGCCGTGCAGCTCACACTCGGCACACCCCCGCCCCCAGGCGCGCCCCCGAAGCCGAAGCTCGCCGAACCGCCCACGGGAACCGCTCCGTTGTGGTCGGCGTTGGAGGCGGTGACGGTCGCGCCGCTCTGGGTGTAGGACGCGTTCCACATGCTGGTGACCTTCTGGGAGCCGGGCCAGGTCCAGGTCACCTTCCAGGACTTGAGCGCGACGGTCCCGGAGTTGGTCACCTTCACCTCCGCGTTGAAGCCGCCGCCCCAGTCGCTGCTGACGGTGTAGGCGGCGGTGCAGGCGGCCGTACTGCCTCCTCCGCCGCCACCGCCACCACCGCCTCCGCCTCCGCCACCCCCGCCGCTCGGGAAGCCCGGCGCCTTGATGCTCGTGAGGTACCCGTCCTTGACCGTGTCCACGGTCTGCCAGTCGTCCTTCAGGATCCCGCCCGTGTCACCGGAGTTGGGGTTCCAGGACCAGAAGGTCCAGTGGAAGGAGTCGGAGCCGTACGTCGAGGTCGGGCGCAGGTAGCTCACCAGCGCGGCGAGCCATTTCTGGTCGGTCGTCGACTGGAGGGTCGTACCGAACTCGCCCACCCACACGGGGGCGATGTTCTGCTTGAAGATGTAGCCCCAGTACTTGTCCCAGATCCCCGGCATGTTGTTGGGGAACGCCGGGTCGCTGAACCAGCTCTGCTGGGCGACGCTGGTGGCGTAGTCGTGGGCCGAGTACACCACGCGGTTGGGCACATCGAGTTGCACCGGGTACTGCGCGACGCCCATCAGGTTGCCGCCCCACCAGCCGGAGACGCCGTTGAAGGTCTGCACGCCCTCGACGAAGATCAGCAGGTCGGGGTTGACGGAGAGGACGGCGTTTCCGGCGCGTTGCGCCGCGAGGCGCCAGTCCTTCGTGGTGTCGCCGCAGCCCCAACAGGCGGGATCGTGAGGCTCGTTGTGGAGGTCGATGCCGACGACGGCCGTGTTGCCCTTGTAGCGGGTCGCCAGGGACTTCAGGTTGGTGATCCACGTCGACTCGGGGACGGCCGAGGTGTACCAGAGCGCGGACTGGCCGCCGCCGTCGGGGCGGTGGCGGTCGAGGATGACCTTCAGGCCGTCCTGACCGGCGTACGCCACGATCTTGTCGAGGACCTGGAGGGAGTTCAGGCCCTGGAGGTCGGCGTTCTTGCCGCTGGAGAAGTCGATGCTGTTGGGGACGGTGCCGCTCTTGAAGATGTCGTCGCTGTACGGGATGCGGAGGGTGTTGTAGCCGGTCGCCTTGATCTGGTCGATCATGTTCTTGTAGTCGCGGGACCAGAGGCCGTGGACGACGTTGTTGCCGGTCTCGAAGCCGAACCAGTTGATGCCGGCGACGCGGACCGGCTGTCCGGCCGCGTCCAGGATCTGGCGGCCGCTGGTGTGCCAGTAACCGGCGCCGGCATCCGCGGCACGGACACCCGCGGCACCGACGTCCCCCGTGCCCACCGCGTTCGCCGTCTGCGCGCCCGCCACTGGTAACAGGAGCGCCGCCGCCATCGCGCACAGCGCTTTTCGCAAGCTGCGGAACATGTCGCTGCTTCCTCTCGGGGAGGCGCGGGCCGGAACGAGTGGGAGCGCTCCCACACCCGCACCTCCCATGGAAGGCAGGACTCATCGGTCCGTCAAGGACTACGACGTCACCGGCTCAGCCTCTGGAACCTCCGCACCGCCAGCGGCAGGAAGACCTGCGCCTCGCAGGGCGCGCGGGTGAGGAACCGTCAACGACGCCGGAACAGGCGGCCCAGGCCGAACAGGGCGGCGACGGCCAGGACGACGGCCACGGCACCGGTCTTGAGCGTGACGGGCGAGTCGGAGCCGTCACCGCCCCCGGACGCGGAGGAACTCCCGCCGCCGGACGGCGACTTGGAACCGGCGTCGCCGGGCGCGTCCTCCGCGACCACCGAACTGCCGGACCCCTCACTGCCGTACATCAGCTTCGTCCCGTCGGCGGAGTAGCTGACGGACTCGCCCTGCCGTTGCAGGGGCACGTCGAGCTGCTCGACTCGCTTGATCTTTCCGCCGTTCCAGTCGTAGTCGATGCCACCGAGGTAGCCGCGCACGGCGAGCCGCTTGCCGTCCGGGGAGAGCGCGGCGTCGGTGGCCCACAGGTCGACGGGGGCGATGGGGCGGAAGACGTTCGTGCCGGAGGTGGAGAGCTTGGCGGGGCCCTCGTAGAGGTGTCCGCCGTCCTCGTTCTTGTCGATGATGTAGACCCGGCCGGTCTTGGGGTGGACGACGAGCGACTCGGCGTCCCGGGCGCCGTCGGAGTACTTCACGACGTACTGCGCCGCCCGGATCGTCTGGTCCTTGAGCTCCTTCGGCTCGGGCAGCCGGTAGACCCACACGTAGGACCAGGTGCCGCCGAGGTTGTCGCCGATGTCGCCGACGTAGATCTCGTTGTCCGGCCCGATGGAGATGGCCTCGACGTCCCGCGGGCGGCCCACGCCGGTCATGGTGACCCGCGCGACCGTCTTCCCGGTGGCGCTGTCGACGGCGTAGAGGTACGGGCCGTCGTCGCTGTCGTTGTGGGTCCAGTAGATCCCGGGGTGGAGGTGGGATGCGGCCAGGCCGCTCGACTCGGTGATGCGGGAGTCCTCGATGGTGAACCCGTCGTCACCCGGTGCCGCCGAGGCGGGTCCCGCGCCCACGAGGACACAGAGAGCGGCGACCGTGACCACACCGAGAAGCGAGCGCATGGGGCCAAGCTTGCCATCCCGGGTGGTGTGGGCGGTGTCAATGCGTGCTCAGCCTCACACCCCAACTCCCCCTCTGATCGTCCATCATGAGCGGATGCTCAGGTTCATGCCCGTCGGGGACTCCATGACGATCGGCAGCGCGGGCGAGCACACATGGCGGTACCGCATGTGGCAGCACCTGCGCGCCACGTACGACGCCCCGTTCGGCGTGGTCGGCCCCCGCGAGACGCTGTACGACAAGGCGACGGACGAGCCGACGTCGTACGAGTACGCCGACCCCGACTTCCCGCACGCCCACCTGGCCGGCTGGGGCGAGGGCTGGCTGCACATGGCTCCGGCGATCCGCGAGGCGGTCCGCGCCTGCCGGGCCGACGTGCTGCTCGTCTCCCTGGGCCTGATCGACCTGGGCTTCTACACGAACGCGGAGCAGACGGCCGCCAACGCACGGGAGTTCATCACCGAGGCCCGCGCCGCCAACCGGCACGTCCGCGTCGTTCTCCTCCCGGTGATCCCCAACGTGCGCGCCGAGTCCGACGCGCCCTTCGCCACGGAGGTCGCCCGCTTCAACGAGCTGCTGGCCAAGACCGCAGCCGACCTGGACGATCCGACCTCCCCCGTACTGCTGGCCTCCGTACCGGAGTCGTACGACATCCACACCGACACCTACGACGGCACCCACCCCAACGCGAGCGGCGAGCACAAGCTGGCGGCGGCGTTCGCGGGGGCGATGCATCAGGCGTGGGGGCTGGGTGGGGAGTACGGGGAGCCGACGGTGTCGACGAGTCATGCGGCACAGGGCCGCACGCGGGGGCGCGAATCGTCCCGGCCCGCCTCCCGGAGGTAGTCGGCCCAGGATCGCTGTGGCATATGCCGATCGATCCGTGTCCTGGTCACGGTGCGTATCGTTGTACTGCGCGGCTGCACTCGTTCGTGGGGCAGCCGGGGAGGAGTGCCACGATGACCGTCCTGGAGGACAGGATCGCCATGGCCGACGCAAACACCAGGCGCCTGGACGAGTGGTTCGAGCTGCTGGAGCAGATGCCCGTCCCCGAAGGATTCAGGGTCGAGATCGTCGGGGGCAACGTCCACATGACACCGCAGCGGGACACCCACTGGGAGATCATCTTCCAGATCGCCTTGGCCTTGCGCCACAGGTTCGGGAGGAGCGTGAGGGTCTTTTCGGACGTCCGCATCGATTTCCCCGGCCACGAGAACGGATTCTGCCCGGACGTCGTCAAGCTGCGCGAGTCAGCAGAGAAGGACGGCGAAGGCCGCTGGCGTTACGAAGACGTCGAGTTCGTCGCCGAGGTCATCTCGCAGGGCACGGCCGCCAACGACTACGGCCCGAAGAAGACCGCCTACGCGGTGGCCGAAGTCCCCCTCTACCTCATCGCGGATCCCTATCAGGGCCGGTGCTTCGTCTACACCGACCCCAAGGACGGTCACTACGTCACCAGCACGAGGGTCGACTTCGGCGCCGACGTCCACCTGACGGGAACCGTCATCGACCTCACCCTCAAGACCGACGAGTTCCCCCGCGACTGATCCCCCTTGCATAGAGCGCACTCCAAGCCGTTGGCTAGGCAGTCATGAAGTACACGCAGCTCGGACGCACCGGACTCAAGGTCAGCCGACTCGTTCTCGGCACCATGAACTTCGGCCCGCAGACGGACGAAGCCGACTCCCACGCGATCATGGACTCGGCGCTGGACGCGGGCATCAACTTCTTCGACACCGCCAATGTCTACGGCTGGGGCGAGAACAAGGGCCGCACCGAACAGATCATCGGCAACTGGTTCGCGAAGGGCGGCGAACGGCGCGACAAGGTCGTCCTCGCCACCAAGGTGTACGGCAACATGGCGGCCGACGGCGCCGCCTGGCCCAACCACGACAAGCTCTCCGCGCTGAACATCCGGCGGGCCGTGGACGCCAGCCTCAAGCGACTGCAGACCGACTACATCGACGTCTACCAGTTCCACCACGTCGACCGCAGCACTCCCTTCGAGGAGATCTGGCAGGCCATCGACGTCCTGGTGCAGCAGGGGAAGATCCTCTACGTCGGGTCCAGCAACTTCCCCGGCTACAAGATCGCCCAGGCCAACGAGATCGCCGCGCGGCGCGGCGGCACCATCGGCCTCGTCAGCGAGCAGTGCCTCTACAACCTCGCCGAGCGGCGGGCCGAGATGGAGGTCGTCCCGGCGGCGCAGGAGTACGGCCTCGGGGTCATCCCCTGGTCGCCGCTGCACGGCGGACTGCTCGGCGGCGTGATCAAGAAGGAGGTCGAGGGCGGCCGACGCGCCTCCGGCCGGTCCGCCGACGCCCTCAAAAACAGCTCCGTACGAGCCCAGGTGCAGGCCTACGAGGACCTGCTCGACAAGCACGGGCTGGCACCGGGAGAGGTCGCACTGGCCTGGCTGCTGACCCGGCCCGGCGTCACCGGCCCGATCGTCGGTCCGCGTACCGCCGAGCAGCTGGAGGGCGCCCTGCGCGCGGTCGAGCTGGAGCTGAGCGAGGAGCTGCTGTCCGGCCTCGACGAGGTCTTCCCGGGTCCGGGGCCGTCTCCGGAGGCCTTCGCCTGGTAGGCGCCGGCACCCGTCCAGGGGCGCGGGGCTGTGTCGACGTGCGGCTCCGCCGCGCGGGCGCGACCAGCCCCGCCCTACCTGCCCACCGCAGCGGCCACGGCGACGACGACGAACATCAGCACAAGCGCACCGGCCATGATCCGGTTCCGGGTTTTCGGGTCCACGCCATCGAGCCTAACCGGCCGCGCCCAGCGGCCAGCGGGCGACCGGGGTGTAGCGGGGCTGCTCGCCCGGCACCCCTGACGTCGGCAGGTCGCTGCGGACCAGGACCAGCTCCCGCACGGTCCACGTGCTGCCGGTGAACGTGTGGAGGGCCTCGACATACGGTCGTACGGCGAAGGCGTCCCGGCTGCGGGCCACCGTGAGGTGGGGCTTGTAGCGGCGGTGGTCCCCCATCGGCACGCCCGCCTTGCGTGCCGCCGCCTCCGCCCGGTCGGCCAGGCGGCTCAGGGTGTCCAGGTCGCCGTGCGCGCCCGCCCACAGTGCCCGGCCGTGACCGAACTGGCCACCGCCGCGGAGAGCGAGCGGGAAGGGGGCGGTGCGGTGAGCCGCCCGCTCCAGACGCCCCGAGAGGTCGGGTACGACCTCGTCGTCGACCTCGCCGTAGAACGCGAGGGTGAAGTGCCAGCCCGGGCGGCTCGTCCACCGCAGGTCGGCCGCGCCGGGCAGCTTCTTCAGCTCGGCGATCCTCGCGGCCAGTTCGTCGGTCACGTCGGTCGGCGGGAGCACGGCGGCGAAGAGTCTCATGGAGGTCACCCTGCCACGAGACTCCGCGCGCCCGAGTGCGCTCAGGCCACGGTCGCGAGCCGCTCCCGCTCCTCCGGTTCGCGGGGCACGAAGCGGACGTGGGGGTGGCCGTGGTTCCAGCCGACCGACAGGCGCAGTCCGCCCACGCGGGCCAGGACCAGGCCGATCGTCACGGCCGCCGCGGCCGAGATCGCGCCGCCCGCGGCCAGGCCCGCGCGGACGCCGTACGCGTCCGTGATCCAGCCCGCGATCGGGGCGCCGACGGGTGAGCCGCCCATGAACACCATCATGTACAGGGCCATCACCCGGCCCCGCATGGCCGGGTCGGTGGTCATCTGGACGCTGGTGTTCGCGGTGACGTTGACCGTCATGCCGAACATGCCGATGGGGACCATGAGCAGCGCGAACAGCCAGAGCGAGGGAGCCGTCGCCGCGACCAGCTCCACCGCGCCGAAGGCCAGCGCCGCCGCGATCAGCACCCGCATCCGGGCCGTGCCGCGGCGGGCCGCGAGGAGGGCGCCCGCGAGCGAGCCGATCGCCATCAGGGTGTTGAAGAGGCTGTAGGAGCCGGCGCCGGCGTGGAAGACGTCGTCGGCGAAGGCCGAGAGGTAGACGGGGAAGTTGAAGCCGAAGGTGCCGATGAACCCGATCAGGACGATCGTCCAGATCAGCTCGGGACGCCCGGCGACATAACGCAGGCCCTCCCGCAGCTGGCCCTTGCCGCGCGGGGCGCGCTCGACGATGTGCAGCTCGCGGGCGCGCATCAGCAGCAGGCCGACGATGGGTGCGACGAAGGACAGGCCGTTGGCGAGGAACGCCCAGCCGGTGCCGACGCCAGTGATCATCAGGCCCGCGACGGCGGGGCCGACCAGGCGGGCGGACTGGAAGTTCGCGGAGTTCAGACTGACCGCGTTCTGCAGCTGGCCGGGGCCGACCATCTCGCTGACGAACGACTGGCGGGCCGGGTTGTCGACGACCGTGGCGAGGCCGACCGCGAAGGCGGCGACGTACACGTGCCAGACCTGGACGTGGCCGGAGAGGGTGAGCAGCGCGAGCGCGACGCCGGTGACGGCCATCGCGGTCTGCGTCACGAGCAGCGTGCGGCGCTTGGGCAGGCGGTCGACGAGGACACCGCCGTAGAGGCCGAAGAGCAGCATCGGCAGGAACTGCAGGGCCGTCGTGAAGCCGACGGCCGTGGAGGAACCGGTGAGGCTGAGGACCAGCCAGTCCTGGGCGATGCGCTGCATCCAGGTGCCGGTGTTGGAGACGACCTGGCCGAGGAAGAACAGGCGGTAGTTGCGGACGCTCAGGGAGCTGAACATCGAGGACTTGCGGGAGCGGTCGGGGGCGGGCGGGGAGTCGTGGGCGTCTGGTGCGGGGGCGGAAGCTGCTCCGGGTCCCGTACTCAAAGTGGGTTCGCCTCCTTGCTACTGCGGGCCGTTCTTACAGGTGTGCGAGCTTCTCCAGCACGGGGGCGGCGGCGCGCAGTTTCGCCCACTCGTCCTCGTCGAGGTGTTCGGCCAGGGACGCCAGGAAGACGTTGCGCTTGCGGCGGCTCTCCTCGAGCATCGCCTCGGCCTGCTCGGTCTTCGTGACGACCTTCTGGCGCCGGTCCTCGGGGTGCGGCTCCAGGCGGACCAGGCCCTTGGCCTCCAGCAGCGCCACGATGCGGGTCATCGAGGGCGGCTGGACGTGCTCCTTGCGGGCGAGTTCACCGGGTGTGGCGCTGCCGCAGAGGGAGAGGGTGCCGAGCACCGACATCTCGGTGGGGCTGAGCGATTCGTCGACCCGCTGGTGCTTGAGCCGACGGGACAGTCGCATCACGGCGGATCGCAGGGAGTTCACGGCGGCCGCGTCGTCGCCATGGGTAAGGTCCGGCATGTTCTTTAGCATAACTCATTACCCTCCCTAAAGAGTAATGGGGACACGCGAGGCCGCGTGATACCGGCCACTGAGCCCCACTGTCACTCATCCGGGTGACACCACTGCGGAACGTAACGCGCTGCCCCAAGGCATGCGGCGACCCTCAGTGCATGGGGACCAGTGTGCTCAGCCTGCGAATAGACCACGACCTGCTGGAACGGCTCCGGGAACACGCCGCCAGACGAGGAATGAGCGTCCAGGACTATGTCGTCCGGACGCTCATTCGCGATGACTTCGACGAGCGGTTCCAGACCGCCGTCGAGGAGACGGAGAAGTTCTACGGGCTCATGTGAGGCGCGATCGCGCCCGTCAGGTCAGGCCCAGCGCCGGCATCAGGTAGTAGAACGCGAACAACGCCGCCACGACGTACATCGCGGACGGGATCTCCTTGCCCCGGCCCGCCGCCAGGCGCAGCACCACGAAGGTGATGAAGCCCATGCCGATGCCGTTGGTGATCGAGTAGGTGAACGGCATCATCACCATCGTCACGAAGGCGGGGACGGCGATGGTGTGGTCCGCCCAGTCGATCTCCTTGACCGAGCCGGCCAGGATCAGGAAGCCGACCGCGAGCAGGGCCGGGGTGGCCGCCTGGGACGGGACCATGGTGGCGACCGGGGTCAGGAACAGCGCGGCGGCGAACAGCGCGCCGGTGACGACGTTCGCGAGGCCGGTGCGGGCGCCCTCGCCGACGCCCGCCGTGGACTCCACGAAGCAGGTGGTGGCCGAGGAGGAGCTGGCGCCACCGGCGGCCACGGCGATGCCGTCGACGAAGAGGACCTTGTTGATGCCGGGCATCTGGCCCTGGGCGTCGGTCAGCTTCGCCTCGTCGCTGACGCCCATGATCGTGCCCATGGCGTCGAAGAAGCAGGACAGCAGCACGGTGAAGACGAAGAGGACGCCGGTCAGGACGCCCACCTTGTCGAAGCCGCCGAAGAGGCTGACCTTGCCGATGAGGCCGAAGTCGGGGGGCGAGACCGGGTTGCCGGGCCACTTCGGGGTCGTCAGGCCCCAGGACGGCACCCTGGCGACGGCGTCGATGACGACGGCGAGCACCGTCATCGCGACGATCGAGATGAGGATCGCGCCGGGGACCTTGCGGACGATCAGCGCGAGGGTGAGCAGGGCGCCGAGGACGAAGACGAGCACCGGCCAGCCGTTGAGGTGTCCGTCGGCGCCGAGCTGGAGCGGGACGGTGGTGTGGGCGGCGTCCGGGATGCGGGAGACGAAGCCGGAGTCGACGAGGCCGATCAGCATGATGAACAGGCCGATGCCGATGGAGATCGCCTTGCGCAGGCCGTAGGGCACGGCGTTCATGACGCGCTCGCGCAGACCGGTGGCGACGAGCAGCATCACGATGAAGCCGGCCAGCACCACCATGCCCATGGCGTCCGGCCAGGACATCCGGGGGGCGAGCTGGAGGGCGACGACCGAGTTCACACCGAGGCCGGCGGCGAGCGCGATCGGCACGTTGCCGATGACACCCATCAGGAGGGTCGTGAGCGCGGCGGTGAGGGCCGTGGCCGTCACGAGCTGGCCGTTGTCCAGCTGGTGTCCGTACATGTCCTTCGCGCTGCCGAGGATGATCGGGTTCAGCACGATGATGTACGCCATCGCGAAGAAGGTGGCCAGACCGCCTCGGACCTCCCGGCCGAGGGTGCTGCCCCGCTCGGAGATCTTGAAGTAGCGGTCGAGCGCGCCGTGCGCGGGCGTGCCGCCCGGCTGGCCGGGCGCGGGAACCTTGGCGGGGGCCGAGGTGGACATGCGGGACCTCATCACCAGCGGACTTCCCCCAAAGTGCCGTTGGAGTTTCATACGAGCGGAAGTGGTCAGAAACAAACTGTTTCAGTATGAACATATAAGGTGGCCAGCGCCATCTCCGCGCGTAGATGTGATCGCCTCGTAAGCTGTCCCCATGGCGAAGTGGACACCACAGCACGAGGCGCCGGAGCCCCTGGAGGGCCCCGTGGTCGCCACCATCATCGGCGGCACGATCGTCTGGTTCGCCCTCTTCCTCGTCCAGCTCCCCTTCTACGGCTGGTTCGACGACCACGGTCACCTGTGGTGGCTGTGGACCTGCCTGGCCGGAGGCGGGCTCGGACTGATCGGCGTCTACTACGTCCGCAGGCGGGACGCGGCGATCAAGCGGGACGCGGCACTGAAGTCGGCCGTCGAGTAGCCCCGCCACAACCGTCCAGCAGCACCCGTACAACCGTCCAGCAGCACCCGTACAACCGTCGAGCAGCCCCGTACAACCACCGCACGACATCCGTCCTCCCCAGGTCGGATCTTTCGCCCACTCGGCGGGTGAAGGCCCAAATCCACACGTAACGTCGAATGCATGACGCATATCGACGCGGGCGCCGAACTCGACCCTGTGCACCCGGTGCCGTACCCCTCCACCCCGGCGACCGGCCTGACCGCCGCCGAGGTCGCGGAGCGCGTCGCGCGGGGTCAGGTCAACGACGTGCCGGTGCGCAGCAGCCGCTCCACCGCCGAGATCGTCCGCGCCAACGTCTTCACCCGCTTCAACGCGATCATCGGCATCCTCTGGCTGATCATGCTGTTCGTCGCGCCGATCCAGGACAGCCTCTTCGGCTTCGTGATCCTCGCCAACACGGGCATCGGCATCATCCAGGAGTGGCGGGCCAAGCAGACCCTGGACTCGCTCGCGGTGATCGGGGAGGCACGCCCGACCGTACGGCGGGACGGCACCGCCGCCCAGATCTCGACCGGCGACATCGTCCTCGACGACCTGATGGAGATCGGCCCGGGCGACAAAGTCGTCGTCGACGGCGTCTGCGTGGAAGCGGACGGACTGGAGATCGACGAGTCGCTGCTCACCGGCGAGGCGGACCCCGTCGTCAAGCACCACGGCGACCAGGTGATGTCCGGCAGCTTCGTCGTGGCCGGCGGCGGCGCCTTCCGCGCCACGAAGGTCGGCCGTGAGGCCTACGCCGCCCAGCTCGCCGAGGAGGCGTCCCGCTTCACCCTGGTCCAGTCCGAGCTGCGCACCGGCATCTCCACGATCCTGAAGTACGTGACGTGGATGATGATCCCGGCCGCGATCGGCCTGGTCATCACCCAGCTGGTCGTGAAGGACAACGACCTCAAGGGCTCCCTCGCCCGGACGGTCGGCGGCATCGTGCCGATGGTCCCGGAGGGCCTGGTCCTGCTCACCTCCGTCGCCTTCGCGATCGGCGTCATCCGGCTCGGCCGGCAACAGTGCCTCGTACAGGAGCTGCCCGCGATCGAGGGCCTCGCCCGCGTCGACACCGTCTGCCTCGACAAGACCGGCACGCTCACCGAGGGCGGCATGGACGTCACCGAGCTGCGCCCGCTGGGCGGCAGCGACGAGTCGTACGTACGCCAGGTGCTCGGGGCACTCGGTGCGTCCGATCCCCGGCCCAACGCCTCCCTCCAGGCGGTCATCGAGGCCTACCCGGACACCGACGGCTGGCGCTGCACCGGGTCCCTGCCGTTTTCCTCGGCCCGCAAGTACAGCGGCGCCACGTTCAGCGACGGCGACGGGCAGAGCAGTACGTGGCTGCTCGGGGCGCCCGACGTCCTGCTCCCCGACGACGACCCCGCGCTCGCCGAGACGGACCGGCTCAACGAGCAGGGGCTTCGGGTGCTCCTGCTCGCCCGTACCTCCCGCGACCTCGACGATCCCACCCTCGGCAAGGACGCGCAGGCCGCCGCCCTCGTCGTACTGGAGCAGCGGCTGCGGCCGGACGCGGCCGACACCCTGCGCTACTTCACCGAGCAGGACGTCCACGCCAAGGTCATCTCCGGCGACAACGCGGTGTCGGTGGGGGCCGTGGCGGGCAAGCTGGGGCTCGACGGCAGCACGGTGGACGCGCGCCGGCTGCCGAGCGACGCGAAGGAGATGGCGCGGGCCCTCGACGAGGGGACCGTGTTCGGGCGGGTCACCCCGCAGCAGAAGCGGGACATGGTGGGCGCCCTCCAGTCGCGCGGGCACACGGTCGCGATGACCGGCGACGGCGTGAACGACGTCCTCGCCCTGAAGGACGCCGACATCGGCGTGTCGATGGGCTCGGGCTCCGAGGCCACCCGGGCCGTCGCACAGATCGTGCTGCTCAACAACAGCTTCGCCACCCTGCCGTCGGTGGTGGCGGAGGGGCGCCGGGTCATCGGGAACATCACCCGGGTGGCCACGCTGTTCCTGGTGAAGACGGTCTACTCGGTGCTGCTGGCCCTGCTGGTGGTGTGCTGGCGGGTGGAGTACCCCTTCCTGCCCCGGCACCTGACCCTGCTGTCCACCCTCACCATCGGCGTCCCCGCCTTCTTCCTGGCCCTCGCCCCCAACAAGGAACGGGCCCGGCCCCACTTCGTCCGGCGGGTGATGCGGTACTCCGTCCCGGGCGGGGTGGTGGCCGGCGTGGCGACCTTCGTGACGTACCTGCTGGCCCGCCACTACTACACCGGCAGCGGCGCGCTGGACGCGGAGACCAGCGCGGCCACGCTGACGCTGTTCCTGATCTCGATGTGGGTGCTGGCGATCATCGCCCGGCCCTACACCTGGTGGCGGATCGCGCTGGTGGCCGCGATGGGGCTGGCGTTCCTGTGTGTGCTGATGGTGCCGTGGTTGCAGCACTTCTTCGCGCTGAAGCTGGTCGGGGTGACGATGCCGTGGATCGCGGTGGGCATCGCGGCGGTGGCGGCGGCCGCCCTGGAGCTGGTGTGGAGGTGGGTCGACCGCCGCTTCCCGGTGTGAGCCGGCTTCGTCCTGCTACTTACTGCACGTCGACGTAGTCACCCGCGGCGCTGACCGCCGGGGTGGTCGTGGTGCCCGCGAAGCTGAAGCGCCAGTAGCCGTCGTACTGCGCGGTGGCGGTGGCCTTCAGGTTGCCGTACGAGTCCGTGTACACCGTCTTGATCGTGGTGTACGTGCTGGTGCCCGCCTTGCGGAACTGCAGCTTGACCGGCTGGCCGGTGTAGCCGTGGTACTTGTTGTCCTCCCAGTTGGCGCGGGAGAGCTTGCCGGTGGTGGTGATGGTCCTGCCCTTGACGACGGGCTCGGGACCGGCGTTGGCCGTCAGCTTGGAGTAGCGCTGGACCTTGGTGGTACCGAGGCCGCCCTGGGTCTTGGTGTCGCCGTTCTGGGTGACGGCGAGTCCGCCCGCGTTCCAGGTGCCGGCGTCGGAGTTGAACAGGTCGCCGTCCGCCGGGCGGATCGTGATGGTGCCCTTGCAGCTGAGGGTGGTGGTCGACGTGACGGTGCAGGTCGCCGGGTCGTCGCTGAGGATCTCGTTGTCCGGCCTCGTCACCGACGTGCCGTGGTAGATCAGCGGGCCGCTGGCGAAGTTGTCCTCGCTGACGTCCATCCCGGAGGGGTGGGTCAGGGTGTAGGTCACCGGGACGTTGATGACGGTGGCGGTGCCGACGACGATGTTCTTGCCGTTGTTGACCTTCATGTTGGAGAAGGTGACGTCGAGCGTGGCGGTGCTGGTGGCCGGGCCGTCGGCGGTGGCGGCGCTGAAGGCGGCCTTGCCGGACGGGGCGTCGGCGGCCTGCGCGGCCGGCACGACGAGGGCGGAGAGGGCCAGGGCGCCGGAGACGGCGGCCACGGTGGCTCGAATGCGCATGTGCGTTCCCCAGGGGGAGAAGTGAAGTGGAGTCTGCTGACTCACTTGATCAGATCCGCCGCCCAGGGGCCGGGTTGTAGGGGTGGATCATGATTTTGTCCGCGCATGCGCAAGCTTTGGCATTTGCATGACGAAACACCGCGCCGGTCCCGGAAGGTCCCGGAACCGGCGCGGTGTGAGCCTGCTTGCTCGGCGTCCCTGCTTACCGCACGTCGACGAAGTCGCCCGCGGTGGTGATCGCCGGGGTGGTCGAGGTACCGGCGAAGCTGTAGCGGAAGTAACCGTCGGTGGACGCCTTGACGGTGGTGCTCAGGTTGCCCGTCGAGTTCGTCTTGATGGTCTTCAGCGTGGTGTAGGTGTTGGTGCCCGCCTTGCGGAACTCGAGCTTCACCGGCTGGCTGGTGTAGCCGTGGTACTTGAGGTCATCCCAGTTGGCGCGGGCGAGCTTGCCCGTGATCGTGATGGTCCTGTCCTTGCGCACCGGCTCGGGCGAGGCGTTGACCGTCAGGGTCGAGTTGCGCTGGACCTTGGCGGTCTTGTAAGCGTCGCGGACGATGTAGTCGCCGTCGTTGCCGACGGCAGCGGCCCACACCTTCCAGGTACCGGCGAGGATGTTGCCGTAGATGTTCGTGTTCGGGTCGGCGACCAGCGTCACCTTGCAGGTCGCGGTGGTGGCGCTGGAGTGGGTGCAGCTGCCGACCTGCTCCTGTTCCAGGTTCGCGGGCTCGATCACCCCGTCGGCGTGTTCGGTGTCAGGGCCGTGCCACAGGATGGGGTAGGCGTCGTAGATGCCCTCGGGGTCGGTGGCCGTCACGGCGACGGTGAAGGACTTCTTCGCGGTGGTGCCCACGACGACGTTCTTGCCGCCGTTGACGGTCACGCTCGTGATCCTGGTGTCACCCTCGGACTCGTCCAACGGAGCTGCGGCGACGGACGACGGCGCCTTCGAGGTGGACGGGACCAACGAGGCCAGGTTCGGCTTGTGCCCGTCGGCCTGCGCGGCCGGAATGGCGAAGGCGGACAGGGCCAGGGCCCCCGAGACGGCGGCGACGGTGGCGCGAATGCGCATGTTCCCCCCACTGTGAGGGGCCCCGCCGGTCGTCGTTGGCACGACTTGTGATCACGTCGGGGCCCGGATGATCGCGGAGTCCGTTGACTCCGAATGATCAGATGCGCGGAGGAAGCGAATAGTTGTACGGGACGTGGAGATTTCGTGGACGGAACTTTACGACCGTGCGGTGCCCACCGGTGTGACCCGGCGGGCACCGGCAGACGGTCAGTCGAACCAGCGGTCCCGCGCCAACTCCCCCGTCCTGGACGGGTCCTCCAGCAGCGCCGCCACCTCGAAGCGCCGAGGCCACTGACCCGCCGCCCAGGCGAGGCCCGCGGCGACGCCCTCGAGGGTCGAGGCGTGCAGGACATCGTCGTTGGTGAGGCGCCAGTCGATCTCGACGCCGTCGACGACGAGTTCCTCGTGCTCGACGTACGAGGACGGGGTCAGCGGGCCCAGCAGCACCCGTACCGACTCGGGTACGTCGTGCTCGGTGCCCTCGGAGTCGACCTCGCCGGTGACGGACTCGCTCAGCCGCCGTACCTGGAACAGCTCGGCCAACTCGGCGGCCCGGGAGGGGCGGACCGGCAGCAGGGGCACGCCGGACGTGAACGGCAGCAGGTCGGGCGAGTCGACGACCACGGCGTCGGCCGCGTCCACGACCTCCACGCGCCCGTCGACCACGGCCCGCAACTCGTCGGGCAGGGTCACCTGCTCGGGGTCCAGCTCGGCCAGCGCGCCGTAGAGCCCGTGCAGTTGGGTGGCGGTGACGGGGCGCTCCGGGTCGGCGAGGCGTTCGAGCAGTTCGGCGGCGCCGCCCGGCTCGTCGAGCAGCGCCGCCACGGAGGTGCGTACCCCCAGGGCCCGCAGCACCTGCTCGTCGTCGAAGCCGGTGGCGTCGGCCTCGTCGTACAGCCCCCGGAGCAGGGGGTCTCCGCCGGAGGCGAGCAGACCGGCCGGCCGACGGCCGTCGAGCACCGGGTGCCCGCGCAGCCACCAGGCCGTGTACGGCCGTACGACCTCGTGCGTGCCGTCGGGCAGCAGGATGCGCACGGGCTGGGTGAGGGCGTCGCGCAGCGGCGGCTGGGCGAGCAGGGCGAGGGCCTGGGGCCAGCGGTCGTCGTCGACGAGGTCGAGGTCGCGCACGGCGATCAGCTCGGTCGCCACCGGCGGTACGGGCGTGTCCGGGAACCGGTCGAGGATGTCCTCGCACCACACGTCGACGGCGTCCAGGAGGCCCGCGTCGTCGGGTTCGGCGAAGTCGCCGTCCCGGGGCTCCAGTTCGTCCGGGTCGAGGACGACGTCGGTGGCCCGGACGAGGGCGAAGTCGGCGAGCACACCGCAGGCGGCCAGCGGTTGTTCGCCCCACTTCTCGGTCAGCTCGGCGTCCACGGCGGCGAGTTCGTCCTCGCGGATGACCTGGGCGAAGGGGCTGCCAGGCAGGACGAGTTCGCCCGCCGGGGACAGTTCGCCGTCCTCGTCGGGCAGGGCGAGGGCGCCGAGCCAGGGTTCGTCACCGGGTTCGAGGCCGGCGTCCCGCACCAGGGCGAGAACGGTGTCCGCGAGCTCCTCGGCGTCCGGGGCGTCCTGCTCCCAGTTCGCCCCGCCGTCGTCGTCGAGGGAAGCGGCGACGGCGGCGCGCACCTGCGGGGTGGTGAGGACGGCACGCGGGGTCGCGGGCAGGGCGCCGAGCTTCTCCAGGAGAGGGTGGGCGGCGTCCGGGTGCGCGACCTTGAGGCCGAGCCGGGCGAGGACGTCCGGGTCGATTCGGGCCGCGTCCGCGCTGGGCAGCAGGACCTGACGGGGCCCGATGGTGGTCCGCCCGTCGGCGAGCGGCACGGGCAGCCCCGACAGCCGGTCGGGATCGACACCGGCCAGGCTGTCGTAGAGCCGGTGCCACCACTCCGGGGCCTTCTCCAGGCCGGCCAGCCGGTCGATCGCGTCGGTGAGCGGAACCCGGGCGACCCCCAGCGTGCGCAGCTCCACCCGGCGCTCCAGCCCTGCGGGCAGCAGCGTGGGCAGCACCTCGGCGAGAACCCGCACGGTGTCGACACCGGCGCCCTCGACGACCTCGGCGTCCCGGGGCCGCAGCGACTCGGGCAGGTCGTCGCTGTCGTCCTTGCCCGGCTCGACCGCGGGCGGCAGGAAGGAGGTCCGCGGCAGCCGCTCCAGGATCGCCTGCCGCAGTGTGCCGTCCAGCTCGCCCTTCCCCAGCGGCCCGGGGACGAGGTCGATGATCCCGGCGGACACCGGCCGCCAGTCGGCGAGGAGTCCGGCGTACGCGTCCGCCGCCCGTGCCACGAGGAAGTCGGTGAGCGGGCCGGGTGCGGCATGGCGCCGGGTGGTGTCCAGCGGGAGGGACGCGATCAGCAGCGCCGGTACCCCGAGGGGTTCGTCGCTGGGGGTCGGCGCGTGCACGACGGGGCTGGTGCGGGGCCGGACCGGGCTGCCGTCGGAGTCGACGGGCACGGCCCAGGTGACCGACCAGTACGGCCGCAGCCGCTCCTCGACGGGCCGGTCGGCCAGGAGGTCGGGGGTCAGGGCCCCGTGCGCGGCGGCGGTACGCCAGTACGTGATCCCGTCCCGCGAGTCGTCCACGACGGTGAACGCGCCGTCGGTGCGGCGGCCGATGGTGCGGGGGCTGCCGTCGCCGATCTCCACCACGACCTCCTCCAGCCCGGGGAGGGCGAGGAGCAGGGCGTCGTCGACGGAGTGGAGCAGCCGCTCGGCGAGATCGGCGGCAGCGGCATCACGCAGCGGAAGGATGACGACGGTGTCGTACGACTCCGGGGCGCTGCCCTCGGCCGCGAACGGCAGCCGCAGCAGCGGTACGTGCCCGTCACGGCGGCGGATCTCGTCGCCGAGGCCGGGGCTGTGCCGGGCCGTCTCGGCGGCGAGCGCGCGGGCCTCGGCGAGCGACCAGCGGACGCCGCCGTGCCGCCCGATGACGGCGGGCTCATCGGTCACGGCGAGAACGGCGGCGAAGCCGACGCCGAAGCGGCCGACCGCGCCCTGGTCGGTGTTCCTCTTGGCCGAGGCGCGCAGGGTCGCGAGCGATTCGACGCCGGCCGCGTCGAGGGGCGCCCCGGTGTTGGCGGCTACGAGGACGCCGTCGCGCAGGGTGAGCCGGAGCCGTCCGGGTACCCCGGCCCTGGCGGCCGCGTCGGCGGCGTTCTGAGCGAGCTCGACGACGAGCCGGTCCCGGTATCCGCCGAGGACGAGATCCTCCTCGGCGTTGGCGTCCTCGCGGAAGCGGGCGGGGCTGGTGGCCCAGGCGTCCAGCACCCCTCGCCGCAGTCGTGCCGTCCCGAACGGATCGGCCCCCTCGGCCGCAGGCCGCACGAACTTGCTCACGTTCACTCTCCTCATCGGCGTGGGACGAAGGTACCGCCCACACGACACGGACGCGCCGCCCGCCCGCCGTCACCGGCCCCGAGGGAAGAGAGCCGTGCGTCAGTCCTGGGCCGCGTACGTCACGAACTCCGCCCAAGCCCTCCCGGCGAGCGCGAGCCGGGGACCCGCGACCTGCTTGGAGTCGCGGACGTGGACGGTGCCGGGGGTGGCGGCGACCTCGACGCAGGAGTCGCCTTCACTGCCGCTGCTGTAACTGCTCTTGAACCACACCAGGTCCGAGGCGCCCCCGGCCGAGGACTTGCGGATCATGTTTCCCCCAGCAGTTGCTCGATGAAGGCCGTCGACTCACGGGGAGTGAGAGCCTGCGCCCGGATGATGCCGTAGCGCAGCTCCAGGATACGGAGGTGCCTGGGCTCGGACACCGGCCGTCCGTTGGCCATCACCGGCGAACGGCCCACCGCAGAGCCGTCCTGGAACTTCAGCACCTCGATGCCACCGTCCACGCCCGCGTGCTCCTCACGGTCCATCGGCATCACCTGGAGCTCGACGTTGCGCAACTGCGCCGCCTCCAGCAGGTGCTCCAGCTGGCGCCGCAGGACCGCCTTTCCGCCGAGCGGACGTCGCAGGGTCCACTCCTCCAGGACGAAGCTGATCTCAGGTGCCGGGTCCCGTTCGAAGACGGACTTGCGGGCCACGCGCGCGGCGATGAACGTCTCCACCTCGTCCCCGGTGTACGCGGGGCGCCTCATGAGGAGCAGGGCGTGGGCGTACTCCGGCGTCTGAAGCAGTCCGTGGATGTTCAGCGGGTCGTAGAGCTGGAGCTCGACCGCCTTGGCCTCCGACTGCGCGAGGTCCCGCACCTTCTTCGGATACCGGACCTTCTTGACGTCCTCCTTCATCGCGGCGAGCAGCCCACCCGCCCCCAGGACGTCGTCGGCCCTGTCCAGATACTCGGGGCGAGGGATCCGCTTCCCACCCTCGATCTTGTAGACGAGGTCCTCGCCGTACCCGACCGCCTCTCCGAACTCGGCGGCCCGCATCCCCTTCGCCTCTCGTCGCAGCTTCAGTTGCCGCCCGACGGTCGCGACGACCGCCACGCCCCAGTCGTCCTCCGGGTCCACCTCCCAGCCCGGCTCGTCCGTCTCGCTCCGGAGCCGCCCCACGTCCGCCTGGACCGACATCCCGCCACCCTTTCGTCACTCTTCGTATCGAAACTGTCACAGCTCACGGTAGGCGTCAGCCGCCACCCTGGGTGACGAGACCGGGAAATCACCACCGGAACTCAGGAACGCGGGCTTCGGTGCCGTCGGCTGTCTCCCCAAAGGAACACGGGAGAGAAAGAACCCGACCAAGCCCCACCCCTCCCGCCCGCCGCGCAAACTCACTCGCGCGAGTGAACATCGCCAACTCGGCTGGATTCGGACCTGGTTCGCTGCCCTACGCTCAGCGCGACACGAGCAGCAGCACAACCCCAGACATGCGACGGCCCTCGCCGGGACGGCAATCCCAGTGCGAGGGCCTGACCACCGAGGAAGTAGGAGCTTCCCGATGGATACGCAGAACCCTAGCGCGCCCGCGTGCGCGGATTCCGGTACTCCGGCCAAGCACCATCCGGACCGGCGGCACCCGCACTTCGGCGTCGTGCACGACAACACCCGCCACACCACCCGCTTCACGGTGATCGGCAACCACCTCGCCCAGCACCCGGAGCTGTCACTCCTCGCGATCGGGCTCGCCGTCCACATCCAGTCCCTGCCCGCCGGGGCCCGCGTCGACATCAAGACGCTCGCCGCCCGCTTCCCCGAGGGGCCGACCCGTATCAGCGCCGCGCTGCGGGAACTGGAAGCCCACGGCTACCTCCGCCGAAGCCGCGAGCGCGTCCCCGGCGGCCGCATCGTCACCCGCACGGTCTCCTGCAACCAGCCGGGCCGCCAGGGCGAGCCGACCGACAGCCTCAGGGCACCCGCCCGACGCCCGGCTCCGGACACCCGCGCCCCTCGCAAAAAGCTCCCACCGGTCCCGCAGCCCGCCGTCTCCTCCCCCGCCCTCCTCCACACTGCCGCAGACCTCCTCGCGGGCCTCCGCCGCCACGATGCCCGGCTCCTCCTCTCCGCCACCGACGCGGACCACCTGGCCCCGGGTGTCGCCGCCTGGCTGGAACGGGACCTCACCCCCACGGCCGTACGCGACGCCCTCACCGCGGACCTCCCGCCGGACCCCCTACGCCGCCCAGCCGCCCTCCTGGCCCACCGCCTCACCGCCCAACTACCGCCCCCGCCCCCGTTCCGCGCCCCGGCCCCACCACCGACCGTCCGCCACCCCCTCCGCAACTGCGACGGCTGCGACCGCGCCTTCCGCGGCCCCGAGCCGGGCAGCTGCGCCGACTGCCGACGAGCCACGCACACCTGAATCGAGGCCGCCATGGTCAGCTCGTCCCACGAAGCGATGCACCGCATCTTCCAGTGGGACCCCGGGCTCTTCAGCCGCGTCTCAGACGTCCTCGGGCTCACCATTCCCGCGCCCGTCACGGTCACCGTCCTACCTACCGATCTCACCGAGACGAGTCCCGTCGAACGCCGCGTGGACACTCTCCTGCGCCTTCAGACCGCTGAACACGGGGCCTTCCTGCTCGCCGTCGAGGCACAGGGCAAGAAGGACCCGGACAAACGGCGAACTGGGCCTACTACACCTCGTACCTGTGGACGAAGTACCGGCTGCCCACCGCGCTCGTCGTCGTGTGCCAGGACCGGTCCACCACCGAGTGGGCCCAGCGGCCGGTGGCCGGCGGGCCTCCCCAGCTGCCCACTCTCACCCTGCGCCCCGTCGTCCTGGGGCCGCGCAACATGCCGGTCATCACCGACCCGGCCGAGGCCCACGCCGACCTCGCGCTCGCCACTCTCTCGGCCATCACCCACGCGGCAGACCCGGACATCGCTGCCACACTGAAGGCACTCTCCGCCGCCCTGCGGGACGCACCCCAGGATCTGTCGATCACCCTTGCCGAACTCACCGCGCAGGGCTTGGGCAAGCGCCCGGCCGCGCAACAGTGGAGGAACCTGATGGCCGCCGACCTCGACACTCTCGGCCGCTGGTTCGACCGCGCCATCACGACCACGACCGCGGAAGAGCTCTTCATCGACGACTAGTACTTCTTGCCCTTCTTCATCCTGCGCGTACGCCAGACTCCGATCAATCCGGAGATGAGCGTGATGACGACGAGCATGATCGCGCCAGTGGGCCAGAACGGCGTCGGGTTGTCTGCAGCCAAATACAGGTGCTTCACAGCCTGACCTCTTCCGTCGGTCATGGGCCAGGCTTCGTCAGCCGCGGCCGCTACTGGCCGGTTACCCGCGTTGTGCCGTGGCGCCACACCACTATCGTTCTGGTGCGCCACAAAGCCACGTACAGCTCAGAGGCGAGATAAGCAGGGAGACCCTCCAGCAGGACAAGAGAGCATTTCGTAACAACGCCTAAGGCCCTGTCGTTTCCCCCACGTTGTCGTCACTCGCCGAACTCACCGCGCAAGGCTTGGGCAAGCGCCCGGCCGCGCAACAGTGGAGGAACCTGATGGCCGCCGACCTCTCCTGGAGCGGCGAGGCGTCGAGGTGCCCGGCGAGGCACGGGAGCGGATCACCGGCTGCGACGACCTCGACGTACTCAGCCGCTGGTTCGACCGCGCCATCACGGCCACGACCGCCGACGAGGTCTTCACGGACGCGTAGTCGACGCCCAGGACTCGCAGGACGCCTTACGAGTGCCCCAGCTCCGCCGCGTCCTCGTCGTCGACCGCCGGCACCGACCCGGAGTCCGGGGACGGACGCAGCGGGAACGGGTCGACCCGGGTCTCGTCGATCACCGGCGGAGCCGGACGGGGCGGCTTCGGCATGACCGCTGCCTCGGAGTGGCCGCCGCAGCCGTACGCGAGGGACACCATCCGCCCGTCGGCCGGGGAGAACTCGTTGGCGCAGACGCCGAAGGCCTGGCCGAGGGAGCCCCCGACGGCCACCAGGAACGCACAGCTCGCGCAGGACGCCGGCGCCGCCTGGGCCATCGGCGTCTTCGCCCCGAAGGCCTCCTCCCAGCGGTCCGCCGCGGTGTGCAGGCCGTACCGGGAGAGCACCCGCGCCCGCCGCAGGCCGAGTTCCTCGGCGACCGCCGCGATCGACCCGCGGGACGGCGTCGTCGTGAGGTCCGTCGTCGGTCCCGCCGTCACCTCCGCGTCCTCCGCCTCCACCAGGTCGGCCATCTCGTGGGAGACGGGCGAGTTCGGCGAGGGCTCGTCCTCCCCGGTGTAGCCGGGTTCGAGCCGCAGATCCTCCGCGTCGGTGGGCAGCAGGTCACCGGGCCCCATGTCCCCGGGGCGGAGCCGCTCGCTCCACGGCACCCACTCCGGCGCGAGCACGGCGTCGGGGCCGGGGAGCAGGACGACCTCGTCGAGGGTGACGATCTTGGCGCGGGAGGCACGGGCGACCGTGGCGGCCCAGCGCCAGCCGCGATACCCGAGTTCCTTGCACTCGAAGAAGTGCGTGACAACGCGATCGCCCTCGGACACCAGCCCCACGTGCTCGCCGACGACGCCGGGCGCCGCGGCCTCCTCGGCGGCGGCGCGGGCGAGGTCGACCGCCTCGGCGCACAGGCGGTCGGGGGTGCGGCTTCGCGTTGTCGCTGCGCTCACAGGTATCGCTTCTCTCCTACGCCGTCTCTCGGTGCGCCGGCCTGAAGGCGGCGGGTGCGGACGGAGCGGACCTGGGGACCGCGTCGACGTCCGCGCCCGATCGCGCTCGGGCGCGCCTGCTGTCATCCATTCTGCGGGATGCCCGGGAGGCGCGCGGCCGAGAACAATCGCCACGGCGCGCTACGCACGCTACCTGTTCGCCGCCGCTCGGCCTACACCGACGGGCTTCTTCGTCCCTCCTCGAAGATCCCCGTGCCGCTTCCCGCCACATTTGTGCGTAGCTTTCACGCCGGAACGGCGCCCGAACCGCGCCCGAACCGCGACGAAGCCGCGACCGCGCTCCGGCGAAACCCCACCCCCATCCGAGCGCACACCGCACTATGCGCGCCCATCTCGGGGCACTATGACGGAGTGGCAGCCGCGAGGACACCCCAGGGCGCCACCGGGATCGGTGGGGACAAGGGGTACAAGGGGAGCAGCCGGGGAAACGGTTCGGGCCGGGTCGGCGGCGCCGTCCGGGCGCTCGGGCGTGCCCTGCACTTCCCGGTCACCGGCACGGCGCGCGGTATCCGCAAGGCGACGCACGCGCACGGAGCGGGCGAGTCCGGCCTCGGCAAGCTGATCGAACTGCACGGTGTGAACGGCGCCGGCGATGTGATGATCACGGTCGCGCTCGCGTCGACCGTGTTCTTCTCCGTGCCCACCGACGAGGCCCGCGGCCGGGTCGCGCTGTACCTCGCGATCACCATGGCCCCGTTCACGATCCTCGCCCCGGTGATCGGCCCCCTCCTGGACCGTCTGCCGCACGGCCGGCGCGCCGCGATGGCGGGCGCCATGTTCGCCCGTGCCCTGCTCGCGCTGGTCCTGTCGGGCGCGGTCGTCACGGGCGGTATCGAGCTGTACCCGGCCGCGCTCGGCGTGCTCGTCGCGTCGAAGGCGTACGGGGTGGTGAGAAGCGCGGTCGTGCCGCGGCTGCTGCCACCCGCCTTCTCGCTCGTGAGGGCCAATTCCCGGGTCACACTGGGCGGGCTCCTCGCCACTGGGGTGGCCGCCCCCATCGGCGCCGGGCTCCAGGCGATCGGGCCGCGCTGGCCGCTCTACGGCGCCTTCGCGATCTTCCTGGTGGGTACGTTCCTGTCGTTCTCCCTGCCGCCGAAGGTCGACTCGGCCAAGGGTGAGGACACCGCGCTGCTCGCGGCGGACGAACGGCACCTGCACGGGCCGCACCGGCAGCCCGTCAAGCGGCCGGGGCTGCGGACGGTCGGCATCGCCGTCACCCACGCCCTGGGCGCCAACGCGGGGCTGCGCTGTCTGTCCGGCTTCCTGATCTTCTTCCTGGCGTTCCTGCTGCGCGAGCATCCGCTGACCGGTCAGAGCGCGGCCGTGTCGCTGGGGATGGTGGCGGTCGCGGCGGGGGTGGGCAACGCGCTCGGCACGGCGGTCGGGGCGTGGCTGCGGACCCGTAAGCCGGAGATCATCATCGTGACGGTCGTCGCCGTGGTGCTGGGCGCGGCGGTCATAGCGGCGGTGTTCTTCGGCGCGTTCCTGGTGGCGTGCCTGGCGGCGTTCGCCGGGTTCGCGCAGGCGCTGGCCAAGCTGTCCCTGGACGCGCTGATCCAGCGGGACGTGCCCGAGCTGGTGCGTACCTCGGCGTTCGCGCGTTCCGAGACGCTGCTGCAGGTGGCGTGGGTGCTGGGCGGCGCGATAGGCATAGCGATGCCGCTGAACGGCGCGCTGGGCCTGGCGGTGGGCGCCGGCATCGTGGCGATCGCCTGGGCGACGACCGTACGGGGGCTGCTGCGCTCGGCCCGGCTCGGCGGGACGGCACGGACCCGCGTGGGCTAGGGCCTGTTGCGAAAGTGGCGCCTGCCGCGCGACGCCCGGCACGCGCTCTCGCCGCACCGCCCGGAAGCCCGAGTACGCCCAGTACGAGGGCTTCCAGGCGGCACGCCGAGAGCACGCACCGGACGCCGCGCGGCCGCCCTTCGGGCGACGACGCCACTTTCGCAACAGGCCCTAGTGCCGCGCACTAGCCAGGGCGCAACATGCCCCAAGGGGTCGTGACACACGGCGATGCCGCACCCCACGTAGGGAGGGGGGTGGACGTGCCCGATAGCCTTCGGCCATGACCTCGATGCAATCCGTGTCTGTGCGACGCCGCCGCGCCGTCGCCGCCGCCGGCGCCGTTTCCGCCGGACTGCTCGTCCTGTCGGCCTGCGACAAGCCGACCCCGATGTCCACGATCACCGTCGGCCGCTCCTCGGTCAGCGAGGAGGCCACCTGCGGTGGCGAGGGTGACGCCCTGAAGGCCGCGGATCTGGCGGCGTGCCTCAAGGACACCGGCGACGTCAAGTCCATCTCGGTCGACCCGGACGAGACGGTGCGCATCGGTGTCGACCCCGATGTGGCCGACAAGCGCTGGACGATCCTGATGAACGGTCAGCAGCTGACCGAGGACAGCGACAAGACCTACCGCACGATCCCGGGCAGCGTGTTCTTCAACGCCCAGTACGGCGCGCAGGGCAACTCCACGCTGGTCTCCATCCGCGCGGGCGACGGCAAGAAGGAGAGCCAGACCGTCACCGGTCTGTGGACCTTCAAGCTCAAGAAGGACGACTGATCGCTGCCGCTGGGCTTCGGGTGCTGGTCGCCACCGCGGTTCCCGTGGAGCGGGACGCGGTGGCAGGGGCCTTCGCGGGCCCCGGTCGTGAGGTGCGGCCGCCCGGCGTGACCCTGCACCACGTCGGCGAGGGGTACGACCTGCTCGCCGCCGGTGTCGGCCCCGCGCTCGCCGCCGCCTCCACGGCCACCGCCCTCACCGCGGCCGCCCTCGACGGCGCCCCCTACGGGCTGGTCGTGTCGGCCGGGATCGGCGGCGGCTTCCTCCCCGACGCTCCGGTCGGCTCCCTCGTCGTCGCGGACGCGATCACGGCCGCCGACCTCGGCGCGGAGACCGCCGACGGCTTCCTGCCGGTCACGGACCTGGGCTTCGGCACCGTCACCCACCGGCCACCGGATTCACTCGTACGGGAGACCGCGGCCGCCGCGGGAGCGCGTACCGGCACCGTGCTGACCGTCTCCACGGTCACCGGGACCGCCGAACGGGCCGCGGCGTTGCGCACCCGTCACCCCACCGCCCTCGTCGAGGCCATGGAGGGCTTCGGGGTCGCCGAGGCCGCCGCCGCGCACGGTGTGCCCGTGCTGGAGATCCGCGCGGTGTCCAATCCCGTCGGCCCGCGCGACCGCGCCGCCTGGCGCATCGGCGACGCGCTGGCGGCCCTGACCGGGGCCTTCGGGAAGCTCACGCCCGTACTGGAAGGTTGGAACCGGCATGACCAGTGAGCCCGTGAAGATCGCGTACTCGCCCTGTCCCAACGACACCTTCGTCTTCGACGCCCTCGCCCACGACCGCATCCCCGGCGCGCCCGCCCTGGACGTGACCTTCGCGGACATCGACGTCACCAACGGCATGGCCGAGCGCGGCGAGTTCGACGTGCTGAAGGTGTCGTACGCCGTGCTGCCCTACGTCCTCGGCGACTACGCGCTGCTGCCCTGCGGGGGCGCGCTGGGGCGGGGCTGCGGGCCGCTGGTGCTGGCGCGGGAGGAGGGCGTGGACCTCACCGGTCGTACGGTCGCGGTGCCGAGCGAGCGGTCGACGGCGTATCTGCTGTTCCGGCTGTGGGCGGCGGACACCGTCCCGGACGGCGTCGGCGAGATCGTGGTGATGCCCTTCCACGAGATCATGCCGGCGGTTCGGGACGGAAAGGTCGACGCGGGCCTCGTCATCCACGAGGCGCGGTTCACGTACCAGAACTTCGGGCTGCACAAGCTCGCCGACATGGGCGAGCACTGGGAGGGCACGACCGGGCTGCCGATCCCGCTCGGCGCGATCATCGCCAGGCGGTCGCTGGGGGCCGACGCCCTGAGGCTGCTCGCGGACTCGATCCGTACGTCCGTACGCGCGGCCTGGGACGACCCCGAGGTGTCCCGCCCGTACGTCATGGAGCACGCCCAGGAAATGGATCCGGCCGTCGCCGACCAGCACATCGGGCTGTACGTCAACGAGTTCACCGCCGACCTCGGCGAGGACGGCTACGCGGCGGTCAGGGGACTGCTGACACGCGCGGCGGCCGAGGGACTGTTGCCGCCCCTCGGCCCGAACGCACTCGACTTTCCCTAACCGGCGACGATGCCTCTACAGGAGCTAGACGTCCAACTGGTCGGCGACCGCGCGCAGCAGGCCCGCGATTTTCTTGCCGGAGGTCTTCTCGGGGTAGCGGCCCTTCTCGAGCATCGGCGTGATGTTCTCGAGGAGGGTCGTCAAGTCTTGAACGATGGAAGCGAGTTCGTCCGGCTTCTTGCGCTGGGCGGCAGCGACCGAGGGCGTCGGGTCGAGGAGGGTGACCGAAAGGGCCTGGTCGCCGCGCTGACCTGCGACGACTCCGAACTCCACGCGCTGTCCGGGCTTGAGCGCCTCGACTCCGGCGGGGAGGACCGAGGAATGGACGAAGACGTCACCGCCGTCGTCGCGGGAGAGAAAGCCGAAGCCCTTCTCACTGTTGAACCACTTGACCTTGCCGGTGGGCACGTCTGTCCTCGTCCTCGTACTCGTCGGAAAACTGCTTATTAACGCACTGGGGCGGGTCGTCGGGACCCGCCGGTACCAAGGCTAATGGTCTCCGGGCGGGTGACAAGACGTCGCCCGGTTGTTCCTTCGCGCAGGGAACTACCCTGGTCGAGTGCGTGACAAAACCCAAACGAATTCCGCCGCTCCCGGTGACCGATTGATCCGAGCCGGTGCGATCGTGTTCTTCATCGGTACGGTGGCCACTCTCGTCACGGTGGCCCCGCTCCTCCTCGGTACGTCGCCTTTTCCGACGTACATGTTCGGCCTGAGCATGCTGATGGGTGTCGGCTTCCTGCTGGCCGGTGCCGGCGTGCTCCGGTCGATCGCCGCGGGACGGCGTCAGGCGCGCGGCGCGTCGAGGTAGCCGGCGAGCCACTCCGGGAACGCGGTCAGGTCGGCGAGGACCACGTCGGCACCGAGCGCCCGCAGTTCCTCGACGCCGTACGGGCCGGTCGCCACGGTGACGGAGAGGGCACCGGCCGCCCGGGCGCCCCGTACGTCGCCCTCGTGGTCGCCGACGTACACGCCCGCGCCGTGCTCGCGCAGCGCCTGCGCCTTCTGCTCGGCCCACAGGTCGCCGACCAGCACGTCCGGTTCGATGCCCAGGTGCTCCAGGTGCAGCTTGGCGTTGGGCTCGTACTTGGCGGTCACGACGATGGCCCGTCCACCGGCCGCCCGCACGGCCTCGATCGCCTCCCTCGCGCCGGGCAGCGCGGGTGTGGCGGCGATGGCGACGCTCGGGTACATCGCGCGGTACAGGTCCGCGGTGGCCGCCACCTCCTCCGCCGGGAACCAGTTGACCAACTCCTGCGCCAGCGGCGGCCCGAGCCGGGTGACGGCGAGATCCGCGTCGATGTACGTCCCCGTCCGCTCCGCCAGCGCGGTGTAGCAGGCGTGGATGCCGGGCCGGGAGTCGATGAGGGTCATGTCGAGGTCGAAGCCGACGGTCGGGGCGGGTGAGCTCGTGGAGGCCATATGGGCCATTCTGCCCAGCCGCTCTGTCGGCTCCGCCGCTGGGGACCGCCCGAGGGCTACCGCCCACCGTTGTCCACCTCTGGCGACCTCTGGCTACTTCTCTGGTCGCAACTGACTACTTCTGTCGCTGGGACCGCCACACCAGGAACAGGGCCGACGCGACGGCCGCCCCCCGCACCACCCACGGCCAGGTCTCGGCGACCGCCTCGTTCATGTGGCCCTCGGCGATGGGGGTGCCCCAGCGGTCGTTGGTGCGGCCCCACAGCCACAGGAGCCCGGCGGTGACCGCGAGGCCCGGCACGCCCATCACCGCCAGCTTGGACTCCGTGGGGGTCAGCCGGCGGGAGCCGTACGCGATGAGCCAGCCGAGGATCAGCACGAACCAGTTGCCGAGGACCGCGCCGGCGACGAGACAGCCGGCGGCGATCAGCAGGAGGGGGTTGCTCCACTTGCCGGGCCGCAGCCCGGGGAGCCGCCGCCGCACGACCACGGCTTCCTCGACCACCTCGGCGGCCGCCTCGGCCTCGGCTGCCTTCTCCGCGGCGGCGGCCTTCGCCCGGGCCTCCTTCTCCGCGGCCTCCTTCGCCTCCTTCGGCGGTGGAGGCTTGAGCAGATCGGGGATCTCCACGCCGCCGACGAACCCGGGCACCTCGTCGCCGAGCCCGAAGGGACTGCCCCCGTCCGACTGCTGCCACCAGTCCGGCCGGCTCACCCCGCTGCCCAGTTCCGCCGCGCTCGCGAGATGCGGCGGGGAGGGCCCGTCGGACGCCGGGCGGCTCGGCGCGGCGGGACCCGGACGGGGCCGGGGCCGCGGGACGACCCGCCGGATCCCCTTCGGCCGCTCCTCCCGCTCCTCCCGAGTCTCCCCGTCGCGCTGTACGGGCACGGAGGGGGCCGGCGCCTGGGGGACGTCCGCCGTTCCGCCGGCCGCGGCGGTGACGACGTCGTCGGGGCTGCCGAGGCGGTCGATGATGCGGCGGACGGCCGCGGGACTGTCCACGGTCGCCTTCGACCGGCGCTTGTCGATCTCGTTGCGCAACTCCGAGACGAGCCGCATCCGCGCGGCCGACGGCAACTGCCGCTGCTGGGCCACGTCCCCGACGCGACTCAGATACTCGAAGACGACCTGGTCACTCTCGATCCCCACGAAGCCCCTCCGGGGCGGGTGCGTTGGACTGCCCGATGGATTACCCGATCGGGGACGAAGGTAGCGCAGGTCCGCATCTCCCAGCCCGCCCGGCGTTCACGGACGCCGCCCCCCACCGTCGTACCCACCCGCTAACGTGGGTCGGATGAGCAGCCCGGCTACCCCGCCCCGCTCCCTCGCGGAAGCGCTCCGCGGCAGGGACGACGTGTCCCTGGCCGCCCTTCTGCGTGCCCGCCCGGACCTCATCACCCCCGTCCCCACGGACCTCACGCAGCTCGCCACCCGCGCCGGCACCCGTGCCTCCGTCGTCCGCGCCCTGGAACACCTGGACCGTTTCGCCCTGCAGACCGCGGAGGCGCTGGCCGTGGCCGCGGACCCGGCGCCGTACGACGAGCTGCTCGGTCTGATGGCCGGTGACGACCGCGACCCGGCCGTCACCGCCGCGCTCCCCGCCGCTCTGGCGACCCTGCGCGCGCAGGCGCTGGTCTGGGGCGGCGACGACCGGCTCCGTCTCGTGCGCACCGCCCGCGAGCTGCTCGCGCCGTCCCCTCAGCACCCGTCGCCGACCGGCCTCGGCCCGTCGGTGCAGGAGTCGACCGCGGGCATGTCGCCGGGCCGCATCCAGGAGATCGTCACCACCGCCGGACTGCCCTCCACACATGACGCGGTCTCCGCCGTGGCCTCGCTCGCGGCCCTGTTCGGCGACCGCGAACGCATGGCCGCGCTGCTCGCCGAGGCCCCGGAGGAGGCACGGGACGTCCTGTCACGGCTGGTCTGGGGTCCGCCGTACGGCCAGGTCACCGCCGACCCCGCCGCCCACCTGCGCTGGCTCCTCGACCGCGGCCTGCTGGTGCCGACGGCGCCCGGGACGGTCGTACTCCCGCGCGAAGTCGCCCTGCACCTGCGCGACGGCCGCGCGCACCGGGCCCCCGAGCCGGTACCTCCCGCGGTGGAGTCGACGGCGGCGCACCGGCCGCAGATCGTGGACGCGACGGCGGCCGGGCAGGCGTACACGGCGCTGGCGACCGTCGAGGAGCTGCTGAAGGACTGGGACGAGGGCGGGCCCGCGGTGCTGCGGGCGGGCGGGCTCAGCGTGCGGGACCTGAAGCGGACCGCCGTCGCCCTCGACGTGCCCGAGCCGACCGCCGCCTTCTGGGTCGAGCTGGCGTACGCGGCCGGGCTGCTGGCGTCGGACGGGGAGGCCGACGAGCGGTACGCGGCGACACCGGCGTACGACGAGTGGCTGGGGCAGCCCGCCGCGCAGCGCTGGGTACGGCTGGCCGAGGCGTGGCTGACGGCGACCCGGACGGCGGGGCTGGTCGGCGGCCGGGACGCGAAGGACCGGACGCTGTCTGCGCTGGGTCCCGGTCTCGACCGCTCGGCCGCGCCCGAGGTCCGGCACCGCGTCCTGACCCTGCTGGCGGCCCTCCCCGAGGGCGCCGCCCCGGCCGCCGAGTCGGTCCTGGCCCGCCTCCGCTGGGAACGCCCCCTGCGCGGCCCGCACCAGGAGGACGACCTGCGCACCCGTCTCGCCGGGTGGACCCTGTCCGAGGCGGAGCTGCTGGGCGTGACGGGCCGGGGCGCGCTGTCGGCGCACGGCCGGGCCCTGCTCGGGGCGCCGGCGTCACGGTCACAGCGGCAACCGCACGGCGACCCGGCGCGACCGGCGGACGGCGGCCCCGGTGACAAGCTGCCCGTCCACCACCACCGCCCCGCACCCCCGGACCCCCTCTCCCCCGCCGAGCAGACCGTGGCCTCCGCGGCCGCCGCCCGTCTCCTCGCCCCGCTCCTCCCCGAACCGCTCGACCACGTCCTGCTCCAGGCCGACCTGACCGCGGTGGCGCCGGGCCCCCTGCAACGCCCGTTGGCCGACATGCTGGGTGTCCTCGCGGACGTCGAGTCGAAGGGCGGGGCGACGGTCTACCGCTTCACGCCCGCCTCCGTGCGCCGGGCCCTGGACGCCGGCCGGAGCGCCTCCGACCTGCACGCCTTCCTCACCGCGCACTCCCGCACGCCGGTGCCGCAGCCGCTGGCGTACCTCATCGACGACGTGGCGCGCCGGCACGGGCACCTCCGGGTGGGCGCGGCCTCGGCGTACGTGCGCTGCGACGACGACGCCGTACTGAACGAGATCCTCGCCGACAAGCGCGCCGCGGCCCTGCGCCTGCGCCGGCTCGCCCCCACGGTCCTCGCGGCCCAGGCCGACCCGGCGACGCTCCTCGACGGCCTGCGCGCGATGGGCTTCGCGCCCGCCGCCGAGTCCGCCGAGGGCGACGTCCTGGTCACCCGCGCCCACGCCCACCGCACCCCGGCCCGCACGGCCCCGGTGCCGGTCCCGGACGGCCCCCCGGTCCCGGACTCCACCCTCCTCACGGCCGCGATCCGCGCGATCCGCGCCGGCGACCTCGCCTCCACCACGCCCCGCAAGCCCACCTCCGCCGACCCCCCACCGACCGGCGGCGCCCTCCCGCGCACCAGCTCCGCCGAAACCCTCGCCACCGTGCAGGCCGCCGTCCTCACCGGCGACACCCTCTGGATCGGCTACGTCAACGCCGAGGGCACCGCCAGCCAGCGCGTCATCGCCCCCGTCCGCGTCGAGGGCGGCTTCGTCACGGCCTACGACCACACCGCGGACGAGGTCCGCACGTACCCGCTGCACCGGATCACGGGGGTCGCGGAGCTCGCGGACGACTGACGGTGATCGTCGGACGCGCGCCGCCTGAGCAGAACACACGCAACGGCGCCCCGACCTCGTCCGTCTGGTTGGGGCGCCGCTGTGTGTGGTGCATCTGTGCCATGCCCCCGCCTCAGATGCAGATCACGATCTTTCCGCAGGTGCGTCCGCGCTCGGCGTGCGCGTGGGCGTCGGCGATCCGCTCCAGGCGGTAGGTGTGTTCGATACGGGGTGTGTAGCGGCCTTGCCGGCCCAGTTCCGCGGCTGCGGACAGGAGGGTGGAGTCGTTCTCCGCGTTGACCACATGCGTGCCCAGGCGCTGCCCGCCCGCATGGTCGGCGACCGTCGCGACGCGCTTCGGGTCGCCCGTGATCGCGACGAGGTCGTCCAGGGATCCGGAGGCCGCGGTGTCGAGCGCGATGTCGACGCCGTGCGGAGCGAGAGCGGAGAGGCGCTGCGCGAGGCCGGGGCCGTAGGTGGTGGGAACGGCGCCGAGAGAGGTGAGGAACTCGTGGTTGCGTTCGCTGGCTGTCCCGATCACGGTGGCACCTTGTGCCACAGCGATCTCGACTGCCGCGCTGCCCACGCCTCCGGCGGCTCCTTCGACGAGAAGGGTACGTCCCGCGAGGGAGCCGAGCGCGTTCAGGCCACGCATCGCGGTCACAGACGCAAGACCGGCGCCCGCAGCCTGCTCGTCGTTCCACGTGTCGGGGGCGTGGGCCCAGGCGGAGAGGATGACCAGTTCTGCTGTTGCGCCGGTGACACCGCCCAGCCCGAAGACGCGGTCGCCGATGCTCACCCCGTGTACTCCGTCACCGATTTCGTCGACCACGCCAGCGGCGTCGCGCCCGGGAATGGCGGGTAGCTCCAGGGGAATCAGCTGGTGCAGGGCACCGGCGCGCAGCTTCCAGTCGATGGGATTGACGCTGGCCGCCGCGACGCGGACACGTATCTCACCAAGTCCGGGGTGAGGGTCGGGGGCCTGCTCGATCACCAGGCTCTCCGCCCCGCCGTATTCGTGGAAGCGGGCTGCACGCATAATGTCCTGCCTTTAACTTTATGGATCGAATTGATGGTGTTCATTCCACGCCCGTTACCCTGATGGGGTGCGGATCGGTGAGGTTGCCGAGCAGGCGGGCGGCAACCCGCCCCGAAAAACCACGATCCTGCTCATCGTCGGAATACCTCCCGCCGAGTCGACGCTCCGGAAGATATCCAGAAGGTCGGTCACCAGATGGATACCAAGACCGGAGACAGGGGACCCTCGATGACGCAACGGCCACCGCTGCCACCCGACTTGTTCGACGAGCTGTGCCCGTCCCCACTGCTGCCTTTCCGCTTCGGTGACAAATGGGCGCCCATGGTCCTCCGCTGCCTGGACGACGGCCCGCGCAGATACTCCGAACTCCGCGTGCCACTGGGCCGCGTCACCCCGAAGTCGCTCACTCAGTCACTCCGCGGCCTGGAGCGGGACGGGTTCGTGTCACGCACGGTGCACGCCGACCCGAAACTGCGGGTGGAGTACGCGCTGACACCGCTGGGCCGCAGCACGCTGGAGCCGCTGGCCGCCACCTGCCGATGGGCGACCGAGCACTGGGACGAGCTGCTCGACGCCCACGAAAGCGGCATCTCCTCCAACGGCTGACTCGAACCTGCGTTGGTGGGCCGTGTCCGGTGGCGTCGGCGTCAGTCCTGGCTGTCAGCCGCCTCAGTCCCCTGTTCGCTCTCCTTCGCCGCTGCCGCCCGCCGCATGTGCCCCTCCTCGCCGAAGTGCACCGACAGACGGGAAGTGTCCCTCGAGCCCACGCGAGAAGCCCGAGACATCGATGTCTTCCTCGCGGCTACTGCCTCCCAGCCGCGTGCCTCGCACAACGCCTCGCAAGCCGCTCTCTGGCGCTCAGGAGAAGTCGTCTCGTCCGTTTCTCGCGATAGGCGAACATAGATAGCGGCGCGCATACCCGGCGCGCTGGCCGGAACGCCCTTCCGGTGCCGGGCACGGGGCATGGCCCGAGCCGTGACAGGTGCACTGTCTGTCACGCTGGAGATCCTATCCGTGGAGGTATGTGTGTCCTGCCTAATCGTCCAGTCCGACAAGACCCTGCTCCTGGAAGTCGACCACGAGCGGGCCGATGACTGTCGTCGGGTCATCGCGCCCTTCGCGGAGTTGGAGCGGGCGCCGGAGCACATCCACACGTATCGGGTGACGCCGCTGGGGCTGTGGAACGCGCGGGCGGCGGGGCACGACGCCGAGCAGGTGGTGGACGCGCTGGTGGAGTACAGCCGGTATCCGGTGCCGCACGCGCTGCTCGTGGACATCGCGGAGACGATGGACCGGTACGGCAGGCTGACGCTGAGCAAGCATCCGGCGCACGGTCTGGTGCTGACGACCACGGACCGGCCGGTGCTGGAGGAGATCCTGCGGTCGAAGCGGATCGCTCCGCTGGTGGGGGCGCGGATCGATCCGGACACCGTGGTCGTGCACCCTTCCGAGCGCGGGCAGATCAAGCAGACGCTGCTGAAGCTCGGCTGGCCCGCCGAGGACCTCGCCGGGTACGTCGACGGTGAGGCGCACCCGATCGAGCTGGCCGAGGACGGGTGGGCGCTCAGGCCGTACCAGAAGCAGGCCGTGGAGAACTTCTGGCACGGCGGCAGCGGGGTCGTCGTCCTGCCCTGCGGTGCCGGGAAGACGCTGGTCGGGGCCGGGTCCATGGCGCAGGCGAAGTCGACCACGCTGATCCTCGTCACCAACACCGTCTCGGCACGGCAGTGGAAGCACGAGCTCGTGAAGCGGACCTCGCTCACCGAGGACGAGATCGGTGAGTACAGCGGGACGCGGAAGGAGATCCGGCCCGTCACCATCGCCACGTACCAGGTGCTGACGACGAAGCGGAAGGGGATCTATCCCCACCTGGAGCTGTTCGACTCGCGGGACTGGGGGCTCATCGTCTACGACGAGGTGCATCTGCTGCCCGCGCCCGTCTTCAAGTTCACCGCCGATCTCCAGGCGCGGCGGCGACTCGGGCTGACCGCCACCCTCGTCCGGGAGGACGGGCGCGAGTCGGACGTGTTCTCGCTGATCGGGCCGAAGCGGTTCGACGCTCCGTGGAAGGAGATCGAGGCGCAGGGGTACATCGCGCCCGCCGACTGCGTGGAGGTACGGGTCAACCTGACCGACTCCGAGCGGCTCTCGTACGCCACCGCCGAGACCGAGGAGAAGTACCGCTTCTGCGCGACGACCGCGACGAAGCGGAAGGTGACGGAGGCGCTCGTGCGGAAGTTCGCCGGGCAGCAGATCCTCGTCATCGGGCAGTACATCGACCAGCTGGACGAGTTGGGTGAGCATCTGAACGCGCCTGTGATCAAGGGCGAGACGTCCAACGCCCAGCGGGAGAAGCTGTTCGACGCCTTCCGGGAGGGCGAGATCAGCGTGCTGGTGGTGTCGAAGGTGGCGAACTTCTCGATCGACCTGCCGGAGGCGACGGTCGCCATCCAGGTGTCGGGGACGTTCGGGTCACGGCAGGAGGAGGCTCAGCGGCTCGGGCGGGTGCTGCGGCCCAAGGCGGACGGGCACCAGGCCCACTTCTACTCGGTCGTGGCGCGGGACACCATCGACCAGGACTTCGCTGCGCACCGCCAGCGGTTCCTGGCGGAGCAGGGGTACGCGTACCGGATCGTGGACGCCGACGAGATTCTCGCCGAGAACTGACCGGCCACCACCGGTTACTTACGGCGGACGCGGTTACTTACGGCGGACGCCGGCTTCCTCGCCGTACTCGCCCAGGATGATCACGTCGAAGGCGGCGCCCGCGAAGACCCTGATCGCGCGGAGGGCGTCGCCGAGGGGGTGGCGGGGGGCGTCGGTGAGGGGTGTCGCGCCGGACGGGCGACCGGAGGCTGGGGTGAAGGTCGCTGCACTCATGTCTCCATGGTGCGTCGACGGGCATAAAGGGGGCATCGGTCCCAGGTCCTGATCTTCCGTACTACTTGGGTACCGTCCGGGGCCCGTGCTTCCCCTAGGGGGAGGGAGCCACGGGGAGGAAAAAACCATTCGCGGCCTCCTCCCCCGCTCCCCTACAATCTCCGCTCTTGCCCGCCTCCCTCACGGAGTGCCGCCGTCCGGACGGAAACCGGTCGGCATCCCGCAGCGCCCGTCCCGCAGGCCCTTCCGGAGGCACCCCCTTGTCCACGCCCGTGTCCGCCGACCATCCCCTCTCCCGAGAGCGCTCCCACCTCGCCGCCTCGCGTGCCGCCCTGCGTGCCATGCGGGAGGACGTCGAGGCGCTCGACATCAGCGACGTCACCGCGAACTGGGTCAACGCCCAGATCCTGGAGCGCCAGATCGGCGAGCGCATCAAGGCGTTGGCCGACCTCAGTGACACCCCGCTGTTCTTCGGCCGGCTCGACTACCTGCACGCGCCCGGCGCGGAGCAGGCCGAGGGCGCGGAGGGCGAGCGCTTCTACATCGGGCGTCGGCATGTGCACGACGGCGAGGGCGACCCGATGGTCATCGACTGGCGCGCGCCGGTCTCGCAGCCGTTCTACCGGGCCTCGAAGAAGGACCCGATGGACGTCGGCCTGCGTCGCCGTTTCGGCTACACGGGCGGCGACCTCACGGCGTACGAGGACGAGCACCTCTCCGACCCGTCCGAGGCGGCGACGACCAGCAAGCTGCTCCAGCAGGAGATCGAGCGGCCGCGTGTCGGTCCGATGCGGGACATCGTGGCGACGATCCAGCCGGAGCAGGACGAGATCGTGCGCTCGGGGCTCTCCGGCAGCGTCTGCGTCCAGGGAGGCCCCGGCACCGGGAAGACCGCCGTCGGCCTGCACCGTGTCGCCTACCTCCTCTACGCCCACCGCGAGCGGCTCGCCCGCACCGGCACCCTCGTCATCGGGCCGAACCGGTCCTTCCTCCACTACATCGAGCAAGTGCTCCCCGCCCTGGGCGAGTTGTCGGTCAAGCAGGCCACCGTCGACGACCTGGTCGCGCACGTCGAGGTCCGGGGCACCGACGACGCGGCGGCCGCGACCGTGAAGGGCGACGCGCGGATGGCCGAGGTGCTGCGCAGGGCCGTCTACGCGCACGTGACCATGCCCACCGAGCCGGTCGTCGTCGTGCGCGGCTCACGGAGGTGGCGGGTCCCGGCGTACGAACTCGAGGACGTGGTACGCGAGTTGCTGGACCGCGACATCCGCTACGGCGCCGCCCGCGACGCCCTGCCGCAGCGCATCGCGCACGCCGTGCTGGTGCAGATGGAGCGGGCCGGGGAGGCGCCGGACGACCGGGTGCAGGACGCCGTCGCCCGCAACAGCGCGGTGAAGGCGGCGGTGAAGGCGGTCTGGCCGGCCGTCGACCCGGCGAAGCTGGTGCTGCGGCTGCTGACCGACGCGGACTTCCTCGCCGAGCACGCGGAGGGGATCCTCAGTGAGGACGAGCAGAAGACGATCCTGTGGGCGAAGCCAGTGCGGTCGGTGAAGTCCGCCAAGTGGTCGGCCGCGGACGCGGTGCTGATCGACGAGGTGACGGACGTCGTCGAGCGCACGCACTCCCTGGGGCATGTGGTCCTCGACGAGGCACAGGACCTCTCCCCCATGCAGTACCGGGCCGTCGGCCGCCGCTGCACCACCGGCTCCGCGACCGTCCTCGGCGACCTGGCACAGGGCACCACCCCCTGGGCGACCCGGAGTTGGGACGAGGCCCTGGCGCACCTGGGCAAGTCCGACGCCGTGGTCGAGGAGCTGACGGCCGGTTTCCGTGTGCCGACGGACGTCATCTCGTACGCCTCCCGGCTGCTCCCGCACATCGCGCCGGGCCTGACCCCGGTCGCCTCGGTGCGTGAGAACCCGGGCTTCTTCGACCTGCGGCCGGTCTCCGGGGACGGTGAGGTCGTCGCCGCCTGCGAGGAGTTGCTGCGCAACGAGGGCTCGACGGGCCTGATCGCCGCCGACGCCCGCGTCCCGGCACTCGCCGAGGCGCTCACGGCGGCCGGGATCCCGTACCTCGCCCCCGGCGAGGAGACCACCCGCGAGACCCGCCTGACCCTCGTCCCGGCGTCCCTCGCCAAGGGCCTGGAGTACGACTACGTGGTGCTGGACGAGCCCCGTGCGGTCGTCGACGGCGAGCCGGACGAACGCACGGGCCTGCGCCGCCTGTACGTGGCCCTGACCCGAGCCGTCTCGGGCCTGATCGTCACGCACGCGGCCCCGCTGCCGGAGCAGCTCAGCTAGGGCCTGTCCGGCGGATCACGCCTGCTCGCCGTCGGCGTCCAACACCCGCCGCCACTCCGCGACCGCCACCGCCGAGACCGGTCCCGCCCAGCCGTCGGGGCGGGCCGCGCCGCCGATGTGGAAGGCGTCGATGCCGGCGGCGAGGAGGGGCGGGACGTGGTCGAGGCGGAGGCCGCCGCCCACCAGGACGCGCTGCTCGTAGCCGGGCTGCCCGCGCCGCGCGGCCTCGGCGAGCAGCGTGGGAAGGCCGTCGTCGACGCCGGTGGCCGAGCCGGCGGTGAGGTAGGCGTCCAGGCCGGGGAGCCCGTCGAGCTGTTTGCGGAGCGCGTCGCGGTCGGCGGCCCGGTCGATCGCCCGGTGGAAGGTCCAGGGGCACCCGTCCAGCACGCCGACGACCCGCTCCACCGCGTCCAGGTCCACCCCGCCGTCCGCGCCGAGGAACCCGAGCACGAACTCCTCGGCCCCGGCGTCCCGCACCTCCCGCGCGACCCGGACGAGCCGTGCCACGTCCCCCGCCGCGAACCCGTCCGCCAGCCGCAGCATCACCCGCGGGGGGATGTCGACGGCGGCGCGGACGCCGGCCACGGTCCGGGGTGACGGGGTGAGCCCGTCGGCCGCCATGTCGGTGACCAGTTCGAGGCGGTCCGCGCCTCCGGCCTGGGCGGCGACCGCGTCCTCGACGTCGAGGGCGATCACCTCCAGGACTGCACGCTTGCTCATGGGACCCCATTCGTCTCAGACACGGCAACTACAGGTCTAGTCCAATTGTGCCCAAGACTACGCCCCCGGCCCCGCCGCGTCAGAAGAGGTTCAGCTCCGCCTCCTCCACCCCCACCAGCTCGTACGCCGCCCCCGCCACGGAACGCCCCGAGTACAGCCGTACGAGTGTGGCGGCGGCGCCGATGAACCGCGCCGGGGGCCGGTCCCCGGGGACGGCGCCCAGGCGCAGCGGCTCGTCCAGGTCGTCGAGGTCGGCCTGGAGCGGCACGTGTCCCCGTTCGCGGGTGATGCGACCCAGCAGGGTCAGCGCGTCCGGCAGCCCCGCTCCGGCGTACGCCCCCGGCTCGCCGAACGCCACCCGCACGTCACCGGCATGCACCCACTCCCCCAGCGCGACCCCGTCCAGCACCCCGCCCGCCTTGGCGATCACCGGCCCCGCCTCGGTCATCCCCCGCTCCAGCTCGTCCACGACCCGCGCGTCGGACCACTCCGCCCGCTCCGCGATGTCCCGGTCGTTGGACTCCGGCGAGAACACCCCCTCCTCGAACCGGCTCTCCACCACCCGCATCAGCGCGGACGAACAGTGCGCCAGCACATCCCGCACACTCCAGCCGGGACACGCGGCGACCGGCAGGGCGAAGTCGCTCTCGGGCCGCGCCCGCAACAGCGGTATGAGGACGTCCCGCTCGCTCACCAGGAGCCGTCCGGGCAGTTCGGGATCGCGTACGTCGTGCAGATCGGTTGTCGTCATGGACCACACGCTAGGGCGCGCCGACAGCTCACGCGTGAGAATGGGGGCATGGCCGATCTCGACGCCCTGCGCACCCGATTCGCCCAGGCCCTGGAAGGAGCCCGGGGACCGGCCGGCGGCCCGGACCCCCTCCCCTACGCCGACAACCTGCTCGACCGCTGGCAGGAACCGCAGCGCCGCTACCACACGCTCGCGCACCTGACCGCGGTCCTCGACCACGTCGACGTACTGGAGAAGCACGCGGACGACCCGGACGTCGTCCGGCTGGCCGCCTGGTTCCACGACGCCGTCTACCTCCCCGACCGCTCCGAGAACGAGGAGCGTTCCGCCCGTCTCGCCGAACGCGCCCTGCCCGAGGCGGGGGTGCCCGACGCGAAGACCGCCGAGGTGGCCCGGCTGGTCCGCCTCACGGTCACGCACGCCCCGGCCGACGACGACCGCGACGGGCAGGTGCTGTGCGACGCCGACCTGGCGATCCTGGCGTCGCCGCCGTCGGCGTACGCCGCGTACACCGCCGCCGTCCGCGAGGAGTACCACTTCGTCCCCAGCGACGCCTTCCGCGCGGGCCGCGCGGGCATCCTGCGCCAACTCCTGGCCCTGCCACGGCTGTTCACGACGCCTTACGGCGAGGAGAAGTGGGAGGCGACGGCCCGTTACAACCTGCGGAGCGAGCTGGAAATACTGTCGACCTGAGGACCCGGCCGTGCCTACGCTCGGCGGTATGCGAGACATGGGTGCCCAACGCTTGGAAGAAGCCGCGGCGAGTTGCGTGGCACTGCTGCGGACGGTGGAGGACCGGGACTGGGAGGGCACCAGGGCGAGTCGGCTGGAGTGGAGTTGCCGGCGGACGGCACTGCACATCGCCGAGGCCCTCATGCGCTACTCCGGTCAGCTGGCGGCACGCGCACAGGAGCGGTACGTCCCCTTCGAACTGCCCCTCGACGAAGCGCCCAACGGAGAGCTGCTGCGAGCGGTCGAGACCACCCAGCGCCTGCTCTGCGCCGTCATCCGCACCACCCCGGCCCAGGTACGCGCCTACCACCCGTACCCCTTCGGCAGCGCCAACCCCGAGGGCTTCGCCGCGATGGGCGTCGCCGAGATGCTGCTGCACACCCACGACATCGCCGAGAGTCTGGGCGTCGCCTACGAACCGCCCGCCGAACTCCCCGAGTTCGTCCTCACCCGGATCTTCCCGCACGTCCGGCCCGACACCGACCGCTGGCGCACGCTGCTGTGGGCCACCGGCCGCGGCGACCTGCCCGACCGCGCCCCCCTGACGGACTGGCGCTGGAACAACAACATCGTCCTCCCCACCGACCGCCTCACCCTCCAGGGCGTCACGCCCGCGGCCGCCGCCGACCTCGCCGCGGGCGGCGACGGCGGCTTCGACTGGGCCGAGGGCGGCCCGTTCGAGGGCACCCGCGAGGCGGCCGGAATGGTGACCAAGGCCTACGAGGGCGGCGTGCACCGGCCGGAGTTCGGCCTGTTCGTCCTCCTGCGCCGGGACGACGGCCGCGCGGTCGGCGGCATGGGCTTCCACGGCGTCCCCGACGAGGACGGCAGGGCGGAGGTCGGCTACGACCTCGTCGAAGCCGCCCGCGGCAAGGGTTACGCCACCGAGGCCCTGCGCGCCCTCGCGGGCTGGGCGCTGGCCCATGACGAGGTGACCGCGCTCATCGCGGTCATCGACCGCGGCAACACCCCCTCGCGGCGCGTGGTCTCACGCGCCGGGTTCGTCGAGGCCGGAGCATCCGGCGCGGACGGGGTGGACGAGACGGAAACCGTCTACGAGCTGCGCGGCTGACCGCTCCGATCGCTGCGCCGTCTGCGCAGCCCCGCACCGAGCAGCAGCCGCACCACCTCGCGGCTGCTGACCTCGACGGCGCCGGCCCGCACGGCGTCCGCGTACCGGTGGCTCGGGATGTCGTAGTGGTCGCGCTCGAAGGCCCGCGCGGGCACGCCGATCTCCGCGGCGAACAGGTGCAGTTCGTCGTACGAGACGTCGCTGACGAGGTGGGACCACATCCGGCCGTGCCCCGGCCAGCTCGGAGGGTCGATGTAGACGGTCACGACGAGGACGCCCCGCCCGTCGCCGACCCGAGCCCGCCGACCGCCGCGACCTTCACGCCCGCCTTGTGGCACACCCAGTGCGGTTCGGGACCGAGTTCGGGTTCGACGTCGAGGGCGTGCGGATCACCGGAGCCGCACACCGGGCACAGCGGCCAGCGCCCGTACGCCTCCAGCAGCGCGTCCTGTACGTCCTGCGCGACCAGCCCGGCGACGTACGGCGCACCCTCCGGCCACTGCTCGACCCACCAGCGTCGCTGCGCGACCGAGTCCTCGACCATGGACACCACGTCGGCCGCGGCGACCTGACCCGCGGCGAGATCGGCGAGCACCAGGGCGCGCGCCGCGTGCAACGTCTGCTCCAGAGAGCTGATGGGGTCCATGCACCCATTGTGCGCACTCTTGACCACGACACGGGTCCGAAAATATCTTTCACATGTGACCCGTGACATGAAGGAAATTTTCGGGAGCATCGGGAACAGCGGCCCCGGAGGCGCGCCGCCCGCCCCCGCCGCCCTCGCGGCCAAGGTGCGCACGCTCGCCCCGTCCATGACCCGCTCCATGCAGCGCGTGGCCGAGGCCGTCGCGAGCGACCCGGCGGGCTGCGCCGCGCTCACGGTCACCGGCCTCGCCGAACTCACCGGCACCAGCGAGGCCACCGTCGTCCGCACCGCCCGCGTCCTCGGCTACCCCGGCTACCGCGATCTGCGCCTCGCCCTCGCCGGCCTCGCCGCCCAGCAGCAGTCCGGCCGCGCACCCGCCCTGACCACGGACATCTCGGTCGACGACCCCCTCGCGGACGTGGTGGCCAAGTTGGCCTACGACGAGCAGCAGACCCTCGCCGACACCGCGTCCGGCCTCGACCTCGCGCAGCTCGACGCGGCGGTCACCGCGACGGCGACCGCACGACGGATCGACGTGTACGGCGTCGGGGCGTCCGGCCTCGTCGCCCAGGACCTCGCCCAAAAGCTCCTGCGCATAGGGCTCATAGCCCACGCGCACAGCGATCCCCACCTCGCCGTCACCAACGCCGTGCAACTGCGCGCGGGTGACGTGGCCGTCGCCATCACCCACTCCGGGTCGACCGGCGACGTGATCGAGCCACTCCGGGTCGCCTTCGAGCGCGGGGCGACCACCGTCGCGATCACCGGGCGTCCGGGCGGACCCGTGACCCAGTACGCCGACCACGTCCTCACGACCTCCACGGCCCGCGAGAGCGAGCTGCGGCCGGCGGCGATGTCGTCCCGGACCAGTCAGTTGCTGGTCGTGGACTGCCTGTTCGTGGGCGTGGCGCAGCGGACGTACGAGACGGCGGGACCGGCGCTGGCGGCCTCCTACGAGGCACTGGCCCACCGGCACCGCCGGTAGACGGCCCCCTGGCAGGACAGGACCCCGACGTCGAGAAGAGCACCCCATGACCTCCCCACCCCCACCCCGCTCCCCCTCTCCCTCGCACCACCGCTCCCTCCGCGCCGAGTTGGAAGCGCTGACCACCGAGGCCTTCCGTCCCGAACTCGCCGAGATCGACCAGCTCCCCACCCTCGACATCGGCCGCCTCATGAACACCGAGGACACCCGCGTGCCCACTGCCGTGGCCGAACGGCTGCCGGAGATCGCCGCCGCGATCGACGCCGTGGCGGAGCGGATGGCGCGGGGCGGCCGACTGGTCTACGCGGGCGCCGGGACGGCGGGGCGGCTCGGTGTGCTGGACGCGTCCGAGTGTCCGCCGACGTTCAACACGCGGCCCGAGCAGGTCGTAGGACTCATCGCGGGTGGTCCGCGGGCCGTGGTCACCTCGGTGGAGGGCGCGGAGGACTCACGGGAGCAGGCGGAGGCCGACCTCGACGCGCTCGGGCTCGGCGCCGACGACACGGTGGTCGGCATCTCGGCCTCCGGCCGCACCCCGTACGCCATCGGCGCCGTCGAACACGCCCGCGCCCGGGGCGCCCTGACCATCGGGCTGGCCTGCAACGCGGGCAGCGCGCTGGCCGCGGCCGCGGAACACGGCATCGAGGTCGTCGTCGGCCCCGAACTCCTCACCGGCTCCACCCGACTGAAGGCGGGCACCGCGCAGAAGCTGGTGCTCAACATGATCTCGACGATCACCATGATCCGCCTCGGCAAGACCTACGGGAACCTGATGGTCGACGTCCGCGCCTCCAACGACAAGCTCCGCGCCCGCTCCCACCGCATCGTCGCCCTCGCGACCGGCGCCGGGGACGAGGAGATCGAGGCGGCGCTGGCGGCGACGGACGGCGAGGTGAAGAACGCGATCCTGACGCTGCTGGCGGACGTGGACGGCCTTACGGCCGCGCGGCTTCTGGGGGAGTCGGGCGGCCGGCTGCGGGCGGCGCTGGCGAGTGCGACGGAGAGGGGGACGGAGACGGAGACCGGCTGAGCAGTGCTGGGGCGTCGACGTTCGTCGCAAACATGAGGCTCTGGGCGCGCACATCTTTGCGTAGTGTCCCCTGTATGGCGATCAACGTACGCAGGTCCCGTCCAGAAGATCACGCAGCGATCCTGTCCCTGATGGAAAAGGCCCGCGGAGCGGGGCTCAGCGACGAGGAACGGGGGCGTCGAGGTTTTGTGCAGGGCAACCTGACGGCCGAACTGCTCAACCGTTTACAGGAAGGCCCAGGCATTTTCGTCGCCGACGCCGCGGGGGAACTCGCCGGGTTCGCCATCACGAGCGAGCCGGACTGGCTCCCGCCACAACACCCGGCCGCGGCAGCCGTCGCGGCAGTCACCAAGGCGGCAGACGGGCGCGACCTGGGCAGGCTCTTCCTGTACGGCCCCGTCGCGGTCGACGAACGTTTCCAAGGGCGTGGGGTGCTGACCCAGCTGCTCACGGCGCTCAGCCGCGCCCTGGCGGATGACTTCGACCTCGCTGTCGCGTTCGTCGAGATGTCCAACGAGCGCTCCTTGGCCGTGCACCGGCACTACGAGATGGCCGAGGCCGCCCACTTCGAGACGGCCGGACGCACCTACGCGGCCTTCACGTTCTCGCCGGCGACCTTCGCACAAGGACAGTCCTGACGCGCGGCGGACGAGGCCAGGACGGCCGCCATCAGCGATCGCCGTCCTACCCTTGAGGAACACCGGTGGAACTCCCCGGCCCTATGGGTTTCACCCTCGACACCGAAGAACTCAAGGACTACGCCGACCGACATGAACCACGCCCAGCTCACCGCCCTAGGCCGTGCCCTCCGTCTCCTCGGGGAGCACGGGGAGGCCCTGACCGCCGACACGCCGGACGCCAAGCTGCACGAGGTCAAGGCGGACCTGCGGCGGGCGCTGGATCTGCTGGACGAGAGTGTGACCAGCGCCGCGCCCACCACCCGGTGCGCCGAGCATCCGAACGGGCCCGTCGACGAGGGCGCCCCCGACCTGTGCCTGCTGTGCGAGACGCGGCGCCGGGCCGCCCGGCGGTCGGAGTTCAACGGTGCTTACGGTCCGCCGCCCCGGGCCGCCGAGGCGCCCGCCCCCGCGCCGTCCCGTTACGGCACCAGCGCCGACCGCCCCCAGCCCCAGCAGCGGTGGCTGCCGGAGCTGTGGAACGGGCGGGAGTGGCAGCTGTGCGGTACGCCCCGCAGGGACCGGCGCGAGGCCGAGCTGTACATCGCCGCCCAGCGGCGCGGATCCCGGCCCGCGATGGCGTACCGACTCGTGCACGAGTTCACGGACTACGAGGTGCTGCGGGTGTGGGGCACGCCCGTGAAGGTGGACATCGAGCCCATGGGCAACCTCTGAGGCCCTCTTGGTGCGAGGACCCCTTACGCCTTCACCGCCGACGCCCCCGCGTCCGTCGGCTCCCCGGCGGTGGGCGCCCCCTGCCCCGACCCCTGCCGCTGGCGCGGGATGAACGACGCCACCGCGAACGCCAGCAGTGCCGCGCCCGCGCCGAGCGCCAGGACCGTGCGGAAGCCGTCCTTCGAGGGGAGGGCGAAGCCGCCGAAGTCCGTGGTCATCTGGGCGAGGACCACACCGGCGATGGCGCTGGCCGACGACGTTCCGATGGACCGCATGAGGGTGTTGAGGCTGTTCGCGGCGGCCGTTTCGGACGCGGGTACGGCGCCCATGATCAGGGCGGGCATGGAGCCGTACGTGAAGCCGATGCCGGCGCCGATCACGCAGGAGACGAGGACGAAGTGCCAGACCTCCGACATCAGCGCGATGTTGATGAGGTAGCCGGCGGCGACGATCAGCGCGCCGATCATCAGGGTCACCTTGGGGCCCTTGGCCTTGGAGACGGCGGCCGAGACGGGGGCCGTGGCCATCATGACCAGGCCTGAGGGGGCCATCACCAGGCCGGCGGCCAGCATGGACTTGCCGAGGCCGTAGCCGGTCGCGGAGGGCAGCTGGAGCAGTTGGGGAAGCACCAGGGACATCGCGAACATCGCGAAGCCGACGGCGATCGAGGCGAGGTTGGTCACCAGCACCTGGCGGCGCGCGGTGGTGCGCAGGTCCACCAGCGGGGCCTGCACCCGCAGCTCCCACCAGCCCCACGCCAGCAGCACGACGACGGCGGCGCCGAACAGGCCGAGCGTGGTGCCGCCGGTCCAGCCCCAGTCGGCGCCCTTGGAGATCGCGAGCAGCAGGCAGACCAGGCCGGTCGCCATGCCGACGGCGCCGACCAGGTCGAAGCGGCCGCCGGTGCGGACCCGGGACTCGGGCACGAAGAGGACGACGAGTACGGCGGCGACGGCGCCGAGGCAGGCCGACGTCCAGAACAGCACGTGCCAGTCGAAGTTCTCGGCGATGAGCGCGGCGGCCGGCAGGCCGAGGGCACCGCCGACGCCGAGGCTGGCGCTCATCAGCGCGGTGGCCGAGCCGAGGCGTTCGGCGGGCAGTTCGTCGCGCATGATGCTGATGCCGAGCGGGATTACACCGGAGGCCAGGCCCTGCAGTACGCGGCCGATGATCATCGGGAGCAGGGACTCACTGAGGGCGGCGGTGACCGAGCCGGAGACCAGCAGGGCCACGCTGACCAGCAGCATGCGGCGCTTGCCGTACATGTCTCCGAGGCGGCCCATCACCGGTGTGGCGACGGCGGCCGCCAGGAGGGTGGCCGTGACCGCCCAGGCGGTGTCCGAGGCCGAGGCGTTCAGCAGTTTCGGCAGCTCGGGGACGATCGGGATGACCAGGGTCTGCATCAGCGAGACGACGATTCCGGCGAGGGCCAGGACCGCCACCACCGCGTTCGACCTCGGCGGGGCTGACCCCCCGGCCTCGGCGGGGCGGACAGGAGCGTCGGACATGGCGGAGCCTCCGTCGGTGGGGCGGCATGAGAACAGCCGCGTACTTGACCGAGGCAACCTTAAGTCACTTGCTTGACTTAACCAAGGGGCTCAGAGGCAGACAGGCGGCCGCCCATGAAAAACGGGCCGGGGCGCCGCATCTCACGGCACCCCGGCCCGATACAGGCCCGGCGGCAGCTCAGCTCAGCGTCTGCAGCGCCGACGCCTCGTACGCCTTCAGCTCGTCCAGTCGCCCGCCGAGCACCTTCGCCGCCCACTCCGGGTCCTGGAGCAGGGCGCGGCCCACGGCCACCATGTCGAACTCGTCGCGCTCCAGGCGGTCGAGGAGGTCGTCGATGCCCTTGACCGGGGAACCCTCGCCCTGGAAGCCCTTGATGAAGTCGCCGTCGAGGCCGACCGAGCCGACGGTGATGGCGGTCTTGCCGGTGAGCTTCTTGGTCCAGCCCGCGAGGTTGAGGTCGGAGTCGTCGAACTCCGGGACCCAGTAGCGGCGGGTGGAGGCGTGGAAGGCGTCGACACCGGCCGCGGCGAGCGGGGTCAGGATGGCCTCCAGCTCCTCGGGGGTCTCGGCGAGCCGGGCGTCGTAGGCCTCCTGCTTCCACTGCGAGTAGCGGAAGATGACGGGGAACTCCGGCGAGACCGTCTCGCGCACGGCGGCGACGATCTCGGCGGCGAACTTCGTACGGGCCACGGGGTCGCCGCCGTAGGCGTCGGTACGGCGGTTGGTGCCCGACCAGAGGAACTGGTCGATGAGGTAGCCGTGGGCGCCGTGCAGTTCGACTCCGTCGAAGCCGATGCGCTCGGCTGCGGCGGCGGCCTCGGCGAAGGCGCCGATGACGTCGTCGAGGTCGCGCTGGGTCATCGCCTGGCCGGTGCCCTCGGTGCCGTCGACGCGCAGCCCGGAGGGACCGACGGCGGGGGCGTCGGCGAAGGGCGGCTCGCCCTGCTTGCGGACCATGCCGATGTGCCACAGCTGCGGGACGATCGTGCCGCCGGCCGCGTGCACGGCCTCGGCGACCTTCGCCCAGCCCGCGAGCTGCTCCTCGCCGTGGAAGCGGGGGACGCTGTCGCTCTGTCCGGCGGAGGCGTGGCCGACGTAGGTGCCCTCGGTGACGATCAGGCCGACGCCCGCGGCGGCACGGCGGGCGTAGTACGAGCGCACGTTCTCGCCGGGGATGCCGCCCGGGGAGAACATCCGGGTCATCGGCGCCATCGCGATGCGGTTCGGGACGGTCAGGCCGTTGATGGACACGGGCCGGGAGAGGATCTCGGCCGTGCGGGAGGCGGGCGTCGGGGTGGCGGTCACTCGGGACTCCTCGTCAAAACCAGCTGGTATGTGCACATGCAATAAAGTGATCGCCTACGTCAACCACCGCGCCCGGCGCCTCCATCCCGGTGCGGGGCGAAACGTCATGTGATCCCGGACACGCCCGAGGGCGGCACCCCCTGTCTCCAGGGAGTGCCGCCCTCGGCACGGAAGGGACGGTTCCGATCCTCGGTGAGGATCAGAAGTCCATGTCACCGCCCGGCATGCCGCCGCCGGCCGGGGCAGCGGACTTCTCCGGCTTGTCGGCGATGACGGCCTCGGTGGTGAGGAACAGCGCGGCGATGGAGGCGGCGTTCTGCAGGGCAGAGCGGGTCACCTTCGCCGGGTCGATGATGCCTTCGGCGATCATGTCGACGTACTCACCGGTCGCGGCGTTCAGGCCGTGGCCGACCTGGAGGTTGCGGACCTTCTCCACGACGACGCCACCCTCGAGACCACCGTTGACGGCGATCTGCTTGAGCGGGGCCTCGAGCGCGAGCTTCACGGCGTTGGCGCCGGTCGCCTCGTCACCCTCGAGTTCCAGCTTCTCGAAGACCTGGGAGGCCTGCAGCAGGGCCACGCCACCACCGGCGACGATGCCCTCCTCGACGGCCGCCTTCGCGTTGCGGACGGCGTCCTCGATGCGGTGCTTGCGCTCCTTGAGCTCAACCTCGGTGGCGGCACCGGCCTTGATGACCGCGACACCGCCGGCGAGCTTCGCCAGGCGCTCCTGCAGCTTCTCGCGGTCGTAGTCCGAGTCGCTGTTCTCGATCTCGGCGCGGATCTGGTTGACGCGGCCGGTGACCTGCTCGGAGGCGCCGGCGCCGTCGACGATGGTGGTCTCGTCCTTGGTGATGACCACCTTGCGGGCCTTGCCCAGCAGGTCGATGGTGGCGTTCTCCAGCTTGAGGCCGACCTCCTCGGAGATGACCTCGCCGCCCGTGAGGATGGCGATGTCGCCGAGCATGGCCTTGCGGCGGTCGCCGAAGCCCGGGGCCTTGACGGCGACGGACTTGAAGGTGCCGCGGATCTTGTTGACGACCAGGGTCGACAGGGCCTCGCCCTCGACATCCTCGGCGATGATCAGCAGCGGCTTGCCCGACTGCATGACCTTCTCCAGGAGCGGGAGCAGGTCCTTGACGTTCGAGATCTTGGAGTTCGCGATCAGGATGTACGGGTCGTCGAGGACGGCCTCCATACGCTCCATGTCGGTGGCGAAGTACGCCGAGATGTAGCCCTTGTCGAAGCGCATACCCTCGGTGAGCTCCAGCTCCAGACCGAAGGTCTGGGACTCCTCGACAGTGATGACGCCTTCCTTGCCGACCTTGTCCATGGCCTCGGCGATGAGCTCGCCGATCTGGGTGTCGGCGGCGGAGATGGAGGCCGTGGAAGCGATCTGCTCCTTGGTCTCGACATCCTTCGCCTGCTCAAGGAGGGCACCGGAGACGGCCTCGACGGCCTTCTCGATACCGCGCTTGAGGGCCATCGGGTTGGCGCCGGCGGCGACGTTGCGCAGGCCCTCGCGGACCAGCGCCTGGGCGAGAACGGTCGCGGTGGTCGTACCGTCACCGGCGACGTCGTCCGTCTTCTTGGCGACTTCCTTGACCAGCTCGGCGCCGATCTTCTCGTACGGGTCCTCGAGCTCGATCTCCTTGGCGATGGAGACACCATCGTTGGTGATCGTGGGGGCGCCCCACTTCTTCTCGAGGACGACGTTGCGGCCCTTGGGGCCGAGCGTCACCTTCACGGCGTCCGCGAGCTGGTTCATGCCGCGCTCGAGGCCGCGCCGCGCCTCCTCGTCGAACGCGATGATCTTGGCCATGTGAAGTGGTCCCTCCAGGACTGGGGGTGATTCCTTCGGACCGCGCCCGCGCCCGCGACGGACGGCTCGCCTGCCTCGTGGTTCCTTGCCCCACCCGGCGTGCGGGCCTCACCGACCCGGTCCTTCGTTGTCACTCTCACCTTCAGAGTGCTAACGCAATGATTAGCACTCGCCCCTGCCGAGTGCAAGCGCCTTCCCCGCATCCGCAGGTGAACGCCGGGTGCCGCGGCTCCCGCGCGGCGCGTCCGGGCGCGTCCGGGCAGACCGAAGGGCTCGTACCCCGGGAGGTACGAGCCCTTCGAAGATGTTCAGAAGAACGACGCTGCGTCGGCGCGTGCTTCAGCCGGTCGCGAGTCGGACCATGTCCGCCTGCGGCCCCTTCTGGCCCTGCGAGATCTCGAAATCGACCCGCTGACCCTCCTCCAGGGTGCGGTAGCCGTCCATCTGAATCGCGCTGTAGTGGACGAAAACATCCGCACCACCGTCGACCGCGATGAAGCCGTACCCCTTCTCCGCGTTGAACCACTTGACGGTGCCCTGAGCCATGCCTAACTCCCCTATTACTGGCCCTTGCACAGATCCACACTTCGCGGATCCGGGTCAGACCTCACCCCCCGCTTTGGTTGGGGGCGTGCGCCGGAACGCGTCGACCGCGGCCGAATGTATCTGTCCAACTGCCGTCTGCAACAGGTCAATCGGACGAGAATTCCGGGCATGGCCGGTCGGGAATTTACCGAGAATTCACCAGAATTCTGGGCAAGTCGGGCTCCACAAAAGGAGCAAATGGCGCAAAAGAACCACACACTTTGGCTACTTCTCATCGCATGTGGAGCCGTAAAACAGAGGCGTTCGGTACGCGAAAAACAGCGTGTTCCCCAACTGTACCGCGCTCAACCACACAGAATTGCCCCCTCCGCTTCTCTCACGGAGGGGGCAATTCGATGAACTCTCGGTAACTGATGTTACCGAAGGTAATGATCAGCCTCCGGCGACCGCCGGAATGATGGAGACACCGGCACCGTCCGGGGTGGCCGTCTCCAGACCCTGCTCGAAGCGGACGTCGTCGTCGTTGACGTACACGTTGACGAAGCGGCGCAGCTTGCCCTGGTCGTCGAGAACGCGGGCCGCGATGCCCGTGTGGTTCTTCTCCAGGTCGGCGATGACCTCGCCCAGGTTCGCGCCCTCGGCGGCGACCTCGGCCTGGCCACCGGTGTAGGTGCGCAGGATGGTGGGGATGCGGACGGTCACGCTCATGCGAGGCCAGCCTCTCGGAAGGAGTCCAGGTTCGGGCGGATGGTGGCGGTGAGCCCGGTGCCGGCCACCGCGTCGAGGGTCTTGAGGCCGTCGCCGGTGTTCAGCACGACAGTGGTGAGGGTCGGGTCCAGCAGACCGTTCTCGATCAGCTTGCGCGCCACACCCACGGTCACCCCGCCGGCGGTCTCCGCGAAGATGCCCTCCGTCCGGGCGAGCAGCTTGATCGCGTCGACGACCTGCTCGTCGTTGACGTCCTCCACGGCACCGCCCGTACGGCGCGCGATGTCGAGGACGTACGGCCCGTCGGCCGGGTTGCCGATGGCGAGGGACTTGGCGATGGTGTTCGGCTTCTGCGGCCGGACGACGTCGTGGCCCGCCTTGTAGGCCACCGACACCGGCGAGCAGCCCTCGGCCTGCGCGCCGAAGATCTTGTACGGCTTGTCCTCGACGAGACCGAGCTTGATCAGCTCCTGCAGACCCTTGTCGATCTTCGTGAGCTGCGAGCCGGAGGCGATCGGCACGACCAGCTGGTCCGGGAGCCGCCAGCCGAGCTGCTCGCAGATCTCGTACGCCAGGGTCTTGGACCCCTCCGCGTAGTACGGCCGCAGGTTGACGTTGACGAAGCCCCAGCCCTCGCCCGCCGGGTCGCCGATGAGCTCGGAGCAGAAGCGGTTCACGTCGTCGTAGTTGCCCTCGATGCCGACGAGCTCGCCGCCGTAGATGGCGGCCATGACGACCTTGCCCTGCTCCAGGTCGTGCGGGATGAACACACACGAGCGGAAACCGGCGCGGGCGGCCGCGGCGCCCACCGCGCCGGCGAGGTTGCCGGTGGAGGAGCAGGAGAGGGTGGTGAAGCCGAAGGCGCGGGCGGCCTCCAGCGCCTGGGCGACGACACGGTCCTTGAAGGAGTGCGTCGGGTTGCCGGAGTCGTCCTTGACGAAGAGCTTGCCGGCGTCGACGCCCAGCTCGCGGGCCAGGTTGTCGGCCTTGACGAGCTTGGTCCAGCCGGGGTTGATGTTCGGCTTGTCCGCCACGTCGGCCGGGACGGGCAGCAACGGGGCGTAGCGCCAGATGTTCGCGGGGCCCGCCTCGATGCGCTTGCGCAGCTCCTCCGTGTCGTAGGAGGAGAAGTCGTAGGCGATCTCGAGCGGGCCGAAACACTCCTCGCAGGCGAAGACCGGGCCGAGGGGCACGCGGTGACCGCACTCACGACAGCTCAGCGCGGCGGCGGGGCCGAGGTCTACGGTGGAGTCGGTGGTGCTTGCAACAGTCTGCACAGCCATGGAGGCGAGGCCCTTTCTCCTCATCTTCCTCACGACGCATCTCGCCGCGAGACGGATTTGGCACCTTCCCTAGCCGGGAGCCTCGCTGGCGATCGACAGTGATCTACGAGACCGGCTGGAGGGTTGCCGGGGCTTCAACGGGCCGTTTCCCTCTGCCCCTCTGGATGAGCGGTATGTGGTTGTTGACGCACATGACCCCCGACATGCGATGGTCACCAGCGTTGTCCAAGACTGTAACCGAAGGCCAGGACAGTTGAGATAGTCGTCCGAACCGCGAGACAACCCGTGAGGAGCCGCAGACTGTGCTGGAAGAAGTCGAGCGCTGGCTGAGCACCCGCTCCTGGTCCGTGACCGATCGCCCGCTGCACCAGATCCTGGCCGCCAAACAGCGGACGGGCCAGTCGGTCAGTGTCGTGCTGCCCGCGCTCAACGAGGAGGAGACCGTCGGCGACATCGTCGCCGTCATCCGCCACGACCTGATACAGCAGGTCCCGCTCGTCGACGAGATCGTCGTCGTCGACTCGGGATCGACCGACCGCACCTCCGAGGTGGCCGCCGCCGCGGGCGCCCGGGTCGTCCACCGCGACGACATACTCCCGCGTATCCCGACCGTGCCCGGCAAGGGCGAGGTGCTGTGGCGCTCCCTGCTGGTGACCGGCGGGGACATCGTCTGCTTCATCGACGCCGACCTGAAGGAGTTCTCCTCCGACTTCGTCTCCGGGATCGTGGGCCCCCTGCTCACCGACCCGGACGTCGATCTCGTCAAGGGGATGTACGACCGTCCGCTCGGCGGGGCGGCCGGCCAGGGCGGCCGGGTCACCGAGCTCATGGCCCGCCCGCTGCTGAACATGCACTGGCCGCAGCTGGCGGGGTTCGTGCAGCCGCTCGGCGGCGAGTACGCGGCCCGCCGCTCCCTCCTGGAACAGCTTCCCTTCCCCGTCGGCTACGGCGTGGAGCTGGGCATGCTGGTCGACTCCCTGCACCTGGTCGGGCTCGACGCCCTCGCCCAGGTCGACGTCGGGGTGCGCAAGCACCGCCACCAGGACGGGCAGGCGTTGGGCCGGATGGCCGCCGCGATCTACCGCACCGCCCAGCTGAGGCTGGCCCGCGGGCATCTGATCCGTCCGTCCCTCATCCAGTTCGAGCGGGGCGAGGACGGGTTCGAGCCGCGTACGTACTCCGTGGACACGGAGGAGCGTCCGCCGATGACGGAGATCGCGGAGTACGCCGCGCGCAAGGTGGCGTGACGCGCGGGGAGCCGTATACGGCTGTCCACGAAGCGCGATCGTACGTTTGAGCGTTTACAGGCCGGGCTAAGTTGAGGCGTATGGCTTCCACGCACGACGCTGCTGCTCAGGTGCTGGTCGCGTCCAACCGCGGCCCGGTCTCGTACACGGTCCAGGAGGACGGCTCGCTGCACGCCAAGCGGGGCGGCGGAGGGGTCGTCTCGGGCCTGTCGGCCATCGACCCGGACGCCGGCGCCCTGTGGGTGTGCTCGGCGCTGTCCGACGGCGACCGGGAGGCGATCCGGCGCGGGGTGGGCGAGAAGGGCGTACGGATGCTGGACATTCCGGCGGACGTGCACTCGGACGCGTACAACGGCATCGCCAACTCGGTGCTGTGGTTCGTCCACCACATGCTGTACCTCACCCCGCTGGAGCCGGTCTTCGACGCGGAGTTCCGGCGCCAGTGGGCGGCGTACGAGGCCTACAACCGCGCGTTCGCCGAGGCGCTGGCCGAGGAGGCGGCCGAGGGGGCGGCGGTCCTGGTGCAGGACTACCACCTCTGTCTCGTCCCCGGCATGCTCCGCGAGCTGCGCCCCGACCTGCGCATCGGGCACTTCACGCACACGCCGTGGGCGCCGGTGGACTACTTCGCGATGCTTCCCGACGACATCCGTTCGCAGCTGGTGCTGGGCATGCTCGGTGCGGACCGGCTCGGGTTCCTGACCCGTCGGTGGGCGGCGGCGTTCGCCGAGTGCGCGGAGGCGATGGACCCGCAGATCGTCGGCCGGCAGGGCGACGACGGGCTCAGGGCGACGCTCGAGTACGCGCGCGACTGGACCCGGCCCGGCCACCGCACGCGCATCTCCGTGCACGGCCTCGGCGCCGACGCGGAGTTCCTGCGCGAGCGGGCGCACCAGGCGGACGTCGAGGAGCGGATGGCGGCGCTGCGCGAGGAGATCGGCACGGCCCCCGACGGCAGCCTCCGCAGGACCATCGTCCGCGTCGACCGGACCGAGCTGTCGAAGAACATCGTGCGCGGCCTGCTGGCGTACCGGCAGCTGTTGGAGGACCACCCCGAGTGGCGCGAACGGGTGGTGCACGTCGCCTTCGCCTACCCCTCCCGCCAGGACCTCGCGGTCTACCGCGACTACATGGCCGAGGTGCGGCGGGTGGCGGAGGAGATCAACGAGCAGTACGGCACCCCGGGCTGGACCCCCGTCGTCCTGCACCTCAAGGACGACTTCGCGCGTTCCCTGGCGGCCTACCGCCTCGGCGACGTGGCCCTGGTCAACCCCATCCGGGACGGCATGAACCTCGTCGCGAAGGAGGTGCCGGTCGTCTCCGACGAGGGGTGCGCGCTGGTGCTGTCGCGGGAGGCGGGGGCGTACTGGGAGCTGGGCGAGGACGCGATCACCGTCAACCCGTTCGACGTGATGGAGACCGCGCGGGCGCTGCACGAGGCGTTGTCCATGAAGCCGGAGGAGCGGGCGGAGCGGACGAAGCGGCTGGCTGCCGCGGCGACCGCCCTGCCCCCCACCCAGTGGTTCCTGGACCAGCTGAACGCGCTGCGCGATCTTCAGTCCAGCTGATCCGCCAGGGCCCGCAGCAGCGCTACGACCCCTGCCGGGCCGTCGACCACGAGGTCCGCGCGTTCGGCCAGTTCGGTGACCTCGGCGCTGCCGCTGCACACGAGGAGGCCGGGGACGCCGTCGGAGCGGAGTTTGTCGACGGCGGCGTAGGCGGGAAGGTCGCCCAGGTCGTCGCCTGCGTAGAGGACGGCCTCGGCGCCGGTCTCGCGGATGTGTTCCAGAAGGGCGACGCCCTTGTCCATGCCGGGCGGGCGGAGTTCGAGGACCATGCGGCCCGGTTCGACGATCAGTCCGTGGCGGCCGGCGAGGTCGGTGAGGGGGTCGCGCAGGGCGTCGAACGCGGCCTGCGGGTCCTCGGCGCGGCGGGTGTGGACCGCGACGGCCCGCCCCTTCTCCTCGATCCACGTACCGTGCGAGGCGCCCGCCCGCTCGATGACGTCCGGCAGCTCGGCCCGGACCGCGGCGATGCCCGGGTGCGGGTCGGGGGCGGTGAGGATGCCGCGCTCCCAGCGTTCGGCACCGTAGTGCCCGAGCACGACGAGCCGCTCCAGCCCGTCGACTCCGTCGAACCCCCCGTGCCGGACGGCGACCTCGGCCGGGCGGCCGGTGATCACCGTCACTGCGGCGACCTTGGGGGCGAGTGCGGTGAGCGCGGCGAGCGCGGCGGGGTGGGCCCTGGCTTGCTCCGGGTCGGCGACGATCGGTGCGAGGGTGCCGTCGAAGTCGAGGGCGATCACCGTCCGGCGGGGGTTCCTGAGGATGGCGTCCAGTCCGTCGCGGCCCGGTGGGGTGGTGGGGGTGGGGACAGTGGGTACGGCTTCCGTGGAGTCCTTGTCGTGGCTGCCCATGGGGCGACTTTATCGGGGTTGGTACAGCCACTGGCGAGCGCAGGTCCGCATGACTCAGCCCGTCCGGCGTTTGAGGACGAGGCCGTTCAGGCCGATGGGGGTCTGGGGGCAGAGCCCCCAGCAGGCCCGCACCGGCGCAGGGTGCCCTCTAACGCTCCGCCCGCCTTTCCTCCCGTATGCGCCGAAGACGGTTCACCGTCACCGGATCGTGCGCCAGCGCACGCGTGTCGTCCAGGAGGGCGTTGAGCAGCTGGTAGTAGCGAACGGGGGCCAGGCCCAGTTCCTCGCGGATGGCGCGTTCCTTGGCGCCGGGGCCGGTGAAGCCCCGGCGTTCCAGGGCGAGGATGTCCTGTTCACGGCGGCCGAGGTCGGTCATGTCGGCCACCGTAGCCCCGGGCACCGACAGGCGCCTACTGGCCGCTGTCCGCGGCGGTGGCCGTCGTCTGCAGCCGGCTCAGGACCGCGGCGGGGCTGCCGTCCGACGCGACGGCCTGGCCTATGCGCTGCTTGATGGCAGCGTTGACATCGGCCCAGGAGGTCTTGGCGACCGGGTAGAGCTCGGAGAGCGGGAGCTCCTTGAGGAAGGGCCGCAGGTCCTGGTCCTCGTCGGCCGTGCTCATGGCCGCGGACGCGGACTCGGTGACGGGCAACAGGTCGTACGTGCGCGAGAAGTCGAGCACGTTCTGCTTGTCGTAGACGTAGTCGAGGAACTCGCCGATCTGGTCCTGGTGGCCGTTCTTCTTGAACGCCATCATCCAGTCGGCGACGCCCATCGTCGCCTTGCTCTCGCCGTCCTTGCCCGGCATCGGCACCATGCCGAACTTCACGCCCTTGGCCGCGGCGGCCTTCATGAGGGAGGGGTGGCCGTTGAGCATGCCGACGTCACCCGCGGCGAACGCGGCGAACGCGTCGGCCCGGTTCAGCTTGGCGGGGGCCACCGGCCCGGTGAGGCCCTTGCTGACGAGTTCGTCCTTGAGCCAGGCGAACGTCTCGACGTTCTGCGCGGAGTCGAGGCTGTAGGCGCCGATGGTCTCGGTGTAGCCGCCCCCGCCGCTGAGCAGCCACTGCATGGTCTCGGCCTGCGCCTCCTCGGGCCCGAGGGGCAGCGCGTAGGGGTACTTCACGCCCTGCGCCTTGAGCGCGGCCGCGTCGGAGGCGAGGTCGTCCCAGGTCTTCGGCGCGTCGAGGCCGGCCTTGTCGAAGAGGGTCTTGTTGTAGAACAGCAGACGCGTGGAGGCCGCGAACGGCATGCCGTACTGGATCCCGTGGATCTGTCCCGCGGAGGCCAGCTGGGAGGCGAAGTCGGCCTGGGTGGGGATGGAGAGCACGTCGCCGGCCTTGTAGAGCAGGCCCTTGTCGGCGTAGTCGGCGTACGCGCCGATCTGCGCCATGTCGGGGGTGTCGCCTGAGGCGACCATCTCCTTGACCTTGCGGTCGACGTCGTTCCAGGAGTAGACGCTGACCTCGACCTTGATGTCGGGGTGCTCGGCCTCGAACTCCTTGACCAGGGAGCCCCAGTACTTCTTGGAGCTGTTGCCCGCGCCGTCGCCGTAGTCGGCGGCGACGAGTCTCAGGGTGACGTCGTCGGATCCTCCGGCCAGACCGCAGCCCCCGAGGGCCACCGTCATACCCAGTGCGGAGATCACCGCGATCGTTCCTGTCCTGCGCCGCTGCACTACTGCCCCAACCTTGCTGTCTCGCCGTTCAATAAGTGAACCATAAGGTCTACACCACGTGAGTGGACTAGACCTCTTGTGGGTCGGCGGGCCACACTGTCCTTGTGAGACACGTCATCGCCCTCGATGTGGGCGGCACCGGGATGAAGGCCGCCCTGGCCGGGCCGGACGGCGAACTGCTGCACCGCGCACGCCGGGCGACCGGCCGCGAGCGCGGCCCGGACGCGGTCGTCGCCGAGATCCTCGACTTCGCCGCCGAGCTGCACGCCTACGGCGTCCGGCACCTCGGCGAGCCCGCGTCCGCCGCCGGAGTCGCCGTCCCCGGCATCGTCGACGAGGCCCGGGGCGTCGCCGCCTACGCCGCCAACCTCGGCTGGCGTGACGTCCCCCTGCGCGAGCTGATCAGCGCCGAGCTGGGCGGGATCCCCGTCGCCCTGGGGCACGACGTGCGCACCGGCGGTCTCGCCGAGGGCCGCATCGGCGCGGGCCGGGGCGCCGACCGCTTCCTTTTCGTGGCCCTCGGCACCGGCATCGCGGGCGCCATCAGCGTCGACGGACGGGTCGAGGCGGGCGCGCACGGCTTCGCGGGCGAGATCGGTCACGTCGTCGTACGGCCCGGTGGCGCCCCCTGTCCGTGCGGGCAGCGCGGCTGTCTGGAGCGGTTCGCCTCCGCGGCGGCGGTGAGCGAGGCGTGGGCGGCGGCCGGCGGCGGCCCGGAAGCGGACGCGGCGGACTGCGCGAAGGCCGTCGTGGCCGGTGACCCGGACGCCGTACGGGTGTGGCGGGAGGCCGTGGACGCGCTCGCCGACGGCCTGGTCACCGCGCTCACCCTGCTGGACCCCCGCACGCTCATCATCGGTGGCGGGCTCGCCGAGGCCGGGGAAACCTTGTTCGCACCGCTGCGGGACGCCGTCCGGCAGCGGGTCACCTTCCAGAAGCTGCCGTCGATCGTCCCCGCGGCGCTGGGCGACGCCGCCGGATGCCTGGGCGCGGGGCTCCTCGCCTGGGATCTCCTGAGCACTCCCACCACTCCCGCGGAGGTAACCACCTGATGGCCCTGACCAAGGTTCTCGCCGGTGCCCGGGTGGTCCTGCCCACCGGGATCGTCCCGGACGGCCGCGTCGTCGTGGAAGGCACCCGCATCGCCGAGCGTGCTCCCGAGAACGCCGAGACCATCGACGTGAGCGGCCACTGGCTGGTCCCCGGCTTCGTCGACCTGCACAACCACGGCGGTGGCGGCGCGTCCTTCTCCGGCTCGGTCGACGACGCCCTGACGGCCATCCGCACCCACCGGCTGCACGGCACGACCACGCTCGTCGCCTCGGCCGTCACCGACGACATGGACGTCCTGGTCAAGCAGGCCGGGCTGCTGGCCGAGCTGGCCGAGCAGGGCGATCTCGCGGGCGTCCACTTCGAGGGGCCGTTCATCTCGCCGTGCCGCAAGGGCGCGCACTCCGAGGGGCTGCTGCGCGACCCGGAACCGGCGGAGGTGCGCAAGCTGGTCGACGCGGCACGCGGCCGGGCGGTGATGATGACGCTGGCCACCGAACTGCCGGGCGGCATCGACTCCGTACGGCTGCTCGTGGAGCACGGCGTGATCGCGGCGGTCGGGCACACCGACGCGACGTACGAGCAGACGGCGGAGGCGATCGAGGCGGGCGCGACGGTCGCGACGCACCTCTTCAACGCGATGCCCACCCTCGGCCACCGCACGCCCGGCCCGATCGCCGCCCTCCTGGAGGACGAGCGCGTCACCGTCGAGCTCATCAACGACGGCACGCATCTGCACCCGGCCTCACTGCAACTGGCGTTCCATCACGCGGGCGCGGAGCGGGTGGCGTTCATCACCGACGCGATGGACGCGGCCGGCATCGGCGACGGGCTCTACATGCTCGGCCCGCTCCAGGTCGAGGTCAGCGAGGGCGTGGCGCGCCTGGTGGAGGGCGGCACGATCGCGGGCTCCACCCTCACCCTGGACCGCGCGTTCAAGCGGGCCGTGACCGTCGACGGGCTCTCGGTGCGGGACACGGTGACGGCCCTCTCCGCCACCCCGGCCCGCCTGCTGGGCCGTTACGACCGCATCGGCTCCCTGGAGCCCGGCAAGGACGCCGACCTGGTGCTGCTGGACGCCGACTTCGAGCTCAAGGGCGTGATGCGCCACGGCGCGTGGGTGGTCGATCCCCAACTGCACTGAACTGTCCCCGTACAGAGGGACGGTGGCCGACCCGCGCTCTGGGCCGACCGCCGTCTCTTTGGCATGATCGACCCTCCGGACAGATGGCAGGGACATGCACTCGGGGGAGGTCGGCACGGTGATCCTCACGGTCACGTTGAACACCGCTCTCGACATCACCTATCGCGTGCCGGTGCTGCGGCCGCACGGCTCGCACCGGGTCACCGAGGTCGTCGAGCGGCCCGGCGGCAAGGGCCTGAACGTGGCGCGCGTACTGGGCGCCCTCGGCCACGAGGTGACGGTCACCGGCTTCGTCGGCGGCGCCACCGGACGAGTGGTCCGGGAACAGCTCTTGGGCGTGCCCGGCATCGTGGACGCGCTGGTGCCGGTCGCCGGGGCGACCCGGCGCACGATCGCGGTCGTGGACGAACGGACCGGCGACACGACCCAGCTCAACGAACCGGGACCGCTCGTCGCACCCGCCGAGTGGTCCGCCTTCCAGAAGGCCTACGAGGATCTGCTCCCGTCCGCGTCGGCGGTGGCCCTGTGCGGCAGCCTGCCGCCGGGGGTGCCGGTGGGCGCGTACGCGGGCCTGGTGCGCACCGCCCGCACGGCGAACGTGCCCGTCCTGCTGGACACCAGCGGCGAGCCGCTGCGCCGGGGCGTCGCCGCCCGCCCGGACGTCGTCAAGCCCAACGCCGAAGAACTCGCCGAACTGACCGGCTCCCACGAGCCGTTGCGCGCCACCCAGGACGCCCGCCGACGGGGCGCCCGCGCCGTCGTCGCCTCCCTCGGCCCCGAGGGCCTCCTCGCCTCGACCCCGGAGGGCCGCTGGCGCGCCCGGCCACCCGCCCGTGCCCACGGCAACCCGACGGGCGCGGGCGACTCGGTGGTCGCGGGCCTGCTGTCGGGCCTCGTGGAGCACCTGCCCTGGCCGGAAATCCTGGCCCGCGCGGCCGCCCTGTCCGTGGCGACGGTCCTGTCCTCGGTGGCGGGCGAGTTCGACCGGGCGGCGTACGAGGAGCTGCTGGGGCGGGTGGCGGTGACCGGGGAGGTCACCGCCGCGTAGGGCCTAGTCCTTGACCCGGCCCTTCTTCAGCCACAACTGGTCCAGGAGCACGTTGCACTTGTCGCCGTTCTCGCAGGAGAGCGTGAAGGTGTTGGTGCCCTTGGTGAGCGTGGGCCAGGCGTAGGTGGTCGTCCAGCCGTTCTCGAAGTCGCCGTCCTTCACGTGCGTGTAGTTCCCCAGCGGCATCTTGCTGCCGAACTTCTTGCCGTTGACGGTGAGCGTCATCTCCTGGTCCTCGCCGGTCGCGCTGTAATGCGCGAACAGCGTGTAGTCACCGTCCGACGGGATGCCGTCGGCGCTCCACGTGACGGAGTTGCCGACCTGGTTGAGGTTGCCCACGTAGACACCGCCGCCGGACTTGGCGCCCTTGACGTCCGAGGCGAGGGCGGCGTTGCCTCCGAGGCGCAGGGCCTTCGCTTCGACCTCCGGCAGCTTCTTCTCGCTGTCGGCGCCCTTGCTGCTGCCGCTCGACGGGCTGGGCTCGGAGCCGCCGCTCTGCTGCTGGGCCGGGGCCGAGGCGGCGGCGTTGCCGGTCTTGTCGTCCTTGTCGTCGTCGCCGTTCATCATGGCGATGCCGATGCCGATCACAACGGCGGCGACGACCGCCACCGCGCCGATCAGCAGGCCCTTGGTGTTGGGGCCGCGGCCCCGGCCGCCGCCACCGCCGCCGTGCGACTGCTGCGGGCTGGTCGGGGCGCCGCCGGGGTGTGTCTCCGGGGCGGCGTAGTGGGCGTTCGGCTGGCCGTACACGCCCTGCTGCTGGGGTGCGGTCGGCTGGGCCTGGCCGTACTGCGCGGTCGGTGCCTGCTGCCCGTACTGGCGCTGGCCGACCGACCGGACTCTGTTGACCGAGTTCGGGTAGCCGTAGCCCCCGGAGGGCGGCTGAGCTCCATTGGCCTGACCGTCGGCGTAGAGGTAGCCGAACGGGTCGTCGTCCTCCGGCGTGCTCGCGCCGTTGTTGCCGGGCGTCATCCCTCGTACTCCTCAACAGGTGCGGGGCGCATGCGGTACGCGTTCGTGTACGTGTGGCAAATGGCGAGCCTACCCGCTCCAGGTGCCCCAAACGGGTGACTCGGATCGCATCAGCTCGCTGACCTGGGGATCATCCCGCACGTCTGTGTTGTTTGGGACGAGATCGTTTCTCGACGTACATCCGTTCGTCAGCGGACTTCAACACTTCGTCCGCGGTCATCCCGCAGTGTGCCCAGCCGATGCCGAAGCTGGCGCCCACGCGCACGGCCCGGCCCTCGGCGCGGATGGGCTGGATGATCTCGTTCCGCAGTCGTACGGCGAGGTCCTGGGCGTCGGCGCGGCCGAGCCCGTCGGCGAGGATCACGAACTCGTCGCCGCCGAGCCGGGCGACGGTGTCGCCGTCACGGACCTGGTTGCTCAGGCGGCGGGCCACCTCGATGAGGACGGCGTCGCCCGCGTTGTGCCCGAAGCGGTCGTTGATCGACTTGAATCCGTCGAGGTCGCAGAAGAGGACCGCGAGCCCCTTGGTGCCGTCGTCCAACTCGCCCTCGGGGGCGATCGTGTGGACGTGGTGGTCGTAGGCGTCGTAGGACTCGGTGCTCGGCGGGAAGTCGAAGGCGGGGTGGCCGAAGGCCGCGTCGTGGGACTCGATCGCCGCCACCGGGTCCGCCGACTGCGGCCGGCGACAGAGCCGGGCGGACAGCCGCGAGCGCAGCTCGGCGGAGTTCGGCAGGCCGGTGAGGGAGTCGTGGGAGGCGCGGTGGGCGAGCTGGAGCTCGCGGCGCTTGCGCTCCTCGATGTCCTCGACGTGGGTGAGCAGGAAGCGGGGCCCGTCGGCGGCGTCGGCGACGACGCTGTTGCGCAGGGACACCCAGACGTAGGTGCCGTCGCGGCGGCCGAGGCGCAGCTCGGCGCGGCCGCCCTCGGCGGAGGTGCGCAGCAGGGTGCCGATGTCCTCGGGGTGGACGAGGTCGGAGAAGGAGTAGCGGCGCATCGCGGAGGCGGGGCGGCCCAGGAGGCGGCACAGGGCGTCGTTGGTGCGCAGGATCCGGCCGTGCTGGTCGCCGCCCATCTCGGCGATGGCCATGCCGGAGGGGGCGTACTCGAAGGCCTGGCGGAAGCTTTCCTCACTGGCCCGCAGCGCCTGCTGCTCCCGTTCGAGCCGGACCAGCGCGCGCTGCATGTTCGCACGTAGACGCGCGTTGCTGATCGCGATGGCCGCCTGGAACGCGTACATCTGGAGCGCCTCGCGCCCCCACGCGCCGGGGCGGCGTCCGTTGCGCGGCCGGTCCACGGAGAGCACGCCGATCAGCTCGCCGCAGGAGCCGCCGCCCGGCGCCGCCGGCGTGTACATCGGCGCGAAGAGCCGGTCGGAGGGGTGCCACTCGTCCTCGAAGCGGGGCGCGGGCCCGTCGGTGTACCACTGCGGGACGTCGTCGTCGTCGAGGATCCAGCCCTCGGTGTGGGGTATGAAGACCAGGTCGCCCCAGGTCTCGCCCATGCTCAGGCGGCGCTCCCACGACTCGCGGGAGCCGACACGGCCGGTGATGAGGGCCTCGGCGGCCGGGTTGCCCGAGAAGGCGGCGACCACGAGGTCGCCGTCGGGGCGCACGAGGTTGACGCACGCCAGCTCGTACCCGAGGGCGGTGACGACTCCGTCCGCGACGGTCTGCAGTGTGTCGGCCAGGCTGCGGGCCGTGTTCATGTCGGCCATGACCTGGTGCAGCTGTCGCAGGGACGCAAGACGGACGTAGGGTTCCGACTCGGTCTCCATGCTCGCCCTCCCCCCGAGACCTCGCAGCGAATCAAGGGTTCTCATCGGCGTATCGTCCAGCAGCTTCCCCGCCACTGAATCACAGCGCGCTCCCCACTCGGTACACAGGGTCAACAATTAATGCGTCTTGTGACTCAAGTCACAGAAGAACGTGAACAATTGAGTCGGGGTTTCTGTGTTTTCCCTGAGCGTTTGCGTCTGTTTACCGAAGGCGTGCTTTACGGCTCCGGCTTCCGCCGTGGGTCCTAGGACTCCGCTCGGCCGGAGGTCCGATGCGCGCCGCGGGAGGAGGACACTAGCGTTCCCGGTGTGCTGAACTCCCGCCCCGCCGTGCCCGCGCCCGCCGCCCCCGCCGCCTTTGGGCATGCTGAGGGGGTGAGCAACGAAGAGTTCCGCGCCGCCATGTCACGGCTGGCCGACGGCGTGGTCCTGGTGACCGCGCTGGAGCCGCCGCTCGACCCCGACGACCCCGACGCCCCGGCCGGCGAGGACGTCGGCATGACGGCGACGGCCTTCATGTCGGTCTCCCTGGACCCGCCCCTGGTGCTGGTCAGCGTGCGCGAGGGCTCCCGCTTGGACGACCTGCTCGACGAACAGCCCCTGTGGGCGGTGTCGGTGCTGTCCGAGAGCCAGCGCCACATCGCCGGCCGCTTCGCCATGAAGGGCCGTGTCAGCGACCGGCTGCTGTTCGCGGACATCCCGTACACCCGCGGCGCGGAGTCCGGCGCGCCCCTGGTGGGCGGCGCCCTGGCGACCCTGGAGTGCCGCACCGAGCAGCGGGTGACCGCCGGGGACCACACGCTGGTGATCGGACGCGTGCTGACCGCCCGCGTACCGAGTGCCGAAGGGGGGCCTCTGGTGTATTTCCGCGGCCGTTACCGGCATTTGGGCTGAGGCCCTGAAATCCCTTGGCCGCGAGGTGAGTTCGCCGCCTAGGGTAGGCGGATGACCACATCGGAACCGCGGCTTCCGTCCGGACTCCGCCTGGAAGAAATCACACCCGGGAATTTCGAGACCGCCACCGGCATTCGGGTCCGCCCCGATCAGGAACACGCCGTCTCCCCCGTGATGCAGTCCCTCGCCGAGGCGTACGTCCGTCCTGCCGGTGTCGCCTGGCCACGCCTGATCCTCGACGACGACCGTCCCGTCGGCTTCCTGATGGCCTTCCTCGACATCGACTGGCACGGCGACGGCACCCTCTTCCGCTCCGGCCTGTGGCGCCTCAACATCGCGGCCGACGAACAGGGCAAGGGCTACGGCCGCTTCGCCGTCGACGCCGTCGCCGCCGAGATCCGCCGCCGCGACGGCAAGGAGCTGTACGTCACCTGGCACCCCGGCCCGACCGGCCCCGAGGCGTTCTATCTGGGACTCGGCTTCCGGAAGACCGGGGAGACGAGCGGGGACCAGACGGTCGGGGTGCTGCAGCTGACGTAGAGGGTGGGCGCCGGACACGCACTACGCGGTGAGCTCGATGTCGAGCCCGGCCAGCCGCTCCGGGTCCGCGATGACCTCGATCGCGGCGATGCGGTCGTGTACGAGTGCGAAGGTCAGCACCCGCTCCGGGCGGTCGTCGACCAGCACCACGAGGCCCGTGGCGCCGTCGACGAGGGCGGGCCGTGCGACGCGGGCGAGGTGCGCGAAGCGCGCGGCGCCGGACGCCACGGCCGCCGCGCCCGCGGTGATCCCGGCCTCGCCGCGCGCGATCACGTCCGGGTCCAGGACGGCGAGCAGTCCCTCGAAGTCCCCGTCGCGCGCGGCCGCCAGGAACGCGTCGACGACCTCGCGCTGCCGGACCAGGTCGGCGCCGGGCTCCGGGGCGCCCTGCACCCGGCGCCGGGCCCTGCTGGCGAGCTGCCGCGCCGCCGCCGGCGTACGGCCCGCGATGTCGGCGATCTGCTCGTACGGCACCGCGAACAGGTCGTGCAGCACGAAGGCGAGCCGTTCGGCGGGCGTGAGGGTGTCGAGGACGACGAGGAGGGCGGCGCCCACGGAGTCGGCGAGCAGCGCGTCCTGGGCGGGGTCGGGCTCGGCGGACGGCGCCGGGGTCCAGGTGTCCAGGGGCTGCTCGGCGCGGGACTTGCGGGAGCGGAGCATGTCCAGGCAGACCCGGCCGACGACCGTCGTCAGCCAGCCACCGAGGTTGTCGACCTGCCCGACGTCGGAACGGCTCAGCCGGAACCAGGCCTCCTGCACCGCGTCGTCGGCCTCGGCGAACGAGCCGAGCATGCGGTGGGCGACGGCGCGGAGGTGGGGGCGGTGCGCCTCGAAGCGCTCGGCCAGGAAGTCGCTGCCGGTGTCGGTCATGGGGTGCTGCCCTTCGTCCGTCGGGATCCGCCGTCACCGCATTGACGGATGGCGAACGAGGAACGTGACATCACCGGGATCGGGTTCTACGGATGTTCAGGACCTCGTACGGATGCTCAGGACCAGCCCTGCCCCGAACGCCCCCGCTTGGTCTCCGAGCGCTGCTTCTTCTCCCGCAGCCGCCGCTCGTTGATCCCGCGCGGGATCCGGGTCGCCCTGCGCGGCTTGGGCGGGGGAGCCGTCGCCTCGGCGAGGAGCGCGGCCAGACGGACGGCGGCGGTCTCACGGTTGCGCCACTGGGACCGGTGCTCGGAGGCACGGACACTGACGACCCCGTCGACGAGGCGCCCGGCCAGCCGCTCCAGTGCGCGCTGCTTCCAGACCTCGGGCAGCGCCTCGGTCGCCGCGAGGTCGAAGCGCAGCTCGACCTGCGAGTCCGAGGTGTTCACATGCTGGCCTCCCGGCCCGGACGACCGCGAGAAACGCCACAGGAGCTCGGCCTCGGGCAGGGAGACGGAGCCGCGGATCAGGTACGGACCGGACATGCCGTCCATGTTCCCCGCTCTGTCCGGTCCACGTCACCCGAATATCCGAGGTAAAGAAAGTAAAGCGCCTGGAACCCTGAGCGCCCCTCGCTGCGTTCATACGGGTAGCTGTAGCTTCATGCCGTACTGCGGTACTGCCGTACGTAAACGAGGGAAAGGACTCCCAACCATGGCTGTAAGCCTGTCCAAGGGTGGCAACGTCTCGCTCACCAAGGAGGCTCCGGGCCTGACCGCCGTCACCGTGGGCCTCGGCTGGGACGTCCGCACGACCACGGGTACGGACTTCGACCTCGACGCCTCCGCGATCGCGGTCAACCCGCAGGGCAAGGTCTACTCCGACGCCCACTTCGTCTTCTTCAACAACAAGCAGACCCCGGACAACTCCATCGTCCACACCGGTGACAACCGCACCGGTGAGGGTGCCGGCGACGACGAGGCGATCAACGTCAACCTCGCTGCCCTCCCGGCCGACATCGACAAGATCGTCTTCCCGGTCTCGATCTACGACGCGGAGAACCGCTCGCAGAACTTCGGCCAGGTCCGCAACGCCTACATCCGCATCATCAACCAGGCCGGCGGCGCCGAGATCGCGCGCTACGACCTCTCCGAGGACGCGGCCACCGAGACGGCCATGGTCTTCGGCGAGCTCTACCGCAACGGCGCCGAGTGGAAGTTCCGCGCCGTCGGCCAGGGCTACGCCTCCGGCCTCGTCGGCATCGCCCAGGACTTCGGCGTGAACGTCTGAGCGACGGCCCACTTCTGAGCGACGCCCATGCTCTGACGGAGCCCCCGGCCGCGAAAAGCGCCGGGGGCTCCGCCGCGCCCGCGATAGGTTTCCGGGCGTGCTCCTCACCCCCCTCGCCCTTCCCGTCCCGCCCCCTCTGCTCGCCGAGCTCACCGCCCTCTACGCGTCGAACCGCGAGTTCCACGCCCTGAGCGGCGACTTCCCGGACCCGGACGACATCACGCCGGAACAGGTGGCGGCAGCGCTGGAGGGGGAGTCGGCGCATCCGGACGCGGAGGTGCTGCTCGCGCACGACGCGGGACAGCTCGTGGGGATCGCGGTCACGCTCGCCCACCATCCCGACCCGGCCGACCCGGACCCGTGGATCGGCCTGCTGATGGTCGACGCCGGTGCGCGGCGACGCGGACACGGCCGCCGTATCGCGCAGGGCCTGGAGGACCGCTTCCGCGCCACGGGCCGCACCGCGATTCGCCTCGCCGTCCTCGACGTCAACCCAGACGGCCTCGCCTTCTGGACGGCCCTCGGCTACGAGCTCCTCGACCGACGCCCCGACCTCCGACACGGCCGCCATTGCGCGGTCCTGCGCAAACCACTGCGCACCCCGCGCCGCGCGGCCCGCGTCGCCGTGCTCGACCCCGACGGCTCGGTCTTCCTCTTCCGGTACGACAACCCCGAGGTCGGAATCCACTGGGCCCTGCCCGGCGGCGGCCTCGAAGCGGACGAGACCCCACGCGAGGGCGCCCTGCGCGAACTGCGCGAGGAGACCGGCTGGACCGACCTGGAGCCCGGCCCCCTCCTGTGCACCTGGGAACACGACTTCACCCGGTTCGACCTCCCCGTCCGCCAGCACGAGCACATCTACGTCGCCCACGGCCCCCACCGCGAACCGACCGGCCCCGCCGTGGCCGGCCACCCCGACGACGGCATCCTCACCTGGCGCTGGTGGACCCGCCAGGAACTCGTCGCGGAGGCCGAGCCGGTGTGGCCGCCCGGACTGGCCCGACTGCTGGACGAGCTGAACGCGACGGGCACGCATGACGCGGCGGAGCCGCCCCAAAGGCGGACACGACCCAAGGGCCGACGCGGCCTGAGGGCGGACCCGGCCTAAGGGTGGTCCGGCTTGCCCTCGCCGTACAGCCAGTCCTCCCAGATCGCGTCGAAGTCCTTGTCGGGGGCCTTCTTCTCGACGTACGCCGTGAAGTCGTCGGTGTCGGCGTTGCCGTGGCGGTGGTCCGACGTCCAGCCCTGGACGATGTCGTAGAAGGCGTCGTCGCCGACCGTCTGCCGGATCTTGTGGATGACCATGGCGCCACGCCAGTAGACGGGGCTGTCGGAGATGTGCGCGGCGTCGGACGGCTTCGCCGGTGGGAACGCCCAGATCGCCTCGCCGGTCTCCTCGTCGTCGAGGTCGCCCCGGTAGAGCGCGTCGAAGATCTCCTGAGCGCTGTCGCCGCCGTTGTCCTCCTGCCACAGCCACTCCGCGTACTTCGCGAAGCCCTCGTTGAGCCACATGTCCTGCCAGCTCTTCGGCGTGACCGAGTCGCCGAACCACTGGTGGACGAGCTCGTGGACGAGGGTCTCGGTGTCGGGGGCGCCGTGGAAGACGGGCCGGTTCTGGGTCTCCAGGGCGTACCCGGCGTCGTCCTCGCGGTCGACGACCGCGCCGGTGGAGGAGAAGGGGTACGGGCCGAAGTTGTACTCGGCCCACTCCATGATCTCGGGAAGCTTCGCCAGCACCTTGCGGCTCGCGTCGGTCTGCTCGGGGTCGACGGCGGTGTACACCGGCAGACGGTCCTCGCCGACGGTGGTACGGGTGATGTCGTAGTGGCCGATGGCGAGCATGGCGACATAGCTCGCCATCGGCTCGGCGGTGTGCCAGGCGTAGGTCGTACGCCCGCCGGTGGTCCGCTCGCTCCGCAACTCCCCGTTGGAGACGGCCTGCAGGCCCTTCGGCACCGTGACGGCGATGTCGTACGACGCCTTGTCGGAGGGGTGGTGGTTGCCGGGGAACCACGCCATCGACCCGGTCGGCTCCCCGAGCGCCAGCGCGCCGTCGGCGGTCGGCAGCCAGCCCTCCTCCGACTTGTCCGGGTCGGTGATCGTCTCCGGGGTGCCGGAGTAGCGGACCGTCACCCGGAACGTCTCCCCCTCGGCCAGCTCGTCGTGCGGTCGGACGGTCAGCTCCTGCCCGCTACGGCTGACACGGGCGCCCCTGCCCTCCACGGTGACCGTGTCGACGTCCAGGCCCTTGAGGTCGAGGTCGAACGCGGAGAGGTCCTGGGTCGCGCGCGCCGTGATGCCGGCCGTGCCGGTGAGGTGGCGCTCTTCCGGGTCGTAGGCGAGCTTCAGGTCGTAGTGCGTGACGTCGTACCCACCGTTGCCCGCCTTGGGGAAGTACGGGTCGCGGACGCCTGAGCCGCCGGGGCTGCCCTCCACGCCGCCGCCGCTGCACGCGGTCAGGGCCAGGGCCAGCAGGGCCGAGGAGGCCAGAGCGGGGACAAGACGCACGGATCGGGACATGATCCGGATCCTACGGGCGCGGATCATGCCCTTGTGGGCGGAACGTGATCCTCTGGGCAGGAATCGTGGTCCCGGCCCCACTCGGGGACCGTGGTCCCGACCCCATTCGGGGACCGTGGTCCCGGCCCCATCCGGGCGTGACACCATCGTCGTCGTGCTCGACATCGGCTACGCCCTCTCCAACCGCTTCCCCGACCCCCCGCAGACCGACTACCGCCGCGCGGACGTCCACGCCCTGCGCCACGACCTGTTCTGCGGTGACGTCTACCTCGCCGACACCAAGGCGGACCGGGAGTTGTCCACAGCCTGGGGATGGGTGCCGGTGCTCGACTTCGCCTGGGCCCTGTGCGACATCGTCGAACGCCTCGACCGGGACCCCGCCGGCTCCCGCGCCTCCCGCCCCCAGCACGCGGAACTGGACTTCACCGAGTCCACCGACCGCCTCCTCTTCGAGCGCCGCTTCGGCTGGGTCGACATCGAGTCCGACTGGATGCCGGCGGAGGAGCCCCCGCTGACCTTCTCCCACGCCGAACTGCGCCGCGAGGCCCGCGACTTCCTCCACGACCTCGTCGCCGACCTGACCGACCTCCACGACGACCTCGCCGAGAACCCTGCCATCTGGACCCTCCAGGCCCGCTTCCCGAGGATCGCCTAGGTTCCGCCTGCCGCCGAGGGCTCCACCCTGCCCATCGGCGCTCCCCTCAGCCCTCCACCCGAATCCCCATCTCCGCCGCCAGGACCGGTGCCAGATCCAGCAGTTGCGACGGGCTGATCACCGCCCCCGCCAGGCGGCCCACGCCCCGGGCGACCTCCAGCGAAGCCGCCCTCCGCAGGTCCACGTCCGTCAGCGTCGCCGCGCTGAAGTCCGCCGCCTTGAGAGTGCAGTCGACGAACTCGACGCGTTCCAGACGGGCTCCCCCGAAGTCCGGCTCGACCAGCACGCAGCTCTCGAAGACGACATCGCGGAGCCTGGCTCTTCGCAGGTTGAGATAGTCGATCTTGCCGCCGCGCACCAGCACCCGCTCCAGAACGGCACCGTGCACCTGCGTCCCGCCCAGCCGGGCGTCGAGCAGCTCGACATCGCGCAGGGTCGCCTCGGAGAGATCGGTGCCGACACCCCGTATGCCGGACAGGACGGAGTCCAGGACACGGGCATGACGCAGCCGGGTCTCGTCCAGCGCGCACGCGCTCAGCGCACAGTCCATGAACCGCGCACCCGCGCCGTCCTGACCGGACAGGTCCGCCCCACGGAACTCCACGCCGTCATAGTCCCCGTCGGGCTCCAGCCCCCCGCCGTACTCCTCCAGTCGCGGCAACCGCACCTCCGGCCGCCGCGCCCCCTTCGGACCGGTCCCGCCGGCCGCCGCTCGCCTCACCATGCCCCCATGCTGCACCCCACCACTGACAATCCACCTGACCTGCGAATACACCATCCGGCAAGACCCGGGTGTCACATTTCGAGGCTCCCAGCAGTCGTATGCACAGAAAGGCGACCCCGACGACCAGAGGGAGACCCCCAGCCATGCACCGCATCACCGTCATCGGCGGCGGCTTCGCCGGACTCACCGCGGCCATCACCGCCGCCGAGGCGGGCGCCAAGGTCACCATCCACGAAGCCCACCACACCCTCGGCGGACGAGCACGCACCGCCGAGGGCCCGTACCGCACGAACGACGGCCCGCACGCCCTCTACAACGGCGGCCCCCACTGGGCCTGGCTCAGGCAGCGCGACCTCATCGGCCCGCTCGCACCGCTCCCGCCCCTGGAAGCCGCCCGGCTACGACTGCGCCACAAGGGCGTCCTGCGCCGCACCCCGCCCTTCGCGATGCTGAAGCTCCTGCGCCACACCGCCCAGCAGGCCCCCGTGGACGTCGACTTCATGACCTGGGCCACCCGCCGGGCCGGCGAGGAGGGCGCCCGCGCCGCCGCCCACTACTCCGCCGTCGCCCTCTTCCACCACGACCCCGGCGCCCTGTCCGCCGCGTTCGTGCAGGAACGCCTGCGTCGTGCCACCAAACTCCCGCCCGAGGCGCACTACCCGCGCGGCGGCTGGGCGACCATGATCGACCGGATGGCCTCCCGCGCCTGGAACCTCGGCGTACGCATCGAGACCCTCTCCCGCGTCGACACCCTCCCCACCGACACGCCCGTCGTCGTCGCCACCTCCCTCGCCGCCGCCCGCCGCCTCCTCGGGGACGACTCCCTGACCTGGCCGAGCGGCCGTACCGCCCTCGTCGACCTCGCCCTGCGCACCCGGCGCGGCGACGCCTTCGCCGTGTCCGACCTGGACCGGACCGGCTGGCTCGAACGCTTCACCGCCCAGGACCGCTCCCTCGCCCCCGCCGGCGAACAGCTCGTCCAGGGGCAGATCCCCCTCGCCCCGCACGAGACGAAGGCCGACGGCGTCGCCCGTGCCGAGCAACTCCTCGACCTGGCCTTCGACGGCTGGCAGGTCCGGGTCACCTGGCGCCGCGCGGCCGTCGCCGACGGCCGCACCGGCGCGGTCGACCTGCCCGGCACCAGCTGGCGCGACCGTCCGGCCGTGGACCGCGGCGACGGCGTCTACCTCGTCGGCGACCAGGTCGCCGCTCCCGGCGTGCTCTCCGAGGTGTCGTTCAACAGCGCGCTCACGGCCGTGTCCCTGGCACTGGGTCGGCACGCCCTTGACCTCAAGCAAGCTTGAGGTTGAAGAGTGAGGGCTCGACAAGAGGTCCGCGAACGGACCAGACATCCGCCGACGGACCAGACATCCGCCGACGGACGAGAGATCCACGACCCGGGGGAGCCCCACATGCGCGCCATCCGCCTGCACGCCTTCGGCCCGGCCGAGAACCTCACCCACGAGGAGGTCGAGGCCCCGCGGCCGGGCCCGGGCCAGGTCCGTATCGCCGTCGAAGCGGCCGGAGTCCACCTCCTGGACACCGCCGTACGCGAAGGCGTCCAGGGCCCCCTGCCCGAGCTGCCCGCCCTCCCCACCATCCCGGGCCGCGAGGTCGCCGGCACCGTCGAATCCCTCGGTGAGGGCGTCGCCGCGCTCTGGCTCGGCAAGCGCGTCGTCGCCCACCTCGGCTTCGCCCCCGGCGGCTACGCCGAACTGGCCGTCACCGACGTCGACCGCGTCCACGAGACCCCCGCCAACCTCGACGCCGCCCAAGCCGTCGCCATGATCGGCACCGGCCGCACCACGATGGGAATCCTCCAGTTCGCCCGGCTCGGCCCCGACTCGGTGGCCCTCGTCCCGGCAGCCGCGGGCGGCATCGGCACCCTCCTCGTGCAGTACGCGAAGAACGCCGGCGCCACCGTCATCGGCCTCGCCGGAGGCCCCGAGAAGGTCGCCCACGTCCAGGCGAACGGCGCCGATCTCGCCGTCGACTACAACGACCCCACCTGGCCCGAAAAGGTCCGCGCCCACCTCGGCGGCAGGCACGCCACCGTCGTCTTCGACGGCGTCGGCGGCGACATCACCCCCCAGGCCCTCGCCTTCCTCGGCCCCGGCGGACAGCACCTCGTCTTCGGCTGGTCCGCTCAAGGCCGCCAGGACACCACCCGCCACTTCGTGGAAGGCGTCTCCGAGCAGGTCCTCGGCCCCGTGATGATGCGCAAGGCGGGCGGCCCCAGCCCCGTACGCACCCTCGAACTACGCGCCCTCACCGAAGCCGCCGCCGGCCGCCTCACCCCCGCCGTGCACCGCTTCCCCCTCGCCGAGGCAGCCGCCGCGCACCGGGCCCTGCAGACCCGCGCGACGATCGGAAAGGTGGTACTGGAGCCATGACCAGGCACAAGAAATCCGGGGATGCGATACGCCCCGATTCATGGTCTTCTGGCCGAATGACTGTCGCCCGATCAGGTGAACCCGGCCAGGCGACCGACACCGACCCCCGCCGCTGGTGGGGCCTGGTCGTCATCGCCCTCGCCCAACTCATGGTCGTCCTCGACGCGACCATCGTGAACATCGCCCTCCCCTCCGCCCAGGCCGACCTCGGCATGTCCGACGGCAACCGCCAATGGGTGATCACCGCCTACACCCTCGCCTTCGGCGGCCTGCTCCTCCTCGGCGGACGCATCGCCGACCTCGCCGGCCGCAAACGCACCTTCATCATCGGCCTCATCGGCTTCGCCGCCGCCTCCGCACTCGGCGGCGCCGCCACCACCGACGGCATGCTCTTCGGCGCCCGCGCCCTCCAAGGCGTCTTCGCGGCCCTCCTCGCCCCCTCCGCCCTCAGCCTCCTCACCACCACCTTCACCGATCCCAAGGAACGCGGCAAAGCCTTCGGCATCTACGGCGCCCTCGCCGGCAGCGGCGCCGCGATCGGCTTCATCGTTGGCGGCCTGCTCACCGAATACCTCGGCTGGCGCTGGTGCCTCTACGTCAACGTCCCCATCGCCATCGCCGCCGTCCTCGGCGCCTACGCCCTCCTCCACGACCGCCCCGGCCACCCCGGCGCCCGCCTCGACGTCCCCGGCGCCCTCCTCGGCTGCGGCGGACTCGTCGCCATCGTCTACGGCTTCAGCGAAGCCGAACCCCGAGGCTGGACCGACCCCCTCGTCCTCGGCCTCCTCGCCGCCGGAGTCGCGCTCCTCACCACCTTCGTCTGGTGGCAGAGCAAGACACCCACGCCCCTGCTCCCCCTGCACATCATCAAGGACCGCAACCGCGCCGGCTGCTTCCTCACCATGGCCCTCGCCGTCATCGGCCTGTTCGGCCTGTTCCTCTTCATGACCTACTACCTCCAGGTCATCCTCGCCTACTCCCCCGTCAAAACGGGCCTCGCCTTCCTCCCCCTCACCGTCGCCATCATCATCGGCTCCACCCAGATCTCCGCCCGCCTCCTGCCGCACGTCGCCCCCCGCATGCTCATGGTCCCGGGCATGATCCTCGCCGCCGGCGGCATGCTCATCCTCACCCGCATGACCGTCACCTCCTCCTACACCACCGAGATCCTCCCCGCCCTCCTCCTCATGGGCCTCGGCATGGGCCTCACCTTCATGCCCGTCTTCTCCACCGCCACAGCAGGAGTCGCCCCCCAGGACTCCGGCGTCACCTCCGCCACCGTCAACACCTCCCAACAAGTCGGCGGCTCCATCGGCACAGCCCTCCTCAACACCATCGCCACCACCAGCAGCGCCACCTACATCACCAGCCACCTCACCAACCCCACCCAACGGGCCCTCATCACCCGCGAAGGCATCGTCCACGGCTACACCGTCGCCATCACCTGGGCCGCCGCCATCATGCTTCTCGCCGGCCTCATCGCGGGCCTCATGGTCACCACGAAGCCACCGGAACACGGAGCACCGACGGAGCCGGCGGTACCGGAGTCAGTGGCCTGAGCAAGGGCAGACCCCCTCTACCTACGCACGCGCTCCCAGCCTCGCCAACGCCCCGTCCGTCAACCGGTACACCGTCCACTCGTCCTGCGGACGCGCCCCCAGAGCCTCGTAGAAATCGATCGCCGGCCGGTTCCAGTTCAGGACGGACCACTCCAGGCGCTCGTAACCGCGCCGCACACATATGCGGGCCAGTTCCGTCAGGAGCGCCTTGCCGTGGCCGCCGCCGCGGGCCTCGGGGCGGACGTAGAGGTCTTCTAGGTAGATGCCGTGGACACCGCGCCAGGTCGAGAAGTTCAGGAACCACAGGGCGAAACCGACCGCCTCGCCGGTGGAGTCGTCGACGGCGATGTGGGCGTAGGCGGCGGGGCGGTCCCCGAAGAGCGCCTCGTGGAGCTGCTCCGGGGTCGCCCTCGCCTCGTGGGAGGCCTTCTCGTAGTCGGCCAGCTCGCGGACGAGGGTGTGGATGGTGGGGACGTCGGCGGGGGTCGCGGTGCGGATCATGCCCGGAGACTAGCCGCGCCGCAGACAGCGGGCGATCACGAGTTGTTCCTCGTCCAGTTCGCGGCCGTCCTCGATGTCCCAGAGGCAGTTCTGCAGCAGTCGGCCGAGCGTCCAGGCCCGGGCGCGTTCGCGGTCCAGGGCGAGTACGTCGGTCATGGCGTCGAAGCGCCAGAGGACGTCGTCGGCGTCGAAGCGGTTGGCGAGGGCGGGCCACAGTTCGAAGCCCGGGTCGCCGGCGAGGGGCTTGGGGTCGATGGCGAGCCAGGGGGCGCGGTCGGAGGCGAGAACGTTCTCGTCGTGGAGGTCCCAGTGCAGGAGACGGTCGCCGGGTTCGTGGACGACCTCGCGTACGGCGGCCGCGCAGTCGGCGATCAGGCCTCGGGCGTCCGGGTCGGGGACGCGTTCGAGGGCCAAGGGCGTCTGCTCCAGCATCGCCTGAGCGATGTCGCCGAGGCGGCGCATGCCCGGTGGGGCCGGGAACGACGTCAGGTGGGCCAGGAGGCGGGCGATGACGAGGACGCTCTCGTGGACGTCCGGCTCGTGAGCGAGCATGCGGGTCGGGTCGAGGCGTTCGAGGAGCATCGTGCCGGTCGGCTCGTCGTGCCGCAGCAGTCGCACCGCCCCGTCGCCGTCCCACTCGCGCAGCGCGACCGGTTCCCCCTCGCTCTCCTCGTCGCGGAGCTGCAGCTTGAGCACGGCCCGGCTGCCGTCGGCGGCGGAGACGACCGGCAGGACCAGCGCGGACACACCGTGCATGGCGGGGCCGTCGAGCCGCAGCTCCCAGCTGTCGAGGAAGCCGGCCGCCAGTTCCGGAAGTCCCGCTATGAACGCGCGTCCCGCCTCGCCGTTGTACTTCTCCTGCGCCTTCGCCAGCCCGCCCGGAATGTCGATCACGGGCGGGACGATACTGGCGTGCGTGAATCGGCTCATGCGAATTTCCGCGGGCCTGTACCGGGTCGTGGCGTACGTCCGCGGTGCCCCCGGAACGTACGTGTGGCTGGGAATGCTGTTCGTGACCACGGTGGCCGTGCACCACATGTCGCCGGAGTTCGAGCACGAGTTCCTGCGGGAGCGGTCGACGAACATCAGCGGGCTGTCGCAGAACCCGTTACGGGTGCTGTTCGCCAGCGCGATGCTGATCGACGGCGGGTTCTGGCTGCCGTACGTCGTGCTCTACAGCCTCTTCCACGCACCGGCCGAACGCTGGCTGGGAACGGTGCGCTGGCTGGTGGTGTGCCTGGCCGCGCACATCCTCGCCACGCTGATCAGCGAGGGCGCCGTGCTGCTGGCTATCTGGGAGGGCCGGGCCCCGTTCTCGTCGGTCGACGCCCTCGACATCGGGGTCAGCTACGCGCTCGCCGGAGTCGTAGGCATTCTGACGTACCGCATCGCGATGCCCTGGCGCCTGGGTTATCTCGCGGTGCTGCTCGCGGTGTACGGGATACCACTGGCCGTGAGCGGGACCTTCACCGACTTCGGACACTTCATCTCCGTGCTGATCGGTCTCGCCTGTCATCCGCTGACGCGGGGCCGTGGAGAACCATGGAATCCGAAGGAGACACTGCGCACGTTCAGGGGTGGCGTCCGCCCATGAACAGCGCGGCGAGCGGGGTCGTCAACGGCCGCCGGTGAACTGCCGGGTGCCGCTGGGCAGCGATATCCAGTATTCGCAGAACACGCGCACGTGGAACCCTCTCCCTCATGAGCGAGACGACCCCCTACGACGATGACCGAGCCGCATACTCCCGCCAAGGACTGGCCCGTCTCGTGCTCTCCGACCACGCCAGGGACGTCGCTGACAGCGCCTCCGGGCTGGTGGGCACCCGTCACGATGCCGACACCGGACTCGCCGGCCGTGTCAGCCAAGCCCAGCAACTCATCGAACTGGCCGAACAGACCCTGGCCTCGGCCGTCATCCACGAAGTAGAACGCGGCAGCTCCTGGGCTCAGGTCGCGGCCTACCTCGGAATCAGCGCCGACGAAGCCCGCGAGCGATACACCCCTGCCCTCCAAAAGTGGAACACCGCATTCAAGGAGCCCTACAAACTGGACGAGACGGGTCGCAAGCGCATCCCGCAGCTGCCCACCGCGGCATACGACCCCGCCTGGGCATGCACCCAGCTCGACCGCTGGGCCTTCCGCCAGGGCATCGGAATCAACGACGAACAGGCCGTCAGCGCCGGCATCGTCATGGCCGGCACCGCAGACGGGCAGAACCTGGCAGCTGAGGAGAACTGAACAATGGGAACCCGAGCCGCTGCGCTGGCTCGGCGTCCACGGCCTGTGCGCCACCTACCGCACGGCGGACCGCCGGGAACGCCTGACACACAGCGCGGGTCGTCGCGACTGGCGCGGGTGGCGGATCGAGTGGCGGGGCGCCACTGAAGCACAGGCAGGTACAGGTAAGTACAGGTAAGTACAGGCAGGTACAGGCAGGTACAGGCAGCCGCAGGCAAGGCACCCGCGCACCTGGAAAACCCGTCGCCGCTCCGGGGCACTCTCCAGCACCCTCCCCTCATGCCCTTCACCCCCGGCCTCGAACTCTCCCGCCGCTTCTACCTGGAAGCCGTACGCCCCCTCCTCGACCAGGCCCTCCCCCACACCCCCCACTCCGCCGCCCGCCTCGGCCCCGGCTCCGAAGTCCTCGGCTACGACACACCCCGCTCCGCCGACCACGAATGGGGCCCACGTCTCCAGCTCTATTTCCACCCGGCCGACGCCCGCGAGCACGCGGCCCGGCTGAGCATCGTCCTCTCCGAACGCCTCCCGAAGACCTTCCTCGGCCACCCGACCCACTTCGCCGCGACGGGCGAGGACCCGGGCAAGGACATCCGCGTCATGACGGCCACCGACGGCCCGGTCCACCACCGCGTCGAGATCACCGACGTGACCTCATGGTTCACGGCGCAGCTCGGCTTCGACCCGACGGCCGAGATCACCGCGGAGCACTGGCTCACCACTCCCACCCAACGCCTGGCCGAACTCACCTCGGGCGCGGTCTTCCACGACGGCCTGGGCTCACTCACCCCGCTACGAGCCACCCTCCGCTGGTACCCGCACGACGTCTGGGTCGAGGTCCTCGCCCGCCACTGGCAGCGCGTCTCCGACGAGGAGGCCTTCGTCGGCCGCTGCGGCGAGGTCGGCGACGAACTGGGCTCGGCCGTGGTCGCCGCCCGCCTGGCCCGGGACCTGATGCGGCTGTGCCTGCTGATGGACCGGCACTATCCGCCGTACAGCAAGTGGCTGGGCACAGCCTTCTCCCGGACGGCGACGGGGCGCCGCCTCACTCCGGTGCTGACGGCGGCCCTGGCGGCGACGGACTGGCGGACACGCGAACAACACCTCGCGGAGGCGTACGAGGCGGTGGGCGCCCTGCACAACCAGCTCGGGCTGACGGCCCGGGTCGACCCGACGACGCGGCCGTATCACAGCCGACCGTTTCGGGTGCTGCGGGCGGAGCGGTTTGCGGAGGCATTGCTCGCGGAAAAACAAAAGCCCAGGTCAGACAACATCTGACCTGGACTTCACGGAGCCCCCTGTCGGATTCGAACCGACGACCTACGCATTACAAGTGCGTTGCTCTGGCCAGCTGAGCTAAGGAGGCCTGCACGCGCGCCGCACGCACGTGCTCGTGCAGTGTACCCAGGTCGCGAGGGCGCTCTGTCGAAAATTTCCGCGAAGTTCACAGGCTTCCGGGTACTGACAGATCAGCCGATCGCCAGGTACCGTCCTGACCCAGTTCACGCGTGTGGACTACACCACGGCGGGCTGTCCGCCGAGGCTCACCACCTTCCTACAACGGATCGTCCGGCACGTTCCTGCCGGTAGAAGGGGGCCCATTCACCATGGCCACTGTCTCGTTCGACAAGGCGACCCGGGTCTACCCGGGTTCCACGAAGCCCGCCGTAGACGCGCTCGACATCGAGATCGAGGACGGGGAGTTCCTCGTTCTGGTCGGCCCGTCCGGCTGCGGTAAGTCGACCTCGCTCCGCATGCTCGCCGGGCTCGAGGACGTGAACGCCGGCGCCATCCGTATCGGTGACCGTGACGTCACGCACCTGCCGCCGAAGGACCGGGACATCGCCATGGTGTTCCAGAACTACGCGCTGTACCCGCACATGACGGTCGCCGACAACATGGGCTTCGCGCTCAAGATCGCCGGCGTCAACAAGGCGGAGATCCGGCAGAAGGTCGAGGAGGCCGCGAAGATCCTCGACCTGACCGAGTACCTGGACCGCAAGCCGAAGGCGCTCTCCGGTGGTCAGCGTCAGCGTGTCGCCATGGGTCGCGCGATCGTGCGTGAGCCGCAGGTGTTCCTCATGGACGAGCCGCTGTCCAACCTGGACGCCAAGCTCCGTGTGTCGACGCGTACGCAGATCGCGAGCCTGCAGCGCCGTCTCGGCATCACCACCGTCTACGTCACCCACGACCAGGTCGAGGCCATGACGATGGGCGACCGTGTGGCGGTCCTCAAGGACGGTCTGCTGCAGCAGATCGACACCCCGCGCAACATGTACGACAGGCCCGCGAACCTCTTCGTCGCCGGCTTCATCGGTTCCCCGGCGATGAACCTGGTCGAGGTGCCGATCACCGACGGTGGTGTGAAGTTCGGCAAGTCGGTCGTGCCGGTCCAGCGTGACGCGATCAACGCGGCCACGGACAAGACCGTGACCGTGGGTGTCCGCCCCGAGCACTTCGACGTGGCCGGCGCCGACGCCGAGCTGGGTCTTCCGATCACGGTGAACGTGGTCGAGGAGCTGGGTGCCGACGCGTACGTCTACGGCACGGCCAAGGTCGGCGACGACTCCAAGGACCTCGTCGTCCGTGTCAGCGGCCGTGACGTGCCGGAGAAGGGCAGCACCCTGCACGTCGTGCCGCGCGCGGGTGAGACGCACGTGTTCTCGACGTCGACGGGCGCGCGTCTCTCCGACTGACGCGACACGCTTCGAGCGGTACGACCCCGGGTGATTCACCCAGGCTGACGGAAAGAGCCCCGCAGGCTGCTGCGGGGCTCTTCTCGTGTGCGGCTCTTCGCGGACAAATACCCCGGCGAACCGGTCATTTCGAGCGGTGTGCGTCAACCCCGTACCCGAAAAGAGGGACGCCCTCATCACCCGTACCGGTGACGGAATGTCTTCGAAACACTACCGGGCGCTACCCTCACACGCGTGAAGCACTCCGTGAAGCACTCCACCACTCAGCTGCCGCGACGCGGCCGGGGCCCCGCCCGTCGGATCGGCCGCTCCCTCGCCCTCGTCCTGCCCGTCGTCCTGGTGCTCTCGGGGACCCTCGCGGTCACCCGGGTCAACTGGTCGGGTAACCCCTCGGATTCGGTGCTCACCGCCTCCGACGTCTCCGACCGGGGCCACACCTCCCGTTCCGCCCCGCGCGCCCCTGAGGACGTGCTGCGGGACCAGCTCCTGACGGAGTTGCAGGAGAAGGACCCGGGTGTCGCTCTGACCCACCTCCAGGAGGCGGTGAACGAGCGTCCGTCGTTGGCGGAGCACTGTGTCTCCATCGCCCGTGCTCTCGGCCGGGCCGCGGTCCGCGTGTACGGGCCGACGCGGGCGCAGTCGTTCGCCCGGCCGGTCTGTGACACGTCCTTCGCCACGGGGGTGGCGGCGGCGCACGTCTGAGCAGGAGTACAGCGCAGTCCCGGGCGGGGCGCCGCGTACAGTGCGGTCATGACTGATCCGCACGTGGCGTCCCGCCCCACGCAAGCCGTGATCCTGGCCGGTGGCCAGGGGTCGCGGCTGCGTCCCTACACCGACGACCGGCCCAAGCCGATGGTCGAGATCCCCGGTACGGGGACGCCGATCATCGGTCATCAGATCACCTGGCTCGCCGAGGAGGGCGTGACCGATGTGGTGGTCTCGTGCGGTCATCTCGCCGATGTTCTGCAGAAGTGGCTCGATGCGGCCGAGTTGCCGGTGTCGGTGTCGACGGTGGTCGAGACGGAGCCGCTGGGCCGTGGCGGTGGTCTGAAGTACGCGGCCGGGCATCTTCCCCATCCGGACCGGCCCTGGTACGCCACGAACGGCGACATCTGGACGCGTTTCTCGCTGCGCGAGATGGCGGACTTCCACACCGAGCGCGACGCGGTCGCGACGCTGGCGTTGGCGCGGCCGCGCATTCCGTGGGGTGCGGTGAAGACGGACGGGTTCGGTCACATCACGGACTTCATCGAGGCGCCGCCGTCGACGTTCGAGATCAACGCGGGTGTGTACGTCTTCTCTCCCGAGTTCTCGGGGCTTCTGCCGGAGCGCGGGGACCATGAGCGGACGACGTTTCCGCATCTGGCCCGTGAGCGGCGCCTGGCCGGCTTTCCGCTTCCGCAGGGTGCTTATTGGCGTGCCATCGACACGGCGAAGGATTTGACGGAGGCGGCGAAGGAGTTGGCCGCGTTGGGGCGTTGAGAAGGCCCACCGGCCCCGTGGCCGCGTTGGTACGTCGAAGGGTCCCGCACATCGGTGTGCGGGACCCTTCGACGTGTGGGCCGGGGTGTTCAGCCGGCGGGCGTGCCCAGTGTGTCGCCCACCGGCCCGGTTACCCCAACAGGCCGCCCACGAGGCCGGACTGGCCCGAGGAGGAGTTGCCGCCGGAGCCGTTGGAGCCGCCGGAGGGTCCGCCGGTGGCGGTGCCGCCGGAGGTGGGGCCGGAGGTGGTGCTGGGGGCTTGGCCGGCGGGGGTGGTCTGCTGGGGCGGGGCCTGGCCGGTGGTGCCCTGGGTCGCGCTGGGGGTGCCGCCGGTGGTGGTGCCGGTGTCGCGGGTGGCGCCGGGGGTGGTGGCGGCGTCGGAGGGGGTGGAGCCGGTGGTGGCGCCCTGGGTGGGTGAGGTGGAGGCGGAGGGGCTCTGGTGCTGCTTGCGCTCGGCGGGGTCCTGCGGGAGCGGGGAGCCGGGCTGTTCGTTGCGGGGGGCCTCGCCGGGGCCGGGGACGACGACGCGGTCGGCGTCGCGGACGGCGCCGCCGAGGAGGGAGCCGACGAGGAGGGTCAGGCCGGTGACGACGGTGGTGACGAGGGCGCCGCGGCGCAGGACGTAACGGCGGAGTTCCCAGAGGTCGGAGTGGGGGCCGAGGCGGCGCCAGGCTCCGGCGGCGAGGCGGCCGTCGATGGAGTAGACGGGGGCACCGGCGATGATCAGGGGGGACCAGGCGGCGAGGTAGATGAAGTCGGGGGTTTCGTAGACCGGGGCGGTCTTCCAGCTGACGGTGACGATGAGGGCGGCGGAGAGGAGGGCTCCGCCGGCGGCGGCGACGCGTTGCCAGCAGCCGAGGACGGTGAGGACGCCGACGATGACCTGGAGGAAGGCGAGGACGAGTCCCGAGCCGACGGGGTGGTGAAGGGCGAACTGGCGGAGGGGCTCGGCGACTTCCCAGGGGTGGAGGGTGTTGAGCCACTTCACCATGGAGCCGCGTTCGCCGCCGTCGAAGTAGACGGGGTCGCACAGTTTGCTCATGCCGGCGTAGATGGAGATGAAGCCGAGCAGGACGCGCAGGGGGAGCAGGACCACGCCGAGGTTCATGCGGCGGCCGGGGTAGTAGGCGTGCCGGGCGGGGTCGTCGCTGTGGCGTCTGCCGTGCGGCCGGGGGCGGGTGTCCGCCTCGTCGGTTTCCTCGGGGGTGTCGAACCGCGGGGTGGTGTAGGCGGGTTCGTGGTAGGCGCCGCCCGCGGTGCGCATGTTCGGCAGGAGCGAGGTGTCGCCGGAGCCGTAGGTGCGCTGGGCACCGACGACGGGGGTTTCGACGGTCTGGTCGAGGTCGGCGTAGCCGTCGTCGGGGTAGCCGTTGTGGGTGTCGACGCGGGGGATGACCTGGGTGGCTCCGGCGTCGGTGGTGGGTTGGTCGTGGCCGACGCTGCCGGCCCGCACGGCTTGGAGCAGCCGGTGGGCGCCGGTGTCGTCGGGAGCTGACCTGCCGCTCCAGACGACGGGTCGGCGGCGTGTGCTGTCGCCCGCGCCCGCTCTGCTCGTCGTGCCGACGACGGGCATGCGGGCGGTGTCCTGGGTGGCGCTCAGGTGCCGTGCGATCCGCTGGGACGGTCCGCCGCGCCGGGTCGATGCGCCCAGCTGCACGCGAAAGCTCGCGTGGTTGACGATGACCTGCGCCGGATCGCTCGGCACCTTCACCATGCTCAGCGCGGGAGCGTCGTCGTATCCCGACGAGCGGTCCCCCGTGGGTGTGCGGGGTGTTCTGGTGTCCACACTCATCTAACCGAGTGACGTGTCGTTAGGACACTGTCTTGACTCGGCGGATCTGTCCGGACCCCGTCAAGGTTGCCCTCCTCGCCGGAATTGACCCGTTCCGGTGAATCCGCGGACGTGTGTTCAGGCCCGCCGACGTGCCGCTTCGTACAGCACGATGCCTGCCGCCACGCCCGCGTTGAGGGACTCGGCGCCGCCGGGCATGGGGATGCGGACGCGGACGTCGCAGGTTTCGCCGACGAGGCGGGAGAGGCCCTTGCCCTCGCTGCCGACGACGATGACGACGGGGCCCTCCAGGGCTTCCACGTCGCCGAGTTCGGCCTCTCCGTCGGCGGCGAGGCCGACGACGGTGACGCCTGCCTTCTGGTAGGCCTCCAGGGCGCGCGTGAGGTTGGTGGCGCGGGCGACGGGCGTACGGGCGGCCGTGCCGGCGGAGGTCTTCCAGGCGCCGGCGGTCATGCCGGCCGCGCGCCGCTCGGGGACGACGACGCCGTGGCCGCCGAAGGCGGAGACGGAGCGGACGACGGCGCCGAGGTTGCGCGGGTCGGTCACACCGTCGAGGGCGACGATGAGCGCGTCGGCGCCCTCGTCGTGGGCGGCGTCGAGGAGGTCCTCGGGGTGGGCGTACTCGTAGGGCGGGACCTGGAGGACGAGGCCCTGGTGGTTCAGGCCGTTGGTCATGCGGTCGAGCTCGGGGCGGGGGGCCTCCATGAGGTTGATGCCGCCGCGCTCGGCCGCGAGCTGGAGTGCCTCGCGGACGCGCTCGTCGTTGTCGATGAACTGCTGGACGTAGAGCGTGGAGGCGGGTACGCCCTCGCGCAGGGCCTCGACGACGGGGTTGCGGCCGACGACGAGTTCGGAGGTGGACCTGCCGCCCCGGCCGCGGGGGGCGGGGCGTCGGGCGGTCTGCTTCGCCTTGGCGGTGGCGACGCGGTTCTTCTTGTGTCCCTTGCGCATCTCGGCGGGGGGCGTGGGGCCCTTGCCCTCGAGGCCTCGGCGTCGCTGGCCGCCACTGCCGACCTGCGCGCCCTTCTTGCCGGACATGCGACGGTTGTTCGCGGCCATGACCTACCTGTCTCTGTGGTGCGTCGGATACGTACGTCTGTGAAGTGTGCTCTATGCAGTGTGCCGCCCGGCTGCCCGGGCGGCACAATCGATCAAGGGGCCGGGCCCGTGCTCAGCGTGGGCCGAGGCTCCATCGGGGTCCCTGGGGGCTGTCCTCGATGACGAGTCCCGACTGGTTGAGCTGGTCGCGGATGGCGTCCGCGGTGGCCCAGTCCTTGCGGGTGCGGGCGGCCTCGCGCTGGTCGAGGACCAGGCGTACGAGGCTGTCGACGACGCCGTGAAGGTCGTCGCCGCGGTCGGTCTCGCCGGCCCAGTGCGGGTCGAGGGGGTCGAGTCCGAGGACGCCGAGCATGGCGCGCACCTCGGCGAGGCGGGCGACGGCGGCTTCCTTGTCGTCGGCGGCGAGGGCGGAGTTGCCCTGTCGGACGGTGGTGTGGACGACGGCGAGGGCCTGGGGGACGCCGAGGTCGTCGTCCATGGCGTCGGCGAAGGCGGGCGGTACTTCGGCGGCGGGTTCGACGACTCCCCCGGCCTTCTCGACGACGCGCTGCACGAAGCCCTCGATGCGGGCGAACGCGGACTCCGCCTCGCGCAGGGCTTCCTCGCTGTACTCGATCATGGAGCGGTAGTGCGGGGTGCCGAGGTAGTAGCGCAGGACGATGGGCCGCCACTGCTTGACCATCTCCGACACGAGCACCGAGTTGCCGAGCGACTTGGACATCTTCTCGCCGCTCATGGTGACCCACGCGTTGTGCACCCAGTACTGGGCGAAGTCGTCGCCGTAGGCCTTGGCCTGGGCGATCTCGTTCTCGTGGTGGGGGAAGATCAGGTCGAGTCCGCCGCCGTGGATGTCGAAGGCGGTGCCGAGGTACTTGTGGGCCATGGCGGAGCACTCGAGGTGCCAGCCGGGCCGGCCCCTGCCCCACGGCGTCTCCCAGCTCGGCTCGCCGGGCTTGGTGGCCTTCCACATGGCGAAGTCGCGGGGGTCGCGCTTGCCGGTCTCGCCCTCGCCGGAGGGCTGGAGGAGGTTGTCGAGCTCCTGGTTGGACAGGCGCAGGTACTCCGGGAAGGAGCGCACGTCGAAGTAGACGTTGCCGTCGGCCTCGTAGGCGTGTCCGCGCTCGATGAGGCCGCGCATCATCTCGATCATCTCGGGGACGTGCCCGGTGGCGCGGGGTTCGTACGTCGGGGGCAGGCAGCCCAGTGCCTGGTAACCGTCGTTGAAGGCGCGCTCGTTGTCGTAGCCGATGGCCCACCAGGGGCGGCCCTGGTCGGCGGACTTGGCGATGATCTTGTCGTCGATGTCGGTGACGTTGCGGACGAACGTCACGTCGTAGCCGCGGTGGGCGAACCATCGGCGCATGATGTCGAAGTTGAGGCCCGAGCGGATGTGCCCGATGTGCGGTGCCGCCTGCACGGTGGCGCCACAGAGGTAGATCGAGACGCAACCCGGCTTGAGCGGGGTGAAGTCACGGATCTGCCGGGCGCTGGTGTCGTACAGGCGAATAGTCACCACTCCAGAGTAGTGGGCCGGTAGGGATGCCTTACGTCGGTTCCGGCCAAGGGGCACGTTTTCGTGACCTGTGCGTGGTGGTCTTAGTCCGTACGGACCACCAGTGCGGTGGCGACGGCCATGAGGCCCTCGCCGCGGCCGGGGAATCCGAGGCCGTCGGTGGTGGCGCCGGAGACGGACACGGGGGCGCCCGCGGCCTCGGTGAGGATCTTCTGGGCCTCGTCGCGGCGCTTGCCGATCTTCGGGCGGGGCCCGACGACCTGGACGGCGATGTTCCCGATGCGGAATCCGGCCGCGCGGACGATGCGGGCGGCCTCCGTCAGCAGCGTGACGCCGGAGGCGCCGGACCACTCGGGCCGTCCGGTGCCGAAGTGCTGTCCCAGGTCGCCGAGCCCGGCCGCGGAGAACAGCGCGTTGCAGGCGGCGTGCGCGACGACGTCGGCGTCGGAGTGCCCGGCGAGGCCGGGGCCCTCGCCCTCCCATTTCAGTCCGGCGCACCAGAGTTCGCGGCCGTCCTCGAAGGCGTGGATGTCGGTGCCGATGCCCACCTGGGGCAGCGGGAAGCCGGACGCCGAAGACGGTTCAGAAGCCATCGGTGAGCCTCCTGCGCGTCAGGACGGCCTCGGCGAGGACGAGGTCGAGGGGGCGCGTCACCTTGAAGGCCTCTTCGTGTCCCGGTACGACCACCACGCGCAGTCCGAGCCGTTCGACCATGCCGGCGTCGTCGGTGACGTCGTCGGTGACCGTCTCGTGGGCGTGGATCAGGGTCGCGCGGTCGAAGCCCTGGGGTGTCTGGACGGCGCGCAGCCGGGCTCGTTCGGGGGTGGCGACGACCGGTTCGGGGTCGCCGGCGACGCCGGCGGGCTCGACTTCCTTGACGGTGTCGGCGAGGGGCAGCGCGGGGACGACGGCCTGGGCGCCGTCGCGTACGGCCTCGATCACGGTGTCGACGGTGTCGACGGGGACGAGGGGGCGGGCGGCGTCGTGGACGAGCACGATGTCGTAGTCGGGGGGCAGCGCGTCGAGGCCGAGTTTCACGGATTCCTGGCGGGTGTCGCCGCCGGGGACGACGAGGAAGTCGGTGCGCTCGGGCAGGGCGTGTGCGTCGAGCAGGCTCTTGACCTCGGCGGCGCCCTCGGGCGGGGCGACGACGACCACGAGGGAGACGGCCCGGGAGGCGGCCATCGCGCGGACCGCGTGCACGAGCATGGGGGTGCCGTTCAGCGCGCGCAGCGCTTTGGGGGCGCCCGGGCCGAGCCGTACGCCCCGGCCGGCGGCCGGGATCACCGCGGCGGCGCGGGCGGTCGTACGGGCCGCCTGGCCGGTGCTCGTACGGGCTGCCGCGCCGGTGCCCGTGGGGGCTGCTTGCGCGGGCGAAGGTCGCGAATCGTCAGACATCGGTTCCTGTCAGGTTTGTGTGCTCGGCCTGGTTGGGTATGGCCTGGGCGTACCCCGCGCTTGCCAGGCTCGGGGAAGTGCCGGGCGCGACGCCTTGACCGGACCCTTCCGTGACACCGGTCGAGTGAGCCGCCCGGGCCCGGCACGTCAAGTATCGGGGGCCCACCTCGGCGCACGGCATCTGAGCGCGAACATGCCGCAGCGCCCGGCGACAGAAAATACGTCATCGGGCACCGCGGCATTTCGATGTGCTGAGTGCTGAGCAGAGGCTGGCTTGCGCCTGCGTCAGGAGGCGAGGACCTCGTCGAGCAGCGCCTCGGCCTTGTCCTCGTTGGTGTTCTCCGCGAGGGCGAGCTCGCTCACCAGGATCTGGCGGGCCTTGGCGAGCATGCGCTTCTCACCCGCGGAAAGTCCGCGCTCGCGCTCACGACGCCACAGGTCACGTACGACTTCCGCGACCTTGATGACATCGCCGGAGGCGAGCTTCTCGAGATTTGCCTTGTAGCGACGGGACCAGTTCGTGGGCTCCTCGGCGTACGGCGCGCGCAGCACCTCGAAGACCCGGTCCAGCCCGTCCTGACCGACCACATCACGCACGCCGACGAACTCCGCATTGTCCGCTGGCACACGCACTGTCAGGTCACCCTGGGCGACCTTCAGCACCAAGTAGGTCTTGTCCACGCCTTTGATCTGGCGAGTTTCGATAGCCTCGATCAGCGCGGCCCCGTGATGGGGATAGACCACGGTGTCGCCAACCTTGAACGTCATGTGACAGGTACCCCTTCCGTGGCTATCCAGGGTAACACGGATACGGCGTCTACTGAATGGCGTTTTCGCAGGTCAGGGCATATCTCGGGGCTTGACAACAGCAACATGGACGTGCTGCGAGCGGCGATCGGAAGCAGGTATTCGCAGGTGAGAGGTACTGTCCGGCGGAGGTGAAACGCGTACGTTACACACATCCGAAGACTCCTCCAGGCGGCCGAACATCCCCAAATGTCCGGTTCCAAGTGCTCGACTTCCGCTACTCCGTTCGGTGCGCGGAGTGGGATACGAGACGAATCAAGAATTGATCACGATCGCTCGGTGATCAATTCTTCGGGTGATCACGCATTCGTTCACGGAAGATTTGCAAGCCGGGGCCTTATGACAATGTCGGCCGTCCGAGTGATCAAAGTGACTCGTGGGTCACTTGTGACCCGTGGCGCGGGTCGGAGAACCACCTGCGGGAGGGAAGCCGACGGCTCGGGGGGAGGGTCGGGTGCGGCGGCGCGAGGGCGGCTCGGTAACCTAAGGGCCGCTGACTGACCCTTAGGGCTGCTTTACGCAGACGAAGCCGCCCCCGTGCGTTCAAGGAGTTGCCGCCGCCGTGAGCAGCAGCCTTCGACGCGGCGCCCTCGCCGCGTCCGCCATCGCTTTCTCGATCGCCTCGCTCGCCGCCTGCGGCGCCGGCAACAACTCCCAGACGCTGGAGATCAAGCCGGACAACGCGGCCACCAGCGTCGGCGACATCAAGATCCAGAACGCGGTCGTCATCACCCAGTCCGAGCAGGAGGCGACCGGCCCCGCCGCGATCTCCGCCACCGTGTTCAACAGCGGCAGCACCGCGCAGACGCTGGACTCGATCACCGTGGCCGGTGTCGACAAGCCCGTCGAGATCAAGCCCCCCAAGGGCGACGGCAAGCTCAGCATCCCGGCCGGCGGCTCGGTCGTCATCGGCGGCGCGAACAACGCCTCCGCCGTGGTGGCGGGCATCGGTGAGGCCGTCGCGGACGGCAACGCCCAGAAGGTCACCTTCACCTTCAGCAAGACCGGGGACGTGAGCCTGCGCGCCTTCGTCGTCCCGTCCGACAGCTACTTCTCCAAGTGGGGCCCGAGCGGGGTCCCGTCGGCTCCGGCGGGCGCCTCCGCGTCGCCCTCGGGCTCGCCCTCCTCCAGCGGCTCCCCCGCGGCCGGCGGCTCGCCCTCACCGAGCGGCTCCCCGTCCGGCTCCCCCTCCGGGTCCGCGTCCCCGAACGCCTCGGCTTCGGAGTCGGCGGCGGGCCACTGAGCGGCCGCACACACGCACAAGGGCGGGACCTCTTCGGAGGTCCCGCCCTTGCTTCGTATGCGCGCGGTGCGGCTACGGCGTACGGCCTGCCGGTCTACGGCGTACGGCCTGCCGGCTCATGGCGTGCGTACGGCATGCCGGCTCATGGCCCGTCGGCTTACGGCTCGAACTTGTAGCCGAGCCCACGCACGGTCACGAGGTACCGCGGTGCGCCCGGGTCGGGCTCGATCTTCGCGCGGAGGCGCTTGACGTGGACGTCGAGGGTCTTGGTGTCGCCGACGTAGTCGGCGCCCCAGACGCGGTCGATGAGCTGCATGCGGGTGAGGACGCGGCCGGCGTTGCGCAGCAGCATCTCCAGGAGGTCGAACTCCTTGAGGGGGAGGTCGACCTTGGAGCCGGAGACCGTCACGACGTGTCTGTCGACGTCCATGCGGACCGGGCCCGCCTCGAGGGCGGCCGGGGTGACCTCCTCGGGCTCGCCGCGGCGGCGCAGCACGGCGCGGATACGGGCGACCAGTTCCCGCGAGGAGAACGGCTTGGTGACGTAGTCGTCGGCCCCTATTTCCAGGCCGACGACCTTGTCGATCTCGCTGTCCTTGGCGGTCACCATGATCACGGGGACGTTGGAGCGGCCGCGCAGCTGGCGGCAGACCTCCGTACCGGGCAGCCCCGGCAGCATCAGGTCGAGGAGGACGAGGTCGGCGCCGTTGCGCTCGAACTCGTCGAGTCCGTCGGGGCCCGTGGTCGCGACGGCGACCTCGAAGCCCTCCTTGCGGAGCATGTACGACAGGGCGTCGGAGAAGGACTCCTCGTCCTCGACGACGAGCACACGGGTCACGGATGGACCTCCGGGGCGGAAAGCGTTTCGTACGCGGTTGAGTCGGGGGGTGAGTCGTGGGACTGGGACCGGGACGGTTCGCGGGACGACGCGGCGGACCGCCCGGCCTCGATGTCCCCGGTGTCCCGGGTGTCCTCGTCGTAGTCGTCGTTGTCGGCGTCGAGGTCGGGGTGCTGCTGGGCCCGGTCGCGGGTGGCGCCCGCCTCCGGCAGCCGCAGGGTGAACGTGGAGCCCTGTCCCTCCGAGCTCCACACCGTGACCTCCCCGCCGTGCGAGGCGGCCACGTGCTTGACGATCGCCAGCCCGAGGCCCGTACCGCCGGTGGCGCGGGAGCGGGCCGGGTCGACGCGGTAGAAGCGCTCGAAGATGCGGTCCTTGTCCTTGTCGGAGATGCCGATGCCCTGGTCGGTGACCGCGATCTCGATCAGGTCGCCGCCGGGCGTGGGCACCCTGCGGGCCGCTATGCCGACGCGGGTGCGGGCGGGCGAGTAGTTGACGGCGTTCTCGACGAGGTTGCCGAGGGCTGCGGCCAGCTGGCCGCGGTGCCCCCACACGTGCAGCTCGCCGGGGCCCGTGAAGGTTCCGTCGTCGCCCTCGGCCGAGGGCGCGGCGGGCGGGGCGTACGACGCGGGCCCGACCGAGGCGGCCATGGTGATCTGCTTGGTGCCCGCCGCGTGGCGGCAGCGGTCGATGGCCTCGGCGACCAGTTCGTCCACGCGCACCGGCTCGGCGTCCTCGAGGGGGTCGTCGTTCTGGACCCGGGAGAGGTCGATGAGCTCCTGCACGAGGCTGGTCAGGCGGGTGGCCTCGATCTGCATGCGTCCGGCGAAGCGCTCCACGGCCTCCGGGTCGTCGGAGGCGTCCATGACGGCCTCGGACAGGAGGGAGAGCGCGCCGACGGGGGTCTTCAGTTCGTGGCTGACGTTGGCGACGAAGTCGCGCCGTACCGCCTCGATGCGCCGGGCCTCGGTGAGGTCCTCGACCAGCAGGAGGACCAGCCGGGAGCCGAGCGGCGCCACCCGCGCGGAGACGGCGAGGGCCTCGCCCCGCCCGGTGCCGCGCCGGGGCAGATCCAGCTCGACCTGGCGTATCTCGCCGTCGCGCCGGGTGTCGCGGGCCATCTGGAGCATGGGGTCCACGGAGAGCTTGCCGCCGCGGACCAGTCCGAGGGCGTACGCGGCCGAGCTGGCCTTGACGACGGCGTCGGCCTCGTCGAGGACGACGGCCGAGGAGCGCAGCACCGACAGGACGGTGTCCACGCCCGGCGGAAGTACCGGGTCCGTGTGCAGGGAGGTACGCGTCGGACGCGCCTGCTCCCGCTCGCTCCAGCGGAACGCCAGCATGGCGATCACGCCGGTGAGCACCCCGGCGATCGCTGCCGCTGCGGCGACCGCCGCGTTCACGTCCATGCACCCAGGTTAGGCATGGGATACCGCCCGGCCACAGCCATCCGACTGCGACCTCGAACACTCGTCGCCCAGAGTTCACCTTGGAGCCAGGAATGGTTCATTTGGGGTGGCGGAAACAGACGCGTACGGGCCAGAACGTGGGAGCGTGGGGTTCGCACCGCCGGTTTCGCGCCGGAGCCCCGGCCCCCGGAACCCCCGAAGCACACGTACGAGAGGGAACCCTGATGCGGGACGCGTACCACGAGGAACTGGATTCGATCGGCGACGGTCTGGTGGAGATGGCCCGGCTGGTGGGATCGGCCATCGGGCGCGCCACGACGTCCATCCTCGACTCCGACCTGAAGCTGGCCGAGTCGGTCATCGAGGGCGACAAGAAGGTCGACGACCTGCAGCACGACCTGGAGGCGCGGGCGATAGCGCTGCTGGCCCGGCAGCAGCCCGTGGCGACGGACCTGCGGATCGTGGTCACCTCGCTGCGCATGTCGGCGGACCTCGAGCGTTCGGGCGACCTGGCCCAGCACGTGGCGAAGCTGGCGCGGCTGCGTTTCCCCGAGCGGGCGATCCCGCACGACCTGCACGCGACCATCCTGGAGATGGGCCAGCTCGCGCAGCGCCTGATGGCGAAGGCGGCGGAGGTCATCATCACGAAGGACGTCGATCTGGCGCTCCAGCTGGAATCGGACGACGACGCGATGGACCTTCTGCACCGCACGCTGTTCCAGCACCTGATGGACGACCGCTGGAAGCACGGCATCGAGACCGCCGTCGACGTGACGCTGCTCGGCCGCTACTACGAGCGGTTCGCCGACCACGCGGTGGCGGTCGCCAAGCGTGTGGTGTTCCTGGTGACGGGTGAGCACGCGGACGAGCTGCAGCCGGACGTCCAGCCGGAGATCCAGCCGGTGGCGGGAGCGGAGGGAGCGTAAGGGGTCCCAAGGGGGTGAAGGTGGCTGTTCGGGGCGTGCGAGAGCCTCTGTGCGCCGTTGATGCGCCCAGCGTGGCGGGCGTCCAATGGGCACAGGCACCAGCCTCGGGGGTGCCGTCAGTCGAGGAGGGACCCATGGCCGATTCCCCCAGCACCACTCCCGACCCCACCCGGAACCGCCAGACCGAACAGCCGACCGGGACGAGGGCCCTGCCCCTGCTCGCGGCCTGCGGCTGCGGCTCGGGGTGCGGCTGCGGCTGCCAGTCCGGCAACCCGTGTCAGTGCGGGTGAGGCGGCAGCTCCCCTACGCGGGACGTGCGTAGGTCTCGTACGACGGTGAAGGGCCCCGGCGCGTCGGCCGGGGCCCTTCCTGCTGCCCTTCGAGTACTAGGGGCGGACGTACGGCCGGGTCATGATCTCCATGTTGTGCCCGTCGGGGTCGTCGAAGTACGCGCCCCTGCCGCCGAACAGCCGGTTGATCCGCCCGGGCTCGGTGTGGCCGGGATCGGCGTAGTAGGTGACGCCGAGGGCCTCCAGACGGCCGATCATCGCGTCGAAGTCGGTGTCGGGGACGAGGAACGCGTAGTGCTGAGCCTGGATCGGCTCGTCCCGCTTCTGGTAGTAGTCGAGGGTCACGCCGTTGCCGAGGTCGACGGGCAGGAACGGCCCGAACGGAGCGCCGACCCGCAGTCCGAGGATCGCGGCGACGAACTCGGCGGACAGGTGGCGGTCACTGGCGTAGACGGCGGTGTGGTTCAACTGGACGGAAGGCATGACGCTGGTATCTCCGGTGTGTGAGCTGCTGTTCGAACACGACACGACACGGAGAAAACGGCGGCCCTCGCGCCCGCCCCGCCCTCACACCAAGGCCGGGACCCCAACTCGTACATGGCCCAAGGCCGACCCGGCAGTCACCCGAGCGACGCTAGCCGCCGACAGGGGCGGGAGACAACGCGATTGTGCGACCTGAAGCGTGGGCCCGGCGCTCCGGTGTCACCCCGTGGGCGCATGCTCCGTCGGCCGGGCGGTGGAGGCAGGTTCAGCCCGCGGAGGGATTCGGGGTGATCCCTGGGGGTGCGAGTCTCATGACCGCACAGGCCGACCGTCAGCCCGCGAACCCAAGGACCGCGCATGGAGACGCTCCCGCACAGCAGAGAGACCTCGACCGCCGACGCCGGGCGATTACGCACCGCATGGCGGGCCGCCCACGAGCCGGCCGCCGGAGTGTCGCGGCGGATGCAACTGGTGGCCTACGCCGTGCCGTTGATGGTGCTGCCGTCCGGTGTCTGGCGGCTTCCGGCCGTGTTCGACGCCGGCACCGGGCCCGGTGAGAAGGTGTATGTGGTCCTGCTGTCGGTGGTCTCCGAGATGCTCGCGTTCACCGCGGTGGGGCTGGTCGCAGGTTGGGGTGAGGTGTTCCCCCGCTGGATGCCGTTCCTGGGAGGCCGCCGCGTCCCGACGAGGGCAGCGGTCGTCCCGGCGGCCATCGGCGCCACGGTCCTCACGCTCGGTACCCTCCTGACGCTCGTCACCCAGGTCATGGGCAACACGATCCGAGGCGACGACCTGCCCGCCAACTCCCCCAGTGAGGTGGGAGGCTGGGAGACCGTCTGGTTCTCCGTCTGTTACGCGCCGCTGCTCCTGTGGGGGCCGCTGCTGGCGGTACTGACCGTCGCGTACTGGAGGCGCCGCCGCGCGTCCCGGAACGTCCTCGCGGCGGCCTGAGTGCCGGACGGCGTCGGCATTCCTCACCGAGGAGCGGTCTCGCCCGCTTCCGCCACCGGCACCGGCACCGGCGTGGGCACCTGTCCGGGGGACTCACCCGCCCCCGCGGTGGCCAGCCGCCAGATCTGCGCCGCGGTCTCCTCCGCGGAGTCGGTCGGCGCCGGCTTGTTCGGCAGCTGAGCGGGCAGCGTCGTGTTCTTCTTCTTTCCGGGCTGGTCGGCGAAGAGGACGACCGTCAGGGACAACCGGGAGTCCAGCGCCGTGGACCACACGGTCCGGCGGGTGATCCCGCCGCCCGCCCCGGCCGTGAAGAGGGACTGCGAGGCGCTCGGAGCGACCGTCTCACCGGGCCGCGGCCAGTCGTACATCAACGCGTTCACCACCAACGCCTCCTTCTCGCCCAGCGCGCGCCGGGTGTCGGGGCGTGCCGTGTAGACCGTACGTCCGTGCCGGGTGATCTTCGTGACGGTGTACGGGGCCGCGTACACCCCTTTCGCCGCCACGGTCGCGTACGCCGAGGCCAGCTTCAGCGGCGTGGGCGCCGCGGTCTTGCGCAGCGCGTTCAGCGGAGCACGCAACCGGGCCTCGCCGAAGGGCTCCATCGCCGCCCCCGCCTCCACCGCGCCGGCCACCGCGTCGTTGAACGGCTGCCGGGCGTAGTCCGACCCGCCGTACAACAGCCGCACGGCCCCGTCACCGGGCTTGATCGCCACGGCGGCGGTGTGCAGCCGGGTGCCCTTGCGGCCCTTGAGGTCCTTCACCTGCTCGGTGGTGGCGTCCTGGAGTGCCAGGTCGAAGGTGGTCCGCACGGTGTAGCCACCGCGCGCCAGCTGGTCCTCGGTGATGCCGAGCCGGTCGGCGGCCTCCTTCGCGGCCACGTCGATCATGTACTGCCGCTGCCCCTCGGTCGTACCCGGCGGATAGAAACGGAACGGCGGGAACGCGGCCTCGGCGCGCTGCTTCGCCGTGATGCTGCCGCTCGCCGCCATCGCGTCGAGCACCCACTCCCAGCGGTCCCTGAGCTTCGCGGTCACCTTCGGGTCGGAGCCCGCCTTCTCGTAGTACGACGGGATGTTGACGATCGATGCCAGCGCGGCGCCCTGGGAGACGGTCAGGTTGCGGGTGTCCACGTCGAAGTAGTTGCGCGCGGCCGCCTGGATGCCGGCGGAACCCCGGCCGAAGTACACCGTGTTGAGATAGCCCTCCAGGATCTCGTCCTTGGAGCGGGTGCGATCGAGCTTGATCGCGATCAGCGCCTCGCGTGCCTTGCGCGACACCGACTGCTCCGGGCTCAGCAGCGCGTTCTTCACGTACTGCTGGGTGATGGTGGACCCGCCCTGCCGCTCGCCGCCGGTCAGCGAGGCCAGCACCGCGCGGCCGACGGCACGCGGCGAGACCCCCTTGTCCGTACGGAAGGAGCGGTTCTCGGCCGCGATCACCGCGTCCTGGACGTACCGCGGGACCTGCGACAGCGACACCTCCTGGCGGTCGACGGGACCGCGCCGGCCCAGATAGGACCCCTTGGCGTCGGTGAAGACCGTGCTCTGGATGACGGTCTCCGGGTGCGGCTCGGGGATGTCCGTCAGCTGGTACGCGACGACCGCCGCCGTGCACAGCCCCGCGATCAGCACCAGGAAGGCGATGAGCAGGCGGCGCAGGCGACGGCCCCGGGTACGGCGGAGGCGGCGACGGAGCGGGATGCGCAGGGCACGTCTCGAACGCTGCCGCGTCCGGCCGTCGCTGGGTTCCTGAGCGGAGGTTTTCTGAGCGGACGTTTCCTGAGCGGAGGTTTTCTGAGCGGAGGTTTTCTGAGCGGAGGTTTTCTGAGCGGACGTTTCCTTAGCCGCTGGTGATTCGTGCACGGGGGGCCTTTCAGCGGAGTCGGTCGGGCGCCACGGGCTGGGGCGGGGCCTGTTCCTGGTCACGGGGCGCTCACCCGCCGGCGTCGGCGCCGCCGGACCGAGCGACGACCCGGCCGGCCGCGTCGTACACCGTCACCGTCAAACCGCCCGCGGCGGCGAAGCTCGCCTTCAGCTCCGCCGCGGACAGCGGTACGCGCACGTACCAGACGCCCCAGCCCGGACTGCCCGCCAGCGTGAGGACCGTGCCGGTGACCGGGGCGCCGCCGACGGAGGCCTCGACGCGGCTCGGGTCGGTGGACAGCCCGTGGTACATGCCCGACAGGAAGTACGAGTGGTGCACCGGCTCCGGCTGCACCGAGACACCCGGCTGCCCGCGCTCGGCCGACTGCCTGCTCCCGGCCGACAGCCCGCTCTCAGCCGGCTGCCTGCTCTCGGCGCCGCCGTCGACCGCGGTGACGTCGGCAGTGCCCTCCGGGGCGCCCTGGGCGGCAGTCACAGCGGTGTCCTCCGCCAGGCCGCGGAACTGGTTGGACCGCTGCGGTGTCGACCAGTGCTTGCCGTCGGCGGTCAGCCAGAGCTGCACCCCCGGCACGGCCTCCACCCGCTCACCGGGCGCGACGATCCGTATCGGGCTCGACGCCACGTCGACCACCCTGGCGCCCGAGCCGTCCGTAGCGCCGCCGCCTCCGATCAGGCCGGCCGCCAGGACGGCCGACGGTGCGAGCAGCAGCGCGCAGGCGGCCACGACCGCGCCGATGCGGCGGCGGCGCAGGGCCCGGCCCCGCCGTTCGATGGTCCCGAGGGGCACGGCGAACGGTTCGACGCCCAAGGTGCCCTCAAGCTCCTCGGCGGCCTCCGCGAACAGCCCGCGGAGCCGCGCGACACCGCCTCCGCAGACCGCCAGCCCACGCTGGGCATGGCTCCTGACCGCACCGGCCGAGCAGCCGAGCAGTTGGGCGGTCTCCACCTCGCCCAGGCCCTCCCAGTGCAGCAGCACGAGCACCACCCGCTGCCGTGCGGACAGGGCCTCCAACGCCACTGGGGGCGAGGCCTTCCGGTGGCGGGCGGGGCGGCGTGCCCGGCGCAGATACCCCTTGGCGAGGGACCGCCGTACGTAGAAGTCCACGTCGTCCCGCGGTATCCGCCGCCACCGCGCATACACCCCCACCAGCGTGTGCCGCACCAGCTCCGTCGCCTCGCGAGGGTCGCCGGAGAGCAGGTGCGCGGTGGTGACCAGCCGGGGCCAGCCCTCATGGGCGTAGGCGGCGAAGTCTTCGCGGGCGTACGCCACTTCGGCTGCGGCACCCCGGTACGGCTGCGGGTGCAGCGGCTGGGCCGTCACGGGGCCTCGGTCGGGCCGGACGTACATGGTCGACGCCGGCCTGCGGCGATCGCGGACCGATGGATCCTGAACCTCGTGTTCATCGTCTTTCCCGTGGGTTGTGTTGTGATGTAGCGACCTACGGGACCTGTACGCACGGCGGGGGCGGTCGGGTTGCACGGGATTTCCAAGACTCCGGTGGGGACATGACCGAGGACGAGTTCGACGCTTTCTACACGGCCGCGTTTCCCCGCCTGATCGGCCAGCTCTCCGCGTTCACCGGGGATCACGGCGAGGCGCAGGACGTCGTCCAGGAGGCGTTCGTACGGGCCTGGAACCAGCGCAGGAAGTTCCTCGCGGACGGGGCACCCGAGGCGTGGATCCGCACGGTCGCCATGCGACTGGCCGTCAGCCGCTGGCGCCGGGCCAGGCGCTGGCTGGAACTGGTACGCCGCACGCCCCCGCCCGAGTCCACTCCGGGACCCGACCCCGACCGCACGGCACTTGTCGCCGCGCTGCGCCAATTGCCCAAGGCTCAGCGGATGGCGATCGTCCTGCACCATCTGTGCGACTTGAGTGTCGAGCAGGTAGCCTCCGAGACGGGTGTGCCGGTGGGGACGGTCAAGGCCAGGCTGTCCCGGGGGCGGGCCGCGCTGGCGAAGCATCTTGCTGTGGACGAGGCGGTGGGCGGGACGTCGGGCGGCGGAGCGCCGGGCAAGACGTCGGGTGGCGCGCCGGGCGGTTCGAAGGGCGGCGCTCCGGGCGGGGCACCGCGCGGGGCGTCGGGCAGAGCGGCTCGGAAGGAGGACGGCCGTGTCGGATGAACTCTCCACGTCGGACGAACTCTCCACGTCGGACGAACTCTCCACGTCGGACGAACTCTCCACGTCGGACGAACTCTCCACGTCGGACGAACTCTCCACTCAACAGCAGTCCGCGGAACTCTCCACCGCGCTACGCGAGTTCGCCGTGGAACACGAGTCTCCTCCGGTCCTGAGCGGCGCCGAGGTCCGCCGCCGTGCGGTGCGCCGGACGCGCCGCCGCCTGGCAGGCACCCTGGCCGCGGGTGCGGCGGCCCTGGCCCTGGTGGCCTTCACGCTGACGCTGACGCTGGACTCCACGGCGAACGGCAAACAGCATCAGCCCCCGGCTGCCCCTGCCCCCGCCCCCGCCCCACCTGCGGCACCGTCCTCCCCCGCCCCCTCCGCGGTCCCGTCACGCCCTACCAAGGCGGTGCCCGTCACCGGCACGATCGACCGCGGCCGGCGCACGCTGACCGTCGGGGACAGGGTCATGCCGATGACCTCGGGCTTCGACAGGAGCCCAGCCTTCAATGGGCCGTTGACCGTGCACAGGAAGCACGCCCACAAGACGCTGACCGTCACCAACGGCTCCGACGGGCTCCGCTACAACGCGGAGATCGCGTACGCGGTCGAACTGCGCGACGCCGAGAACCAGCCGGTCTACGTCGGCACGAACCTCTCCTACAACACGGAGGGCATCGGCAAGTACGAGTCCGCCGGCGGCTGGATCGCTCTGGACAAGGCCGACGCCAAGTGGTTCTACGGGGACGCGAGGATCGGCAGCGTCTTCTCGGTCACCGGCACCACGTTCTGAACCCGTCCGCCGACCTCGTGTCGGAGCGGAACCCCGGACGCCTGTTCGACATCAAGCAGATGGACAGGCTGAGGCGTGCGGTGACACGGGGGGACCACGATGAACAGGCGGATCAGGGGAGCGGCGCTGGCCTGCGCCCTTCTCTCGACGGGCGTCACGACGGGCTGCATGGCCGATCCCCAGGCGGACCCCCGCCCCGCCGCGACATCCCACTCGGCGACACCCACACAGGCGGCCCGCGGTGACGCGAAGGCGAGGGCGGCCGTCGAGACCGCGGCCGCCTACCGCAAGTGGGGCCTCAAGCCGCTGGCCGCTCCCCCCGCCCCACCTGCCACCAAGCCGGTGAAACTCCCGGCTGCCGGAGGGCAGGTGCCGGTGATCAGCGAGATACCCACCAAGGAAAAGATCGTCTTCCTCACCTTCGACGACGGTGCGGAGAAGGACCCGAAGTTCGTGACGATGATGCGCGAGCTGAAGATCCCCTTCACGATGTTCCTGACGGACGCCGCCATACGCTCCGACTACGGCTACTTCAAGAAGCTCCAGGCCCTGGGCAACAGCGTCCAGAACCACACCCTGACGCACCCGAACCTCCGCACCCTGGACGCCTCCGCCCAGAAGCAGGAGATCTGCGGCCAGCAGACCAAGCTGAAGAACGAGTACGGCACCACACCGCGGCTGTTCCGCCCGCCCTACGGCAACTGGAACGAGAACACCCGCACCGCCGTCGCCTCCTGCGGTCTCGACGCGATCATCCTCTGGCGCGAGTCCATGCAGATCAAGAACATGCAGTACCAACTGCCCGGCAAGAAGCTCCGCCCCGGCGACATCATCCTGGCCCACTTCCGCGGCCCGTCCGAGCTCAAGGGCCGGACGATGACCGAGATGAATGCGAACCTGCTGCGCCACATCCAGGAACAGGGCTTCACGGTCGCCCGCCTGGAGGACTACCTGTAGCCCTGCCCGCCTGCCCCGGCACCCCCAGGTGGCCGGGACCAGCCGGAAGTTGAGAAGATCCCGGCATGCAGTTCGATGACCCTGCCGGCCTGAGCCGCGAATGCACTGCCCGACTCGGGGAGAAGGCCGGCCGGCAGTTCGCTGCCATGGCCCGTCGCGGCTTTCGGCTGGTCCGCGCCGCGGGAAGCCTCCAGCCCACTGGCCAATGCCGACTCGGTGGGCCTGCCCTCCTCGAACCGGGGACCCGCTGGCCCGAGCAGAGTGGGGTCCCCTTGTCCCTGCATGCCGTACTGGACACCGATGCCCTCGCCACGTGGCTGGGCGATGAACTGCCCGTACGGCCCGGCCTGCTCAACTTCTTCTACCTCGACCCGGACCTGCCGTACGAAGAGTTCAGGCAACTGGACATGTACGGATCCGATGCCTTCCGCGTGATTCCCGCCGACCCGGCACTGGCAGTCGAGACGGCGGCACCCGAACCAGCGAGAAGCTACCCGGCGGTCCCCGTCCACGCGGCCGAGGTGACCATGCTCCCGGATTGCTGGGACGTCGAGGACGAGGACGTGGAGTTCGACAGGGACCAGCACTGGGGAGCGGCGTCGCTCATCCTCCGCGAGATGGAAGACCTCGACGGGAACACCGCCGGCACCCACTGCGCCTTCGGTTGGCCGGACACCTCGCACACGCTCCAGATATCGACCCGCGACGCCGACGGCCCCGCAGTCCATCTGCTCCAACTCGCCGAGGACCCCGACCTCGGATGGGGCTGGGGCGACGCCGGAACCCTGTACTTCACGATCCCGGCCAAGGCACTCGCGACCGGCGACTTCCGCGAGGCAACGGCACAGGTCCTCTGCGGCTGACCCGCCCGCGACAGAACCGCACCGCCGACGCCGAGGACCCTGGTGTCGGGCGCCCCCTGACGGCATCGGGCCTTCCTAGAAGCCGAGTATGGCGGTGGACTCAGCGCCAGTCGTCGATCACGTAGGCGTCCGGGTGGCTGTAGCCGGGTTCGTTGGGCTTGTGCATGGTCACGCCTTGCAGCCAGGTACGGAAACCGCGGTCGACCATGCGCCGGTAGGCATCCTGGCGGGCCAGGTTCATTCCGGCGTCCAGTTGCCCCAGTCCCTTCTCGGTGGCCAGCTGCTCACACGCATCCAGCAGTCGTTCGAACCGGTCCGCGGCGTCCGGGCCGGGGCGTACCGCGCCGAATTTGACGAAGCACACGTCCTCACCGGCCTCCGACCCCGCTCCGCAGTGGCAGACAGCCAGACCGTCGAGCTCGGAGTCGGCGCCCTCGAGGAGGATGGTCTCACCGAGCCCCTGCGCCTGTGTGGCCATGATCTCGCGCTCCAGGCTCAGGCCCTCGTACACGGCCCCCGTCAGTGCGCGACTGCGACTCAGTGCGTCGGGCCGCTCAGCGGCGGTCAGCTCGCCGTACAGCACTCGGCCGGGGACCGCGGCACTGGCGGTGACCTGTTTCTTCATGATGGCTGTGAGGAACCGGGGCCAGAAACCGTACCGGCGGTAGAGCTCGAGGTGCTTGGGACTGTGCGAGAAGGTGAACAGGCCGAGGTGGCGGTTCTCCCAGGTGTCGAAGCAGGCCGTGACCGGTTCCATGAGGCGCCTGCCGATGCCCTGGTCCCACAGATCCGGACGTACGGTCAGCGGGCCGAAGTACCCGACGCTGCCCCAGTTGGCGGCGAAGTTCGATCCGACTACCTCGCCTTCGACGGTCGCTGCGAAAGCCGCATGTGGATCTGCCGCCCAGCGTGTGCGGACATAGTCGGCGGTCCCGAAGAACGTCTCCGGCTCAGGAGCCCCGAGGAAGGTCCCGAAGGCGACCCGGAAGATCTCGTCGGCCCGATCCAGGTCCGGCTCGACCAGCGGGCGGACCGACACCGAGGCGGCGACACTCGTTCGCTTCGCTGCGGACATGATCGCTCTCCTTTCCCCCCAGTTCCATCGCACCACGGACGTGCGCCGCGGGCGAAGCGACAGGTCAGGCGGTACCTCAAGAATCGAGCGGCCGCGTCCCCGACGACCGGGCGGCGGTCTTCCTGCAGATCGACGACCCGCTGGGCCCCGGTACGCCGGGGGCCTCCGAGGAGCCGGAGAAGCGCCGGCTGTGCCTGCTCTACCGCCTCGCCCCGCCATGGCCATCACCGCAGTCGACAAGTTCGCCCACGATCTGCCCATGCCTCACGTACTCGGGCAGAGCTGAGTACTTGCGCTCTGGTCGGTACCGGGGTGAACCGAAACGCTTGGGACATGCGCCAAGGACTGCTGAAACCCGTTCCCCACCTCCTGTCGATCCCCGTGCTGGCCGGGATATCGCTAGCGATGTGGGCTGCCTGGCTGGGCTGGGACCAGCATCGTGACGTGCAGCCTGATGGTTCGACGACCGGCCCGTACGAGGCATGGCAGGTGATCGGGCTGGTGCTGACCCTGCTCGTACCGGTCTGCTGGGCGGCATCCCGGCGCTACATCGCAGGCGCTGTGCTCGGCACCACGGCGGGCCTGACCGTTGCCGCCTTTTGGGACTGGTCGGACGACGCCAGCGGCCTCTTCATGGTCGGCGTGGTGCTGGTCATGATGGGGACTCTGGCCGTGACCGCCGCCGTTTCCGCCGTGATCGCCTCTGTGAAACGGAACGGACGACGGATCGAAGCTTGACGGCAGAGTGAGGGAAGAGGACTGACGAAAGGCACTCCCCTGCACGGCGACAGCACCCCGGGCGTCGCTGAAGGGTACGTGCCAATACGGTGGCCCGGTGATGTCGATCAAGAAGTTCCAAGTCACCTTCGACTGCGCAGAGCCTGAGCGCCTTGCCCGTTTCTGGTGCGAGGTGTTGGGGTACGTCGTACCGCCGCCACCCGAGGGGTTTGCCACGTGGGACGATTTCAAGCGCTCGCAGCCGCCTGAGCAGCAGGACGCATGGTTTGCCTGCATCGACCCCTCAGGGGTGGGTCCGCGGCTGTACTTCCAGCGCGTTCCCGAAGGGAAGGCCGCCAAGAACCGGCTGCATCTCGACGTGCGGGTCGGCACCGGGCTCGTCGGCGAGGAGCGCCTCGCCGCGCTTGAGGCCGAGTGCGCACGACTGGTCCCGCTCGGGGCGGTACACGTGCGAACGCTGTACGACGGCAATGACGCGTGCATCCCGATGCTGGACATCGAGGGCAACGAGTTCTGCCTCGACTGAGGGGCAGCGAACTCGCCGCTCACGCCCACCACATGCTCCCGGACAGCCCGCCTGGGGAACTTCGCTTCCTCGCCGAGCGCCTGACCGAAGCCTTGGACGGTTATACCGGCCCCTGGGCGGGCCCGGGGTGACGCTACGGTGCGGGGGCGGTTGCGGGGGTTGCGATACCTGGCTGCTGTACCGCAAGATCCAAACGGGGGTGACCATGGAACGGCATGTGCTGGAACCGCTGTTGACCAGTGATGACGAGGCGTCGTGACTGCTCTGGCCACCCTCCGCAGCGGCGCCACCTACTGGGTGGCAGACCGGGCACAACCCGCAGGCCAGCATGCCGGAGTCTTCAATCGCCGACTTAAGCGCATGCGGATGCACGGACCCGAAGCTCTTGGGCTGGAACGAGCAGTGCAACTCATCCGCGAACATGGCCGGCCCGTGCGCACAGGGCTGATCTATTCTGCCGATCGGACATGGACCACCCTGCTCTTCCTCACCGAGGACGGCAGCACACTAGTGGCCTGCGCCGGCTGGCCGCTGCCGCGGGTTGTCGGGGAGCCACCGCTTCAGGAGTTCGATCGCGCAACCGGGCGGCTAGGGCCTGTTGCGAAAGTGGCGCCTGCCGCGCGACGCCCGGCACGCGCTCTCGCCGCACCGCCCGGAAGCCCGAGTACGCCCAGTACGAGGGCTTCCAGGCGGCACGCCGAGAGCACGCACCGGACGCCGCGCGGCCGCCCTTCGGGCGACGACGCCACTTTCGCAACAGGCCCTAGTGCCGCGGTACTAGCTCCGGCTCGTGCTCGTCGGGCACCTGGAGCCCAGTCCAATTCGCTGGGGTCCGTCGCTGCCTGGCGACGCTGATGTCACCTGGTGATGTCAGACCGTGGGGTATTCGTTCGGCAACGTACGGCCAGCGCGCCCCAGCGCCTCGCCCTTCGCTCAATAAGGCCGGTCGACTATGAGCCGACCGGCCTTTTTTTGGGTTCTTCTCGGGACGTGATCCCTCAGACATTCTTTCGTGTCGGTGAATTCACGCCGTCGTGGTCAGGCGGAAGGCGTGGGAACCTTGAGCATGTCCCAGGTCAGCTTCCCCGGCATACCGTCCGCGTCGGGGCCGCTGAACCCTTTCTTTTCCTGCCACTTCTTGTACGAGGCCTTGTCCGCCGACGACCACTTCGTGTCCGGCTCTGGCGGATGATAGGTGCCACAGTGTTCTTCTTGCAGGCGGCGAGCCATCGCGAGGACGACCTTGTTGTCCGGGTGACGCTGGAACCATCGCTTTCCGGGGAACGGAACGAAGCCGTTTCCTGAATGGGAGATGACCAGGCGCTGCCCGACGCGGATCACGTTGGGGTCATGAATGTTGTTCAGCTGCTGGAGCTTCGCGACCGTGGTCCCGAAAAACTCGGCTATCTCGGAGAGGGTGTCGCCTTCTACGACGTAGTAGATGGCGTCTCGTGTCTGTGTTGTAGTCATGATTTTAATGCTAATCCTGTTCATAGCGGCTCGCATCTCATCACTTAGCGGCGTGAGGCTTCCTCCTATTGTTTGGCACATCGCCGGATCGCTTTATTTTCGAAATAAAATGGCGGGCCGGGAGCTCCCGACGGCCGTGGGCGCGCGATGGTCGTCCGCCCGCAGGGCGGTCCTCATTGCCTTTGCCTCGGGGACGTGGCGGACACCCGGGAGGCAGGGGCGGCGCCGCGTAGCCGCTACCGCTACCCTTTCCCGCTACCTCGATCACGCGTCTGACCTGCGCGGTAGCGGGAGTACGCAGCTGGGACCGGGCCCGGAGGGCACTCGGGCGAGCGCTTCCATCTGCTGATCGCCGGGGCGCGGATCAAGACCGCGCGCTCGCACCTGTCGGTGACGGATCTGGCGAGGCTGGCTGTCCGGGACGGACGTCCGGCGGGGCCGGCCCCGCTGCCGGGCGGTGACGGGGCGGCGTTTGAGGTGGACCGGGTGGTGAACAACAGCGGCCTGGTCGGTTTGGGCGGGCGCCAGGTGCTGGCGGCGGAGATCCTCGGTGGCCGCCAGGTGGGCATCCGGATCGACGACGAGACGCTGTCGTTCTTCGATCCGTCCTCGCGGGAACTGCTGCGGGTGCGGCCCAACCCGCTGACCAGCGAGGAAGTCCGTCGGCTACGGGGCCTGCGTCCGGCCGGACCGCCGCCGCGTCCGGGCGTCGAGCCGGTGCGGGTGCAGCGGCGGGTCAGCGCGGTGGGCACGGTCATGGTCTGTCGGCAGGTCGTCTCCCTGGGCCGCCCGTACGCAGGGCAGACCGTGACCGTCCACGTGTCCGACACGACGATCAGCGTCGAACTGGACGGCCAGGTCCGGGTGATCCGGCGCACAACCGACGTCCCGGTCCGTCAGAAACGTCAGGCATCAGCTGGGACAGACAAGACGTGACGACGGCTCGTGTGCGTAGCTGGCGGGGAAAGCTCCTCGCCGCCGGCGTCGGTTAGCCGACGGTGGTCAAGGCGTATCAGTGAGCTCTTTCAGCGTTGCCGCTCCAGGGCGAGGACGGCCCCGGCGATTGACGTCATTCGATTCGGGCTGCACCGGGATCTACGGAAGATGCGCCAGGACTTCAGTCGTGCCGCGCCGCGTTCGACTGGTGCCCTTGCCGCAGACAGTGCACGGTTGACGGTTTGCTGGGTCGGTGTGAGTTCGCGGCCGGGCGGGCGTCTGAGGGGTGTCGTCACCCACGAGCTGGCTCCCATGTAGGCCCGGTCGGTGAGGATCGGGACGCCCTGGCGCTCACAGATACGGATGATCCGGTGGGTGCGGGCCGCCGTGAGGTCGTGGGCGCGGCCGGGCAGGGCGGGTGAGATCCACAGCAGTCGCCCCAGGGGGTCGGTCACCACCTGCACGTTGACTCCGTGCCGGCGGTGCTTGTGGGAGTAGTCGGCCCGGCTGTCGCCGACCCTGTCGCACTCGGCGAGGGTGCCGTCCAGCAGGACGTAGTCGGGGTCGGCTTCGCGCAGCGCACGCAGCAGGCCGTGCGCGCGATCGGCGAGCAGGCTGATCAGCGCGGCCGTGTAGGCGTGGGTGGTCCCGACGGCGATGCCGAAGCCGACGGCGAGCTGCGCGAGAGTGTCATGTCGGCGCAAGTACACCAGACCGATCAGAGCACGCTGGTGCGGCGGGAGCTTGCAGCGGCGGTCACCCTCGCGGGTGACGATGAGCATGGTGACCCACTCGACCAGGGCATGGGGCAAGTCGAATGCGGCAGGATAGAAAACCAACAAGGCCCCTGCGCTGGCGAGTTGAGACGTCGAACACCTCCCTCAACGGCACAGGAGCCTTGTCCGTTGCGGACACCTACGTCGTCACCCGATCAGTGGCCACGCTGAAAGACCTCACTGATTACGCCTCAGTCCGTCTGGACGTGGTCAAACGCCAGCCTGACGCCGCACACCGGCCAGCGCCCGTGCCCACGGGTACGCTTCCGGGTTGCCCCGCTTCGGCGGATGCGACACATAGCCGTGCGGGCCGTCGAGAACAAGGACGCCCTGTTCCCTCAGCGCAGCGACCGAGCGGGCCACCGCGGGCTGCGCGCCCTGCGCCTGGTTGAAGTACGGCATCGCCACGACGGGCACACCCATGTGCACCGCCTCTGACGGAATGCCGATCGCCACGGTGTCCGCGATCCCCGCGCCCCACTTGTTCAGCGTGGTGCACGACAACGGCGCCACCAGCATCGCGTCCGCCTTCGGCAACGCGTCTTTCTCCCACGGCAGCTTGTACCGCGACCGCACCGGATGCCCGGTCAGGTCGACCAACTCCTGCATGCGCGGCTCCCACCAACGCGCTGCGGAGGGGGTGAGGATCAGGCACACGTCCCACCCATCCGTGTGGGCGGCGCGCACGCCGTCGTCGATGTACTGGGTGGGACCTGCGGCGCAGGCGATCAGGTACAGAACCGGCCTCGTCATGCACGGAGTCCACAGCGTTGGGCCAGCGCACGCAACTGCGGCCCAGGGTTAGCGGTCGCTCCGACCACGTCCTTTACCAGGTTCACAGTGCCCGGAGTTCCTCGCACCTCTTCAGGCGCCAACTCGTCGGCTTTCAGGAGCTCCTCCGCCGCAGCGTCCTTGCGTCGTGTCAAGAGCGAAGCGCGCGCCATCGAAACGTGGTGGCCCGCCTGCCGCTCCCGGGTCATCCTGCCCAGCGCCTCCTGGTCGACATCGTCTGCAGCTTCGAGTGCCGACCAGCCGTCTTCGAAGCGCAGCAGCATGTCCACCCGGTGCAGGCCCACGTTGGTCGGACCGAACATCGTCCAGTCCTCGTTGAGATCCGCGCCCTGCTGCTCGGCGATATAGGCCGCCTCATCAACGTACCCCCCGGCCGCACGGACCCGAGACGTTGTGCGCTCCTGCGACGAGGCCGCGATGGCCGCGGACAGGTACAGCATGCCGAGGGTGGACAGGCCGAGCGCCCCCCGCTCCGTCAGCCCGCTTTCGAGCCGCCGGGCGGCGGCCGTCGCGAACTCGACGGCCGTCTGCGGCCGCTGCTGGTACACCAGGCTCTTCGCCACCCTCCGGGCTGCGGCCCCGATCTGGACTGGATCGCCTGACCGCTCCGCGGCGACGAGCGCCCGGTCCGCAGCGAGCGCGGCTTGGATCGCCGTCGACTCTCCGTACTTGTGCAGGTACGACGTCACGAGCTGATAGACCCGCGACAGCACCGCCTGAGCCTCGGACTGAGCACCGACCGGCGCGCTGCGGACCGCCTGCCCAGCACCGGCGATCAGCGAGGGCAGCTCACGGGCGAGCGTGCCGTAGTGGCAGGCCTGGAACGCCTCGCAGCAGTAGACGAGTCGCCGCTGGAGCACGGCCGACGCGGGCGGGTCAGCGTCGCTGGCGGCCCCGTAGAGCGCGTCGATAACGCTGAGGACTTCGCCGGGCGGGGCGCTGCCCGCGGGTGCTGCGTGCGGGCTGTCGGTCATCAACTGCTCCAGGGGGATGCGCAAGACGTCGGCCGCGCGCACCAGCACCGACAGGCGCGGGTCCTGCTGGCGCTTTCCGCCTTGGATGTCCTGCACCCAGCGCTTCGTCTGCCCCAAGAGCTGGCCGAAGTCGGTCTGGGTGAAGCCGCGCCGTTCCCGCCAGTAAGCGATACGGCGGCCGATGCCAGAAGTGTCCATTGCGCACCCCCGGTGCACGGCACGCACTTTGCGTGCCTGTCTCAGTTCTACCTCGTCCTACGGTCTGAGTGTGAGACGGATCACCGCGACCGTGGAGGCCACACCCATGCTCGGCGACACACCAACGCCCCTCGCCACCAGCGTGCTGGAGCTACTGCCGCTCCCCGAGGTGTCGGCCCTGTCGGAGTCACAGCGCCGCGGCGCAACGTGCGCATGGGGGTGCGGCAGCACCCTCACCGCTGAGACGGCGCGCGACCTCGGCGAACAGCCCGGCCCGGACGGTGGGGCCGTGTTCCTCCGTGGCTGCGTCAAGGAAACTGCCCGGCACGCGATGAACGCCCTCTTCGACCACACCCCCCTGTGCGAGCAGTGCGTCGACAAACCGGACGGCTGCGACCTCGGCACCGCCCTGCGCCGTCTCACGCGCGGGGGCTGGCTGTGAAGTACTGCGTCCACTGCACGGAGCTGATCGAGCCCGGCGAGGACTACACGACGGTGATCCCTCTCAGACTCGGCCGCCCGACCGACCGCGTACCGGCATGCCCGCCCGTGCAAGCGGGTGCCTACCCAGACCTCGCAGGTCTGGCGACGACGGTACTGATTTCCCGCTGCCGGCACGCCCCCGTCGTCCGGCAGCGGCCCAGGAGCGGCCGTCCTCTCGCCCAGAGACGGCCCAGCACCGCCAGTAAGCCCCCGCCCTGCAAAGAAACCGCAGGCCGGGGGCTTACTGGCGGCACGTTACTTCTTGCTGGAGTGCTTCCTAACTGCGCTGCTAGTCCGCAGACGTTCGCGCTCGTGCGCCGGTGTTCGTCGGCGCTGTCACGCAGTTGGACACTCGCTTGGTGCGGCTCCCCTGGCGCGGGATCAGCGTGCGCCAGCTCAGTTCTTCGGGATCTGCCCGCGCGGCCGTCCGTTATGGGACACAATGAGGCGGGCTGCTTGGGGCAGGCGGACCAGGGGGACAGAGTCTTGGTGTTCAATCTCGTGGCCACCGGGCTGTCGGCGGTGGCACTGCTCGTCACGTTGTATTCAGCTGTCTCGCAAGCCGGTCTGCAGCGCCGGAGCAACCAGTTACCGGCGTACGTCGACCTGCTCGCGGACTTTCGCTCGGCGGAGTTCCACGAGCGCTACTCGTTCGTGACTCAGCGGCTGCTCGCCGAGTACGACCCGACACTGGGCCTATCCGGCTTGCCGAACGACGTACGTCGGCAGGTGTACGACATCGTGTACTACTACCAGAACATCAGTGTGCTGCGGCTGGCTGACATCGTGGACGACGAGATGGTGGCACTGCTGCGGATCCGGGTGGTCAAGGTGTGGGACGCAGTCGCGCCATTCGTGCTTCGTGAGCGCGAGGTCATGGGTACGGACGGACGGTATCTGCTCCGCGGTCTGGAAGACATGGCGCACGAGGCGCGCCACATGCCGCAGGACCTCATTGACCAACTGATGCACGTCAGCCGGACCCAGCCCGCCTGGCGGCGCCACAGAGCCGCGCTGCGCCGCCGCGCCGCCCTGCGACAGCTGACCGCGCCTCGGGTCCCGCCACCAGCGGCGGAATAGCGCCAGCGGGCCCGGTTCTGTGCCTCAGCCGGGCTGAGTCAAGCCGTCTGCGTGATAGGCGGGGTGGGCGTGAAAACCCGGTCGTCGCGCAGGAGGGCCCACAGCACACTGGTGCGGCTGTGACCGCCGTATTCGGCACGGCCCGGCCGGTCCTGCCCAGCACCTGACGGCCCAGAGACGGCCCCTGGGCCACGGAAAAGCCCCCTCCCAGCGGAGAAACCGCAGGTAGGGGGCTTATTCGTGGGCGCTTACTTCTTCTTGCCCTGGTTCTTGACCGCCTCAATGGCCGCCGCAGCGGCCTCCGGGTCCAGGTACTTGCCGCCCGGTGTCACCGGCTTGAAGTCGGCGTCGAGCTCGTAGTAGAGGGGGATGCCCGTCGGGATGTTCAGGCCCGCGATGTCGGCGTCGGAGATGCCGTCGAGGTGCTTGACCAGGGCGCGGAGGCTGTTGCCGTGGGCCGCGACCAGGACCGTGCGGCCCGCGAGGAGGTCGGGGACGATGCCGTCGTACCAGTAGGGGAGCATACGGACGACGACGTCCTTGAGGCACTCCGTGCGGGGGCGCAGCTCCGGGGGGATCGTCGCGTAGCGGGGGTCGGAGGACTGGGAGAACTCCGTGCCGTCCTCGAGCGGGGGCGGCGGGGTGTCGTAGGAGCGGCGCCACAGCATGAACTGTTCCTCGCCGAACTCCGCGAGGGTCTGGGCCTTGTCCTTGCCCTGGAGGGCGCCGTAGTGGCGCTCGTTCAGGCGCCAGCTGCGGTGGACGGGGATCCAGTGGCGGTCCGCGGACTCCAGCGCCAGCTGGGCGGTGCGGATCGCGCGCTTCTGGAGGGACGTGTGGACCACGTCGGGCAGGAGGTCGGCGTCCTTCAGGAGCTCGCCGCCGCGGACTGCCTCCTTCTCGCCCTTCTCGTTGAGGTTGACGTCCACCCAGCCGGTGAACAGGTTCTTCGCGTTCCATTCGCTCTCGCCGTGGCGGAGGAGGATCAGCTTGTACGGTGCGTCGGCCATGCGTATGAGCGTAATCCAAACCTTTGGGGCCCGGTACGGCTGCCCGAAGGGCGGACGGGGCGGCGGGCGCGGGGCAGGCAAGTGGCGGACAAGGGGCGGCAAGGGGCGGTCGGTTGACTGGAATTGTTAATTGAGTGGCCTCCGACAACTCCCCTCTCGTAAGTTGTGATCACCGTCTGAGCTGCTTACACGCTGACACCCGTGGGGGGATCCGTCATGTCCGTCGCCACCTTGAGACATGCCGCCCGCGAGACCGTCTCCGGGCTCCCCCGTGAGTTCTGGTGGCTGTGGACCAGCACGCTCGTCAACCGGCTCGGTGCCTTCGTCGCCACGTTCATGGCGCTGTACCTGACGCTCGACCGCGGGTATTCCGCCTCCTACGCCGGTCTCGTCGCCGCGCTGCACGGGCTGGGCGGGGTCGTGTCGTCGCTCGGCGGAGGCGTCATGGCCGACCGGCTCGGGCGGCGGCCCACGCTGCTCGTCGCGCAGGCCTCCACGGCCGCCTTCGTCGCGCTGCTGGGGTTCGTGCACGACCCCGTCGCCATCGCCGGCGTCGCGTTCCTCGTCGGCATGGCGTCGAACGCCTCCCGGCCGGCCGTGCAGGCGATGATGGCCGACATCGTGCGGCCCGAGGACCGGGTGCGGGCCTTCTCGCTCAACTACTGGGCGATCAACCTCGGCTTCGCCGTCTCCTCCACGGCCGCCGGGTTCATCGCCGAGTTCAGCTATCTCGCCGGGTTCCTGATCGAGGCCGGGATGACGGCGCTGTGCGCGGTCGTGGTCTTCCTGAAGGTGCCCGAGTCCCGGCCCGCCGCCGAGAGCGGTGCCAAGGAGGCCGGGGACGACATCGGGCTCGGTACCGTCCTGCGGGACGGTCGCTTCATGGGCGTCGTCGGCCTGTCCTTCCTCGTCGCGTTGATCTTCCAGCAGGGGTCGATCGGTCTGCCCGTGGCCATGGGCGACGCCGGGTTCACGCCCGCCGACTACGGCATCGCCATCGCCGTCAACGGCGTGCTGATCGTCGCGCTGCAGATCCCGGTGACCCGGTTCATCGAGCACCGGGACCCCAAGCGGCTGCTCGTCGTCTCCTCCCTGCTCGCCGGATACGGCTTCGGGCTCACCGCCTTCGCCGGATCGGTCGGCGTCTTCATCCTCACGGTGTGCGTGTGGACGCTCGGCGAGATGCTCAACGCGCCGACGCAGACCGGCCTCGTCGTCCGCCTCTCCCCCGTCCGGGGGCGCGGCCGCTACCAGGGCATGTACACGCTCTCCTGGAGTCTCGCCGCGCTCATCGCCCCCTTGATGTCCGGCCTGGTCATCGACCGGTTCGGGGCGGAGTGGCTGTGGGGACTGTGCGCCGTCATCGGCACGGTGGCCGCGGTCGGGTACGCCGCCCTGATGCGGCGACTGCCCGCGGAGGAGCCCGTCTCCCCTTCGCCGAAGGCGTCCGCCGAGTCCGAGGTCAGCCCGGCTTGACGTGACGCCAGTGCGCCGGCGCTCCCTCAGGGATGCATCCGCGCCCCCTTCAACACCTTGTCCACCGCGTTCCGCGGCCCGTACAGCGCGATCCCCACCAGGTCCAGCTCCCCGGTCCGCACCGCCCGTACCGCCGCCCGGTTGTCCCGGTCGTTGCCCGTCGCGAACAGGTCGCTCGTGAAGACCGCGCGCGGCAGCGCACGGGACAGCACGCGCGCGTGGGCCGCCGTCAGCGTCTCCTTCGTGCCCTCGAAGACCAGCACCGGCTGGCGGAACATCGGCAGGTAGCCGACGCCGTCGGCGTCCTCGTACGATTCGCCGATCACCTCGGGGGCCGCTGTGCCGAGGCCGCTGACGAGGAACGCGGTGACGTTCAGACGCTGCCAGGGCTCCAGGTCCTCCCGCAGCAGGACGGCGATCTTCGTGTCGAAGCGCACGGGTTCAGCGGTCGCGGTCGTGGTCGGGCTGGTGCTCGTGGTCGGGCTGGTGCTCGTGGTCGGGCTCGTGCTCGTGGTCGGGCTCGTGCTCGTAGTCGTGCTCATGCACTGAGACTGCCGACCGTCGTACGACACCGTCTTGTACGTTCTTTGCATGGCGGCCAAACCAGCGGCTCACCAGGAAGTCTCCGCCTGGCGCCCCCGGATCCCGGGTGTCGTGGAGGTCTTCCACGCCCACTTCACCGAGCACGCCTACCCGATGCACGTGCACGAGGCGTGGACGCTGCTCATCGTGGACGACGGCGCCGTACGGTACGACCTCGACCGGCACGAGCACGGCACTCCGCACGACACGGTGTCCCTGCTGCCGCCGCACGTCCCGCACAACGGCTCGCCCGCCACCCCGCACGGCTTCCGCAAGCGGGTCATCTACCTGGACGCCACCCACCTCACCGACGACCTCATCGGGCCCGCCGTCGACGCGCCCGACCTGGCGGACCCCGTACTGCGGCGGCGGGTGGGCCAGTTGCACACGGCACTGGCCCGGCCCGGCGACGAACTGGAGGCGGACAGCAGGCTGACGCTGATCGGGGAGCGGCTGCGGGACCACTTCCGGCGCACGGTACGGGCTCCGCGCCCCGACCCCGCCCTCGCGCGCCGGCTGCGGGAACTCCTCGACGCGTACGTCGTCCAGGGCATCTCCCTGGAGCGGGCCGCCGACGTCGTCCAGGCCCACCCCGCCCATCTCGTACGGGCGTTCAGCGGCGCGTACGGCATCGCACCGCACCAGTACCTCACCGCCCGCCGCGTCGACCTGGCCCGTCGGCTGCTGCTCGACGGGCGGTCCCCGGCGGAGGTCGCCGCGGCGGCCGGGTTCTACGACCAGGCCCATCTCACCCGTCACTTCCGGAAGTTGGTCGGGGTGACACCGGGGCGGTACGGACGGTAGAGGCGGTAGGGGCGGGACGGACGGCAGAGGCAGTAGGGGCAGTACGGGGATCGGCGGAAGCCGTACGTCCGCCGCGTGCCGCCGGATAGCGTCGTATTCATGGATGAGACACAGAGCTCACAAGGCGTACACGAACCGCAGGAGTCCCCCACCTCGTCCGCCCGGCGCACCCTGCGGGTCAGGCGTGTCTCGGCCGCCGTCGCGGGGGCGGCGGCCCTGGTGGCCCTGAGTGTCGGTGTGGCGCTCGCGGCCACGTCGAACGGGAGTCCGTCGCCCGAACCGAGCACGTCGTACAGCGAACCGCAGGGCGACCAGCCCGACGGCGGCAGCGGCGGAACGGACGGCGACGGCAGCAGCGGTGACGTGCCGAGCCCGAACCCCAGCCCGCCCTGGCCGGACCCGAGCTCCACCGAGGTGACCGACCCGCCGATACCGTCGGACGACCCGGGCAGCCCCGACCCCAGCGACCCGCCGGCCGACCTCGACGAGCTCAACCGGCGCATCAAGGAACTCGACCGGAAGGTCGACCAGCTGCCCACGAAGAAGGAACTGGCCGACGCGCTGCGTGCGTTCGCGGATCAGCTCGACAAGCCCGACCGGCCCGACCCCGAGCCGTCCAGTCCCGAGTCGTCACACCCCGAGCCGTCCAATCCCGAGTGACTCGGCGCGCCTGATCAGGCTTGATTCCGGTCTCTACCCCTCCCCCGCCCCCGCCCGTCGCGTCAGGTGCGCGAACGCGTCCAGGTTGCGGGTGGATTCGCCGCGTGACACCCGCCATTCGTACTCCTTGCGGATGGCGGTGGCGAAGCCGAGTTCGAGGAGGGTGTTGAAGGCACCGTCGGCGGCTTCGAGGACCTGGCCGAGGAGGCGGTCGATCTCGTCGGGGGTCACGGCGGAGAGCGGGAGCTTGGCGGTGACGTAGACGTCGCCGAGGTGGTCGACGGCGTAACTCACCCCGTACAGCTTGAGGTTGCGCTCCAGGAGCCAGCGGTGGACGCCCGCCTCGTTCTCGTCGGGGTGGCGGATGACGAAGGCGTTCAGGGAGAGGGAGTGGCGGCCCACCCGGAGGGAGACCGTCGTCTTCAGCTTGCGGGTGCCGGGGAGCTGGACGACGTAGGTGCCGGGGTCGGGGCTCTCCGACTCGAGTTCGGCGTCCGCCAGGAACTCCTCGATGAGCTGTGCGGTCTTCTCGACATCACCCATGGTGGGAGCGTACGCGACGGCGGTGGGCCTGGATCGCGGCCGTGTAGACGTCGGCGGTGGCGGCGGCCGAGGTGTCCCAGCCGAAGGACTGGGCGTGCCGGGCGGCGGCCGCGCCCATGCGGGACGCCAGCTCGGGGCGGTCCGCGAAATCGGCCAGCACGCGCGCGTAGGCGGCGGGATCGTGGCCCTGCACCAGGAAGCCGGTCTCGCCGTCGCGTACGGCCACCGGCAGGCCGCCGACCGAGGCGGCGAGCACCGGCGTGCCGGTCGCCTGCGCCTCTATGGCGACCAGGCCGAACGACTCGCTGTAGGAGGGGACGACCAGGAGGGACGCGGCGCGGAACCAGTCCGCCAGCTGGTCCTGGCCGACAGGCGGGCGGAACCGTACGACGTCGGCGACGCCCAGGCGCGCGGCCAGCTTCTGCAGGCCCTCCGGCTTGGCGAGGCCGCTGCCGCTGGGGCCGCCGACCACGGGGACGACGATGCGGGAGCGCAGCTCGGGGCGCTCGTCGAGCAGTACCGCCACCGCGCGCAGGAGGATGTCGGGGGCCTTGAGGGGCTGGATGCGGCCCGCGAAGAGCGGGACCAGGGCGTCCTGTGGGAGGTCCAGGCGGGCGCGGGCGGCGGCGCGGCCGTCGGCGGGGCGGAAGCGGTCGAGGTTGACGCCGGGGTGGACGACGGCGACCTTGTCGGGGTCCGCGTGGTAGTGCCGTACGAGTTCGTCGGCCTCCTCCGCCGTGTTGGCGATGAGACGGTCGGCGGCGTCGACGATCTGGGTCTCGCCGATGACGCGGGCGGCGGGTTCGGGGGTGTCGCCGTCGGCCAGGTTGGCGTTCTTGACCTTGGCCATGGTGTGCATGGCGTGCACCAGGGGGGCGCCCCAGCGCTGGGCGGCGAGCCAGCCGACGTGGCCGGAGAGCCAGTAGTGGGAGTGGACGAGGTCGTAGTAGCCGGGGCGGTGGCCGGCCCATGCCTGCATCACGCCGTGGGTGAAGGCGCACAGCTGGCCGGGGAGCTCTTCCTTGGCCAGGCCCTCGTACGGGCCCGCGTCGATGTGGCGGACGAGTACGCCGGGGGCCATCTGCACGGTCGGCGGGAGGGCGGCCGTCGTGGCCCGCGTGAAGATCTCGACCTCGATGCCCAGGGCGGCGAGGCGCTGGGCGAGCTCCACTATGTAGACGTTCATGCCGCCGGCGTCGCCGGTGCCGGGCTGGTGGAGCGGGGAGGTGTGCACGGAGAGCATCGCGACGCGGCGGGGGCGGCGGTGCAGGCGCAGCCGCGAGGGTGCCGCCGGGGAGCGACGCCCGAGCCTGCTGACGTAGTGGCTCACCTGGCGTTCCTCCTTGCTGCGGGCAGGCGGGGGAGGGCACGTGAGAGCCTCCAACGTGGTGCAACACCGGAGGAAGCGCCTGCCATTCCGGGCTTCGTACATTTTGCCGGTGCATTACTCAATGTCGCTCAACCGTTCGAGCGTGGGGTGCGTCAGGAGAGGCCGTGGAGTGCGTCACGAGAAGCCGTGGGGTGCGTCACGTAGCGCTTCGGCCCTTCACCCCTTCCTCCTCCGCCTACCCTCATACGCATGCCATCCCGCGCCACCCCCCGCCCCGTGGGCACGGTCACGCGCGGGACCACCAATCCGAACCGGCTGCGCCGCATGGACCGCTGGATCGCGGCGACGCACGGCGGTGAGCTGCGGCGGGCCGGCGATCCCGTCGCGGTCGACCTCGGGTACGGAGCGGCTCCCTGGACCGCCGTCGAACTCCTCACGCGTCTGCGCTCGGTCGCACCGCACGCGCGCGTGGTGGGCGTCGAGATCGAACCGGCCCGGGTCGCGGCCGCGCGGCCGTACGCGCGCGAGGGGCTCGCCTTCCGGCACGGCGGCTTCGAGATCCCGATCCCCGAGCGGCCGCATCTCGTGCGCGCCGCCAATGTGCTGCGGCAGTACGACGAGGACGAGGTCGCCGCGGTCTGGGAGCGGCTGTGCGCGCGGCTCGCGCCGGCCGACCCGGCACGCGGGACACGGGGCGGGCTGCTGGTCGAGGGGACGTGCGACGAGATCGGGCGGCGGCACGTGTGGGTCGCGCTCGGCCCCGAGGGCCCGCGCACGGTGACGTTCGCGACCCGGCTGGGCTCCCTGGAGCGGCCCTCCGACCTCGCGGAGCGCCTGCCGAAGGCACTCATCCACCGCAACGTCCCCGGCGAACCGGTGCACGCCTTCCTCCGCGACTTCGACCGCGCCTGGGCGGCCGCCGCGCCCTACGCCTCGTACGGCGCCCGTCAGCGCTGGATCAGGGCGGTACGGGACCTCACGGCCGACTGGCCCGTGACGGACGGGCCGGTGCGCTGGCGGCAGGGGGAAGTGACGGTGCCGTGGGGGGCGTTGGCACCGCGCGTCTGACGCTGCACGCTCTCACCGCCCGCCCCCTCAGGCTGCCTGCCCGCCCACACCGCCCACCCTCTCCGACCTGCCGGGAACGATCTCCGTGAGTCGGTCGTCACACAGGTGGGGAGATCGCCCTGCGGGGGAGGAAAAAGGGCAGCGAGCGGGGAGAGAAACGAGGGAAGCCTTCCCCCTGTCGTTTTGCGCCACGCCATGGCACGATCCCTCAGGCGACCGTATGTTACTGACGGTTAATCAGTTTGGGGGATGGGGTATGGGACGGGGCAAGCGCGGCCTTCTGGCGATGGCTGTGACCGTCGTCTGCGCGGCCACCGTGCTCGGGGCACCCGGCACGGCGTTCGCGAGCCCGACCCGCACACCGACCCCGGTCGGCACGCCGTCGCCGACTTCCACACCGCCGCCGGCCACCAGGGTCCCGACCCCGGCCCCCAAGCCCGGCAAGGACCTCGAGGCCGTCCGCGAGCGGCTGGACGCGCTCTACCACGACGCGGCCGTGGCCACCGACGCCTACAACGCCGCCGAGGAGAAGGCCGAGAAGCAGTCGGCCGAGATCGTCGCGCTGGCCAAGAAGATCGTCAGGGGCCGGGAGAGGCTGGACGAGCTGAAGGACCGCGCGGGCGCCGCGGCCCGCTCCCAGTACCGCACGGGCGGACTGCCCGACGAGGCCCACCTGATGCTGAGCGACAACCCGCAGGCGTTCCTCGACGGCGCGGGCCGCGTCCAGCAGGGCCAGCGCGCCACGAAGGGGCTCCTCGCCGAACTGACCCGCACCCAGCAGGACTTGGAGCAGTACTCCACGGACGCCTCCGCCCAGTGGCAGAAGATGGAGTCCAACCGCAAGACCAAGGCCGAGGCGCAGAAGAGGATCGAGAAGCAGATCGCGGCGGCCGAGAAGCTCGAGTCCCAGCTGGAGAAGAAGGAGAAGGAGCGCCTGGCCCAGCTGGAGAAGGAGGCCGCCGACAAGGCGCAGACCGCCTGGCTGGACTCGGGCGCCATCGAGGAGGTCGGCGGCACCTCGACCGAGCAGGGCGAGAAGGCCGTGGAGTTCGCGACGGCCCAGATAGGAAAGCCGTACGTGTGGGGCGCCGAGGGGCCCGATTCGTACGACTGCTCCGGGCTGACCTCACAGGCGTGGGCGGCGGCCGGCCACGGCATCCCGCGCACCTCGCAGGAACAGTGGCGGCAGTTGCCGCACGTCGACGTCAAGGACATGCGCCCCGGCGACCTGATCATCTACTTCGACGACGCCAGCCATGTCGCGATGTACATCGGCGACGGCAACATGGTCCACGCTCCCCGGCCGGGGCGGACCGTGACGATCGCGGGCGCGGGCTCGATGCCGATCCTGGGCGTGGTGCGGCCGGACGCGTGAGGTGAGATGCCGGGCCCCGGATGTGAGCCGCACCATTTCGAGCCTTACGGCCCATCTGTCCACATGCAGCGCGGAGATGAGACCCGGGCCACGTGACCCAGCACACGCCGATCGGCCACCAAACTCCGGGGGGACGTGACCTTCGTCATCCCTCCCTGGTGACCCACGTGTCCAACTGCGCTCCATAAAGCGGCATATGACAGTGGTCTGGCGTGAAGCCGGGTGTCTCCTGCCATTCCGCTGCGGCACTCTCTACCGCTATGGTCCCCGTCGGTGGGGCGAGGTCCCTCGCCCTAGCCAGCCCTCGGGGGGAGGGAAGGAACTCAGGACAATGCCCGTACCGATACCGCGGCAGAGAGCGATCCCGGCCGTGGAGTGTGGTCAGGCGCAGCCCGCGCCCGCAGGCGTCACTCCCTCCAAGGAAGAAGCCACGAGCAACGAAGACGTGGCGGACGGCGCCACCCAGACGAACCTGACACTGCTGCTGATCGAGGACGATCCCGGCGGCTCGCCGATCGTGCCCGATCTGCTGGACTCGGCAGGCAAGCCGATCCGTGTGCGCACCGCCCGCAACCTCACCGAGGCCGAGCGACTGCTCACCGACGACGTCCACTGCATCCTGCTCGACCTGGCGCTGCCCGCGCCCGGCCGTGACGCGGGCGACGACGAGCTCGCCGTGCTCCGGCACGTACTGGAGCTGGCACCCCGACACGCCGTGCTGGCCCTCACCGCGTCCGGCGACACCGAGCGCGGCACCGAGGCGGTGCGCGTCGGCGCCCAGGACTACCTCTTCCGCGACGAACTGGACGGACGGCTGCTGAGCCGCGCCATCCGGTACGCGGTGGAGCGCAAGCGTTCCGACTCCGCCGAGCGGCGGCTCGCCGAGGGCCGGGTGCGCGCTCAGGAGAACCGTCGCCTGGAGCGGGGCCTGCTGCCCACGCCGCTGCTGGAGGGCTCCTCGCTCCGCTTCGCCGCCCGCTACCGCCCCGGCCGCTCGCGCGCGCTGCTCGGCGGTGACTTCTACGACACCGTGCGCACACCCGACGGCACCGTGCACGCCATGATCGGCGACGTCTGCGGGCACGGCCCCGACGAGGCCGCGCTCGGCGTGGAGCTGCGCATCGCGTGGCGGGCGCTGACCCTGGCGGGGCTGTGCGGCGACGAACTGCTGGGGACGCTTCAGCAGGTCCTGGAGCACGAGCGCTCCGACGACGAGATCTTCGCGACGCTGTGCACGGTGGACATCGCACCGGACGGTCGCCGCGCGGGCCTGTGCCTGGCCGGGCATCCGGCTCCGCTGATCTCCCGTCCCGGGCGGCCCGCCCAGCTGTTGCCGTACGACAACAACGGCCCCGCGCTGGGGCTGCTGCCGGGTGCGCGCTGGCCGCGTATGCAGGTGGAGCTTGGCTCTGAGTGGAGCCTGATGCTGTACACCGACGGGCTGATCGAGGGCCGGGTCGGTGAGGGCCGGGAGCGGCTCGGTCAGGACGGCATGGTGTCGCTCGTGCGTCGGCAGCTGGCTGAGGGGCTGCGGGGGGAGGAGTTGTTGCGGGCCGCGGTGAACGAGGTGCGGCGGCTGAATGGTGGGGAGCTGACGGATGACGTGGCTGTGCTGATGCTGGAGCGGGCGGGCTGAGGCGGAGTCCGTTGCCGGCTCCGCCCCTTGCCGGGCGCTCTTCAGCGGCCGCCGTTGTAGGGGCCGTACGGTCCGTCGCTGCTCGAGCCCCTGCGGCTGCGGCCGCCGCCCGAGAGGCCTCGTAGGGCGGGGCGTACGTCGACCATGTACACGATGGTCGCGACGAGGCCGATGATGGGCAGGAACGACAGGATGTTGAAGATCAGGTTCACCACGAAGGCGAGCCCGAGGACGATCAGCCAGAACGGCTTGGTCTTCTTGTCGGCCGCGCGATAGGCGTCCTCGCGGCGGGTGGCGGCGTCGATCAAGGCAAAGCCGCTGAACAGGATGAGGGCCACACTCAGCAGCCACATGAACCCTGCGAACCCCTGCATCAGCACAACGTCCACCACCTGTTTCGGCTCGTCACTACGCGGTCACGGTACCCGCAACCGCAAGCCCACTACCCGGAACAACGGGCCGGACACCATGGAAGTGCCCGGCCCGTCGCCACTGATCCGACGCGGCGGCGTCACTTGGCCGGCGGCGTGGTCTTCTTCGTGGTGGTGGTGGTCTTGCGGGCGACCGGGGCCTTCTTGGCGGCGGGCTTGTTCGCCGGGGCGGGCTGGGCCTTGGCCTCGGCGGGCTTCGGCGCCTCCTTGACCGCGGTCGGCGCGGGCTTCGCCTCGGTCTTCGGCTCGGTCTTCGGCGCGGGCTCCGGCTCGACGACGATGGCGAGCTCCTCGATCTCGTCGGCGGCCTCGCCACGCCAGGTGCGCACGGCCTGCTCACCGTGCTCGGCGACCTTCTCGTAGGTCTCCCGGGCCTTGACCGCGTACTCGGCGGCGACGCCGACGCTGCGCAGGGCGAGGTCCTGGGCGGTCTCGCCGATCTTCTTCAGGTCGGCGTCGAGGTTGCTGCCCAGCTTCTTCAGGTCGACGTCGATGGTGCCGATGAACTCGCCCACCTTGGACTGGATGGTCTCCTGCGCCTCCTTGGCGCGGGCGGCGGCCTTCTCCTGCACGGCCTTCGGGTCGGTGCTGCGGACCGCCTCGAAGCGGGCCGGGGCCTCGGTGCGCAGCTGCTCCACCAGGCCGGGCACCTTCTTGGCCTGCTGAAGGGCCAGGTCGGCGGTGCCGGCGGCGAAGTAGAGGGGGGTCGGGTCGGTCAGGGTCTTGCGCAGGTCGTCGGTGATGGCCATGGTGATGGTCCTCCCGGATTCACGTTCGGCTGAGGGTTTTGGTGGTCCGCAGTCGGGCGGCCGGTCCCCTGGTCCGGTCAACTGGCCGTCTGCTGCGGATCGGCGTCGCTGCCGTCGGCCGTGCGGGGACGGCGTACGGCGGTGCCGTCGTCGGCGGCGGTGCGGGTGTCGCGTATCGCCGCGTCGCCGGCCTGGGCGTCCGCCGCGCCGTCGCTCTCCGCGATGCGGACGGCGACGACCTCGAATCCGTTCTCCTTGCGGAAGGACTCGTAGATCTGGAGCAGCGCCTGCTTCTGCTGCTCGGTCAGCGTGGGGTCGGCGAGGATGACGGCGCGCGTCTCGACCTCGTCGCGGTCGCGCTCGGCGTCGAGAATGCCGGCGCGTACGTACAGCGTCTCGGCGGAGATGCGCAGGGCCTTGGCGACCTGCTGCAACACCTCCGCGCTCGGCTTGCGCAGCCCGCGCTCGATCTGGCTCAGATACGGATTGGACACCCCGGCGGCGTCGGCGAGCTGCCGCAGCGACAGCTGCGCGGTGCGCCGCTGTTCGCGCAGGTACTCACCGAGATTGCCGACGTTGAGCGATGCCATGCCTCCACCTTGCACCATCGTCGCTAACTATTGCAAGCACCTGCTTGCAATAGTGCGCCACGCCACCCTGACGATGCGGCTGCGCCCCTGACCGCCCATCACGAAGCATCCGCGTTCAGATCGATGAGGGACATGCCGGACGCCAGAGCGCGGGCGGTGTCGGCGAAGTACTGTTCGTCGGCGCCGGAGGCGAGGCCGAGGGTGACACCCTGGCTGAGACCGACGAACAGCGCCCTGAGCGCGGTGGTCAGACGTTGCGCCTGCTGCGGCGTCACCACCCTCCCGTTGTGCGACCTTCCGGCGAACAGTTCGATCAGGTGAGTTTCCTGCGACCGGACGGACGTGGCGAGCTGCGCCCCCAGCTCTGGGTCGTGCAGGGCCATGTCCAGCAAGGTGATCTGGAGCGACAGGCCGGACAGCGCGTCCGGGGCGTCACAGCTGCGCCGGTAGTACCGGGCAAAGGCGTCGACCGCTTCCAGCAGGTCAAGTCCAGGGGGGACCGCCTGCTCGATCTCCTCGTAGTACGGCCGCAGGTAGTCGGCGACCAGGGCGACCACCAGGCCGTTCTTGCTTCCGAACAGGGAGTAGATGGCACCGGTGGTCAGGTCGGCGCGTTCGGCGATCTCATCCAGCTTGGCCCGGTAGCCGTCCCGGGAAACGACCTGGAACGCGGCGTCCAGCAAGGCGCGGCGGTTGCGTTCCTTGGCCTCCGCTCTTGTCATTCTCATAATTTGATTATTGCCGTAATCTCGTTACGGAACCAGCCCAGTCAGGGCGAGCTTCGAGGAGGACGCTCATGGCCCAGGTCGTGTCAGCACGAGTGACTCGCCAGACGGTGGGAGCCCTCGCCGATGGCGCCTTCAAGGTGTTGCTCGCCGCTGTCTGCATCGCCGGCGCTGCCCCGCTCGGCCGGTTACTCGGCACGTCGGCCTGGCTGATGGTCGTCTCAGGCACAGCCCTGTTGATCGGCGGCGGCATCGAGATCAGATACACGCGCAGCCGGTCGATGCGCACCTACACGCGGCTCATGATCGCCTACGACAGCGGCTGGGTGGTGGCGGCCCTGACCGGCCTCCTGCTGGCGCGGCAGGGCAGCGGCGCCGGGGGCGAAGTGTGGATGGGGTACCAGACAGCCGCCCCCCTCGTGTTCGCCGCACTGCTGGTCGCCGCCGCCCCTGTGCAGATGGCCTCGGGCACTCAGCGCGACACCTCGGACTGAGCGAGACCGGAGCGTCACGCGGCCGGCCAGCACGTGTCGACGGCCTCGCAGACCGCGTGGATCGCGCGGGCCGGATCAGGCAGGTCGACGTCCCACAGCCCGACGGAGCCGCCCGTGCTGATGGCCAGGGTGCGTCCGTCCGGGCTGAACGCCACCCCTGCGAGCGAGCGGGTCGGCAGGGTGAGCCTGGCCTGGCTGGTGGCGAGGTCCCACAGCTGGACTCCTCTCGCGCTGCTTGCGGCCAGGGTGCGTCCGTCGGGGCTGAAAGCCAGCGACGCCACCTCACCGCTGACTCCGAAGCTGTCCTGAAGCCGACCGGTGCGCGCATCCCATGTCTTCACGGATCCGTTACTGCCGCTTGTGGCCAGGGTGTGGCCGTCCGGGCCGAACGCGAGGGACAGCAGACTCCCGGTGCTCGGCTTGATGGTGCGCTGTGTGCGGCCGGTCGCGGCGTCGAGCAGCGTGACCTGATCGGCGCCGACCTCGATGTCCAAGACGGCAACGGTGCGGCTGTCCGGGGTGAACGCCAACGCCCTGACGGATTGGCCGTGGCCGGTACGGGCGGTGTGCAGTGCGCCGGTCGGAAGGTGCCAGATCCGCACCGATCCCTTCTCGCCGACGAGGGCGAGCCGTGTCCCGTCGGGGCTGAGGACCGCCGTGTCGCCGACGGCCAGGGCACGGCTTTGGCGAAGGCGGCCCGTGGCGACATCCCGGATCTCGATCACCCCGTTCTCGGTGGCCCTGGCAGCCAGGGCACGGCCGTTCGGGCCGAACCCCACAGCCCCGAGGCGGGAAACCGGGAAAGGCAGTTGCTGCCCTTGGGGTGCCGGGTCGGCGTCGAGCGCGAGTGCGGCTTCGCGATCGCCGGTCCTGACATCCCAGAGTTGTACCGCCCCACGGCCGGGCGGCCCTTGGCGAACCGTGCCCACCGTGCGTCCGTCCGGACTGAATGCCATGTCTGCGACGTGCGTGCCGGCCTGGCCCGGCAGAGTGGTCCGCGGGCGATCGGCGGGCAGGCGGTGGACGCGGATGGTGGGGTCCGCGTTGCTGCTGGTCACCAGGGTGCGGCCGTCCGCGCCGAGGGCCACCTTCATGGCCCCGCGTCCGTGGTGACCGGCGGTCACGGTGGCCCGCAGCTCACCGGAGACGGTGTCCCACAGCCGCACCTTGTCACCCGGACCCGGGATGGCGAGGGTCCGCCCGTCCGGGGCGAAGGCCAGTTCGTCCGCAGAGCCGGGACCGTCCCTGATGGTGCGCCGGACCTTGCCGGTGGCCACCTCCCGCAGTTGCACCGAACCGTCGGCGCGGAGGGCCGCGCAGGTCCGGCCGTCAGGGCTGAAAGCCACCGCGGTGCCCTCGATCCGGCTCCCGTGGGCGGGCCGGGTGCGGCCGGTGGCCACGTCCCACACCCGGACCGGGACGTTGCGGCTCACCACCGCGGCGACGGTACGTCCGTCAGGGCCGAAGGCGACCGCCTGTGGCTCCGGGAGACCCGTGAAACTGTGCCGCTTGCGGCCGGTGGCCACGTCCCACACCCGTACAGCGCTCGCCGAGGCGGCGGCCACGGTACGGCCGTCAGGGCTGAAGGCGGCCCCGCGCACCGCACCGTCGGGGAGGGTCAAGGTGCTGAGCTTCCTGCCTGCGACCGGATCCCACAGGTCCATCCCGCCGGTGCTGCCGGCGGTAGCGACGGCGAGGGTGCGTCCGTCGGGGCTGAACGCCAGGACTTCGTCGATGTGGTCGCCGGTGAACGTCCGTCGGAGCCGGCCTTCGGGCAGGTTCCAGATCCGCACTTTGCCGTCCCGGCTCTGGGCGGCGAGGGTGTGTCCGTCCGGGCTGAGGACGATGGACTGCACGGGCTCGGTGCCGCTGACCAGGCGCTTGCGCAGCGGTAACGCCGCGGCGGCGTACAGGGCGGCGGTGGCTTCGCGGGTCGGGCTGGTGCGGTAGGCCCGGACGGCGAGCAGTGAGGCGCGATCGGGGTCGGTGTCCAGCAGTGCGCTGGACTGGGCGGCCAGTTGCCGGGACTGGGCGAGGTGCTGGGCGGTGACCGCGCTCTGCCGCTGCCGCACGGCGAGGCCGGCGGCGACGAGGGCGAGGCACAGGGCGGTGGTGAGCGCCGTGAGCATCAGCCGGTACCGGCGACGGCCCTTCTGCTCGTGGGCGCGGCTCGCGTCGAGGAAGGCGTGCTCCACGTCGGTCAGGTCCTCGCGCGTGGCGCCGTCGAAGTGTTCCTGGGCGACGGCGAGCCGGCTCCCCCGGTACAAGGCGCCCGTTTCGCGGCCCAGTTCCTGCCAGGCGTGGGCCGCCTCGGTCAGGTTCCGGTGCACACGCAGGCGTTCGCGGTCCTCCTCGATCCACCCGCGCAGCCGGGGCCAGGCCGTGATCAGGGCCTCGTGGGCCATCTCGACCGTGTCGCCGTCCAGGGTGAGCAGCCGCGCCCCGGCGAGTGCCTCCAGCACCTGAACGGTGTCGTCGCGGCCGGTGCCTGGCACTTCCGCGCGCTCGACGGGACGGCGGGTGTCGGGGGTGCCTTCCCCACTCTCGGCTTCGCTCGAGCGGGGGGACCCCCATCCGGGGGCGACCAGGCGGAGCAGCACCCGGCGGGCGGCGGTCGCCTGGGCCTCACTGAATCGGCCGTAGACCTCCTCGGCCGTCTTGGCGATCGCGCCGTCCAGGCATCCGGCCGCCTCGTAGCCCGCCATGGTCAGGGTCTTGCCGCGGCGGCGGCGCCAGGTCTCCAGCAACGCGTGGGACAGCAGCGGCAGCCCGCCCGGCGCGTCGGCGACCTCCTCGACCAGTCGGGTGGTGAGGGCGCGTTCCACGGTCAGTCCTGCGGCCGTGGCCGGCTTGACGACGGCGTCGCGCAGTTCCGCCGGGCTCATCGCACCGGCCAGCAGGTTGGCGTCGCGCAGTGCGTCGGCCAGGCCCCGGTGCTCGGCGCAGCGGCCGTAGAAGTCGCCGCGCACCGCCACCAGAACCCGTAAGCGGCTCTCGGGCTCCCGGGCGGCCAGCAGCAGATCGATGAAGCGAGCGCGCTCCGTCGCATCGTGGCAGAGGGTGAAGACCTCCTCGAACTGGTCGACGATCACGAACGTGTCCGTCCCGGCGCTGCCGGGGCCGGGGACCGCGGGGGCGAGAAGGGGCGCGTGGGTGCGGGCGGGACGTTCGCCCGGGGTCAGGATCCGGATCGCGGCCGGACGCAGGCCGGGATCCTGGGCCTGGCGGAGGACGGGTATCAGGCCGGCCCGCAGCAGGGAGGACTTGCCGCTGCCGGAGGGGCCGAAGACCGCCGCGAACCGCCGACGGCGCAGCAGGTCGACCAGGTCGGCGGTGAGCTGGGCCCGGCCGAAGAACAGGGCGCTGTCACCGGTCTCGAACCGTGCCAGCCCCCGGTACGGCGCGCGTGATCCGTCGTCGGCCCGAGAGCCGTCACCGGCTGACTCCTCCACCGCCTCCTGCCACCGGGCCTCCCACTGCGCCGCATCGCCGCCGCAGGCCCGTACGTAGGCCAGGACCACCGGCAGGGTGGGCAGTTGCTCCCCGGCCGCGGCCTGCGACAGCGTGGTCACCGAGTAGCCCGCCCGCTGGGCCAGGGCCCGGTAGGTGATCCCGTCGGCCTCCGCCCGCAGCTTGCGCAACTCGAACGCGAACCGCTGCACCGGCCCCGCCGCCGGATCCACCGGCACCTCATGACGACCCGCCACACCCTCACCCCCGCCGGCCCATTGTTCGGACGCCAGAACGGTACTGCCGAACAATGGTCGGGCCGCTGGACTCGGTGAGGTGACAACAACAGCAGGATCACCAGCGGCCATGACGACGGCCGGTCCCTCGCGGTCGGGCTGGCTCGACGCGTTGCGCGGTGTCGCCGCACTCGTCGTGGTGTTCGACCACTCGTCGTACACCTTCATGGCGGACTTCCGGCAGGAGCTGATGCCGCAGTTCAACACCAGCCGCTACGGCATCATGGTGTTCTTCCTGGTGAGCGGCTACATCATCCCCGCGTCACTGGAGCGCCGGGGCTGCGTCCGGACGTTCTGGATCGGTCGGATCTTCCGTGTGTACCCGCTGTGGGCGGCTGTCGTCGCGGTGGTCCTCGCCCTGGACCTCCTGGGCGTCGCGGAGCTGCGTGACTTCGGCGGGCAGAGCGCCGCCGCGGTGGCGGTCGCCCACGTCACCATGCTCCAGGAGTTGCTCGGGACACCGAATCTCCTCCTCGTCCTGTGGACGCTCTCGTACGAGATGGCCTTCTACCTGCTGGTCGTCGCGCTCTTCACGGTCCGCGTTCACGAGCGGTCCGCGGCGGTCGCCGTCGTCGTGGCCGTGCTCGCCGCCGTGAGCGTGACGGCGGGGGTCGCGCTGCCGCCCTCCGCCCTGTCCGGCCTGGTCGGTACCGGTCCGCTGATCGCGTTCGCCTCGGTCACCATGGGGGTCGCGATCTGCTGCGCGAGTGCCGGGTCACCCGTGCTGCGGGGGTTCGGAGGTGTGCTGGGCGGCGTGCCGGCGCTCGTCCTGGTCCCGTTCAACGGGACGGTCCCGATGTGGGAGGGCCTGGTGATCCTCGCCGTGATGTTCCTGGGCACCGCCGTCCACCGCGCCGAGCACGGTCGGAGCACCTGGCGCTGTGCGGCCGGCACCGCCGTCGTGGTGGTCGCCTGTGCCGTGGGGAGCGCGTACCGGTACGGCGACGGCGACCACTTCACACGGCGCGGCTGGATCGTCGCGTTCCTGCTGGCCGTGCTCACCTTCGGCGCCGGGCTGGCGGCGCGCCGGCGGCGCATACCGCGGACGCTGACCGCGCTGGGCACGATCAGCTATTCGGTCTACCTGGTGCATCCGGTGCTGCTGGCGGTGATCGACAGCACGATCGGCCGACGGCGGCAGGACAGTCTCGCGCTCGAAGTGGCGTTCTTCGCCGTGCTGCTGCCCCTGTGCCGGCTGACCCACCGTTACGTCGAAACGCCGAGCCAGATGTGGGGCCGCAGGCTGGCCCGTCGTATGCGGCCGCGTGACGAGCGAAACGGGTGATCAACCGGAGTGAGAGGGCGGTGAGTTGTGGGAGTGGCTTGAGTGAGCCATGAGGTGCGTGCGCTACCATGCGCGGACCGAATGAGCAACCGCTCCGGTTCACGCGTATGGGATGGCGAACAAAACCGGCCAGCCTCGAACGCGCCTCGTGCAGCACCCGCGCAATGCCTGACGCAAAAGAGTGGCCGGCGCGCGGAGTAATCGCCGCGTGTTTACCGTTTGCATACCGTCCGTCACATCTTCGTCTCGCACCCCGGAGCGGCCAGTGGGCGCACCTCCTCCTCCCCGTCCCGTGTACGGAGGCCGCCCGGCGCCGTACGGGATCCTCGGCGAGTTCGTGGGACGAGCCGTGCAGCAGGGGCGGGAAAACGGCGGGAACCACAACCTGAACCACGTCCTGCCGGCCACGGAGCGGGTCGCACCGCTGCTGGGTGTGGACCCGGGCACCCCCGTGATGGTGCGGACACCGCGCCCCGGGACGCTGCCCGTGGTGATCCGCACCTGGGAGAACGAGCCGAAGATCCTCGACGCGATCGGCGGGACGCTGCCGAACGTGCCGCGCTGCCTCGCCAAGGGCCACGGCTTCGCCATCCACACGTACGCGGAGGGCGAGCCCCTGTCCGCCGTCTGCCCCGACGACAAGCCCGTCGACTCCCTCCGCGTCCAGGAGCTGACCGGACTCCTCGCCCGCACCACCCAGGTGCGCCGCGCCGCGCTGCCGCCGCTGCCCGCCGTCTGGCCCCGCAACCTCACGGACAGCCAGGGCTTCCTGAGGACGCTGGCCCTGCTCGCCGACGAGCAGGTCCGCAAGCCCAACTGGCCCGTCTTCGGCGGGCTGTTCAAGGCGCTCGGCATTCCCGAGGACGCCCTCGTCCGGCTCGCCGAGCGGGTGCCGTCCATGGCGCGGCGGCCGTACGCCCTGCTCCACACGGACCTGCACCGCGACAACGTCATCGTCGAGAGCCGTTCCGAGGGCGCCCCCCTCCGCCTCGTGGACTGGGAGCTGGCCAGCTACGGCGACCCCCTTCACGACCTCGCCACCCACCTCGTCCGCATGCGGTACCCGAAGGACCAGTGGGACGAGGTCACCGGGGCCTGGGAGCAGGCCGTGCGGCAGGTCCGCCCCTCCGCCGCCAACGGGATCCACCGGGATCTCTCCCGCTACGTCGACTTCGAGAGGGCGCAGTCCCTCTACCCCGACGTCATGCGCGCCGCGCGCTCACTGGAGGACGCGCCCGGCGAGGCGCGCCTGGCCACCGCCACGCGGCAGGTGCTGCGCGCCCTCCGGGCGGCGACGCGGCCCCTGGGGCTGGGGAGCGTGCCGGACGCGCCGGAGATCGAGCGGGCCCTGTTCCGCTGGCTGGCCTCCCGCAACGCGGGACTGCGCACCAATCGGGGTTGGGTCGCACGGGCGTTCGCCATCGAGCCCGACCGCCGGCTCCCCCACCGCCCCGACTTCCCCGCCTCCGCCGTACGCGCCGCGCTGCTGGCCGAGGGGGCCGCTCCGGCGAACCTGGTCTTCAAGGGCACCGCCCACCTGAACTCGGTGGTGCGGGTGCCGGACGTGGACTTCCCGGTGGTGGTCCGGCGCCGGCTGCCGCACGTCTGCCGACGCGAGCGCAGCTTCCTGAGCGAACACGCCGTGCTCAACGCGATCCACGGTTCGGCGGCGAACGTGGCCGCGCCCCGGGCCCTCGCCCTGGGCAGGAGCTACGGCGACGAGGCCTTCACCGTCCAGACCTACGTCGGCCCGCCCGACATCGACCGCCCGCCGAACCACCCCGTGCACGGCCTGCTGCCGCACGAGGCGGACGGGCTCGTGAACCAGCTCTGCTCCCTGCGGCACGTGAGGTACAAGGAGGTCGACCCGGCCGCCGGGGAAGGCAGCTTCTTCACCTGGCTGTGTGGACAACTCGTCGAACTGGTCGCCGAGTTGCCGGAGGAGACCCAGCGCATGGCCCGGCACCTCGGCCTGCCCGACGCGCACCGGCTGGCACAGATCCTGGGCCGGCTGACGGTCAGTGAGCGCAGACCGGCCCTGCTGCACGGCGACCTCAACCCGTGGAACCTGGTCCGCCGGGACGACGCCCTCGCGCTGACCATCATCGACTGGGAGATGGCGGTGGTCGGGGACCCCCTGTACGACCTGGTCCGGCACCTGCACCTCACACCGACCCGGCCGGAGATCCGCGACCGCATGTTCCGCCGCTGGGCCGCGGCACTGCCCCCCGAGTACACCGTGAACTGGGCGCAGGACTGGCCCGTCTACCGCTCGATCGAGACCGTGCGCTCCGCGTACATCGACCTCGACCGCCTGGTGACGGGCGCGAGCCTGGACGTCCCCAACGTCCGCCGCGCCGTCGACTCCTACGCGATGACCCTGGCGGCCGCCACCGGCTCCCTGGGCCTGCCCACCCGCACCGCGACCGCCCCCTGCCTGGCACGGGCGTTCGCCTGACCGTCGCCCGGCCGGGGGAGGCACGCGCGGGGGGATGCGTAGGCTCGGCGGCATGAGTGAGATCGGGCTGCGGGAACGCAAGCGGCAGCGGATGTACCAGGCGGTGTCGGACATCGCCGTCCGGCTGTTCCTGGAGAAGGGGTTCGACGCGGTCTCCGTCGCCGAGGTGGCCGCGGCGGCGGAGATCTCCAAGCCGACCCTCTTCCGGTACTTCCCGGCCAAGGAGGACCTCGTCCTGCACCGGATCGCCGACCACGAGGACGAGGCGGCGCGGGTCGTCACCGGGGCGGGCGAGGGCGTCTCCCCGCTGGGGGCGCTGCGCCGGAACTTCCTCGACGGTCTCGACCGCCGCGACCCCGTCACCGGTCTCAACGACCACCCCGAGGTCCTGGCCTACCACAGGCTCCTCTACGGCACCCCCTCCCTGGCCACCCGCATGTACGCCCATCAGGAGCGTTCCGAGGCGGCGCTCGCCGAGGCCCTCGGCGGCGATCTGGCGGCACGGCTCGCCGCCGCCCAGATCGTCGTCGTACAGCGGGTCCTGGCGCTGGAGAACTGGCGGCGGATCGCGGACGGTGAGCGGCTGGAGGACGTACGGCAGGACGCGGTGGCAGCCGCGGAGCGGGCGTTCGGGCTGCTGGAGAAGGGGCTGCCGTGGCTCGCGGAAGAATCTGGCCTCGGTGAAGACGAAAGAATCTAAGCCTCGGTAAAATATTTAACCCGGTCACGTTTTTAGGGGTACGCTCGGTGCATGCCGACGAGCCTCGACCACCAGCTGCGCGCCGAACGCACCCACCACGACACCTGCCGTTCCGCACTCGCCGCCATGATCGAAGGCGCCGACGAACACGTCGTCACCGGGGAGGACGTCTCCGCCTCCGGTGCCGACGCCGAGGTCCTCGGGTACCGGCTGCGCAGCCGGGCCAAGGAGTTGAAGGAACTGCCCGAGGGTCCGCTGTTCTTCGGGCGGCTGGACTTCGCCGGGGGCGAGCACGACGGGCTGAGCTACCACGTGGGGCGGCTGCGGATCAGCGAGCACCCCGCCTCCCCGCCCCTCGTCGTCGACTGGCGCGCGCCCGTCTCCCGCGCCTTCTACCAGGCCAGTGCCCGGGAACCGCAGGGCGTCGCCGTCCGCCGCCGCTTCGGCTGGGCGCCGGGCAGCCGGGGCGACTCCGCCGACCTCACCGGTCTGGAGGACGAGCACCTGGGCCGGGGCGAGTCCGGGCCGAGCGACATCGTCGCCCGGGAGATCGAGCGGCCCCGCGTCGGCCCGATGCGCGACATCGCGGCGACGATCCAGCCGGAGCAGGACGACCTCGTCCGCGAGGACCTCACGGTCTCGGTGTGCGTGCAGGGCGCCCCCGGCACCGGCAAGACGGCCGTCGGTCTGCACCGCGCCGCCTACCTGCTCTACACCCACCCCCAGCGCATCCGGCGCGGCGGTCTGCTCATCCTCGGCCCCAACCGCACCTTCCTCTCCTACATCGCGGAGGTGCTGCCCTCCCTCGGCGAGACCGGCGTACGGCAGTCCACCCTCGCCGACGAGATCGCACGCCACTCCGTCACCGGCGCCGACGACGACCGGGCCGCCCGGGTGAAGCACGACGCGCGCATGGCCGAGGTGCTGCGGCGGGCGCTGTACGCGCGCGTGGACGTCGCCGGCGCCGGCGACCTCGCCGTGCCGGACGGCTCCTACCGCTGGCGGGTGTCGGGCGAGGAGCTCGCGCGGATCGTGTCGGACGTACGGGCGGAGGAGCCGCCGTACGGCGTCGGGCGGGAGCGGGTGCGGATGCGGATCGTGCGGCGGATCCTGGAGCAGGCCGAGCGTCGCAGCGGACCGCCCCCCAACGCGTGGGTGCGGGGGCTCGAACGGGCCAGGGCGCTGAGCGCGTACGTCGACGCCGTGTGGCCGAAGGTGCGTCCCGAGGAGGTCGTCGCCCCGCTCCTCTCCGACGCCGAGGAGCTGGCGCGGGCGGCGGAGGGCCTGCTGGACGCCGACGAGCAGCGGGCGCTGCTGTGGACGCGGCCGCCGCGCTCGCCGAAGTCCGCGCGCTGGTCGGCCGCCGACCTGGTCCTGCTCGACGAGGTGGCCGGGCTCATCGAGCGTCCCGAGGGATACGGGCATGTCGTCGTCGACGAGGCGCAGGACCTCTCCCCGATGGAGTGCCGGGCGATCGCGCGCCGGGCGGACTTCGGTTCGATGACGGTGCTCGGCGACCTGGCGCAGGGGACCACGCCGTGGGCCGCCCGGTCCTGGCGGACGCTCCTCGCCCACCTGGGGAAGCCGGACGCCCCGGTGGTCCCGCTGACCACCGGCTTCCGGGTCCCGGAGGCGGTGCTCACCCTCGCCAACCGGCTGCTCGACCGCCTCGACGTCGACGTCCCGCCGGCCCGCTCCCTGCGCCGCGACGGCGAACTCCGCCTCCGCGAGGCCGACGGCGACCTGCCGGCCGCGGTCGTGGCCGCCGTACGCGACGCCCTCGCGCAGGAGGGATCCGTCGGCGTCGTCACGGCGGACGCGGACACCGCCCGGGTGCGGGAGGCCCTGCACGCGGCGGGCCTGGGGCCCGCGGGCCCCGACGACCCCGCCGCCCGCCTGACCCTCGTACCGGCCGGCCTCGTCAAGGGCCTCGAGTACGACCACGTCGTCGCCGTCGAGCCCGCCGCGATCGCGGAGGCGGAGGAACGGGGCGCCCACCGGCTGTACGTGGTCCTGACCCGGGCGGTGTCCCGGCTGGACGTGGTGCACGAACGGCCCCTGCCGTTCTGACGGCCGGACCCGGCCCGGAAACCGGGCTACTTGCCGCCGAGCAGTTCCGCGACCCGCGTGTAGCCGTCCGCGCCATGGCCGCGGGCGATGACGCGGCGGGCCTGGCCCTCGGCCGCGCGCATCACGCTCGCGTCGATGCCGTGGGCCTCGGCGGTCTCGACGACGTGGGCCATGGTGGAGACGGTGGAGGTGATGGGGTTGCCCTCGCCGGAGAAGGAGCCGCTGTCGACGTCGTCCGCCCACTCCGCGAACAGCGGCGGCAGGATCGCGCCGATGCCCTGGGCGAAGGGGGCGAGTTCGCGAGCGGTGATGCCCTCGGCCCGGGCGACGGCCAGGGCGTGCACATAGCCGACCATCGCCGTCCAGAAGATGTCGAGCAGGGCCACGTCGTAGGCGGCGGCCCGGCCGATGTCCGTGCCGAGGTGGGTGTGGGTGCCGCCCAGGGCGTCCAGGACGGGACGCACCTCCCGGTAGAGGTCCTCGGGGCCGCTGTGGATGAACACCGCGTCCGGGGTGCCGATGCTCGGGGTCGGCGTCATGATCGCGCCGTCCAGGTAGCGGACGCCGTGCGCGGCCGCCCAGTCGGCCGTGGCGCGGGCCCGGGTCGGGGTGTCGGCGGTGAGATTGACGAGCGTACGGCCCTTGAGGGCGGCCGTGACCGGCTCGTCGCGCAGGATGCCGTCGGCGGCGTCGTAGTTGACCACGCAGACCACGGTCAGCGCGCTCGCGGCGACCGCCTCGGCGGCGGACGCGGCGCCTGACGCCCCGCGTTCCACCAGCTCCCGGTCCCGGCCCGGGGTGCGGTTCCACACCGTGGTGCGCACCCCCGCGTCCAGGAACGCACCGGCCAGCGCCCGGCCCATCGGGCCCAGACCGAGAACGGTGACGGCCAACCGGTCGGTCGGCTGACCGGCGGACTGGTCGGCAGGCTTGGAGGACATGCTTCAACTCCTAGGGAAATAAGTACAGTTACGATGAACGAGACGGGCACTTGCTGACGAATGGGACGGGAATGACACGCGAGCGCGCCAAAAACCCGAACGTCTGTGGAGTCACCGCCGCGATCGCCGTGATCGACGGCAAGTGGAAGACCTCGCTGCTGTGGCTGCTGGAGTCCGGGCCGCACCGGCCCGCTGAACTGCGCCGGCTACTGCCGGGGCTCAGCGAGAAGGTGCTGACTCAGGCACTGCGCGAGATGGAGGAGGACGGGCTCGTGCACCGCGAGGTGCACGACGTCCGGCCGCTGAAGACCGTCTACTCCCTCACCGACTTCGGCCGAGACCTCTCCGAGGCCATCGCGCCCCTCTCCGACTGGGGCCACCGCCGCCTGGACAGACTCGCCGAACGCACCTCCGTCTCCCCCGTCCCGGCGGCCCCGTCGGCCACCTGAGAACAGCCTCGCCGGGACGGCGGACGGTGCCAAGTACGTACAAAAAAGTGGGTACCTACGGGCGCTTGGCCCGGACCAGCTCCAGTACGGGTTCGAGGGTTTCCACGACGCACTCGGCGCCGGCGTCCGTGAGGAGCTTGGCCTTGCGTTCGTTGCGCGCGTAGCCGAGGAACGGCACTCCGGCGTTCGCGGCGGCCTCGAGGTCGGTGGGCGTGTCGCCGATCATCAGCGCGTCCGAGGGTGCCGAACCCATGCCGCGCAGCGCGCGGTTGAGGCAGTGCGGGTCGGGCTTGAGGAGGTGCAGGTCCTGGGTGCGGCCGTAGACGTGGGGGGTGAAGCAGGACACCAGGCCCCGGCTCGCCAGGTATCGGCCCACGGACCGCGGGGAGTTGTTCGTGGTGATCGCGAGGCGCGAGCCCACCGCGGTCCAGGTCTGTATCAGGATGTCGGCGTACGCGGTGGGCATGGCCGACACCGCGGCCTGCAGTTCCTCCTGGGTGAGACGTTCCTCCAACTCCACCACCAGGTCACTGCCGGGGTGCCGGCGGTCCAGGGCGCGCAGGACGATCTGCGGGTCCAGGGTCTCCCGCTCGGCGTCCGTCAACAGGCCGTGCAGACCCCTGCTCTCCAGCCACTCCACGAGGTCGTCCGCCACCTGCTCCGCCCTGTGGCGCGCGAACAGCCGGCAGATCGGCCCGTCGAAGTCCCAGAGCACGACTCGCGCACGAGTGATCAGCTGTCGCAGTCGGTCGCTGTCGTTCCCGGTGTCCGCCGCCACCCGTTCGGACCGCGTGGTCTCAGAAGTCACTTCAGAAGTCACTAGGAGAGTGTCAGGTCCGACGTGATGGTTTCCCAGAGGGCATCGAACCACTTCTGGGATTCCTTTACGAACGAGGCGTCGCGTTGACCCGTTCGTTTGACGAAGGAGAAGAGCAGCGACTGGGCGCCGAGGACGTCGTACATGTCCAGGGTCTGGCTGCCCCACTCCTCCTCCCGCCGGGTGAGGGTGTAGTAGCCCATCAGCGCCTCCTCCCCGTTGAGCAGGTACAACTTGACCGGCGGGGTGAACGGCAGCGCGCGGAAGGCGACGTGGACGTCGATGCCGTGCGTGGAGCGCAGGGTGAGCAGGTTGTGGCGCAGGACCTGCAGTTGGGCGTTGCGCATCGACAGCCAGCGCTGGTGGACCGGGTCGCCGTCGCCCTCGACCGGGACGGGGAAGGCGAGGTTGATGTCGCGGGACGGCACCAGAATGCGCACGTCGATCGTCTCGGGGCGGATCCGGCCCTCGTGGATCATCCGGAGCGACTCGCCGAGCGCCAGCATCAGGGTCTCCGCCGTGTGGCAGACGACGTCGATGCGCACCTGCCGCGCCGAGAACGCCTCCAGCAGTCGCGGCGCGAGCCCGACCATCGTGGGCTGGGGTTCCTCGCGGGCCGGCGCCGGCTCGGCGATGCGCGGCGGGCTGCCCTTGCTCACGTTGCTGAGCAGCCCGTCGTCCTGGAGCGCCCGCAGTGCCTGGCGGATCGAGCCGCGCTCCACGCCGAACTCCTCGGCGAGTTCGGCCTGGGTGGGCAGGCGGTCCCCCGCCTTGAGCTCTCCGGCCCGGATCCGTTCGCGGAGCACGTCGGCGATCTCCTGCGGCGAAACTCTTCTGCTGCCGTTCACTGCCACGTTCTCCTGAGTCACGACCAAACGCTACAACTCTGATCCATCTATGTGGAGTTGTTTGAAAGTTGTTTATAGGTGGCCACCAAGTGGGGACAACATATACAGAGTTGGCTGCCAACTTGATGAAGTTGGCGGAAGTTTTGCCTCCGTCTCGACAACGCCCGGGAGCACCTAAGGGGGAACCATCATGCCTGCCCTCGCCATTCTCTCCGCCGTCTTCATCGTCGGCTTCGAACAGGCCATCCAGGTGAAGTACGGCGCCGCCGGCTTCATCGGCCTGATGCTGCTCACCGTCGGCATCAAGGCCAAGAGCCCGGCCGTGAGCTCCGTCGGGGCGGTCGTGCTCGCCCTCCTGGTCGCGGGACCCGCCCTGTGAGGAATCCGGGTCGCCCGGGTCAGCCGCCCTGGGGGACGATCAGCTCGTGAGCACCAGGTCCGAACTGATCGTCTCCCAGAGCGCGTTGAACCACAGGTGGGACTGCTCCACGAACGTCGTGTCCCGCAGCCCGGCACCCTGGGCGAAGGCGAACAGCATCGACCGGGTGCCCTCGGCGTCGTACATCTCCAGCTGCTCGTGGTCGATCTCCTGCTCGCGCCGCGTGAGCGTGTAGTACGCGAAGAGCGCCTCGGAGCCGTTGAGCAGATACAGCTTCACCGGCGGGGTGAAGGGCACCGCGCGGAAGGTGACCCGCACGTCGATGCCGTGCGTCGCGCGCAGCGCCAGCAGGTTGTGCCGCAGCACCTGACCCTGGGCGTTGCGCTGGGCCAACCAGCGGTGCTGCAGCCGGTTGTGCTCGGTGGCGGCGTCCACGAGCGTCGGGAAGGCGAGGTCGATGTCCCGGCTGGGCAGCAGGACCCGGACGTCGATCTTGGCCGGTTTCAGCTCCCCCGCGTGGATGCGGCGCAGCGCCTCGCCGAGGGCGAGCGTGAGGGAGATGGAGGTCAGACACAGGGCGTCGATCTCGACGTGGGCGGCCGTGAACGCCTCGGCTATGCGCGGGGTGAGGGCCACGGTGGTGGGCAGCGGCGGGGCGGCCGGACCGGCCAGGGCGCGGGCGCGCCCCAGGTCCGGGGCGACGGTGGCCGGGCTGCCCTTCGAAACGTTGGTGAGCAGGTGCTCCGCCTGGAGGATGCGCAGGGCCTGGCGTACGGCTCCGCGCTCGACCCCGAACTCGTCGGCCAGCTTGGCCTGGGTGGGCATGCGCTCGCCCGGCCGCAGCACACCGGACCTGATCCGGGTGCGCAGCTCCTCGGCCACTTCGTGGTGTGACTTCTGTGGCCGTTGTGGCCTCTTCCGTCCATTGACGGGGGCGTGTTCCGGGTCCACAACCAAACACTACAACTTCCCGCCATCTTTCGGCAGTTCATGGGAAGGTGGTTATGAGACGCTTCCAAGCGGAGATAAGTACAGTGAAGTTGGTCGCCAACTTCAACGACATGGTCAAACTTGGAGGATCGGGCTCCCTTCCGGAGGGGAGCCGGGAGCCCGGCCGTCCAGCACAGTCACAACTCCACAGGGCCCACAGGGCAGCGCACAGCCACAACTTCACACCGACAACTTCATACAGCTCACCAGAGCACAGCTACGGATGCAGTACTTCCCCACCGTCCCCACCGCCCAGCGGAAGGAGCTCAGAACATGTCCGGGCACCAAGGCCGCCTGGACGTGCGCAGCAGGGCGTCGGCCGACCGGGCGGCGCCCGCTCGTTCTTCCCGCACCCTGCCCAGCGCCGCGAGTCGCACCGCCGACTCGTCGCCCAGCCACAGCGCCGCCAACTCCCGCACGTCGAGGGCGAGGTCGGCGCTCCGCGTGGTCCGCGTGCAGGACGCCCCGGCCGCCGACGCCTCCAGCAGGTAGCGCCCGCCGGCCAGCCCGGCCCCGTCGGCGACCTCCAGCACCAGCGAGCCCTCACCGTCGTACGAACGCGCCTCGAGGGCCCGTACGACGTCCAGGAGCCGCACCCACAGCCAGTCCGCCTGGCTGGTGATCCTGGCCGCCCTGGGGTCCGGCAGGAGGAGCGGGAGCAGGTCGTCGGGGGCCCGCCAGCCCGACTTCACCGTCACGACCCAGTCGATCGAGCACATGTAGTGCCACAGGGCACGCTCGGCGGCCGGGTTCGCCGCGATCAGCCACCGCACGCTCGCCGTGTTCGTCGGCTGCATCTTGCCGTCGCCCCAGAGACCGTCGCTGCGGTACGACACCAGACCCTGCACCTCGCCGTCGGCCGAGCGGTGGACGGCGTAGAAGGGCTCGGTCCACGAGGGCTCGAAGCGCACGTCACCGGTGTTCACCCGCCACCACATCTCGTCGCGGCTGACGGCGCCCGGCTGTGCCCGGCGTATCCGCTCGTGCAGGTCGGGGCCCAGCTTGCGGACGTCCTCGCCGTCCACGAGGTCGATCCGGCCGCCGTCCTCGGGACCGGACCAGCGCGGGTCGAGACCGGACCGCGGCACGTCGATCGTCCACTCGCTCGCCGACGTGGCGGGGCCGAAGCCGTAGCGGCCGTAGATCGGGTACTCGGCCGCGATGAGCGTGGCGACCACGTCCTCCCGCTCCTTCGCCGCGGCCAGGTCCTGGCTCATCATGCGGGTGAGCAGGCCGCGGCGGCGGTGCGTGGCGGTGACCGTGACGCCTGTGACGGCGTTCGCGGGAACGGCCCTGCCCTCGGCGGCCGTGAGCTCCTGGGCGAAGGACTTGAAGGTCGCCACACACCGGCTGCCCTCGAAGGCGCCGAGATAGCGTCCGGGCACGAACTGGGTGCGTCGGGCTTCGAGTTCGGCCTCGGAGGTGACGGGCTCGCGCAGGAAGCCGGCGTTGATGGCGCGGAGCCACTCGGGGAGCTCCGCCTCGGTGATGGGACGTATGTCGATGTCGGCGCGGGGGGTCATGGGCCCACGGTAGGGGGAGGGTGGTCGGGGTGTCGTGAGGATTTCCCCGGGCCCACCGCGGTGGGGGCCCGGGCGCAAGCCCACCCCCGTCCCCACGCACCCCGCCCGCCCACCAGCGGGCCCCGAGCGCCGGAGGGCTCACACCAGCAGGTCGTCCACCTGGGCCTCGCCGTCGCGGTAGCGGCGGGTGATCTCGGCGCTGCAGTCGTCGGCCGTGCGCTGCAGCCGCTGCCTGCGCCTGGAGACCTGCTGCTCGTAGCGGACGAGCCGGCCCATCGCGGTGTTCAGCTCGGGGTCCGTGCGCGCGCCCAGGTCAGAGAGCTCGACCTCGCCGAGCATGTCCGCGGCCAGCCGCCGGTACTCCTCGTTGTGCGGAGTGCCCAGCGTCACATGGCGCGCCGAGGAACGGTGGCGGGCCGGGGCGTCCCTGAGGATCTCCGGGAGCCGCTCCACGACGGACGACTCCCCCGGCGCCACGACCGACGCGGGACCGCGCCGCGCCAGCTCCGCCCGCAGGATGTCGATGCGCCCCTGGAGCAGCCGCCGTACGTAGCTCAGGTCGGCCTCGTCGCGCTGGGCGTCCCGGCGCAGGGTGCGCAGCTCGGGCAGGCTCAGCACGGCAAGGTCGTGTTCGGGCGGATCTACGGGCAGCAGCGGGCTGTCGGTGCGCTGTGCGGGCGGCCGGGGGCTGTCCCGGTCTCCCTCGCGGGTCAACGAGACAGCCCCGGACTGCTGCCCGGTACTCGGTGTGCTCATGTGCCTCTACCGTCCCCTCGACCGGCGTGTTCCAGCATGGTGCCACCCCAAGTGGCCACTATGTGACCGAGTGCCCCCGAACGGCCCCAGATAGGGGCTTAAGGATCAAAAAGATGCCTGGTCCGGACCAAACGCGGACCGCCGTTCGTCACCCGGCATGATGGTCGTATGCGTGCAGTGGTGCAGAGGGTGGACGGCGCGAGCGTCGTCGTGGACGGCGAGACGGTCGGGGAGATCATCGGCGAGGGGCTGTGCGTCCTGGTCGGGGTCACCCACGAGGACACCAAGGAGAAGGCGGCCCAGCTCGCCCGCAAGTTGTGGTCGGTGCGGGTGCTGCACGACGAGAAGTCGTGCAGCGACATCGACGCCCCGCTCCTCGTGATCAGCCAGTTCACCCTCTACGGCGACGCCCGCAAGGGCCGCCGCCCCACCTGGAACGCGGCCGCCCCCGGCCCGGTCGCCGAGCCCCTCGTGGACGAGGTCGTCGCCCAGCTGCGCGCCCTGGGCGCGACGGTGGAGACGGGCCGCTTCGGCGCACACATGCGGGTGTCCCTGACCAACGACGGCCCGTTCACGGTACTGGTCGAGGTGTAAGGGGTCCTGAGGCCTTTACGGTCTACGGCTCTACGACGGTCTCCTGTGCGGCGGCCGTGGTGTCGGCGACCAGGGGCGCGTCCACCGGTACGTTGCGCTTGACCAGCGCGAGGGCGACGGGGCCGAGCTCGTGGTGGCGTACGGAGGTGGTGATGAAGCCGATCTTCCGACCGTCCGGGTCTTCGTCCGCGAGCCGGATCTCGGTGCCGCGGGGCGGCAGGTGGACCTCGCTGCCGTCGAGGTGCAGGAAGACGAGCCGGCGCGGGGGCTTGCCCAGGTTCTGGACGCGGGCGACCGTCTCCTGGCCGCGGTAGCAGCCCTTCTGCAGATGCACCGCCGAGCCGATCCAGCCCAGCTCGTGCGGGATCGTGCGGTGGTCGGTCTCGAAGCCGAGGCGCGGGCGGTGGTGCTCGACGCGCAGCGCCTCGTAGGCCAGGATCCCGGCCGCGGGGCCGGCCTTCTCGGCGTACGACTCCAGGTCGGCGCGCGGCAGGAACAGATCACGTCCGTACGGCGTCTCGCGCACGACGACGCCTTCCGGCACCTCGGTGATGGAGCCGGCCGGCAGATGCACGACCGCGAACTCGTCGGTGCGGTCGGCGACCTCGACGCGGTAGAAGAACTTCATCGACTCCAGGTACGCGATCAGCGCGTCCTGGGTGCCGGGCTCCACGTGGGCCCAGACCGTCTCGCCGTCGTCGACGAGGTAGAGCGCGTGCTCGATGTGGCCGTGCGCGGAGAGGATCAGCGCCTCGGTGGCCTCGCCGACGGGCAGCTCGCTGACGTGCTGGGTGAGCAGCAGGTGCAGCCAGCTGAGCCGGTCGTCGCCGGAGACGGACAGGACGCCGCGGTGCGAGAGGTCGACGAAGCCGGTGCCGTCGGCGAGGGCGCGCTGCTCACGGAACAGGTCGCCGTAGTGGGCGGCTACGCCTTCGTCCACGCCCTCGGCGGGAACGGCGCCGGGCAGGGACAGCAGGGGGCTCTTCATATACGTAAGCCTACGACTCGGTAGTTGAAGTCTTCACAGAGCAGTCCTTGCACCGGCCGAAGATCGCGAAGTGCTTCATGTCGGTGTCGAAGCCGAAGGTGTCCCGCAGCTTGGCCGTGAACTCCGCGGCCACCTTCACGTCCGCCTCGATGACGTTCTGGCAGTCCCGGCACACCAGGTGGATGTGGTGGTGCCGGTCGGCGAGGTGGTACGTCGGCGCCCCGTGCCCGAGGTGCGCGTGACTGACCAGACCCAGCTCCTCCAGGAGCTCCAGGGTCCGGTACACGGTGGAAATGTTGACCCCCGACGCCGTCTTCCGCACTTCCACGAGGATGTCGTCGGGGGTCGCGTGCTCCAGGGTGTCCACAGCCTCGAGAACAAGCTGACGCTGCGGCGTCAGCCGGTAGCCACGCTGCCTGAGGTCGCTCTTCCAGTCGGTGCTCACCACACCGACGAGTCTAGTGACTACTTGAAGAAGGCGATCCCGTCGTCCGGCATGTCGTCGGGCAGGGCCTTGGCCCAGCGCTCGACCTCTTCCGGGGTGACGACCTTCTTCAGGTGGGCCGACATGTAGGGGCGCAGCTCGACCTCGGGGGTCTGCTTCTCGCCGACCCACATCAGGTCACTCTTGACGTAGCCGTACAGCCGCTTGCCGCCGCTGTAGGGCTGCGAGGCGGCGGTGCGTGCCACGGCGTCCGTGACCAGGTCGATCTGCGGCTTCTTGTCGGCCAGCTCGCCGTACCAGATCTCGATGACGCCGTCGTCGCGGGTCATCGTGACCTCGACCTTGCGGGCGTCGACGATGCGCCAGAAGCCGGACTCCGTCTCCAGCGGCCGCACCTTGTTGCCGTCGTTGTCCAGCACCCAGGTGCGGGAGTGGTACTCCAGGAAGTCCCGGCCGTCGTGGCTGAAGCTGACTTCCTGCCCGAAGTTGCACTTCTCGGAGCCGGGGAAGTCGTGCACGCCCGCGCCGGCCCAATTGCCGAGCAGGAAGACGAGCGGGACGAGGTCCTTGTGCAGGTCGGACGGGATCTCAATCATGAGTGGAGGTTCCTAGACGACGTGATCAGCGCTGGCCCTGGTAAAGCTTCTTCACGGTCAGTCCGGCGAAGGCGAGCACGCCGACGCAGACCAGGACCAGCAGGGTTTCGAAGAAGATCTCCACGGGTGCTCCTTGAGCGAGGGTGGTCATACGACAGAGCCGGGCCCCAGCTTACGCGGCCGGGGTCGGGCCCTCCTTGTGAGGTGGGCCCTCCCGGCGCCGGGCTTACGATGCGGGCATGGCGAAGAAGCTCGTGATCAAGGTGACCGCCGGGGCCGATGCTCCCGAGCGTTGCTCGCAGGCGTTCACCGTGGCGGCGGTGGCCGTGGCCAGTGGGGTGGAGGTGTCGCTGTGGCTGACCGGGGAGTCCGCGTGGTTCGCGTTGCCGGGGCGGGCCGCGGAGTTCGAGCTGCCGCATGCCGCGCCGCTGCCCGATCTGCTGGACTCGCTGCTGGCCGGGGGGCGGGTCACGCTGTGCACGCAGTGCGCGGCCCGGCGGGAGATCACGGAGAAGGACGTCATCGAGGGCGTACGCATCGCGGGTGCGCAGGTGTTCGTCCAGGAGGCGCTGGGGGACGGGACGCAGGCGCTCGTCTACTGAGACACGGGGGCTGACAGACGGGGCCTGAGGGACGGGGTGAGAGACGGCGGTTACGGGCGCGGGCGTTTCTTGCCGTCCAGCTCGTCCCACCACTCGTCGGACTGCGGGTCCCCCGAAGGGTCGTCCCACCAGCGGTCCTCGGGGCCCCGCCGGTTGGCCACCATCGCCGCCACGGGCGGGATGAGCATGGCGACCACACACATCCCCACCGCCGCCGGCACCGACCAGAGGCGCACAACCCCCCAGGCCAGGACGAAGAGACCGACGCAGGTCCCCATCATGGCGAAGTAAACGTGCCGTCGCCGTGCGTACATGAGTCCAGGGTAGGTCCGGACAAGGCGGAAGGCCGCACCCCAGGCGTCCAACCCGGGGGGGTGCGGCCCTCCTTACGGTGCTGAGGTTGCTCAGACCGCGATCGCGACCTCCGCGAGGCCGCCCTTCTGGGCGACGACCGTGCGGTCGGCGGTGGCGCCGGGGACGAGGGCGCGTACGGTCCAGGTGCCCTCGGCCGCGTAGAACCGGAACTGGCCCGTGGCGGAGGTGGGGACCTCCGCGGTGAACTCGCCGGTCGAGTCCAGCAGACGGACGTAGCCCGTCACCGGCTCGCCGTCGCGGGTCACCTGACCCTGGATCGTGGTCTCACCAGGCTTGATCGTCGAGGCGTCGGGGCCGCCGGCCTTCGCTCCACACATGTCTTTCTCCAGAGGGGTCTGACCGGAAGGAAGGCCGGTCGGGTTGGTTTGGTTTCTCGGTCGCGCGCCGGACTTACTTGTTGGCGCCGAGCTCGATCGGCACACCGACGAGGCTGCCGTACTCGGTCCAGGAGCCGTCGTAGTTCTTGACGTTCTGCACACCGAGCAGCTCGTGCAGGACGAACCAGGTCAGCGCGGAACGCTCACCGATGCGGCAGTAGGCGATGGTGTCCTTGGCCAGGTCCACCTGCTCGTCGGCGTAGAGCTCCTTGAGCTCCTCGTCCGACTTGAAGGTGCCGTCGTCGTTGGCGTTCTTCGACCACGGGATGTTGCGGGCGCTCGGGACGTGACCCGGACGCTGCGACTGCTCCTGCGGCAGGTGCGCGGGAGCGAGCAGCTTGCCGCTGAACTCGTCGGGAGAGCGGACGTCGACCAGGTTCTGCGAACCGATGGCCGCCACCACGTCGTCACGGAAGGCGCGGATGGACTTGTCCTGCGGCTTGGCCTTGTAGTCGGTCGTGGCGCGCTCGGGCACGTCCTCGACCAGCTCGCGGGCGTCCAGCTCCCACTTCTTGCGGCCACCGTCGAGCAGCTTGACGTTCTCGTGGCCGTACAGCTTGAAGTACCAGTAGGCGTAGGACGCGAACCAGTTGTTGTTGCCGCCGTACAGGATCACCAGCGTGTCGTTGGCGATGCCCTTCGCCGACAGGAGCTTCTCGAAGCCCTCCTGGTCGATGAAGTCACGACGGACCGGGTCCTGGAGGTCCTGGGTCCAGTCGATCCGGATGGCGTTCCGGATGTGGTTCTTCTCGTACGCCGACGTGTCCTCGTCCACCTCGACGATGGCGATGCTCGGGTCGTCCAGGTGCTCCTGGACCCAATCGGCGTCTACCAGGACGTCGCTGCGGCTCATGCTGTTTCTCCTCCGGGGCAGTTGCGGCGGGGCGTGCAAGTGAGGTGCCGCACGGGTTGGGGCAGCACACATATGCCCTCTACAGGGCAGTGGGGGATGCGGAAGTCGGCGCTTCCACTCAGAAGGGGCGACAGAGCATGGCGGCGACGCGGCACAGGTCTACTGCCCGCCGCTTCGTGAGATCCGCCTGTCGCTTCATAGTTGTCGATCGTAGGGAGGGAGAGGCGGGCATGTCACCGGCGTGTCGCATGATGAGATGCGATCGTCCGGCATGTGGGAACAGAAGAGCGCCCGGCCGTGCCCCGCACGGTTCCCGGGCGCCCGCGTTCCGCACTCGACCGGCTCCCGATCCACTCGATCTACGGAGCGGACATCGGCGTCTCGCTGGTCGGACACCTGGCGCCCACCGAACGCCGTCCTACCCGGAGAGCCCGACCGACCTGGCCGACCTGCCGACCGCCGTCCTACCCGGCGAGCCTGACGTTCGAACCCTTCACCGTGATCTCCACACCGTCCTGCACAGCCTGCACCTTGTCCAGCCGGATCCCACCGGGCAGCTGCTCGATGGTCTGCTGGAAGTCGGTGATCGAGCGGATCGCGGTCTCCGCGAGGTCGATCCCGAGGTCGGGCAGCGAGTCGGCGCGCACCCGCACGGTGTCGCCCTGGACCGTGACCGAGCTGAGCACGGAGACCGGCTTGGGCAGCTTCACCCCGAGGACGGTCGCGTCGATCTGGACCTTGATCTTCCCGTTGCCGCCGTCGGACAGGCCCACCACCCGCGCGCTCACCGCGGGCCCGACCCGCGTCGGCTCCGACTTGGCCGCCTTGAGCAGCTCGTCGTACGCGATGGTCGCGGTGCCCGTCGCGGAGGCGGCGGTCGCGGAGCTGTAGTCGCCGGAGAAGGTGACGCCCTTCATGTCGGCCTTCATGTCGTCGATCCGGATGGTCCTGCCGCCGGTGCCCGTGGGCGCCTCGTAGTCCTTGATGCCGACCTCGACCTGGTCCAGCTCACCGCCGGCGACCTGGGTGAGGAAGGGGAAGCCGTCTATGGACACGTCCGGCGTGGTCGCCAGGTTCTCGCTCGACTTCAGCCGGTCGGCCGCCTCACCCTCGGCGAAGTGCACCGCGACCCGGTCGACGATCACGAACAGCACGCCCAGGACGATGACGGTGATCAGAAGTATCCGCAGCGCGCGCATGCCGTGTTCCCCCACTTGGCTGTCCGTGACGACGACAGCCCACGGTAACCCTGGGCCGCGGGGCCACAGGGCTTTTGTCGATCACCTGTGACACGCGCACACAGGTCAGCCGAGCGCCCGCCCCAGCACCCACACAACCGGCGCGGCGGCGGACAGCGGCAGGGCCACGCCCGCCGTGAAGTGCACGAACCGCGACGGGTAGTCGTAGCTCGCGACCCGGTGCCCGATCAGCGCGCAGACCGCCGCTCCCGCGCCCAGCAGCGCGCCCTGCGTCCCCAGGTCCGTCAGCCCGCCCATCGCGATCCCGGCACCGGCCGCGGCCAGCAGCGAGACGACCACGGAGGCGGGGGTCGGCAGCGGCAGCGCACGGGCCACCACGGCGACCGCCACCGCGGCCGCGCCGACCGTGACCGCGTCCGGCTCGGCCGCGAGGTAGCCCGTCGCGACGATGGCCAGCGCCGAGGACGTCACGGTCGCCATCAGGCCGTACATCCGCTCGTCCGGGTCCGCGTGCGAGCGCAGCTGGAGGACGAGACAGAGCAGCACCCACACGCCGAGCGTGCCGAGGATCGCGGCCGGAGCGTTGTCCCGGCCCGCCACGAGCAGCGCCACGTCCGACACCAGCGCCCCCAGGAACGCCAGCGCGATGCCCTGTCGGGCGGGCCACATCCCGTTCAGCCGGAACCAGCCCGCGGCGGTGACGGCCTGGAGCAGGACGAGGGGCACGAGCAGGCCGTACGACCCGATCGCCGCGGCCCCGGAGAGCAGCAGCCCGAGCACCGCGGTGAGCGCGGCGGGCTGGAGGCCCGGCTCGATGATCGGGGAGCGCCCTTCCTGGCGGGCGCGCTGGGCGTCGGTGAGGCGGGAGTTCCCGGCGACGGTGGCGGGGCCGTAGGAAGGGGCTTCGCCGCCGCCTTGGGCGCCGGGCTCCGGGTGAGCGGGGGGTTCGTAACCCTGCGGCGCGGTCACCGGCGCGTGCGCCTGCGTCTCCCAGGTCTGCCCCTGCCACTGCTGCGTGTACTGCTGCGGGTCCTCGTAGGGCTGCTGGTACGGCTCCTGCTGGTACTGCTGCGGGTACGACTCCTGCTGGTAGGACTCCTGCTGGTACGGCTGCTGCTGGTAGGGCTGTTGCTGCTGAGCCCACCCCTGCTGCTGCGCGTAAGGGTCGTACCCCTCATACGGCTGGTTGCTCACTGCTCACCCTCCTGCGAACGGCGGGAGCACCTCAACCGTGCCGCCCTCGGCCAGCCGTACCGTCTCATGCCCGCGCGTGCCCACGGGATCGCCGTCGAGGAGGAACGAGCAGCGCAGCAGTACGCGGGTCAGCTCGCCGGGGTGCCGCTCGCGCACCGCGTCCAGCGCCTCGGCGAGCGTGGCCGCGTCGTACGGCTCCTCGGCGACGCCGGCGGCGGCCTTGGCGGCGGCCCAATAGCGCACCGTGACCTTTGCCATCGGTTTCCTCTGTCAGCGATCAGAAATCAGACTCGGCGGTGTACACGGTCAGGCTAGCCCGCCCGCGCCACCGCCCAGTCCCCGATGCGGGCCAGCAGCCGGTCGTCCGCCGCGTGTTCGGCGTGGCCCATACCGGGTTCCAGCCAGAGTTCCCCGTGGTCACCGGCGGCGGCCGCGAGCATCCGGGGGTGGTCGAGGGGGAAGTAGCCGTCCTGTTCGCCGTGCACGATGAGCAGCGGGGTCGGCGCGATGCGCGGGACGGCCTCCACCGGGGAGAGCGGGACCGGGTCCCACTCGCGGTGGTGGATGCGCGTACCGAACCCGTAGCGGCCCACCAGACGGCCCTCGGGGCGGGTCACCAGCCAGTGCAGCCGCCGCATGGGGGCGGTGCCCCGGTAGTACCAGCGGGCCGGCGCGCTGACGGAGACCACCGCGTCCGTACGGGCCATGTCGTCGGCGTCGGCCGCTGTGCCGTCCGAGCCGTGCAGCGCCGCGTGCCGCAGCACCACGGAGCCGCCCATGGAGAAGCCGACGGTGACCACGCGCGTGTGCCCGAGTTCGCGGGCCCAGCGCACCGCGGCCGCCAGGTCGTACACCTCGCGGTCGCCGACGGTGGAGCGTCCGCCCGACTCCCCGTGCCCGCGGAAGGAGAAGGTGACGACGGCTCCGTGCCGGCCGAAGGCGCGCGCCACCCGTCGAATGTGCGGCCGGTCCACCGCGCCGGTGAATCCGTGGGCGATCACGAACACGGGATCAACGGAAAGTGGCCGCCGAGTGTCGTATACGGCCGGACCCGGGTCGTATACGGAATGGATCGGAACGCCGTCGACCGTGCGCAGAAACGTCCGCAAAGGCGTGCATCCGGGTGTCTCGTCATTCGGACGAGGGATGGATCGCGCCACATGACCTGCCCGACCAGTGCTCATGTGGGCTATTCTGCTGGACAGAGGACTCGGGCAACGTAGCCCCCGGGTCCTTTTGTGCTTTCGGAAGCGTTGTATACGACGCGGGAAACCGCAGGTGTACGGGCCTTCGGGATCGCAGAGCTGCTGTGCCAACAAACGTCCTCGCAGGGACCGAGGAGGAACCAGACATATGAGTTCTCTGCTGCTCCTGACCAATGCCCTCCAGCCGTCGACGGAGGTGCTTCCCGCACTCGGCCTGCTCCTGCACAACGTGCGGGTCGCCCCGGCGGAGGGCCCCGCCCTTGTCGACACCCCCGGCGCCGACGTCATCCTGGTCGACGGCCGCCGTGACCTTCCCCAGGTCCGCAGCCTGTGCCAGCTGCTGCGTTCGACCGGCCCCGGCTGCCCGCTCGTCCTCGTCGTAACCGAGGGCGGCCTCGCCGCCGTCACCGCCGACTGGGGCATCGACGACGTCCTGCTCGACACCGCCGGCCCCGCCGAGGTGGAGGCGCGGCTGCGGCTGGCCATGGGCCGGCAGCAGATCGTCAACGACGACTCCCCGATGGAGATCCGCAACGGCGACCTGTCGGTCGACGAGGCGACCTACTCGGCCAAGCTCAAGGGCCGCGTCCTCGACCTCACCTTCAAGGAGTTCGAGCTGCTGAAGTACCTCGCGCAGCACCCGGGCCGCGTCTTCACGCGGGCGCAGCTGCTGCAGGAGGTGTGGGGCTACGACTACTTCGGCGGCACCCGGACGGTCGACGTGCACGTACGGAGGCTGCGCGCGAAGCTCGGCCCCGAGCACGAGTCGCTGATCGGAACCGTCCGGAACGTCGGTTATCGATTCGTTACTCCGGAAAAGGCCGAGCGGGCCACCGACGAAGCCAAGGGCACGGCAGACCTGGCAAAGTCGGAGAATACGGACGATACGACCGCTCTGGACGCGACGGAGGCCCGTGCGGAGGCGTAGCGGACGCATGGCGGAGGCATAGCGGACGCTCGGTCAGGGCCTTGTCCTCGTGCGGCGAGGCCATGACGCCCTGCCCAGGGCGGGTCCATCCGCGTAGACTCCGCGCGTGGCCAAGGTGACTCGGGATGATGTGGCGCGGCTGGCGGGAACTTCGACCGCCGTTGTCAGCTATGTCATCAACAACGGACCCCGGCCGGTCGCCCCGGCCACGCGCGAGCGTGTCCTCGCCGCGATCAAGGAACTGGGGTACCGGCCCGACCGGGTCGCCCAGGCGATGGCCTCCCGGCGCACCGACCTCATAGGCCTGATCATCCCGGACGCCCGCCAGCCCTTCTTCGGGGAGATGGCGCACGCGGTCGAACAGGCCGCTTCCGAGCGCGGGAAGATGGTGCTCGTCGGCAACACCGACTACGTCAGCGAGCGCGAGGTCCACTATCTGCGGGCCTTCCTCGGCATGCGCGTCTCCGGACTCATCCTCGTCAGCCACGCGCTGAACGACCAAGCCGCCGCGGAGATCGAGGCATGGGACGCCCGGGTCGTCCTCCTGCACGAGCGGCCCGAGGCCATCGACGACGTCGCCGTCGTCACCGACGACCTGGGCGGCGCACAGCTCGCCGTACGGCATCTGCTGGAGCACGGCTACGAGTACGTCGCCTGTATGGGCGGCACCGCGGAGACCCCCTCGGTCGGCGACCCCGTCTCCGACCACGTCGAGGGCTGGCGCCGGGCCATGGCCGAGGCGGGCATCTCGACGGAGGGGCGGCTGTTCGAGGCGCCCTACAACCGGTACGACGCGTACCAGGTCGCGCTGGAGATCCTCTCCGGGCCGCAGCGGCCGCCGGCGATCTTCTGCTCCACGGACGACCAGGCGATCGGGTTGCTGCGGGCGGCTCGTGAGCTGCGGATCGATGTGCCGGGGGAGCTGGGTGTCGCCGGGTTCGACGACATCAAGGAAGCGGCGTTGACGGATCCGCGGCTCACTACTGTGGCGTCGGATCGGTCGGCGATGGCTCGGGCCGCGGTGGATCTGGTGCTGGATGACGGTGTGCGGGTTCCGGGGTCGCGGCGGGAGAGGCTGAAGGTGTTTCCGTCGCGGTTGGTTGTTCGCCGGTCGTGCGGGTGCGTTTAGCGTTCCACGGCGGGTGCGGGTTTGTTGTGGCTTGTCGCGCAGTGAACCGCGCCCCTTGGGGGCCCGGTTCACTGACCCTGCTTCCTAGAACAGCAAGTTGTACTGGTTGAAGCCCGTGCCCAGCTTGATGCGTGAGCCGAACAGGCTGCTCGACGCCTTGTTCGTGCCGGGGTAGAGCCACAGGTTGCCGGACGAGTCGCGGGTGATGAGGTCGGCGATGCCGTCGCCCGTCACGTCACCGTTGGCCACGTAGGACGTGAAGGTGAAGCCGGTACGGGCCTGGATGCGGGCGGAGAACGGGGTGTTCTGCTGCTGGGTGCCCCGGTAGAGGTAGAGGACGCCCGAGCTGTTGCGGACCAGGAGGTCGGCCTTGCCGTCGCCGGAGAGGTCGCCGTGGCCGAAGATCTGGACGCCCTTCCAGGCGCGGTCGACGATCTTGACCTTGGCGTAGAACTGGCCGTTGCCCTTGCCGGGGTAGAGGTAGACCGAGCCGTCGGAGTCGACGGCGACCAGGTCGGGGCGGGCGTCGCCGGTCAGGTCGCCCGGGATGGCGTACGACTTGTAGCCGCCCCAGACCGAGCTGATCTGCATCCAGGTGTACTCGTCGGTGGCGTGGTCCAGGTAGCTGCGGTACAGCTTGCCGTCCGTCTTGTCGCGGACGATCAGGTCCTGGAAGAAGTCCCGGTCCAGGTCGGCCTGGAGGCCCCAGCTGATGGTCTGGTAGCCGCTGCCCTGGAAGGCGCGCTGGGCGAGCGAGGTGCCCTTGCTGTCCTGCTCGAAGAGGCCGCCGGAGGGCGTACGGGCGAGGAGGTCGGCGCGTCCGTCGAAGGACATGTCGGTGTCGTCGATCCGGGGCTGGGCGGCCCAGGCGTACGAGGAGACCTTGGTGAAGACCGGGTAGGCGCCCTTGGCGGTGCAGCCGGAGACGCCCCACGAGACGATGCCGACGATCTTGCCGCCGGCGACCAGCGGGCCGCCGGAGTCACCGTTGCAGGGGCTGTTGGTGCCCTCGTCGGCGCCGGTGGCGGGGGTGCCCGCGCAGATCATCGAGCCTTCGACGAAGTCGTCCTCGCCGAGGACGGACTGCATCGCGCTGTTGCAGGTGGAGTCGGCGACCAGCGGCAGGGTCGCGGTGCGCAGCTTGGCCGACAGCTCGGCGTCGGAGGCTCCGGAGGTCAGGCCCCAGCCGTAGACCTTGGCGCTGGTGCCCGCCTTGTACAGCGCGCTGTCGTTGGAGGCGGCCAGGCGCAGCCAGGGGTGCTCCAGCGGGCGGTCGAGGGTGAGGACCGCGACGTCGTTCTGGAGGGTGTCGCCGTTGAAGTGCGGGTGGGTCCACTGGCGCCAGACGCCGGCGAGGTCGCCCGTGCTCGTGTCGTCGAGGTCGGTGGTGCCGGCCAGGACGGAGCCGTTCTTGGCCCAGTTGAGGCCCGAGACGCAGTGGGCGGCGGTGAGGACCTTGGTGGGGGACACGAGGGTGCCGCCGCAGAAGTAGCCGTCGCCGGTGGTGTCGTCGTAGTAGGCGAGCTGGACCATCCACGGGGCGCTCGAGATCGTCGTCTCGCCGCCGCCGATGATGAACGGCGTCTTGGCCGGCTTGGTCGCCGGGGTCGCCTGGGCCTTCGCCGCCGCGATGACGCGGTCGTGCAGTTCCTGGGTGGAGGCGCTCGGCTGCGGGGTCTCCGACGGGGCGACGACACCCGTCGGGTCGGGCAGTCCGGCCGGTCCGTCCGCCGCGTTCGCGGGCTGGGCGGCGAGGAGGCTGGCGCAGCTCAGGGCGAGCGCGAGGGCGGTCGCGGGGAGGGCCGTGACGGGGCGTCTCCAGCGGCCGCGCAGGGCACGTATCACTCAAAGCTCCTGGAAATGGGCTGAAGTGGGCTGAGGGAGGTGGCACAGATGTCAGAACCAAGCAAGATTGCACCCCAACAGCCCCTTTGCACACGTCCTTCACAGCAGCTCGGACAAGGTTTCGTTTACCGCAAGCCGTGATCTCACCCCCCGGCCATCTCCCGTTTCCCTGAGCCGCCGGGAGCGCTCCCGGCGCGGCTTTATATCGGGCATACGAGGTTCTGTCGGGCTTCTCAGGGAGGACTCAGGAAGCTCTCATGGTCGGGCGCGACGCTCTTCTCATGACCGAGAGCATCCGCCGCAGCGGCGAGTACGAGAACCCGTACCAGGACCAGCAGCAGGTGTCTTCCGCCCCGGTGAACCCGGAGTGGCCGCCTCCGCCGCCGTACGACCCGACGGTCGCCCAGGCAGCCGCGCCGGCGCCTGCTTCCGCCCCGTCCGCCCCGTCCGCCCCGAGGAGGAAGCGCAACCGTGGCCCGGTCGCGCTGCTCGCCGCCGTGGCGATCGTCGCCGCGGCGATCGGCGGCGGCACGGCCTACGGCATCCAGGAGCTGACCGGCAAGGACCAGGTCACCGCGAGCAGCACCACCACCAACGTGGTGCCCGCCGGCAAGAAGGGCGACATCGCGGCGATAGCCGCCGCCGTCAGCCCGAGCATCGTCGAGATCAACGCGACCTCGAACGCCGGTGAGTCCACCGGGTCCGGCGTGATCATCACGAGCAACGGTGAGATCGTCACCAACAACCACGTCGTCTCCGGCGCCTCGTCGGTCAAGGTGCGGACCAGTGACGGCAAGACGTACACCGCGAACGTCGTCGGGACGGACAGCAAGAAGGACCTGGCGCTGATCAAGCTGGAGAACGCCTCCGGCCTGAAGGCGGCCGCCCTCGGTGACTCCTCCGGCGTGGACGTCGGCGACACGGTCGTGGCGATCGGCTCGCCCGAGGGCCTGACCGGCACCGTCACCAGCGGCATCGTCTCCGCCCTGAACCGGGACGTGACCGTCTCGACGGACGAGGGCCGGCAGCAGCAACAGCAGCAGGGCGGGGGCTGGCCGTTCGAGTTCGGCGGTCAGCAGTTCAACGGCGACACCGGTTCGTCGACGACGACGTACAAGGCGATCCAGACCGACGCGTCCTTGAACCCGGGCAACTCCGGCGGCGCGCTGATCGACATGAACGGCAACATCATCGGCATCAACTCCGCGATGTACTCGGCCGCTTCGTCCTCCTCCTCGGACGCGGGCAGCGTGGGCCTCGGCTTCGCCATCCCGGTCAACACCGTCAAGTCGGACCTGTCGAGCCTGCGGGCCGGCGGCTCCGACAACTGACCCCCTCCGAACCAGCCAGGGAGTACGTCATGATCAAGCAGGTTTCGCACCCGGTGACCGGCGTCGGCGCGGCCGACCTCGGCCTGGCTCTCGACGTGGCGTACGCACTGCACGCGCCGGCGGGCCGGGCACCGGAGGTCGCGACGCGTACGACAGCCGCGCGCCGGGCGACCGCCCGCGGCCGCCGCCGTACGACGGCCCGCACCTGAGCCCCTCTCCACCACGTTCCCGTCGGGAAACATGCGAGGCTGAAAGCGTTCCGCCCGCCCCTGCCGTCCCACCGCACCCGAGGATCCCGAGCCCATGAGCCCCGCCGAAGGCGACCGTGACCCCCAGCGCATCCTGATCGTCGACGACGAGCCGGCGGTGCGCGAAGCACTCCAGCGCAGTCTCGCCTTCGAGGGCTACGACACGGAGGTCGCGGTCGACGGCGCCGACGCCCTGGAGAAGGCCACGGCCTACCGCCCCGACCTGGTCGTCCTCGACATCCAGATGCCCCGCATGGACGGCCTGACCGTCGCCCGCCGCATCCGTGGCGCCGGCGACACGACCCCGATCCTCATGCTGACCGCCCGCGACACGGTCGGCGACCGCGTCACCGGCCTCGACGCGGGCGCCGACGACTACCTGGTCAAGCCCTTCGAGCTCGACGAACTCTTCGCCCGCGTCCGCGCGCTGCTGCGGCGCAGCTCCTACGCGGCGGCGGTCGCGCAGGCCGCCCAGGACGACGAGGCCCTGACCTTCGCCGACCTGCGCATGGACCTGGCGACGCGGGAGGTGACGCGGGGCGGGCGCCCGGTGGAACTGACCCGCACGGAATTCACGCTCCTGGAGATGTTCATGGCGCACCCGCGCCAGGTCCTCACCCGCGAGCAGATCCTCAAGGCGGTCTGGGGCTTCGACTTCGAGCCCTCCTCCAACTCCCTCGACGTGTACGTCATGTACCTGCGCCGCAAGACGGAGGCGGGCGGCGAGCCTCGGCTCGTGCACACGGTTCGGGGTGTGGGGTACGTCCTGCGACAGGGCGGCGCTGAGTGAGTTCCTGGACGCACCGGGCCGTACGCCGGCTCCGCTCCCTCCCGATCCGCTCCCGGCTGGCGCTGCTGGTGGCGGCGGCGGTGGCGTTCGCTGTGGCGGCGGCCTCGGTGACGTGCTGGTTCATCGTCCAGGGCAAGCTGTACGACCAGCTCGACGACGATCTGCATCAGGCGGCGGGCACCCAACCGTACGCCGCTGTCGTCAACACGCTCACCGACTGCCCCAGCGCACCGGTGGACACCCGCCGCGACTTCCGGGTGCGGGACTCCGTCTACCTCCAGCTCGTGACGGCGGACGGCAAGGCGTGCGTCTCGTCGAACTCCGAGGGCACGGTCAAGGTCACCGGTGCCGACAAGGACCTCGTCAAGGAGGGGTCGACCCGCAAGGAGGTCACCCGCAACGGCACGGACCAGGACGGCAACGCGGTTCGGGTGCTGACCACTCCGCTGTACGTCAGCGCGGGCCCCGGAAGCGAGCCCCAGCCGTTCAGCCAGGCCGCTCTGCTCATCGCGGTCCCCCTGAAGAGCACCCAGTCCACCCTGAACGAGCTCGCCCTGATCCTGCTCCTCGTCTCCGGCATCGGAGTCATCGGCGCGGGCGTGGCGGGCCTGGCGGTGGCACGGGCGGGGCTGCGCCCGGTCGACAAGCTCACGGAAGCCGTGGAACACGTCGCCCGCACGGAGGACCTGAGCATCCGCATCCCGGTCGACGAGGACAGCGAGGACGAGGTGGCGCGCCTGTCGCGTTCCTTCAACTCGATGACGTCGGCGCTGGCGAGCTCACGAGACCTGCAACAGCAGCTGATCGCGGACGCGGGCCACGAACTGCGCACACCGCTGACGTCGTTGCGCACCAACATCGAGTTGCTGACCCGCAGCGAGGAGACGGGCCGCCCGATCCCGGAAGCGGACCGCAAGGCGCTGCTCGCATCGGTGAAGGCGCAGATGACGGAGCTGGCGTCGCTGATCGGCGACCTCCAGGAACTGTCCCGCTCGGAGGGCCAGCGCGGCGAACGCCTCCAGGTGGTCTCGCTGGAGGACACGGTCGAGGCGGCCCTGCGCCGAGCCCGCCTGCGCGGTCCGGAGCTGACGATCACGGCGTCGCTGGACCCCTGGTACGTACGGGCGGAACCGGCCGCGCTGGAGCGGGCGATCGTCAACATCCTCGACAACGCGGTCAAGTTCAGCCCTGAGGCCGGCACGATCGAGGTGCAGCTGACCGAAGGCGTCCTGACGGTCCGCGACCACGGCCCCGGCATCCCCGCCGAGGAACTCCCCCACGTCTTCGACCGCTTCTGGCGCTCCCCCAGCGCCCGCGCTCTGCCCGGCTCGGGCCTGGGCCTGTCCATCGTGGCCCGCACGGTCCAGGAGGGCGGCGGCGAGGTGACGCTGGCCCGCGCGGAGGGGGGCGGAACGGTGGTGACGGTGCGGCTGCCGGGGGCGCCGGTGCCGCCGCCTGCGGTTTCCTGATCGCTCAGTCGACCCCAGTCACTGCCAGAAGATCTCCACAACCACGATCTGCGGATCCTCAACGCGCCGCTCGAAGGTGTAAACCAGCCAGCCCTTGTAGTTGTCGAAGTGCAGAATGCGCGGTCCCTTGGGATCGCTGGACCATACCGGCTCAACGCTCATGGTCTCTGGCAGGCCGACATCGGCATCGATACCCCGGAAATATGGGTCCTTCGCCGTGACCAGCTCCGCGCGGGCCTCGTCAACCATCTTCCGCACGTGCTCAGGCAGTGCTTCACGGTGGGAGAGGGCATCGAGCCGCCAGTCCATCTGCCAGGGCGGCCCCATGAACCCGCCGGTCACTCGCCAGGCTCCAGTTCCCGCGTCCCATAGCGGATCTTCGACACCTCTTCGAGGAGTGCCTGCGCCTCAGCGAAGTCGGCGGTTTCTGCCGCGCGGCGGTGCAGATCCCGCACGTGAGCGTCGAGCCTGGGATCACGAGCAATTGCGTACTCGCACCACCAGCGAGCCACGAAGGCGGGCACAGGGCCAAGATCGTATGTGTCGGCGATCGCGCGCTTCCAGTGGCTGTCGAAGTCGGGGAGGAGCTGCGGCGCGTCCTCGGCGATGGCCCTGCGCAGCGCCTTCGGGGTCCGCTCGGGCATGGGAGGGACGACCGCATCGGGTTCCGCAGCGTGAGCAGCCATGATCGATGTCCTCCTTCGACGCGCCGTGTCTACGACCATAGCCGCCTCGCACTTCCTGGATCAGTCAGGCGTGTCCTGTGCACAAGATCAGCTTGTTGGTTGTGAAGCATCGCCGCTCAGGAACTCCGAGTGACATCACCCGAAGGTGTGCAGCCCCGGACCCGCCGCTCACCCGCCCGCCCTGTCCGCTCCTGTCGCCTCGCTCAGCAGGGCGGCAAGACGGACGGCGGGCTTCTCCCCGGCTCGCTGCCTGATCAGGCCCTCTTTGGCTGCTGCACGAAGCCAGACCTCCGAGCTGTCCTCATCGGCCTTCAGCACCCGAGCCGTCACCACCACAGGATTCAGACCCCCAGCACCACCGCCGGCAACAACACGGATTGTCTTCTCATCCTCGTCAGAGCCGACCGGCCCGGTTTCGACTGCTCGGCCCGCCCTCCCCAGCACACTGGAGACGCGCTTGACCGCATCCTCGAACGGCAGGGGGACAAGCAGGTCGATCTCATGGACGTTCTTCGTCATCAGCTTGGCCACAGCCCGGACCAAACGACCACCACCACTACCCCCACTCACCGCGCCAAGAGCGGCAAGCTCTTCAGCCAAGATCTGGTCCTCGCTCAGCTCCACGCGCCCCACCCTCGCACTAGATCGCCCCACCAGGCCGCCACATGCTGTGTCGCTCGGCAGACCATGGTGACGCATGCCGGTCAAAGAGTCGCGTCCCTGCTTCTTCACCCCACCGCCGCCCGACAAGGCCGATCTTTTCAGGCCGCCCATAGCCGCCGTAGCCTCGGCGACTGTGACTACGTCTTCCTGGTACGTCTTCCTCGAAGAGGACGCCGAGTCGTTCGAAAGCCTCGAAACGAAAGGCCTCTTCCTGCACCGCTGGCACCTGGTGGCCAGTCAGCACGTCGAAGCGGGGAGGCAGGCCGCCGAGGCCAGAGCTCGGGAGCTTGCCGACAGTCATGTTCCGCAGCACGTGGCCAAGCGACTGGAGCCCCGAGGCCGGCCGCACCGGAGCGTGTTCCGCATGCAGGACGGAACATGGCTGGTGAGGGTGAGGTACGGCTACGCCAAGACGCACTTCCGGGTCAGCATGGGTGAACTCGTGCGCACGGAGGAAGAGGTCGAGGGCGGGCTGAAGGAGGAGTCCTACGCGCCCAGGGGAGGGCTCAGGGGACTGTTCGGGATCTGAGCCTACGTCGCGGCCTGCTTGGCCTGCGCCACGAAAGCCACCCATGAGGCCGCGCCGAAGACGAGCACGTGGCCTTCGGGAGCCTTGCTGTCCCGGACGGGGACTATGCCGGGGTGGCCGTCGGCGACCTCGACGCAGTTGTTGTCGCCCCCGTCGCTGTAGCTCGACTTACGCCAGACGGCGGTGCTGAAGTCGGGGGTCTGCTTCATGACCTGTACTCCTCCAGTACGTCTCTGATGAACGTCAGTGAGTCCGACGGGGACAGCGCTAAATCCCGCAGCCGATCGTAGGACAAGCGGTGGTGCAGGACGTCTGCCGGATCGTCCATCAGCAAACCGCCGCTGTTGCCCTCCGCATAGGCCACAGCGCTTCCGTCCTTCTGCCAAAGCAGGGTTAGTGACCCCTTCCCCATGTGCTCGTGGATGCCTGCCGTGAATGGCAGTACCTGGATGACGACGTTGGGCCACTGCGCGACCGCTTCAACGTGCAGCAGCTGACCTTCCCAGGTCTCAGAACTGGCCGAGGGACGGCGGAGAGCGAGCTCGTCGATGACGAAACGAACGCTGGGCGCCGGGGTCTTGCGGAGCAGAAGCTGCCGCCCCAGCCGTGCGGCCACCTGCTCCTCAACCGCCTCGGTGTCTTGGTCGGTTGTCTGGGCCTTAGACAACACCTCTCGCGCGAATTCCTCGGTCTGCAGCAACCCGGGCACATTCGGCGTGTACTTGTCCATGATCCGAGCCGTCGTCTCCAGCCGCATGAACTCCTTGTACTTGTCCTTGAAGGCGTCGATCCGCGCCACCTTCCAAAGACTGACCAGCAGGTCACCGGACCCGTAGTAGCCGTCCAGGTCCTCCATGACCGTCACCTTGGACAGCCGCTCGCCCGACTCCAGGCGGCTCAGGTAGCTCTTGTCGTACCCGGACTCGTCGGCCAACTGCCCCAGCGACTTGCCCTCCTTCTCCCTGAGAAACCTGAGCGTCCGGCCAAGCACCGCACGCCCCGACTCGGCTTCCACGTCAACGCGTTCGTCCATGTCACCCCTCACCGTTGTCCAGGGCCGCAGACAACGCCGACCCCCTTCCGCAGCGTACGTGCAACCAGTGACGATCGAGCCACGAACGGTAATCACCGCTCGTCAGCCATCGTCAAGGAGACGCACGTGTCCCTCCTGCTTGCCGTCCCACGAGCCCTGCTCCCCGCCCCGGGCCGACACCGCCAGGAGGTCTACGCATGAGGCTCTTGCCCTGGACCACACCCGACGGCCGCCCCTGCTACCTCAGCACTGATCGCCGCGACAGCCGACTCTCCCGCCTCGCCGACGACATCGAGGCCGCGCAACTCGCCTCCGGCGAACAGGTCCTGAAGGGCGCCAGAGCCGTACTCGCAGATCCCGAGGCCGGCGAGCGGGCCGTACGTTTCGCGCTCACCCGGGCCGTCGAGTCACTCGGGGACGTGCTCCGGATCGCGACGCGTAAGGTGCCCGAATGATCGACGTACCGGAGGCCTTCGTCACGACCACCGTCGACCGTGAGGGAGACGCCGGCGCAGCCTGGCTCGCCGAACTGCCGGACATCGCACAGACGTTGCTCGACCGCTGGGCCTGCGTACCCGACGGAGACGTCCTGCACGGCGGTGTCGGAGTCATCGTCCCCGTAAGGCGGCCGGGCGGGGCGCCCGCCGTGATCAAGGTGTCGTTCCCGCACCCCGGCAACGTCCACGAGCCCGACGCGTTCGCCGTCTGGCAAGGACACGGCGCCGTCCTCCTGCACGACCGCGCGGACGACCACTTCGCCATGCTGCTGGAGCGGGCCCACGCTTCAACCCTCGACGAGGTCGAGGACGGCGACGAGGTGGTGGCCGTCGCGGGACGGCTCGCCCGGCGGCTGGCCGTGCCCGCGCCGCCCGGCCTGCCCCGGCTCCGGGACGAGGCCGACGCCTGGGAGGAGGAGCTGCGCAAGGACGCGGCGGAGCTCACCCACGCCCTCCCCCGCCGCACGCTCGACGCGGCCCTCGCAACCGTCCGCGAACTGGGCCGCTGCCAACCCGACACCCTCATCCACGGCGACCTCCACGCCCGGAACATCCTGCGCGCCGACCGCGAGCCCTGGCTGGCCGTCGACCCCAAGGGTTACGTGGGAGACCCCGCCTACGACGGCGGCACCCTGCTCAAGTCACGCGCGCTGACGCTGCTGGCGGCCGATGACCTGCCCAAGGCCATCCACCGCGTGCTGGACCTCTTCGCCGAGACGGCGGAACTCGACCGTGTACGGGTCCACCGCTGGGCCCAGTTCCACGCCGTCCGCGCCGCGTTCCACGGCCGGCGTCACGGGTTCAGCATCGCACGTGGCGGGCCCCGACTGGACTGGCTCACCCAACTCGTCGACGGGCTCGCGGAGTTGCTCACGTAAAGCAGACAAAGGGCGACAGGTACCCCCAGCCGGCTGTCAATGTGCTGTCATCCTCACCTGACCCGAACCCTACTTGTGAGTTATCTGCCATCTTCTCGGGCTGTCAGACAGGTGTCCCACAGACACCTGTGACCGCACAGAGGAGTGAGCCACCCCCCATGCGTCTCATTCGCACGTCAACTCTCAAGAAGGGCGGCCTCATCGCCGCCTCCGCCACCCTCGCCCTGACCGGTCTGCTGACCGGCGCCGGTTCCGCGCAGGCGGCCGGCAGTGGGCCGGGCGGGGCGACCAACGTCCGGGGTACGGACCCGGGCGACACCGATCTGATGATCGAGCGGCTGTGCAACCAGAAGGGCAGCCTGACCGGCGTGTACGGCGCGTACAACGTCGACAGCGGCGAGTTCAAGACCCGTGACGAGTACCTGCGGGACGTCGTCCCGCTGTGGATGCCGATCGGCCCGTGGGAGACCTTCCGCGGCTGGTGCGGGTACGCGCAGGCGTCGACCTGGTCCGTCAAGGGCGAGAGCGTCCGCACCTCGCCGTGGATAGGCAACCGGGGCTCCAAGGACGACAAGGAGACCTTCGTCAGCAGCTACAGCACCAAGACGTTCGCCAAGAAGAGCGTGGGCGGCTCGATCAGTCTCTCCCTCGCCAAGAGCATCTTCTCGGGCAGCGTCGGCGGCAGCGCGGGCTACGAGTGGGGCTGGGAGAAGACCTCGTCGTTCGAGCGCCGCAGCGAGAAGACCATCCCGCCGTGCACCCAGGTCGCCGTGACCTGGACGCCGTACCAGCGCGTCGTCCGCGTCAACCCGATCTTCCAGGTGGAGGAGTACAGCTGGGACAAGGGCAACGGCAACAAGTCCACGGTGACGACCTGGCGCGGCCGGGACGCCAAGTGGAAGACGATCTACTCGTACGGCTACTACATCGACGGGACCTCGGACAAGCTCCTGCCCAACGGCCAGCCCGACGGCCGTGAGGACAAGTGGGAGCAGAAGCTGGATCCGAGGACCTGCTCCAAGTAGGCCCAAAAGCAGGCGGGTTCGAGGCAACCTTTCCGTGCGGGGCGGCGACTGCACAGCGGCCATCCCCCCGCACGGAAACGGAACCCGCATGAGTGAGATCCGCAGCAAGGCCCGCCACCGCAGGCGCAGCACCGCCGTGGTGGCGGGCGTCCCGCTGGCTCTGATCGCCGCCGGCGTCCTGAGCTACGGCACGGACCTCGGCATGTTCGGCACGGACGCCCGCCAGGCCTCCGCAGCCACCGCCGTCAGTGCCGCCGCTCCCGCCTGGGCCACCGCCACCGCGGACGGCTTCGCCTCGGTCAACGCCCTCGGACAGAACGGCACTTACGGCGGACGCGACGGCAAGACCGTCACCGTGAAGACGCTCGCCGACCTGGAGAAGTACGCGACGGCCCCGGAGCCGTACGTCATCGTCGTCGCGGCGACCATCAACATGAACCCGGTCGGGAAAGAGATCAAGGTCCAGTCGGACAAGACCATCGTCGGCGCCGGCACCTCCGGGCACATCGTCGGCGGTGGCTTCTTCCTCGGCCAGGGCGTCCACAACGTGATCATCCGGAACCTCACGATCCGGGACGCGTACCAGGGCGTGTGGAACGACAAGGAGCACGACTTCGACGCCATCCAGATGGACGGCGCGCACCACGTGTGGATCGACCACAACGACCTGCGGCACATGGCCGACGGGCTCATCGACAGCCGCAAGGACACGACGTACCTGACGGTCTCCTGGAACAAGCTGAGCCAGGAGAACAAGGCGTTCGGCATCGGCTGGACCGACAACGTCACCGCGGACATGACCATCCACCACAACTGGATCCGCGAGACCGAGCAGCGCAACCCCTCCACGGACAACGTCGCCCACGCGCACCTCTACAACAACTACCTGGAGGACGAGGCGGGCACCTCCATCACCGCCTCGTACGGCAACTACTCGCGCGGCAAGACGAACATGGTCCTGGAGAACTCCTACTTCCAGGGCCTGAAGAACCCGGTGACACGTGACGCCACGGCCACCGTCGTCCAGCGCGGCAACGTCTTCTCCGGCACGAGCGGCCGTAACGAGAGCGGCGGTTCGGGGGCCGCGTGGGACCCGAAGAAGTACTACGCGTACACGCTGGACAAGGCGGCGGACGTCCCGGCGCTGCTCAAGGCGGGCGTCGGCCCGCGCGCCAGCATAGGGACGACCGTCACCACCGCCACCACGAAGGCAGCCGCGGCCACCACACTCACCGTCGCCAAGGACGGCAGCGGCCAGTACACCTCGGTCCAGGCCGCCGTGAACGCCGTACCCGCCAACAACCCCTCCCGTGTGGTGATCGCGGTCAAGCCGGGCACGTACCGCGAGCTGGTCAAGGTGCCGTCCAACAAGCCGCACGTCACCATCCAGGGCACGGGGGCCAGCCGTAAGGACACGGTGATCGTCTACAACAACGCGTCGGGCACTCCGAAGCCCGGCGGTGGCACGTACGGCACCGGCGGCAGCGCCTCCGTCGCCGTCGAGGCGGACGACTTCCAGGCCCGCAACCTGACCATCTCCAACGACTTCGACGAGGCCGCGCACCAGGACATCGCCAACCAGGCGGTCGCGCTGCGCACCGCAGCCGACAAGGTCTTCCTCGACGGCGTCATCGTCAGCGGCGACCAGGACACGCTGCTGGTGGACACGGCGTCCAAGGACAAGCTGGGCCGTGTCTACATGACGAACTCGTACGTCGTCGGCAACGTCGACTTCATCTTCGGCCGCGCCACCGCCGTGATCGACAAGTCCGTCATCACCCTGAAGAAGCGCTGGAACGGCCAGTCGGCCGGGTACGTCACCGCCCCGAGCACGGCCGCGAACCGCAAGGGCATCCTGATCGCCAACTCCACCATCAACGGCGACGTCTCCGACCGCACCTTCTACCTCGGCCGCCCCTGGCACGCCGGTGGCGACGCGAGCCTCGACCCGCAGACCACGGTCCGCAACACCAGCCTGAGCGCCGCGATCAAGACCACCCCGTGGACCGACATGAGCGGCTTCTCCTGGAAGGACGACCGCTTCGCCGAGTACAAGAACAGCGGCACCGGCTCGGGCGGCGCCAGTTCGGACCGGCCCGTCCTCACCGACGCCCAGGCCGCGGACCAGGAAGTCGCGGACTGGCTGGCCGGCTGGACCCCGTCCGCTTCCTGACGCCGGCTTTACCCTCCCTCTCACCTGGGGCGCTTAGCATCTCCCCGGTCGCGCGTCGTCCGCATCCGCGACCGGAGAGGTGCGATTCACCGGTGAGCGAGAACCGTTCCACGCGGGAGTACGGGCGGCGCAGGCGGATGCCGCGTCGCCGGTTCGGCTTCATCGCGCTCTGCCTGGGGAACTACGTCTTCCGTCTGACCCAGGACGACCACGACGCCATGAACCGGTGGGCCGACGCAGCCGTCGCCGCCATGGTTCTGGCGTTCCTGACCTGGACCTCCCTGCTCCACTGGCGAGGCCGCACGATCGCCGGCCCCGACGGCATCACCACCCGCGGCGCCCTGCGCGTACGTCGCGTCGCCTGGCCCGACGTCTACGACATCCGTATCGAGCCCGTCCCGAACCAGCCCGTCGACGGCCCTGTCTTCCTCACCTATCTCTACGGCGCCGACGGCCACCGGACCCGTCTCCCGTTCCTCGACGACTGGCAGTTGCCCGGCTTCTACGGCCTCCGCGCGGAAGTCGGCGCCCTGCGCGAGGCAGCCGCCCTGTGGCGCGGAACGGCCTGGGAGCGGCGGCCCGAGGTGGAGGAACGGATCCGTCGACGAGCGGGACACCGCAAGGCGTGGCAGCGGGCGGTGACCGGTGCGGTGGTGGTCCTGCTGGTCATGCTGGTGGCGCTGTTCGTCGAGGCCCTCTCCGGCGCGACCCTCCGCCCCGTCCTGCTCCTCGTATGCGTCCCGGCGGCCTCCTTCGCCCTCCTCGCGGCGTTGCTGCACTGGCGCTGGGAGTCGCAGGTGCCGGATCACCTGAGGGAGCCCTGACCTCCTCCTCCCATCAGGTGTCCAACAGGACTCCCGGCAGCCCGATTTTCCTCACCCGACCGTCGACGAGGTCCACCCGCGCGACCGACTCCTCGGCATAGACGAGCCACCCGTCCCGCGTCCGTACGACATCCTGCGAGGCGGCCAACCCCTCGACCCGGACACGGTGCAACTCCCGCCCGTCGCGAGCGTCGACTTCCACGACTTCGGTGTCACCCCCGACCCCCACAGCGACCACGATCGACGCTCCGTCCGCCGCGACGGCGTCGACCCGACCGCCGCTCACGGAGACGGTCGTGGCGCTGTCGGCCCGTACGACCCGAGCCCCGACAGCCCGAGAATCCGCCCCGGCCACGACCACAACGGGGCGCCCCGCAGGACAGGCAAGCCCGACGACCTGCCGCCCCACCGCCACCCGCGTCACCTTCCCGCTGCCCATCTGCGCGACGGACACATCGGCCTCACCCCCCAGACACACCGCGTCCGCCCCCGGATCCGAAGCGGCGAACCCGATGGTGCCGGGGACCTTCACCTCACGCCGGATGGTCCAGTCACCGGGATCCTTGACCAGCACGCTCGACACACCCCCGGCCCCCGGCAACCCCGCCACCTCCGCGACCAGCGTCTTCCCGGGCAACACCCGCCGCAGCGCCTCACCACCACGCACACCGTCGAGCACGTGATCCTCCCGGTTCACCAGATACCGACGATCCGCCCCACCCCCCTCCCGCGGCACACTCACCAGCCAACGCCCATCCGCCAGCCGCACAATGTGCGGACTCACCACATCACTGTCATCGGCCTGCTGAGGCACCACTGCCAGACTCTCCGCCCGACCCTCCCGCGCATTGACCCCGACAACCGTCACCAACCCGTCCACCCTGGCAAGCGCAAACGTCGAGGCCCCGTCCCAGTCATGGCCCAACTTCACACCACCGGGGCCCGAGCAGGCCGTTGTCAGGGCGACGGCCGCGAGGAGAAGCCGCCCACGAATCCACCGTGCCATCGGCCGCTCACCAGTCCTTCATCGCGTCGGTCGGGGACATCGCCGCGGCCCGGCGGGCCGGGAGCAGCGCGCCCGCCGCCACCACGAGCACCGTGAGACCGAGCATCAGCACCAGAGTCGCCGCCGACGGCAACGGCACCCAGCCCTTCACATAGGGAGCGAGGTCCGTGCTGCCCCGCATCAGCGCCGCGCCTACCCCGCCGAGCACCGCTCCGAGGACGATGCCGATGAGCGCGGCCACCGCACCGGCCAGTGCCATCTCCGTGACCAGCATGGTCAGCACGGCCCGGGTGCGGAAACCGACCGCCTTGAGAATGCCGACCTCCTGTGCCCGTTGACGCGACAACGCCCCGGTCACGGTGACCGCGCCGACGAACGCCAGCACCCCGAGCACGGCCAGCAGGGCCTGGCCGACCACCCTGATCAGCTCCAGCACGGAGGGCAGCGCGTCGAGCTGCTGGCGCAGGGTGACCGCCGGATAGCCGAGCTGCTGCACGGCCTTCATCACGCCCGGCACGTCCGCCGCGGTCCGTGCGACCACGGTCAACTGGTCGTACCCGGTGGTGCCCAGGTAGCTGTCCTCCGGCTGTCCGGCCCGCTGGGCGGCCCACTCGATCACCGTGGAGTCGGCCGCGTACGCGGCATCCGGGCCGTCCAGCTGCCAGGACGGGTCGTACACGGCGACGAGCCGGGCACGGCCGCTGACACCGGTGCCCTCACCCGGCCGTACGAACCGAATGGTCTCGACGTCGATCTCGCGGCCCACCAGCCTCCTCAGGTCGACGCCCTGAGACGTGGCCGGCGCGACGATCTCGCCCGGTCGCAGCGGGAAGAGCCGGGCACGGACGGACTTGGTGACCGGAGGAGTGAGCGCCGAGCGGTGGGTCGTCGCGTAGAGCAGCGCGCTGTCCCCCGCCTCGGTCTGCACGCTGAACGACACCTGTGCCCGGTGCTGCACTGCGGCGACGTTCGGCAGGTGGCCCAGCCGGGCCTCCGTACGGTCCGTCAGCTCGGCAGTCCCGGGACGCCCGTCGGGCCGGTCGACGGTGATGCTGCGGTTCGCGGCGCTTTCCTTGACCCCGCTGTCGGTGGCGCTCTGCGCCCGGTCGGCGATGCCCAGCGCGCCGAGACAGACGGCTCCCGCGACCGCCACCAGAGCCACCAGGCCGTACAGCCTTCGGCGTAGGGCACGGACGTTGGCCAGGGCCTGGGCGAAGACGCTCATGCCGCACTCCCCTCGGTCACCAGTGCTCCCTCATCCAGTCGGTGCACCACGTCCGCCGCGTCGGACACGGCCGGGTTGTGTGTCACGAGCACGACCGCACGCCCCTCGTCCGCGAGTTCGCGGAACAACCCGAGCAGGACCTGCTCACTCGCCTCGTCGAGGTTTCCGGTCGGCTCGTCGGCCAGCACCACGGGTGGATCGTTGACCAACGCCCGCGCCAGTGCGACCCGCTGCTGCTCACCGCCGGACAGCTCACTGGGCAGATGCGCGGCCCGCTCGCCGAGCCCCACCCGCTCCAGCAGCGTGCGGGCGCGCGCCTCCCCGTCCGCTCGGCGACCGAGGTACGGCAGCAGGACGTTGCGCAGCGCCGAGTGCTGGGGCAGCAGGTTGTACGACTGGAAGACGAACCCAAGTCGACTGCGGCGCAGGTCGGCCAGCGCCCCGTCGCCGAGCCCGCACGTGTCGGCGCCCTCGACGAACACCCGGCCACGGTCCGGCGCCGTCAGCAGGCCGAGGATGTGGAGCAGCGTGGTCTTCCCGGATCCGGAGTGCCCGACCAGCGCGGTCACCTCGCCTCCCCTCACGACGAGACCGACGTCGCGCAGCACGTCGACCCGACTTCCGCGCAGGGTGTAGGACTTGCCCACACCCTCCGCGCGCAGCAGTTCGCCCACCGTGTTCCCCTTCACTCGGCGCTCTCCGTGGTGCCCCGGGCGCGGCTCGGCATCCAGCCCATGGCGCCGCGCAGGCGCCGGTCCAGGGCCCATACGGCCCAGGTGGTCTTGAGGTCGCACGCCTGGTCCCCGGCACCGACCTGGTACAGATCGGGCAGCCCGGGGCAGCCCTTGTACGGCGTGACTCCGCGTCCCAGGGCCTCGCGCAGCGGCGCGTCCAGTGCTCCGCCGATCAGCGAGTAGGCCCGTACGACCAGGGCGTAGTCGTAGACGGACGTGAACCGCTCCGGGCTTCGGGCCTGCTCCCTGAGCGCGGCGGCGGTCATCCAGCGCGGTACGGCGTCCCGCTTGCCGGCATCGACGAGCCCGACGACAACCGTGGCGGCGGCGACCACGCCCGCCGGGGTGTCGAGCTTCCAGTGGCCGATCTCCGGGGTGCCGATCTCGGCCCCCGCATCGGCGCAGTTGAGGGCGGTGCGCTGCCACAGGGTGGCGTTGCGGTCGGTCACAGTGGTCGGCAGTACCGCCGGGTCGGCGCACACCCGTCGGTCCGTGTCGGCGTCCTCGTCCGTCGCGACGCGGCGCAGAGCCGCACGGCCAAGACGTTCGGCGCCGTCCTGGCTCGCGCTGCCGGACTTCTCGTCACGGTCGACGGCCTCGACGAGCCGCGGATCCCTGCGCGCCCAGCCCGCGAGCCCCCGCAGCCGCTCCACGAAGAGGGAGGCGTCCGGGTTGCCCAGGTAGGCACCGGAATCGCGCACGGACCCGTCGTCGAGCCGCTCGCCTTCGAGGCGCCGGACCACCGGGGCGAACGCGCCCTTCGAACCTGATGCCTTCAGGATGTGGACCAAGTGGTGGAGCTGCTCGTACGTCAGGGTCGCCGCCCCTTCCCGCAGCACCGCCTGCCAGGTCGTGCCGTCGAGGGAGGGCCGGTTGCCCGCGGCCTCCTGGACGAGGACGTAGTGGTAGGTGTCGTTCAGCAGGTCTGTCCGGGCGTCGGGAGCGAGCGCAGCCCAGTCGTCGGTGCTCGGTGGCGCCACCGCGGTGAGGGCGGCGGGCAGGGGCTCGTCGTCCAGCAGGCGCAATGAACCGGCCAGTGCGGCGCTCTGGCCGAGCGGCCGTGGCTCGTCGGCCAGCGAGCGCAGCCAGTCCTTGGTCTCGGACCGGTCGGTTGCGGAGAGCTGTGCGAGCCGTCCCAGAGCCTTGAGTACGTCGAGGGCTGCCCAGGTGGCCCCCAAGCGGGCCGCGTCCCCGTCGCCGCCGAGCGCCGGGTCGGCGTACCAGCCGCCCTTCACCCGCAGCCCGGCCACGGCTCGGGCGTCGCTCGGACCGAGCGCTTCCCGAGCGCCGGCCCGCCGCAGTGGGACCAGCCAGTCGCGGCCCCAGAGAGGGGAGGACTCCAGCGCTTCCCTACGCACCTCGGCGACCCGGGACGCGGACATGCTCGTTCTCGGATCGCGGCCCAGCTCGGACAAGGTCCGCAGAGCGTAGGACTGGGCCTCCGGCGCGGCGGGCTGCTCGCGGAGGAAGGGCGGGTAGTAGTAGCCGTTCTCCTTGCTGACCAGCAGATCGAACTGACGGGCGGCGGCCGGTTCACCGGACTTGGAGTCCCCGGACTCGGCGGCGCACGTGGTCAGCAGGGCGGCAGTCACGACCACCCCGGCACCGGTCAAGAAGCCCCGGCGTAAGCGCACTTCTCGCTGACCTTGATCGCGCCCGTCACCTGGGCGGAGCCGCAGCTACGGGTCGACACGTACACGGTGGACTTGCTCGGACGCATCTGGCCCCAGGTGTCCGAGATCGAGGCGTGGGTGTTCTTCCAACGGACCTCGGCCACCGACCTGCTCACCATCGTCATGGTGGCCTCGGGGTTCTTCGAGACCGTGAGGGAGACGCTGACGCCGTGGGCCTCCAGTTCGGCGCGGTTCTGGATCCAACGCGCCTTCCTGGGGCTCAGGCCCGACATCTTCGTGGACGCCTTCCAGTCACAGGCGTTCGCGTACAGCGCGCAGTGCCAGGCATTGATCGCGATCTTGTTGCCACCCGGCAGTCCGACTGTGGTGCTGGCGGAGGTCGCGTGGGTCGGGGTCGCCGAAAGCACAAGGGCCATGGCGGATAAGGCAGCGGCGGAACCGTGCACCAGGCGGGCACGCATCCTCGAGTTCATGGTGATCGTCTCCTGTGGGGGCCGCGGCGGCGGGCCTCTTTCATACAGGGCGACGATCTCGGGGCACACCATGCCGATCACTACCAAGAGTGATCAGGCTAGGAATTTGCCCCCTTGGGGATGAAGGTCACCGCATGGGTGACGCAAGCCGGTTCGACACTCGGAGCCGCAGCGCCAGCGTGTCGTCCCCCGCTCCCGTCCAGGGTTCTGCCAAGCGGGTGTGTGAGGTGCGGTCTCGGCCGGCGCGGAGAGACACGCCGAGGCGGGGCCACCGAGCGCTTCGCCGGTGGTCCCGCCTCGAGGTGTGTGTCAGCCCTTGTGGCGATCGGGCGGCGCTTCGGGGCGGCCCGACGCTCCGACGAACCGGATCGGCACTGACACAGGTTTTACGAACCGACCGCCAGGTCGGAGCCTTCGACTCGCACCCTGATCCCGTCCTTCTCCACGCGTACGTCCCGCAGCCGCAGCTCACCCTGGGGCAGTTCCGGCAGCCGGAAGGCCAGGGAGAGCCGGTCGGCGAGGACCGGGCGGGTCAGGCTGGAGAGGGCGTCGAGGAGGGCCGGGTCGAAGCCCAGGCGGTCCAGCACCTCGGGGTGGGCGAGGGCAAGGTCGAGGAGGTTGACCCGCATGGCCTGGTGGACGAAGCGCGGATTGCCGGTCAGCGCGGCGAGCCGGTCGTCGTTGTCCAGTGCCTCGCGGACGGCCGCGTCGGGCACACCCATACGCTGCACGACCGACGGCACCGCGAGCAGCGCCCGCACCTTGCGGGTCTCACGGGCGAGTTCGGCGGCCGACTTCGGCGTCAGATGCAGGCCCTCCGAGGGGCGGGAACCGGGCCGGTACGTCGCCAGGTCCCCGATGTCCAGGCGCATTCCACCGATCTCCGTGGCGATGCCCTGATCGCCGTTGCGCTGCACACGGACGTCGGCCCGCATCCGCAGATCGTGCCCGGCGACCGGCAGGGTGCCCCGCGCCGCGACGCGGTCACGGCCCGCGCCGCTGAACGTCACCTGGGACGCGCCGAGTTCGCGGTTCATGTCGGCGAAGGACAGCAGGACGTCGCCGTGCAGTTCGGGGAGGTGGGCTCCGCGTACCGAGGTCGGGCCGTCGCCGTCGAGCCGTACGTCTTGGGCCGTCGCCGACACCGCGGCCAGCGTGACCCGGTCCGCCGCCACGTCCGGGACAGTCACCTTCACCGAGTCCAGGTTGCCGTCGACGAGTTGGGGCAGAAAGGGGAAGCCACCGATCTCCACCTCGGGTGCCGCGGTGAGCTTCAGGTGGTCCTTGAGGGACTCCGCCGCCTTGTGTTCGGCGTAGAGAACGGCCCAGCGGTCGGCCAGGGTGAGGAAGGCGGCGAGGACCACCAGCGCGACGACCGTCTTCAGCGCGAACGGCAGACCTGCGAAGCGGCCCCGCCGACGACGCCGACGACTGCGGCCGTGGTGCGGCGGGGCCCAGGGTTCGGGCTCGGGCTCCGGCCCGGGCCGGGTCTCTGGCTCCGATTCCGGCCCGGGCCCGGCCTGTGGCTCGGGATAAAGATCCGGCCCGGCCTGTGGCTCGGGATAGAGCTCCGGGTCAGGCTCCTCATAGGAGTTCGGGTAGGGATGCGTCGAGATGTGGTGGGGGGAACGCATCGATCCATCCGACCATGCACATGCCCCCCACCCGCAACTTCTACTCCGATTGTGCGACCCAGCTCACGATCTGCCGCACGCTACCGGACATCATTCGCAGTGCTCCGGCCTTCAGGCCGGGGGTGAAGCGAATCTTGTGGCTGCGACGCGGAGCGTCGCGGTCTCGTTCCGGCAGAGCCGGACCCCGCTTCGTGACGGTGACGGATCGTCCACATGTTCCCGGTGACGACGTGGATTCGGCTTGCCTAGTGTGATCGTCATGCAGCTCCGGTACGCCTTCAGGGTGTACCCCGACGCCGCTCAGCAGGCCGCGCTGGCCAGGGCGTTCGGGTGCGCACGCGTCGTGTTCAACGACGCCGTGCGTGCCCGCGAGGACGCCCGTAAGGCCGGGCAGCCGCTCCCGACGGCCGGGCAGCTGTCCACATGCCTGATCACGGAAGCGAAACGGACGCCGGAGCGGGCCTGGCTGGGTGAGGTGTCCGCCGTCGTCCTCCAGCAGTCCCTGCGGGACGCCGAGAAGGCGTACCGCAACTTCTTCGCCTCCCTCAAGGGTGCGCGGAAGGGCCCGAGAATGGGCCCGCCCCGGTTCAAGTCCCGCAAGGACGCCCGCCAGTCGATCCGGTTCACCGCCAACGCCCGCTGGAACATCACCAGAAGTGGCCGTCTGAACCTGCCGAAGATCGGCGCGGTGAAGGTGAAGTGGTCCCGCACCCTGCCCGCCGCCCCCACCTCCTCGGCCTCACCCACTTCGCCGTCCTGTCCGACGGCACGAAGATCGACTCCCCGCGCTTCCTCCGGCGCGCGGAGAAGAAACTGAAGAAGGCCCACAAGGAACTGTCCCGCAAGCAGAAGGGATCAAGGAACTGGGCCAAGGCCCGTCTCAAGCTCGCCCGCGCCCACGCCAAGGCCGGCGATGCCCGCCGTGAGTTCCACCACCAGCTGTCCACGAGGCTGATCTGCGAGAACCAAGGGATCGCCGTGGAGGACCTGTCGGTGGCGGGACTGGCCCGCACGAAGCTGGCCAAGTCCGTGCACGACGCCGGATGGGCATCGTTCATCAGCATGCTGGAGTACAAAGCGGCACGGTACGGCCGAACCCTGGTCAAGATCGGCCGGTTCGAGCCGATCTCCCAAACCTGCTCCACCTGCGGCGTCAAGGACGGACCCAAACCCCTGAACGTCCGGGAATGGACCTGTAGCGCCTGCGGCACCGTCCACGACCGGGACACCAACGCCGCGATCAACGTGAAGACGGCCGCCGGACTGGCGGTATCGGCCTGCGGAGCGCCGGTAAGACCAGGAGCAATCCCGGCACAGCGCGAAGAAACAGGAAGCCACGGATTCCCCACCGGAAACCGTGCCGCGTAGCGGCACAGCAACCGGTAGAGAAGGCCAGAATCCTCGTCCTTCAGGACGAGGAGCATGTCAATGAACGATCGTGATCCGGTTCGTCGTCGGCGGCGCGATCGGCGCGGACGCCGAGGAGTTGGCCGTCAGGTACTGCTCCAGAGCGGTCAGGTCGTCGGCGCCGACCAGGTCGTTCGTGCCCTGGCCCAGCGTGGTGAAGCCGTCGCCGCCGCCCGCGAGGAAGCTGTTCGTCGCGACGCGGTACGTGGCGGCCGGGTCCACCGCCGTGCCGTTGACCTTGATGGAGTCCGTGACGACCCGGTCGGCGCCGGTCTTCGTCAGGTCCAGCGTGTACGTCAGGTTGGCGGACGGCTGGAGGGTCTTCGGCGATGCCGCGTTCGAGCCGCTCACCTGCTCCTTGAGCACCTGGATCAGCTGGGCGCCGGTGAAGCTCTGCAGGTTCACGGTGTTGGAGAACGGCTGCACGGTGAAGCCCTCGGCGTACGTCACCACCCCGTCACCCTCGCTGCCCTTGGCCGCGTAGGTGAGGCCCGCCCGGACACCGCCCGGGTTCATCAGCGCGACGTCCGTCTCCGCGTCGAGCTTCTTGCCGTACCAGAGCTGCGCGTCCGCGATCAGGTCGCCCATCGGGGACTCCGTGCCCGTGTTGGGGACGTCTGCGGAGACGTAGCCGATGGCGCGGTTGCCTATGGGGGCCGCCAGGGTGTTCCACTTGCTGATCAGCTCGGTCATGTCCGGCGCCTTGGCGACGGTCCGGGTGACCACGTGGTTCGCCGACTTCACCGCCGTGCGGGCGATGTCACCCGTCCAACGGTCGTACGTCAGCGTGGTGTCCGTGTAGAGGCGGCCGAAGGACGCGGCCGAAGTGACCATGCGCGGCTGGCCCGACGGGTCGTTGATGGTGCACGCGTACGCGGCGTGCGTGTGCCCGGTGACGAGGGCGTCGACCTTCGGCGTGATGTTCTTGGCGATGTCGACGATCGGGCCGGAGATGCCGTCGCCCGCACCCGGCGAGTCACAGTTGTAGTTGTACGAGGTCGACGCCGGGAGCCCGCCCTCGTGGATCAGGGCCACGATCGACTTCACGCCCTGGCGCTCCAGCTCCTTGGCGTACTTGTTGATCGTCTCGACCTCGTCCTTGAACTTGAGGCCCTTGACGCCCTCGGCGGAGACGACGCCCGGGGTGTCCTCCAGCGTCACGCCGATGAAGCCGATCTTGACGCCGTTCTTCTTCCACACCCAGTAGGGCTTGAGGATCGGCTTGCCGGTCTTCTCGTTCAGCACGTTCGCCGCGAGGTACGGGAAGTCGGCGCCCTTGAACTTCTTGTCCGTGTAGCAGCCCGCCGTCGGGTGACAGCCGCCGTTCTGAAGGCGGCCCAGTTCCTTGGCGCCCTCGTCGAACTCGTGGTTGCCGACGGACGTGACGTCCAGGTCCAGCTTGTTCAGCGCCTCGATGGTCGGCTCGTCGTGGAACAGACCGGAGATCAGCGGGGATGCGCCCACCATGTCACCGCCGGCCGCGGTGACGGAGTACTTGTTGCCCTTGCGCGCCTCGCGCAGGTGCGTCGCCAGGTACTCCACACCACCCGCGTCGATCGTCTTCGTCGTACCGTCCGCCTGCAGTTCGGTGACCCGGCCGGACGAACCGGACGGCGGCTCCAGGTTGCCGTGCAGGTCGTTGAAGGACAGCAGCTGTACGTCCTGGTAGCGGCTCGGCAGGTGGCCGTGGCCGCCGGGCTTGTGGCTCTCGCCGGCGGACGCGGTCGCGGGCAGCGCGGCGGCGAGCGCACCGGCGGTGGTGAGTGCGGCGGCGGCCGCGGCGATCCGGTACGTACGGCGTCTGCGGGTCGGGTGCTGCTGGGTCGTGGCTGGCATTCGCCCCCCTGTGGCTTGCTTGAGGTGGTTGGCCCCGTCCGGCGCAGCCTAGGGTCAACGCGCGTAGCGCGACAGGGGGTTCATGGTTACATCCTGGTTTCCCTTTGCCCTCCGCTTTGCCCTCTCCTCGGCCTGCCGCCACTTTGCCCGGCCCTCCCTTTACCCTCATACGCATGACCAGCGACGACACCGTACGGCCCTACGGCTCCCGCTCCATCGAGACCTACTCCGCGCTCTCCCCGGACCAGACCGAGGCCGTCCTCGCCCTGCTCGCCGACGCCGCCCGCAACGACGGCCAGCAGGCGGTGTCCGAGCAGGGGCGGCTCCAGTTGCGCGGCCGTGAACGCGAGGGCGTCGCCCATCTGCTGCTGAGCGTCGGCGACGAACTCGTCGGTTACGCGCAGTTGGAGGACACCGACCCGGTCGAGGCACCGGCCGCCGAACTGGTCGTGCACCCCTCCCACCGCGGTCACGGGCACGGCCGGGCGCTCGGCTCCGCCCTTCTCGCCGCCTCCGGCAAGCGGCTGCGGGTGTGGGCCCATGGCGGCCACTCCGCCGCCCGCCACCTCGCCCAGGTCCTCGGGCTCACCCTCTTCCGGGAACTGCGTCAGATGCGGCGACCGTTGGCCGATCTTGGTCTGCCCGACCCGGTTCTCCCGGAGGGGGTGACCGTCCGCGCCTTCGTCCCCGGCTCCGACGACGCGGCCTGGCTGGCCGTCAACGCCGCCGCCTTCGCCCACCACCCGGAACAGGGTTCCCTCACCCAGCGCGATCTCGACGACCGCAAGGCCGAGCCCTGGTTCGACCCGTCCGGCTTCTTCCTGGCCTTCCGCGAGGACCGCCTGATCGGCTTCCACTGGACCAAGGTCCACGCCGAGCAACAGCTCGGTGAGGTCTACGTCCTCGGCGTCGCCCCCGGCGCCCAGGGCGGCGGCCTCGGCAAGTCCCTCACCACGATCGGCCTTCGGCATCTCGCGGCGCAGGGGTTGCCGACGGCGATGCTGTACGTCGACGCGGACAACAAGGCTGCGGTGTCGGTGTACGAGCGGCTGGGCTTCGTGACGCACGAGGTGGATCTGATGTACCGGACAGAGACGTGAGGGTGGGGGTGGGCCTGGGTTCGGTGTGACCGGCGTTCCCTGGCACCCCTCATCGGTGCGGGCCTCGCTGGGGGCCGCTGCCCCCAGGCCCCCGCTTCGGCCTGAACGGCCTCGTCCTCAAACGCCGGACGGGCTGAGACGTATCGACCGGCGCCGCAAAGGTTCTGGCAGGCATATCGCCCACACCACCGCCGCCACCCCCAGCAGCACCGCCCACCGCACGTGCGCCGGGCCCCACTGCTGCGTGCCCTGGGCCACGAAGAGGCCCCACTTGTCGGGGACGAGGCCCGTGGCGAGGGTCGCGATGCCCAGCCAGAAGGCCGCGCTCCGGCCGGGCTCCGCCTCCGTCGTGAAGCGGATGGCGGTGGCCGGCAAGGCGAGGGCGCAGGCGGCCAGGGCCAGGGCCTCCAGGGAGAGGTGGGCGGCGGGCGGGCGGGACGTCGCCGGTATGAGGAACAGGGCCGCCGTCCACCACCCGGCCGCGAGCGGCGCGACCAGGGCCAGGCGCAGGCCCGCGCGGACCGGGCGGCGCACCGGGACGCCCGTGGTGGTGTGCCGTGCGGGATCGTCGAGGAGGAAGGCCAGGCCGAGCGCGCCGAGCAGGGCCACGATCCGCAGCACGGCGAGTCCGGTCTCGGGGCTCGGCGGCCGGTGCGAAAGTCTGGTGCTCCCGGCGAGCAGCAGTCCCAGCGCGGCTGCCACCGCGAGCGCCCGCCAGGGCAGGACACGGCACACCGGGGACACGAGGGCCCGCAACAGCACACCCAACACCGGCACTCCTCCGGCTGCTCCCGTCTCACTCCTCACAGTTGTCCGCCCCCTTCGGTGCCTCGACCCCGAGCAGCTTCGCCGCCTGGGCCGTCGTCGTCTTCGGTGAGGTCAGTTCCGTCCAGTGGGCCTTGACCCGGGACTCCACCTCGGCACGCGGCCGGTCGATCAACGCGCGGAGGACCGAGGTCTGTTGGGTGGTCATCGTCAGCGGGTCCGTGGGCGCCAGGATGACCGCCGAACCGGAGGTGGAGTCGTCGAGCCGGACATCGCGGAAGGTGTCCAACGGGTGGGGGGCGGTGCCCACGGCCAGCCACATGACGGTGATCATGCGGGCGTCGCACATGGTCCCGGCGTCGTCCTCCGTACCCGTGACCAGGACGGAGGCGACCCCCACCGCCAGCTCGGGGACGCGGTTGCCACCCCAGCGGGTGCCGACCGTGACCTGGCCCGGCGTGCGGGACGGCTTGAGAGTGGCATCGGATTCCACACCGCCGCTGGTGTCGATGCGCTGGCGCACCGTCAGCGGGGCGTTCCGGGCCTGGCCCCCGGCAGCCGCCCGGACGCGAGCGGCCACCTCGGCCCACTCCCCCCGCACACTGTTCCACTCGGGGAACGAACAGAAAGTCGAACCGGCGTACTTGGCGCACGACTGGACCTTCTCCGGTGACTTGGAGGCCGTCTCCCGTGCCTTCTCCAGGGCCGACGAGTAGGGGACCTGACCGATCGCACCCACCGCCGTCACCGCGACGGCGATCGCGGTCACCGTCTTGACCACACGGGTGCGGCCGCCGGAGACCAGGACCGTCACGCAGGCCAGCAGGACGCACAGGCCCGCCAGATACAGCGCGTGCCAGCCGGCCGGGCGGCCCAGCAGGTCGGCGGGGATCGGGTCGCCCCCGTTGTCCTGGAAGATGAGTGGCGACAGCCAGCCGATCCTGTGGCCCTCCGCCTCTGCCCCGGAAGCCAGAATGATGCCCAGGTAGCCGAAGATCACGAACACCATCGGGACGAACGTCGAGGGCAGCAGGCGGGCCAGCAGGACGCCGAGGACTCCGGAGAGCAGGACGATCAGCGGGCCCACGGCCAGTTCACCGAAGGAGCCGTGGCCTATCGCGCCCGGCTTCAGCGCCTTCCAGGTGAAGTCGACGGCCACGACGAGCGCGGTCAGGACCGCGTACGGCGCCGTCGACAGCACGTGGGCCAGGGTGCGCCGCCACGGCTCCATCGGGTGGACCTCGAACTGCGCCGCGGTGTGGTTCTTGCGGGAGCGCAGCGCGGCCGCGTTGACGCAGATGAGCACGGCCAGCGCCGGGAAGAGGGGCGCTGCCTGGGTGGCGCGGTCGGCCTGGTTGAGGATCGGGTAGTCGTCCGTTCCTCCCGTCTGGGTCAGCAACCGGGCGCCCCGGTAGACGACGTAGAGGCCGAAGATGACCAGGATCGGTGCCTGGAGCAGGAGTTCGCGGGCCTCGAAGCGGGCGAGGTCGAGGACGGCCGCCGTGCGGCGGGGCTCGGGGGCGGGTGCGGTCGCCGTGGGGGCGGGTCGGCTGATCGTGGTGCTCACGTCGTCACCTGCGTGTTCTCACCGTCGAGGGCGAGCAGGTAGCCGTCCTCCAGGGTGGGTTCGAGCAGGTCGGCGCCGGCGGGTGGGTCGCCGACGTTGCGGAAGGTGCCGGTTCCGGTGCGCCAGCCGGCCAGCGCGCCCGGGTCGCGTTGGGTGCTGGCCCAGACCCGGCCGGCCGCGCGGGCGGTCAGTTCGGCCGGGGTGCCGTCGAAGCGGACGCGGCCCTGCGTCATGACGACGACACGGTGGCAGAGCATCGCCACGTCCTCCGTCTGGTGGGTGGAGAGCAGGACCGTGCGGCCCTCGCCCGCCTGGGCGACCAGCTCGCGGAAGCGCATGCGCTGTTCCGGGTCGAGGCCGACGGTCGGCTCGTCGAGGACGAGGAACTCCGGGTCGCCGACGAGTGAGGCGGCCAGGGCGACGCGCTGCCGCATTCCGCCGGAGAGCCGCTTGATGCGCTTGCCGCGCACGTCCTGGAGGTCGACGGCCTCCAGCACCCGCCGTACCTCGCGGTGGCGGGCCGAACGGTCCGTCAGTTCCTTGAGGATCGCCACGTAGTCGACGAAGCCGAAGGTGGTGAAGTCCGGGTGGAAGCCGGGGGTCTGGGGCAGGTAGCCCAGGGTGCGGCGGGCGGCCAGGCGGCCCTTCGTCGTGCTCGGGTCGTGGCCCAGGACCGTGAACGCGCCGCCGTCTGGCGGCACGGCCGTGGCGAGCACCCGGAGCAGGCTGGTCTTGCCGGCGCCGTTGGGGCCGAGGAGCCCGGTCACGCCGCGGGTCAGCTCCAGTGAGATGTCGTCGAGGGCGCGGGTGCCGCCGTAGCGCAGGGTCAGGCCGGTGGCCGCGACGGTGGTGGGGCCGGAGAGGGGGCCGGTGGTCATGCGGGGCTCCTGAAAGTGCGGTGGGCGGCCGGGGGCGGGGTTCGTCCGGCGCACCGGACAGACCCTGGGGGCGTGTTCACGCGGCGCCCCCGCCCGCGAAGCCGCCGGTGGGGCGGGCGTCGAACCGGTCGCGGACCTGGAAGAGCAGCAGGGCGGCGAGGACCGCGAGCGCCGCTGCGGCGGACTGCCCGGCCGTGGTGAACGGCACGAGCGTGCCGTGGGTGTGCTGCTTCGCCACCGCCAGCAGCGTCAGCCACGCGCCGCCGACCAGGGCGGGCGCGAGGACCGGGCCCAGCCGGGGCATCAGCGCCAGGCCCGTCGCCGTGAGGGCGAGGGCGGGCAGGAGCCAGGCCAGGGCCAGCAGTCCGTACTCCGGCAGGGCCAGGGTCGCCAGGCCGTTCAGCGCGAGACCGGCGGTCAGCACCGCGACCGTGCGGACCATCAGCAGCCGGAACCCGTGCATCGGGGCGACGACGGCGAGTTCGTAGGACGGGTCGAGCCCGGGACCGTACGACAGTGCCACTCCCGCGAGCGGCAGCAGGGGGGCGAGCGCGAGGAACAGGGTGGGTTCGTCGACGACGTACACGGCCAGCACGGTGAGGCCGAGAACGAACACCACCGCCAGCAACCAGGAGCGGCGCAGCACCGGGGTCGCGGTCAGCAGCCGCGCGGTGTGGCCGGCCACGCCGAGCCGCACCAGCAGCCCCTCCAGCAGTCCGGGCCGCGGCGCGTCCAGTTCGGCGTCGAGCCGCTCCCAGCCGGCGTCCAGCGCGGCGGGGTCACCGACCGCCGCGAGCCGGGCCCGGCACTCGGCACACGCACTGAGATGTGTGTCGGCCGACCAGAGCATCGGCGGCGCCAACTCGCCCTGGGCATAGGCGCGCAGATCGTCTTCAGCCACATGCCATGTCATGCCAGCGCCTCCCGCAGTTGCTTGCGGGCACGCAGGGCCCGCGTCTTGACCGTGCCGGGGGGAATGCCGAGCAGGACGGCTGCCTCCCTGGTGGTGAGCCCGTCGATGACCGTCGCCTGGAGGACGGCCCGCAGCTCCGGCGACAGCCTTATGAGGGCGCCCGCGAGGTCTCCGTGCTCCACCCCCGCGAGCACGCGTTCCTCCGCGGACGCCTCGTCCCGGTGGCGCAGTCGCGCCAGGGCCTGCCGCAGCCGGCCGCGCGCGCCGTCGCCGCGCAGGGCGTCGATCAGGCGCCGCGATCCGATGCGCCACAGCCACCCGGCCACATCGCCCTCCTCGTGGTAGCGAGCGGTGCCGCGCCACACCGCGAGGAACGTCTCCTGGACGACGTCGTCGACCACTCCGGCGTCCGAGCAGCGGCTGCGCATGCGTGCGGTCAGCCACGGCGCATACCGCCGGTACAGCTCCTCGAAGGCGTGACGGTCCCCGTCCGCCGCGACGGACCGCAGCAGCTCCCCGTCACTTCTCGTCGTTGCGCTCACAACCCCTCATCGCACGAGGCCCGCCCAGCGGTTCACAGATCCGCGAAGAGTTTTTCTTGACTTGCCTCCACCTCTTCCACCACCCTTTCACTACTCAATTAGTGAAAGGGTGGTGGTCCGGATGGTCGAGTACCGCATCGACCGGCACAGCGGCGTGGCCACCTACGTCCAGATCGTCCAGCAGACCAAGCAGGCCCTGCGCCTGGGCCTGCTCGAGCCCGGCGACAAGCTGCCCACCGCCCGCGAGGTCGTCGAGGCGACCGCCATCAACCCGAACACCGTGCTGAAGGCGTACCGCGAGCTGGAACGCGAGGGATTGGTGGAGGCACGGCGCGGGCTCGGCACCTTCGTGCGGGGTTCGCTGAGCACCGCCCCCGCCGACTCGCCGCTGCGGGCCGAGCTCGAGGAATGGGCGGCGCGGGCCCGCGAGGCCGGACTGGACCGGGACGACGTGGCCGCACTCTTCACTGCCGTACTCGACGCATACTTCGGCGTTCCCGCCATGCACTCCCAGGGGGACCAGTCATGACCGACACGCCCACCGGCCAGGCAGACCGCCGGTCCGCCGACTCGGCCCTCGAGGCAACCGCGCTCGGCAAGCGCTTCGGCCGCCGTGGCCGCCGGGCGCTGCACGACTGCACCTTCCGCCTCCCCACCGGACGGATCTGCGCCGTCGTCGGCCACAACGGAGCGGGCAAGTCCACTCTCCTCGCGCTGGCCGCGGGCCTGCTGGCCCCCACCGAGGGCACGGTCACCGTCCTCGGCACGACCCCCGCGGCAGCCCGCGCGCGCGTGGGCTTCGTCGCCCAGGACAAGCCGCTGTACCCGCAGCTCACCGTCGCCGAAACGCTGCGCATGGGCGCCGACCTCAACCCCGGACGCTGGGACACCGCCACCGCCGACCGGATCGTCACCGCCGGCGAACTCGACCCGCGCGCCCGCATCCGCTCCCTCTCCGGCGGACAGCGCACGCGCGTGGCGCTCGCCCTGGCTCTCGGCAAGCGCCCCGAACTGCTGCTGATGGACGAGCCGATGGCCGACCTCGACCCGCTGGCCCGGCACGAGCTGATGGGCACGCTGATGGCGCAGGCCGCCCAGCACGGCACCACGATCGTGATGTCGTCGCACGTGGTGGCCGAACTCGAGGACTCCTGCGACCACCTGCTGCTGATCGGCGGCGGCCGGGTCCGCCTGGGGGGCGAGATCGACGACCTGCTGGCCGCTCACGCGCGCGTGTCCGCGCCCGCGCACACCGACCTGGCGCCGCACACCGTCGTCGAGTCCCGCACCACCGGCCGTCAGCTCAGCGCGCTGATCCGCCCGGCGGGCCCGCTGAGCGAGGACTGGCGCACCGGCACGCCCACCCTGGAAGAGCTCGTGCTGTCCTACCTCCGCAGCCCCGAGGCCCCGGACCTGACGCGCGTCCCGGACCGCACCGAGGGGGTCGCGGTATGACCACCCTCACCGCCGAGAGCACGCCGGCTGCCGTCGCCCGCCCTCGCACGGCCCGCTGGCTCCTGCGCCTGCACCGCCCCGCCCTGTACGTCTGGGCCGGGCTGGTGATCGCCCTGGCCGCCGCCTCCCTCGCGCTGTGGGGGCCTCTCGCCGACGGCGCGGAGCAGGGCTGGCGGCAGTACAACGCATGCGCCTTCACGACGCCGACCTGCTCCTACGACCAGGACGCGATCCTGCTCTACAAGGACCTCTACAACTACTCCACCCTCGGCGTCGTCGCCCTCCCCCTCCTCGTGGGCGCCTGGGCGGGCGGCTCCCTCGTCGGCCGCGAAATGGAGAACGGCACCGCCCGGCTGACCTGGGCCCAGGCCGTCTCCCCGGCGCGCTGGCTGGCCACCAAGCTGGCCGTGCCGGCCGCCGCGATCGCCGCGGGCACCGGCCTGCTGTTCGTACTGCACCGCAAGGCGTGGACGGCGGGCCGGGGCCGGATCGACACCGCCAAGAACTGGCACGACGTCTGGACCTTCCACGCCAACGGCCCCACCACGGTCGCCCTCGCCCTGTGCGCTCTGGCCGCCGGCGCCCTCGCGGGCCTGCTGCTGCGCCGCACCCTGCCCGCGCTGGCCCTCGGCGTTGTGTCCACGGCCGTCCTGTGGGGCATCGCGCAGTGGGCCATGCCGTACCTGTGGCCGGCCGACACGCGCGTGAACCCCCTCACGGAGGGCTACCCGGGCGGAGGCATCGAGGTCGACTCCGGCCTGGTCACCTCCAGCGGGGCGCACATCGCCGACCCCGGCTGCGGGCCGCTGCAGGTCGACGGCTGCCCCGAGGTGTACGAACGGCTCGACGCGACCGGCTTCTACACCACGTACCACCCCGTCTCCCACTACTGGCCGCTCCAGCTCACCACCACCGCGCTGGTCCTGGCCATGACCGGTCTGCTCGTCACGGCCGCGTTCCTGGTGCTGCGCCGCGCCACCGGGACGGCGCGCATCGACAAGACGGTCACCGACACGGCGGCCGGCCCCGCCCGGATCCACACGGAGGTCAGCGCATGAGCACCGCGGTCATCGGGGGACTGCCCGGCACGGTTCTGCGGCTGCACCGCGCGGCCCTGCTCGCCTGGGGCGCGTTCGTCGCGGCCGTGATCGTCTGGCTGCTGTACGTCACAGACGTCACAGCGGGCTCCGTGCGGGCGCTGAAGGAGAACTGCGACCCGGTTCACGACCTGTGCAACGTTCCCTACGCCGCCTACCGGTACAGCCAGGCGATCGGCTACGCCGGCACGCTCGTCTGCTACAGCTTCCTCGCCGTCGCCGCCTTCGCCGGGGGCGCCCTGATCGGCCGCGAGCTGGAGAGGGGCACCGCGCGGGTGGCCTGGACGCAGGGGGTGACCCCCACCCGCTGGCTGGTCGCCAAGCTCGCCGTGCCGGCGGTGGCGGTCACACTCGGCGGCGCGGTCCTGGTGCCGGCGTTCCGCTGGGGCTGGGAGGCCAACCCCGACTGGATGTGGGGCAGGGGCTGGGCCTTCGCCGACGTGTTCGTGGCACGCGGCCCGGCGACGGTGGCGTACGCGCTGTGCGCCCTCGCGGTCGGTGCGCTCACCGCGCTCACGCTGCGCCGGGCGCTGCCCGCCCTGGGGGTTTCGCTCGCGGTGATGTGGCTGCTCAACCTCGTCCTGGCGCACTTCCGCGACGCGCTGTGGCCGACGGTCACCCGTACCTCGGAGAAGCGGATCGTGCTGCCGAACAACGTGTGGGAGGTGGAGAGCGGCCGCGACGCCGACGGCTACTACGCCACCTTCCATCCCGCCACGCACTTCTGGCCCCTGCACCTCGTGGAGACCGGCATCGTCCTCGCGATCGCCGCCGCGGCCACCACCGCCGCCTTCGCCCTCCTGCGCCGCCGCACGGGCTGACCCACGCGCGCGTGGGCGGCGCCGTCCCGAAAGCCCCTCACGCCCGCGTGGACGGCGCCGTCCCGAAAGCCCCTCCACGCGCGCGTAGACGAGGCGCCCCATAAGCCCCCTCCACACCCACATGGCCCCCGTGAGCCTTCCGCCGATATCCCGAACGCCATGTCTCCGTAACCATTGGTTCAGACGGGCTTGCGACGCTCAGCCAATGAACCCCGTCGTGCCCGAACCCTCGCCTCCCCCCGAGGGGAACGTCGCCGCGCTCCCGCCGGCACGTTCCGACGCGCCTGTCTCGCTGCTGGCGCGGAAGAATGGGTCCATGAGCCAGCCGAACACCCAGGCAGAGGTCCAGCACGCACAGCCCTCCGTGGGCTCCATAGCCGCGCACCGCCCGCACACCGTCGCGGCCGCGGTCTCCGACCTTGAGCCCGACATCGATGCGGACCTCGACGCGTACGAGGAGTCGCAGCAGGACGGGGTCCAGCTGCCGCAGGGTCGTTTCCTCGACCGGGAGCGCAGCTGGCTCGCGTTCAACGAGCGCGTCCTCGAACTCGCCGAGGACCCGAACACCCCCCTCCTCGAACGAGCGAACTTCCTCGCGATCTTCGCCAGCAACCTGGACGAGTTCTTCATGGTCCGGGTGGCCGGTCTGAAGCGCCGTATCGCCACCGGCGTCGCCACCCGGTCCGCCTCCGGCCTGCAGCCCAACCAGGTGCTGGAGATGATCTGGGCCCGCTCCCGCGAGCTGATGGCCCGGCACGCCGCCTGCTACCACGAGGACATCGCCCCCGCGCTCGCGGAGGAGGGCATCCACCTGGTCCGCTGGAGCGAGCTGACCGAGAAGGAGCAGGCTCGCCTCTTCACGCTCTTCCGGCACCAGATCTTCCCGGTCCTCACGCCACTGGCCGTGGACCCCGCGCACCCCTTCCCGTACATCTCGGGTCTCTCGCTCAACCTCGCGGTCCGCGTGAAGAACCCCGTCACCGGCCACACGCACTTCGCGCGCGTCAAGGTGCCGCCGCTGCTGTCGCGCTTCCTGGAGAGCTCCCCGGGCCGCTTCGTCCCCGTCGAGGACGTCATCGGCGCCCACCTTGAGGAGCTGTTCCCGGGCATGGAGGTGCTCGAGCACCACGCCTTCCGGCTCACCCGCAACGAGGACCTCGAGGTCGAGGAGGACGACGCGGAGAACCTGCTCCAGGCGCTGGAGAAGGAGCTCATGCGGCGCCGCTTCGGGCCCCCGGTGCGCCTGGAGGTGGAGGAGTCGATCGACCGCGAGGTCCTCGACCTGCTGGTGCGGGAGCTGAAGATCAGCGAGGCCGAGGTGTACCCGCTGCCGGGTCCCCTGGACCTCACGGGCCTCTTCCGTATCGCGTCCCTGGACCGGCCGGAGCTGAAGTACGCCAAGTTCGTCGCCGGCACCCACCGTGACCTCGCCGAGGTCGAGTCGGCGTCCGCGCCGGACATCTTCGCCGCCCTGCGCAACCGGGACGTGCTGCTGCACCACCCGTACGACTCGTTCTCGACGTCGGTGCAGGCGTTCCTGGAACAGGCGGCCGGCGACCCGGACGTCCTCGCGATCAAGCAGACCCTGTACCGGACCTCCGGCGACTCCCCCATAGTCGACGCCCTCATCGACGCGGCCGAGTCGGGCAAGCAGGTCCTCGTACTGGTCGAGATCAAGGCCCGCTTCGACGAGCACGCCAACATCAAGTGGGCGCGCAAGCTGGAGGAGGCCGGCTGCCACGTCGTCTACGGCCTCGTCGGCCTGAAGACCCACTGCAAGCTGTCGCTCGTGGTGCGCCAGGAGGGCGAGACGCTGCGGCGCTACAGCCACGTCGGCACCGGCAACTACCACCCGAAGACGGCCCGCCTCTACGAGGACCTGGGCCTGCTGACGGCGGACCCGCAGGTCGGCGCGGACCTCTCGGACCTGTTCAACCGTCTCTCCGGCTACTCGCGCCGGGAGACCTACCGCCGTCTGCTGGTGGCCCCCAAGTCGCTGCGGGACGGCCTGATCGCCCGGGTCGACAAGGAGGTCCAGCACCACCGTGCCGGACGTCCCGCGTTCGTCCGGATCAAGGTCAACTCGATGGTCGACGAGGCGCTCATCGACTCGCTGTACCGCGCGTCCCAGGCGGGCGTGCCGGTGGAGGTGTGGGTGCGCGGCATCTGCGCGCTGCGCCCCGGCGTCCCCGGCCTGTCCGAGAACATGCGCGTACGGTCCATCCTCGGCCGCTTCCTGGAGCACTCCCGCGTGTTCGCCTTCGGCAACGGCGGTGAGCCCGAGGTGTGGATCGGAAGCGCCGACATGATGCACCGCAACCTCGACCGCCGTATAGAGGCCCTGGTCCGGGTCACCGACCCGGCTCACCGGGCGGCCCTCAACCGGCTGCTGGAGACCGGCATGTCCGACGGCACGTCGTCCTGGCACCTGGGCCCGGACGGCGAGTGGACCCGGCACGCGACCGACGCGGACGGCCAGCCCCTGCGCAACGTCCAGGAGATGCTCATAGACGCCCGGAGGCGCCGGCGTGGCACAGCAACACCTTGACCCGACGGACCCCACGACGGGGCCGGTGACCGGGGACGCCCTCGCGGGCTACCTCCGGGCCCAGGCCACGGAGTTCCTCCGCGCGCTGCGGCTGCACCGGGAGACCGGGGGCGCGAGCGGCGCGGAGGGGACCGTCGACGCGGCGCTCGCCCTGCGCCGCTCGGCCCGTCGTATCAGCGCCAGCCTGCACACCTTCCGCCCCCTGCTGGATGCCGAGTGGTCGGAGGAGATGCGCCCCGAGCTGGCCTGGCTCTCGGGCACCCTGGCCCTGGAGCACGCCTGCGAGGCCCGCCTTGAGCGCCTGCTGCTGGCGCTGCACCGGCTGTCGGGGGCGGGCGTGTTGCCGGCCCGGACGGACGGGGTCGCGGGGCGTCGCGCCGCGAGCCCCGCCGGCGCGGTCGAGAAGAGCCGCGCGAACGGCGTGGCCGTGGGCAGTCGTTCCGCCGCGGCGCGGGGGGCGGCCCCCGAAGGGGAGCGCGCCGGGGGTTCCCGGGGCCGGGTGGGCACGGCGGCCCCCGAGACCGCCGGTCCCCCCAGCGCGCCGGCCACCCCCGAACGCGGCAACCTCACCGTGGGCGCGGCCAAGGCGGGCGCCCTGCTGGAGCGCCAGCTCACCCTCGCCCGGACCCGGGCCCACTCCACCGCCTTGCAGGCTCTGGGCTCCAGCCGGTTCCACGCGGTCGCCGACAAGGTCGCCTTACTGGCCAGCGAGGTCCCCCTGACCGCCGCCGCCACCGCCGCCGACCTGCGCCCGCTCGCCAGGGCCGCGCAGGAACGCCTCACCGACGCGGTCACCGCCCTGCCGCTGGTGACCGCCGGCCACCCCTACAACGCGGAGGCCCTGATCCACGGCCTCTCGCCGGACCCGGCCCCGCATCCGCAGGACGCGCCCTGGCACCAGGTCCGCCTGCTGCTGCGCCTTCACCGCTACGCCGTGGAGGTTCTGCGCGGCGGCAACTCCACCATGGACGTACGTCTGCTCGCCGCAGGCCAGGCCCTCAACCGCCACCGGGACGCCTCGGAGGCGGCGGCTGCCGCGGCGCAGGCCGCCCGCACCCCGCGCATCGCCCCGGCGACGGCGTACGCGCTGGGCGTGCTCCACGCGGACCAGCGGCACGAGGTGGAGGCGGCGAGATTCGCGTTCCAACGCGCTTGGCAGAACACGTAACTGAGAACACGTGACTGAGCAGGACACGTGACTGAGCAGGACACACAACTGAACAGAACACCGATCTGAAGGAAACACCGATCCCCCCAGAGGCGGTGAACCCCTGTGATCAACTCCTACAACATCACCGTGCGGGCGGCCGGCTGCGTCCTGTGGCGCCGCTCCCCGGTCGACGGCGCGTTGGAGCTCTGCCTCGTCCACCGGCCGAAATACGACGACTGGTCGCACCCCAAGGGCAAGCTGAAGCGGGGTGAGGAGCCTCTTGCGGGAGCGCTGCGGGAGGTGGAGGAGGAAACTGGTTACCGGGCTGTGCCCGGCGCGGAACTGACCACGCTCCACTACCTGGCGAACGGCCGCCCGAAGCAGGTGCGGTACTGGGCTGCCGAGGCCCTGGACGGCGAGTTCACCCCGGACGACGAGGTGGACCGCATCCTGTGGCTGCCGCCCACGGCGGCGCGCGCCCGGCTCACCCAGCCGAGGGACCGCACCCTCGTGGACGAACTGCTGCACCAACTGCATCTGGCATAGTCCGGGATCGCGCCGTGTCCTCGACGTAAGCGTTCCGTGACCTAACCACACCGTCTACAGGGGTTCACCCCCCGTTCATTTACGGCCTTCGGCGCCTTCACCTGATCTGCCTAATTTCGGCCTTACGCGGTGCGGACCGCGCCCCTAGGGCGTGTCCGCACAACACAGACTTTCTCGCACGCCGCCGAATTCAGGACGGCGGCTCCTGGAAGGATCTCCCTCAAGTGAAGCTTCAGCGCATGAACCGGCGGGCCCTCTCCCTCGGTGCTCTCGCCGTCTCCGGCGCCCTGGCCCTCACGGCGTGCGGTTCCGATGACACCGGCGACAAGAGCAGCAGCGGCGGCAGCAGCGCGGCCTCCGCCCCCGCCGGCAACATCAAGTGCGACGACGCCAAGGGCCAGCTCCTCGCCGACGGCTCGTCCGCGCAGAAGAACGCGATCGACGCCTGGGTCAAGGCCTTCACGCAGGCCTGCAACGGCGTCCAGATCAACTACAAGGGCGGCGGCTCCGGTGCCGGCGTCACCGCGTTCACGCAGGGTCAGGTCGCCTTCGCCGGTTCCGACTCCGCGCTGAAGCCCGAAGAGGTCAAGGCCTCCAAGAGCGTCTGCAAGGGCGGCCAGGGCATCGACCTGCCGATGGTCGGTGGCCCGATCGCCATCGCGTACAAGCTCGACGGTGTCGACAACCTGGTCCTGGACGCCCCGACGATCGCCAAGATCTTCAGCGGCCAGATCAAGAAGTGGAACGACCCCCAGATCGCGAAGCTGAACCCGAAGGCGAAGCTGCCCGACCTGAAGATCCAGGCGTTCCACCGCTCGGACGAGTCCGGCACCACGGACAACTTCACCAAGTACCTGATCGCCACCACCCCGGACAACTGGAAGTTCGAGGGCGGCAAGGCCTGGACCGCTCCCGGCGGCCAGTCGGCGTCCGGTTCCTCCGGTGTCGCCCAGGGCGTGAAGCAGACCAACGGCGCGATCGGCTACATGGAGCTGTCGTACGCCAAGGACGGTCTGTCCACGGTCGCCATCGACACGGGCGCCTCGGCTCCGGTCGCGGCCTCCTCCGAAGGTGCCACCAAGGCCATCGCGGACGCCAAGGTCGTCGGCGCCGGCAGCGACCTGGCGCTGAAGCTGAACTACACGACCAAGGCCGACGGTGCCTACCCGATCACCCTGGTCACCTACGAGATCGTCTGCGACAAGGGCAACAAGGCCGACACGCTGCCCGCGACGAAGGCGTTCCTGCGCTACATCGCCAGCGAGGACGGCCAGGGCATCCTCTCCGGCATCAACTACGCCCCCATCCCCGCCGACATCAACGCCAAGGTCCGCACCACCATCGAGGGCCTGAGCTGATCTGAAGGTGCGGTCCGGTCCCGGCAACGGAATCGGACCGCACCGTCCGGTGCACCGCCGCCAGGGGCCGCGCTCATTTTCCGGCCCCGCCCGAGTCGCTCGACACGAGCGACTCCGCAGACCGGAGAACCCGATGGACATATCCACACAGAAAACGCAGTCTCCTCCCCCACCCCCGCAGCCGTCCGACGCCGAGCAGAAGCGCGCGGCCCGCGGTGCCACCCGACCCGGTGACCGGATCTTCCTCGGTCTCACCCGAGGGTCGGGCATCCTGCTGTTGGTGATCATGGCCGCGATCGCGGTCTTCCTCACCTACCGGGCCTCCCTCGCCATCAGCAAGGACGAGGGCAACTTCCTGACGACGTTCGAGTGGAACACCGGTGCCGTCCCACCGGTCTTCGGCATCGCCGTCCTGGCCTTCGGCACGATCGTCTCCTCGATCATCGCCATGGTCCTCGCGGTCCCGATCGCGGTCGCCATCGCGCTGTTCCTCACGCACTACGCCCCGCGCAGGCTGAGCGGTCCCATCTCCTACGTGGTCGACCTGCTCGCCGCGGTGCCGTCCATCGTCTACGGCCTGTGGGGCGCGCTGATCCTCGTACCGCACATGAACGGCCTCTTCGGCTGGCTCAACGACTACCTCGGCTGGACCGGCATCTTCTCCTGGCAGGAGGGCCCCGCGCGCTCGATGCTCACCGTGGGCATCCTGCTGGCGATCATGATCCTGCCGATCATCACCAACGTCAGCCGCGAGGTCTTCCGCCAGGTCCCGCAGATGCACGAGGAGGCGGCCCTCGCCCTCGGCGCCACCCGCTGGGAAGTGATCCGCATGGCGGTCCTGCCCTTCGGCCGCTCCGGTGTGATCTCCGCGTCGATGCTCGGTCTCGGCCGCGCGCTCGGCGAGACGATGGCCGTCGCCACCGTGCTCTCCCCGAGCTTCACCATCGAAACCAGCCTGCTCGACCCGGGCGGCGGCACGTTCGCCCAGAACATCGCCAGCAAGTTCAACGAGGCGACGCCGTTCGGCCGGGACGCCCTGATCGCGTCCGGTCTGGTCCTGTTCGTCATCACCCTGCTGGTCAACGGCGCGGCCCGCGCGATCATCGCCCGCCGCAAGGAGTACTCGGGGGCCAACGCATGAGCACCGCAGTCGTCGCCGACAAGCGCCCCAGCAGCCTGCACGGCGCCCGCCTCCCGAAGTGGTCCCCCTGGGCCATCGCCGCCGGCTCGATCGCCCTCGGCCTCGGCATCAGCGCCGCGGCCGGGCTGGACAGCAACATCCAGTGGGCTCTGATCGCCGGGATCCTCTTCCTCGTCGGTACGTACGGCATCGCCGCGCGCGTCGAGGGCCGCCGCCAGGCCAAGGACCGCATCGCGACCGCCTTCGTCTGGGTCGCCTTCCTGCTCGCCGTCGTCCCGCTGGCCTCCCTGATCTGGGCAACCGTCCAGCGCGGTGTGAAGGTCCTCGACGTCTACTTCCTGACCCACTCCATGGGTGTGGTCGCCGACTCCGAGCCGGGCGGCGGCATCTACCACGCCCTCATCGGCACCCTGGAGCAGGTGGGCCTCGCCACCCTGCTCGGCGCGCCGATCGGCGTGCTCACCGCGATCTACCTGGTGGAGTACGGACGCGGCAAGCTCGCCAAGGCCGTCACCTTCTTCGTCGACGTGATGACCGGCATCCCGTCGATCGTCGCCGGTCTGTTCATCCTCAGCCTGATGCTGATGCTGGACCTGCAGCCCTTCGGCTTCGCCGGTTCCCTCGCCCTGGCGATCCTGATGATGCCGGTCGTGGTGCGCTCCACGGAGGAGATGCTCAAGCTCGTACCCAACGAGCTGCGCGAGGCGTCCCTCGCCCTGGGCGTCCCGAAGTGGCGCACGATCCTGAAGGTGGTCCTGCCGACCTCCATCGGCGGCATCACCACCGGCATCATGCTGTCGATCGCCCGCATCGCCGGCGAGACCGCCCCCGTGCTGCTGCTCGTCTTCGGCAACCCGTTCATCAACAACAACCCCTTCGAGGGTGCGCAGGCGTCGCTGCCGCTGTACATCTATCAGCAGTACGCGCAGAGCGCGGGTTCCCAACCGGCTTACGACCGTGCCTGGGCGGCGTCCCTCACGCTGATCGCCTTCGTGATGATCCTCAACATGGTGGCCCGCGGCATCGCCCGCTGGAAGGCCCCCAAGACCGGTCGCTGACGCGACCTTCAGCGACTGATCCTGGAAGTGACGTAATCATGGCCAAGCGAATCGACGTAAGCGGACTCACCGCCTACTACGGCTCCCACAAGGCGATCGAGGACATCTCGATGACCGTCGAGCCCCGCTCGGTGACGGCCTTCATCGGCCCCTCCGGCTGCGGCAAGTCGACGTTCCTGCGCACGCTCAACCGTATGCACGAGGTCACCTCGGGCGGCCGCGTCGAGGGCAAGGTGCTCCTCGACGACGAGGACCTCTACGGCGCCGGCATCGACCCGGTGTCGGTGCGCCGCGAGGTCGGCATGGTGTTCCAGCGCCCGAACCCGTTCCCCACCATGTCGATCTACGACAACGTGGCGGCGGGCCTGCGCCTGAACGGCAGCTACAAGAAGAGCGAGCTGGGCGACATCGTCGAGCGGTCGCTCAAGGGCGCGAACCTCTGGAACGAGGTGAAGGACCGCCTGAACAAGCCGGGTTCCGGCCTGTCCGGCGGTCAGCAGCAGCGTCTGTGCATCGCCCGCGCGATCGCGGTCGAGCCGAACGTCCTGCTGATGGACGAGCCCTGCTCCGCGCTGGACCCGATCTCCACCCTCGCCATCGAGGACCTGATCGGTGAGCTGAAGGAGCGCTTCACGATCGTCATCGTGACGCACAACATGCAGCAGGCGGCGCGTGTCTCGGACCGCACGGCGTTCTTCAACCTCGCGGCCGTCGGCCAGCCCGGCAAGCTCATCGAGATCGACGACACGGAGCGCATCTTCTCCAACCCGTCGGTCCAGGCAACGGAGGACTACATCTCCGGCCGCTTCGGCTGAGCACTGGCCGTGTGAGACCCCTCGCGGTGCTGCATGGCGGTGCCACCGCGAGGCAGAAAAAGGGCCCGCCCCCCGGCTCCCGGGGGGCGGGCCCGTTCACGTCGTTCTAGAGGAACAGCACGTTCACGATCCCGAAGGACACCGCGGCCACGATCGCCGCCGCCGGCATGGTGATGAACCAGCCGAGCACGATGTTCTTGGCCACACCCCAGCGCACGGCGTTGACCCGCTTGGTCGCGCCCACACCCATGATCGCCGAGGTGATGACATGGGTCGTGGAGATCGGCGCCTTGAACAGGAACGCCGTGGTGAACATGATCGACGCGCCGGTCGTCTCCGCCGCGAATCCCTGCGGCGGGTCCAGCTCGATGATCTTCCGTCCGAGCGTCCGCATGATCCGCCAACCGCCCGCGTAGGTGCCGAGCGACAGCATCACCGCGCACACGATCTTGACCCACACCGGGATCGGGTCGCCGTACGTCCCGACGTCGGCGATGACCAGCGCCATCACCACGATGCCCATCGTCTTCTGGGCGTCCTGCAGACCGTGCCCCAGCGCCATACCGGCCGCCGACACGGTCTGAGCTATGCGGAAGCCCCGCTTGGCCTTGTGCGGGTTGGCCTTCCGGAAGATCCACAGGATCGCCGTCATGACCAGGTAACCGACGCCCAGGCCCACGATCGGCGAGACGAACATGGGGATGACGACCTTCTCCAGCACCCCGCTCCAGTACACCGTCGTCCCGCCCGCGAGCGCGGCGCCCACCATGCCGCCGAACAGCGCGTGGGAGGACGACGACGGCAGCCCGAAGTACCAGGTGATGAGGTTCCACGTGATCGCGCCGACCAGTGCCGCGAAGAGGATGCCCATCCCCTTCGACCCGTGCGGCGTCTCGATCAGGCCCTCGCTGACGGTCTTGGCGACGCCGGACCCCAGGAAGGCACCTGCGAGGTTCATCACAGCGGCCATGGCGAGCGCCGCGCGCGGCGTCAGCGCCCGGGTCGAGACCGACGTGGCGATCGCGTTCGCCGAGTCGTGGAAGCCGTTGGTGTACGTGAAGAAGAGCGCGACGCCGACGGTCGCGACCAGTGCGAAGGTGTCCATGAAGGGCTCAGGACTCCTTGACGGCGATGGTCTCCACCGTGTTCGCCACGTGCTCGAACGCGTCCGCCGCCTCCTCCAGCACATCCACGATCTGCTTGAGCTTCAGCACCTCGATCGCGTCGTACTTGCCGTTGAAGAGGTGGGCGAGCAGCTTGCGGTGGATCTGGTCGGCCTGGTTCTCGAGGCGGTTGACCTCGATCCAGTACTCGGTCAGGTTCTCCATGGTCCGCAGGTTCGGCATCGCCTCGGCCGTCAGCTCGGCGGCGCGCGCCAGTACCTCGATCTGCTGCTCGACGCCCTTGGGCAGTTCCTCGACGTTGTAGAGGACGACCAGGTCGACGGCCTCCTCCATGAAGTCCATGATGTCGTCGAGGCACGACGCGAGGTTGTAGATGTCCTCGCGGTCGAAGGGCGTGATGAAGGAGGAGTTCAGCTGGTGGAAGATCGCGTGTGTGGCGTCGTCACCCGCGTGTTCTGCGGCCCGCATACGCTCTGCGATCTCGGCCCGGCCGGCGGTGTCCGCCCCGAGCAGTTCCATGAGGAGCTTCGAGCCCGTGACGATGTTGTCCGCGGACGCGGCGAACATGTCATAGAAGCTCGTCTCCCTGGGGGTCAGACGAAAACGCACGTGGGGTCCTCAAGATGCATCGGTTTCGGTACGGCTGATGCTAGGTGCATCATCCGGCCACAGGAAACGGGCCGTCCATCAGTCGGCCACGGTAAACGGGCCGCCCATCAGTGTCACCCATCGGGCAGAGTGACTCTGGCCAAGGGTCCCCTACCCGGCAAACTTCGCTAACATATACCCACCAGGGGTATATGTCCGCAATCTGTTCACCCGCTGCCCGCCATCCGTTCACAGGAGGACGCCATGACGACCACCGAGGCCGGCGCAGCCGCGCCCTCCTCCCCGCACGACACCGCCCCTCACGAGACTTCCGATCACGACCGCGGAGTGCACGGGTACCACAAGCAGAAGGACGAACACCTCAAGCGTCTGCGCCGCATCGAGGGGCAGATCCGGGGCCTGCAGCGCATGGTCGACGAGGACGTCTACTGCATCGACATACTCACCCAGGTGTCCGCCTCCACCAAGGCCCTGCAGTCCTTCGCCCTGCAACTGCTGGAGGAGCACCTGCGCCACTGCGTCGCCGACGCGGCCGTCAAGGGCGGTGACGAGATCGACGCGAAGGTGGCGGAGGCCACGAAGGCGATCGGACGCCTGCTGCGCACCTGAGGACTGCCTGCCGCACCCCTCGACGGACTGCCTGCCGCGCCCCTGGACCCGGGGCCGGTGCGCGGGAGCGCCCCCGGCTCAACCGCCGGAGGCGTCTCGCTCCTCGGCCACTCTCAGCACCTCGTCGATGCTCTCAAGACTGAGCCGGTCCTGGGCCGCGGAGGCCGCGATGATCAGGTCTCCGCACAGCTCGATCTCGGCGAGGGCCACGTGGTCCTGAACTGCCGTACCGCCGACCGGAGCCACGCGCATCACCTCTTCTCTGCCGTCACCGCTTCCTAGAGTAGGGAGCGGCCTACGCACCGCGCATGGCACGGAAGGGCTAGTTCTCCCCACCCTGGGGAAAACCCTTACTCCTGTCCTACTGCTCAGCGATCCGCCCGGCGTAGATGTCGCCCGACTCCGGCAGGCGTACGTCGACGGGGACCCCGAAGTCGTAGAGCAACGTCGTGGAGGCGACCGCCACGGCGCCCTTCTGCCGTCCGTTGACGAAGCTGAAGCGGTGCCGGACCTTGCGGATGCGGCCCTCGTCGTCGAGATAGACGTCGAACGGCACCCGAGCCGTGGCGAACCCTTTCGCCGCTGCCGCCAGCGATTTTCGGCCACCTTCAGAGGCGTCCCGCGCGGCCGCCGTCAGGTCGGCGGTGCCGCGGTAGTGCCGCACCTCGGCCCCCGCCACCTCCGTCTCGCCGACGTAGGTCGCCGTGCGGGCGCCGCGCAGGAGTTCCGCGGCGGCGAACGGATCGGTGGCCCCGCCGGTCACCAAATTCCCGTCGGACATCGTCGCCGTCTCCACCCGCACCCATTTGTCGGCGGGCACCCCGGCGCCCCGGTTCTTCATGAAGAGGGCGCCCGGCGTGAGGAGTTCGGTGATGGGCCGGTGCTCGACCGCCCCGGTCGGGTCCTCCGGCAGCAGCACCTTCAACCGCCCGAGTTGCCTGCGGTAGTCGTAGACGCCCTGGCCACGGATGGTCACCCGGGTCCCGCCGCTGGCCATCTCCATCGACGTACGGGCCTTGGACGTACCGGCGTCCAGCAGTCGGTCGGCGGCGTGCCGCAGCGTCACGACCGCGTCACCCGCGACGCGCGCGTCCTCGACGGCGGACCCGCTGCCGGAGCACCCACCGGCGCCGACAGCGACGCAGGCCACCAGCCCCGCCACGACGACCGCCCCGCCCACCGTCCGCCTGTGCTGTCCCTGCCGCTGCGCCATCGTCCGCCGCCCCCCAGCCGGTACGTTCGTCACGGACCTCCCGTCCTTCCGGTTAACGACCGGTAGGGAGGGCCGTCACGCGTGGCGCAAGGCTTGCGACCGGCATGCAAGCCCTTTACTCGGGCTGGGTAGCTTGTCAGAGTGACGCAGCAGGACAGGTCGGCCCCACCGCTGACCGACCAGGAGCACCGCACCACCACCGTCGAGCAGGGACCCTTCTGTCTGGCTCGCTGCACCTGCGGCTGGCGCGGTCCGGCCCGCCGGGCGAGAAGCCAGGCGCGGACGGACGCCCAGGCCCACACCGCAGGCTGAGCGTCCCGTGGAACCCTGAGCGCCGCAGGTCCGTCTCGCTCCGTGAAGCCGACGGAAGGCGCAGGACATGGAACGACGGATGTTCATCGGGAGCGGCGCGGCCGCGATCGCGGGTGTCGCGACGGCCGCCTGCCAGGGCAACGGCGGCGGGACGAACACCTCGTCCCACTCCGCCATGCGGACCACCGCGGCCACGGCCGCCGCCAACTGGGCCGCGCTGGCCCGCGACCTGGACGGCTCCCTCGTCCGCCCCGGCGACGCCTCCTGGACCACGGCCCACCAGCTCTACAACACCCGCTTCGACGCACTCAAGCCGGCCGCGGTCGCCTACGTCGCGCACGCGGCCGACATCCGTACGGTCCTGTCGTACGCCCGCGCCCACAGCGTCAAGGTCTCCATCCGCAACGGCGGCCACTCCTACGCCGGTTGGTCCTCCGGTGACGGACGCCTCATCGTCGACGTCTCCCGGCTCAAGGCGGTACGCGCCTCCGGCAACGAAGCGGTGGTCGGCGCCGGCGCCAAGCTGATCGACGTCTACCGCGCGCTCGCCGCGAAGGGCGTGACCATACCGGCGGGCTCCTGCCCGACGGTCGGCGTCTCCGGCCTGGTCCTCGGCGGCGGCCACGGCGTGGTCTCCCGCGCCTACGGCCTGACCTGCGACAGCCTCACCCAGGCGACGCTGATCACCGCCGACGGCAAGCAGCTCACCGCGAACGCGACGGAGAACAAGGACCTCTTCTGGGCCCTGCGCGGCGCCGGCAACGGCAACTTCGGCGTCGTCACCGAGCTGCGCTTCAAGACCCACCCCGCCCCGCAGGCCGTCACGGGCTACCTGTCCTGGCCCTGGTCGAAGGCGGCCGCGGTGGTGAAGGCCTGGCAGGAGTGGGGCCCGAGCCAGCCGGACGAGATCTGGTCCTCCCTGCACCTGGCGAACTCCCCCGGCGGCACGCCCAAGGTGTCGGTCGCCGCGTTCTCCATCGGCACGTACGGCGAGCTCCAGAACGCGGTGGACCGGCTCGCGGACCGGGTCGGCGCCCCGGCCAGCAGCGTCTCCCTGCGCCGCCGCTCCTACGAGCAGGCGATGGAGATCTACGCCGGCTGCTCCTCCTTCTCCACGGACGCCCAGTGCCACCTCCCGGGCTCGACCCCGGGCCGCTCCCCGCAGGGCAAGCTGGGCCGGGAGACGTACGCGGCCCGCTCCGACTTCTTCGACCGCTCGATCTCGGCCACGGGCATCCAGACGTTGCTCAAGCAGGTCAAGGACGTCCGCGGCGGCGCCGGCAGCATCGCCCTCACCGCCCTCGGCGGAGCGGTCAACCGCGTCTCCCCCACGGCCACGGCCTTCGTCCACCGCCGCTCCCGCATGCTGGCCCAGTACATAGCCTCCTGGGGCTCCGGCACGACGGGGACAGCGGCCCAGTCCTGGCTGACCACGGCCCACAAGGCGATGAAGCCGTACGCCTCCGGCGCGGCCTACCAGAACTACACGGACCCGACCCTGACGGACTGGCGCAAGGCGTACTACGGCGACGCGGCGACGCGCCTGACCCAACTGAAGAAGCAGTACGACCCGAACCGCTTCTTCACGTACCCGCAAGGGTTGTAGCGGCCGTTCCGGCAGGGCGTCGCCTACGCGGCGAGGTCCCGCTCCTCGGCGTTCGCAGCCTGCCGGGCCCCCGGAACCACCGACTCCTGCCCCTCGTACGACGTTCCCCGAGCCCGGACCAGCCACCCGGCCCTCGGGGACCGCTCCACAGCCTTCGCCACCGGCGTCAACAGGGCCATGGCGAGCGGGGACAACAGCAACGCCACAGCGGTCCCGAGCGCGAACCCCCCGACGACGTCCGTCGGATAGTGCACGCCCATGTACACCCGGCAGAACCCCTCGAGCAGCGCGACCCCGATCCCGACCACCCCGAACCGCCGGTTGGCGACGAACAACCCCACCGCCATCGCCATGGTGATCGTCGCGTGGTCGCTCACGAACGAGTAGTCGGTCTTGCCGGAGACCAGCACCTCCAGCCCCTGGTGGTCGAGGAAGGGCCGGGGCCGCTCCACGAACCCCCGGATCGGCACGTTCACCAGCACGGCGACAGCGGCGGCCAACGGCGCCCAGACGAGCGCCGCGACGGAAGAGGCAGCGTCCTCCGCACTCCGCCGCCGCACACTCCACCAGCAGCCCAGCACCAGCAGGACCATCGCCAGCAACAGCCCGTACTCACCGACGAACTCGACCACCCGGTCCAGCCAGTGCGGCGCGTCCTTGGCGAGGCCGTTGATGTCGTAGAGCAGGTCGACGTCGGGGTTCGACCCGGATTCGGCGAGTCCAGCCATGGTGCTGCGGCCCCTTCGTCGTGTTCTGCCCGGCACACCTCACTCGTGTGCCGGTCCTGCAACCACCCCCGTGGCGCGTAGACCGTTTTCCTCGCCCGTTCCCGTACGTACGACCGGCTACGACAACAGGAACGCATGCTCCCCGTTGATACGTTCCACTCTCCACCGAATGATCACTCAGACGTTATCGAAGAGAGACCCATCGCCGCAGCTCAGCGGGGTGGTTACCGCCCGGTTCAGACGTTCGTGGGGAGCGCTTTCGCGCCATCTTCGGTTACCCGGGTGGCGCCGAAGTAGTCCGGTGTGTCGATCGGGTCGAACCGGATCACGGCCCCCGTCCGAGGCGCGTCGATCATGTACCCGCCACCGACGTAGATCCCCACGTGCCGGATGGCCCGCGAATTGGTGAGGTCGTCCGAGAAGAACACCAGATCCCCGGGCAGCAACTCGTCCCGCTTCGGATGCGGCCCCGCGTTGTACTGATCGTTCGCCACCCGCGGCAGAGTGATCCCCACACTGTCGTACGCCGCCTGCGTCAACCCCGAACAGTCGAACCGTCCGCCCTGCTCAGCGGTACCGGTCCCACCCCACAGATACGGCGTACCGAGCTTCTTCTGCGCGTAGTAGATGGCTCCGGCGGCCTGCTCGGAGGGGTCGACACGGGAGACGGGGGCGGCGAAGCTCTCCTCCAGTGTGCGGATCCTCTTGACGTAGTTCTGCGTCTCGCTGATCGCCGGCACTCCGCCCGACCTGATGACGCGGTAGGCCCCGGCGTTGTAGGCCGCGAGCATGTTGTTCGTGATGTCGCCCGGCACGTCCTTGACGTACTTAGCCAACTCGCAGTCATAGCTGGCGGCCGACGGAATCGCGTCATTCGGGTCCCAGATGTCACGGTCGCCGTCCCTGTCACCGTCGATGCCGTGCGAGGCCCAGGTGCCGGGAATGAACTGGGCGATGCCGCGGGCGTTGGCGTGACTGACGATGTGCGGATTCCAACCGCTCTCCTGGTACAACTGTGCGGCCAACAGTGCGGGATTTATGGCGGGGCAGAGATTGCCCCACTTCTGGACGAGCCCTTGGTATGCGGCGGGCACGGCCCCCTTGGCGAGCGCCTTGGTCGCGCCGCCCACACCACCCGTGAGGTTTCCGGCGACGAGGTACACGCCGATGACGAGCACCATCACGAAGCTCAGGAACAGCCCGACCGCGGCTCCGCCGATCACCCAAACTTTTCGCACGCCTCAACCATCCCCCACCATGGCCGTGTTTACGGCCCTTTCCCGAACCTGTCCATGTCGTGTGCGCTACTTCGAGACGAACCCGTGGCAGTCAATGGTGACGTAGTTGTTCGTCCCTGTGACATGCAGGAAGAGCACGGTCCAGTCGCCTGGGTCGTTCTCGACGGGGATGGCGTCGCTGTACTTCTTGCCCTGCGCGAACTGCTGGAAGTCGTCGGGGTACGTCAGATACACCCAGTCGGTGCCGAGTTCGACGGGCTTGCTGGTGTACCCCAGGTCCAGGTTCTGGCTGAGTCCCCCCTGGATGGGCTTGCCGGTGTCGGCGTCGATCTCGTGCGGAGGCTTCACGGCCACGGACACGTAGTACGGCGTCGAGGGGACAAACTTGAGCCGGATACCGATCGTGCCCTTGCCCGAGGTGTAGGGGGCGTTGGCGCCCGCGGCGCTGACGGAAGACTGGAACTGTCGGCTGGGCTCCTCCGGAGGCAGATTGCACGTACCGGGGGCCTCCGGTGACGTGGGGTCAGCCGTCCAATAGTCGCGTGACGGGTTTGTCGGCTGGACGTAGGGCGGTGGCTGCGCCCCGGCGTCGTCGCTTCCCGAGGTCGTGGGCGCCGCCGAGCTGCTTCCCGGATGTGCCACGTCGTCCTTGCCCTTGCCGCCGTCGTCATCAGAGCCGGGAAGGAGGGTGAACGCAACGGCAGCGCCCACCGCCACGGCCACACCCGCCGCGGCGGTGATCAGCCACGGCTTGCCGCGCTGCTGACCGGTCGGAGTCGGCTGGGTCACCTGGGTGGGGGTGTAGCCGTAGCCGGGCGGGGCGACTGTCGGCAGCTCGTGGGCGCCGAGGGGGGCATGGGGAGGCTGTGCCGGTATCGCGGCCGTCGGCGTGGGCGGCACCGGCTCACCGAGCCCGGCGAGACTCCCGTAGAACGGGTCCTCGACGAGCGCTGTCGTCACGCCGCACCGCGCTATCACCTCGGCGAGGCCCAGCCGGGCGGCAGGATCCTTCGCCACGCACGCCTCCAGCAGCGCGGCCAATCCCGGTTCCACACCGGCCAGGTCGATGGCCTCGTGAACGGCGCGGTAGCTCACTCCCGCAGGGTCTCCGTGTCCGAAGGGCGGCCGTCCGGTGGCCGTGTGAGCAAGGGTCGCGCCAAGGGCGAAGACGTCCGCGGCGGGTCCGACCTCGTTGCGCAACAGCACCTCGGGGGCGGTGTAACCCGGAGTACCAGGTGCGAATCCCGCCTCGGTGAGCGCCGTATGCGCCGCGCTCCGCGCTATGCCGAAGTCGATGAGCTGCGGCCCCTGGGCCGCGAGGATCACGTTCTGCGGCTTGAGGTCCCGGTGGGTGACCCCGTGCGCGTGAACGGCCGCGAGCCCTTCGGCGAGGGCCGCGAGCACCCCCCGACACGTCTCAGCGGGCATCGGCCCGCTGGTTACCACGGCCTTGCTCAGCGTCGGTCCGGGAACGTACTCGGTCGCGAGCCAATACGGCGCCAAGTCCAACGACGCGTCGATGAGGTTCGCCGTGTACGCACTGCGCACCGCCCGCACCGTCTCCACCTCACGCCGGAACCGCGCCAGCGCCTCAGGATGGTCGGTGATCTCGTCCCGGATCACCTTGATCGCCACCAGCCGCCCACCGGGCGAGCGTCCGAGGTAGACCTGTCCCATACCGCCGGCGCCGAGCCGGGCGAGGAGCGTGTGCGTGCCGATGCGCGCGGGGTCCTGAGCCTTCAGTGCGTCCACTGAACGACCATGCCACACAGCACAGTTCGCGCCACATGGGGCACCCGATGCTCACGGATCCGCGGCCGCGTCCCGGTACAGCCCCGCCGCTTCCTTCCCCAGGACGACGCTGTACGAGATGTCCGGCGTGACCCCACCCTCGTCGTGCCCGCCCAGGACGCCCACGACCTGCCCGTCCCCGTTGACCCACGGGCTGCCGCTGGTGCCGCCCGTGAAGTCGGGGCAGTCGATGCGTTGCTGGGTGGGGCTGTGGGTGGTGGGTCTGTTGGTGCAGGTGATCGGGACCTCGCGGGAGTCGGGGTAGCCGGTGACGGTCACGGCGGTGGCGCCGGTGGTCGTGCGGGTGGCGAGGCGATTGGCGCCGACGACGTCCTCGACGCCCTTGCCCCCCCGCTCGTCCAGGACCGCGAACGCGACGTCACTGTCCTCGTCCTGCCCGCTCACCCACCCGTGCGGGAGGAAGGACCGCTTGACCTTCCACAGCCCGTAGGGGGCCTTCCCGTCGCGGTACCCGGGCGCGAAGACGAGGTCGCCCTTCGCACCGGAGTCCCCGAGGCAGTGCGCCGCGGTGACGATGAGGTTGTGGTGCGGGCCGTGGACGACGGAGGCGGTGCAGAAGTGCTCGCCTTCGAGCTTGCCGGAGCCGTCGAACAGCGCCCCCACCCGCGCGGACCGGGCCGTCACCGCGGCGACATCGGTCACCCCGAAGGGCCCGAGCCCGTCCCCGGCGGCCGCCTCGGAGGCGGAGGTGACCGCCAGCAGCACGAGGAGGCAGAGCAGGGTCTGTGGTCGGGCGGTGCGCTTCATCGGGGCCACTGTGGCCGACGAAGGTGAGAAACCGGTCAGCTCCGCGTTCCCTACCGACACTCTGCTCACAACACTGTCCCTACCCCCACTTCCCCCGCCCACCACCTGTCCGCGCGGCCCCGCACGAGCCGCAGCCCGCGTCCGCGTCCGCGTTCGGCGCCGGCCTCCGGCGGTACGGCGAGGGAGCCACCGTCGGCCGAGGGGACATCGTCGGCCGACTCCGACCAGTCGCACGCCCGGTGCTCCTCGACTCCGAGGCCCAGCTCGACAAGTACCGCGTCCTGTTGAACCGTATGGAAGCCTGCGCACTCTCACCCTCGGAGTCGCGGGACCTCATCCACAAAGACCTCACCCTCGAGAAGGACACCCCCCGTGCCTGACCTCCCCCCGAAGATCCCTGCGGACCTCACCTGGGAACGCGCCGCCCCGCCCGACGCCACCGGACCCGGCCCCTGGATCGAGATCGCGTTCGGTGAAGGGGACGACCCGGAGACGCCCGTCTACATCCGTGAGACCAGTGACCCGGAGAACGTCGTGACGACCAACCGGCGTAAATGGGATGCCTTCGTACTGGGCGTCCAGGCGGGCGAGTTCGACCACTTCGTGGAGGGGGTGCAGGAGGCACCGTGACCCGCGGAGGCGCGGCCGGGACCTGTTCCCGGCCTGTGTCCCACCTGTGGGCCGGGTCAAGCACCGCCCATCGCCCCGCCATCCCCCCGCCATCGCGAAGTAAGCGCCCGACCCCCTTCAGTAAGGCGGAAGTCAGGATTCCAGAACCCTTCTTGTTGTCACGTACTCAACAAGCCACAGTCGACGGCGGGCCGCCGCCCGCCGCCGGGGACCTCGTACCGGTGGTCACCCCCACCCGCACCGCCCCTGTCAACCACTCCCAGGAGGCAGTACGTTGCGTACGACACCCCCCAACTCCCCCACCCCCTCCGGCAGACGGCCGCGCCTCGGACGGATCGGCTCCGCACTCCTCGGCACCGCCACGCTCGTACTCGCCGGACTCGGCACCGCGGCCCACGCGAGCGCGGCCCCCACGGCCCCCACGGCCACGTCCTCCAAGGTGACCTGGACCGCCACCCCCTGCGCCACGCCCAAGCACAAGGGCGACCTGACCTGCAACTCCCTCCGTGTCACCGGTGGCCTCACCGCCTTCCAGAAGCACCGGGCCCAGGCCGACGGCATCACCCCGAAGGCCGCCGACGCCTCCACCCCCTCCGGCTACGGCCCCTCCGACCTCCAGGACGCCTACGGCCTGACCAGCGCCGCCGCGAGCAACGGCTCCGGCGAGACCATCGCGATCGTCGACGCCTACGACGACCCGAACGCCGCGGCCGACCTCGCGAAGTACCGCTCGTACTACGGCCTGCCCTCCTGCACGACCTCCAACGGCTGCTTCAAGAAGGTCAGCCAGACGGGCTCCACGACATCCCTGCCCACGGCCGACAGCGGCTGGGCCGAGGAGGAGTCCCTCGACCTCGACATGGCCAGCGCCGTCTGCCCGCAGTGCAACATCCTGCTGGTCGAGGCCAAGTCCGCCTCCATGGCCAACCTCGGCACCGCGGTCAACGAGGCGGTCAAGCTGGGCGCCAAGTTCGTCTCCAACAGCTACGGCGGCGGCGAGTCCTCCTCCGACAGCACGTACGACTCCTCGTACTTCAACCACCCCGGCGTAGCCATCACCGTCAGCGCCGGCGACGAGGGCTACGGCGCGGAGTACCCGGCGGCCTCCAAGTACGTCACCGCCGTCGGCGGCACCGCCCTGTCCACGGCCTCCAACAGCCGCGGCTGGACCGAGAAGGTCTGGAACACCAGCAGCACGGAAGGCACCGGCTCCGGCTGCTCCGCCTACGACGCCAAGCCGACCTGGCAGACCGACACCGGCTGCTCCAAGCGCGCCATAGCCGACACCTCCGCGGTGGCCGACCCCGCGACCGGCGTCTCCGTCTACGACTCCTACGGCGTCACCGCCGGCTGGTACACCTTCGGCGGAACCAGCGCCTCCTCACCCATCATCGCCGGCGTCTACGCCCTCGCCGGCACCCCGGGCAGCGGCACCTATCCGTCCAAGGACATCTACAACGCGGCCGGCACCTCCGCTCTCAACGACGTGACCAGCGGCAGCAACGGCACCTGCAGCTCCAGCGCCAGCTACCTGTGCACCGCGAAGTCCGGCTACGACGGCCCCACCGGCTGGGGCACCCCGGAGGGCACGGGCGCCTTCACCGGCTGATCCTCCGTCAACACAGCACAACACAGCACGTCGGCGTGGGGCCGTGGGGGCCCCACACCCGGCCAGGGGACGAACGGGCCGCGGCAACCAGCCGCGGCCCGTTCGCGTGCCATGAGAAAATCGGCCTGAAACGTGGCTCAACGACGGGACCACACCCCAGGTTCCGATCCGGCCTCGTTGCCCGGCGTTACCCGCCGTGATACACAGAGTGACCATACGATTCATGTCCACCACCCAGGTGGCAAGCTGTTCGTACGAAACCCGCCAAAGAATGACGCCAAGTCGACATGCGACGGCGCCATTGTCGGCGACAATGAGGCCTGACCTCTGCGCACCGCAGGGGACTGCGGAACAACCCACACAGGGGCGGTGACTTACATGCTCTTTGCGGCCGACAAGGGAGACATCAACACCATCATCGGCGGGATCGCTCCGGACTGGGGCCCCTTCGGCAGCCTGGGCAACGAGGCCAAGGTGATGATCGAGGTCGTGATGGCGGTCGCCATCCTGCTCTGCCTCGGCATCGCGATCTGGGGCGCGGCGAAGCAACGCATCGGCGCGACGGCCCTCCGGGACACCTTCAGCGCGGAACAGGGCAAGGGCCTCATCATCGCCGGCCTGACGGGCGTCTTCATCATCGGCTCCCTAGGCACGCTGTTCACCATCGTGTACGGCATGGCGGTCTAACCCCTCCCGGCCCCTCCGTCCTCTCCGGGCGCGCCCGGCCCCTTTCTGAGGTTGCGTTTCCCTGATGTCGAGTCACCACACCGCGCCCGCGCGGGAACCAGCACGGCTACCGTCGTACTTCTACGCTTTTCAGTACGACGGCGAAGGGGCGTACGCGGCATGAGTCCCGGGGACGAGCAGGGCTACGGCGATCCGGTGCGCGCCGACGACGGCGGGTACGGGTACGGCGGCAGCGGCCACACCCGCACCCGCCTACCCGAAACAGACCCCTACGGCGGCGCCCGCCGCCCCGGCCGCTCCTCATCCCGCAGCCTGGTCACGGTCGTAGCGGTGGTGGTCCTCCTCATCGCCGCGATCGCCTTCGCGAACCGCGGAGGAGGCGATTCCGACTCCGCGTCGGGCGGTACGGCCAACAGGCCCAAATCGGCGGCAACCGCAGCGAGCGGGACGAAGCCGGTGGAGACGAAGACGGGCGGCATCCCCTCGGGCTTCGCGCACACCGAGCAGGGGGCCCAGTCGGCGGCGGCGAACTACGCCGTGGCGCTCGGCTCGACCGGCATGTTCAAGAAGGACAGCCGCCACACCCTGGTGAACGCCCTCTACACCGCCGAGCAGTCCGCCCAGTTGCAGGCCGCGATGGACAACGCCTACTCGGCCGACTTCCTCGGCCGGATGGGCCTGGACGCGAACGGCAACCCGCCCACGGGCAGCACGTTCGTATCCCGCGTGGTCCCGATCGGCACCACCGTGCAGGAGTACGGAACGACAGGCGCCAAGGTGGCGGTCTGGTACATGGGGCTCATCGGCATGTCCGGCAACCAGTCGACCAACCCCGTCACCTCCACCTGGAAAACCTGGACCTTCGACCTGACCTGGACCGGCGGCGACTGGAAGATCGCCTCCGACACCCAGAAGGACGGCCCCGCCCCGGTCCCCGGCGACGACAGAGCCGCCGCCTCCGACGAGATCAGCAAGGCCATCGAGGAGTACGGAGGGTTCACTTATGCCCGGTAACCCGCACCGCGTGCTCCGGCTCGCCGGAGTCGTCACGGCCGTCCAGGCGTCGGCCGTGCTGCTCGCCACCCGCGCCTTCGCCGAGCCGACCCCCACACCGACACCCACCCCCTCGGGATCGGGATCGGCGTCACCGTCGCCCTCCGCGAGCAAGGGAGTCTGTGACGCCATCGTCGGCGATGCCCGCAAGTACTGCGAACGCGGCAACAACCGCTCCGGCGTCACCCGCAACCCCAGCGTCAGCGACACCCTCGACCCCCTGTCCTCCCTCGCGAAGGGCTGCGCGGAGGCCGCCGCGTGGACCATCGACAAGCTGAGCGAGGCGGTGAAGGAGACGGCGAACGTCGACTTCACCAACACCAAGTTCCTCCAGCAGTACGCCGTGGTCTTCGCCGCGTCGACGATCCTCACGCTCCTGCTCTGGCTCCTGGCCGTCGCCAAGCGGGCCGTGCGGGGCGTACCCCTGTCCACCGCCATCTCGGAGGCGATCGGCTTCCTGTGGCTGACGGTGCTGGCCTCCGCCTTCACCCCCCTGATCCTGTACACGGTCGTGTCGGCGGCCGACGGCGTGACCGACGTCCTCGCGAAAACGACGGGCGACCAGGCGGACACGTTCTTCGGCACGTTCTCCGGCGCGCTCGCCAAGGGCCAGGACATCGGCGGCGGCCCCATCATGCTGATCGTCGTCTCCCTCGTGTCGATCCTCGCCGCCGGCGTCCTCTGGCTGGAGCTCGTCGTCCGCGCCGCCCTGCTGTACGTCGGCGCCCTCCTCGGCACCGTCGTGTACGCGGGCCTCGTCGACAAGAACCTGTGGGGCCACGTCCGCCGCTGGGCCGGCATCATGATCGCCGTCATCCTGGTCAAGCCGGTCATCGTGATCGTCCTCGGCCTCGCCGGAGCTCTCTCCGCCGACGACGGCCCGAACGCGTTCTCCGCCGTCGTCTCCGGCCTCGCGATCATCCTGCTCGCCATCTTCGCCAGCGCGATGATCTACCGCTTCGTCCCCGGCTTCGGCGACGAGATCGCCCACTCGCGCAACAACCGCATCATGCAGGGCGCCGAGGGCAAGGCCGCGGCCGTCATCAGCTCCCCGGCGACCCTCGTCGCCCAGGGCATCAAGACGCACAGCACCCGCGCCGACAGCAACAGCGGCGGCTCCGCCTCCAGCGGCCCCCGCCCGTCCAACCCCGCCTCCGGCGGCGTCGCCGCCCACAGCACCCGCACCTCCAACGGTGGCGGCGGAGCTGTCCCCTCCGCCGCGCCCCCGCCCCGCTCCAGCGCGGTCAACACCCCCCACGCCAGCAACACCCGCAACAGCAATACCAACCGCACGGGAGGTGAAGGGCGTTGACGACCGAGTCCCACGTGTCCCATCCGGTCACGCCCCGCCGTACATATCTGATCGGCCGCGCCCGGCCGAACGCGATCGTCGGCCGGAATCGTGAGACCGGCGAGATCGCGCTCATCATCGTGGGCGCGTTCCTCGGCATGATGTGCGGGCTCCTCGTCCCCGTCCTCTCCCTGCGCATCGTGCTGCTGATGGGCTTCCCGCTGCTCGCGCTGGCCGCCGTCTACGTGCCGTACAAGCACCGCACGTTCTACAAGTGGTTCGAGATCAACCGCAGCTACAAGAGGACGCTCAAGCAGGGCACCGCCTACCGCTCCTCCGCCATGGAGGCCGGCACCCGCCTCGACGGCCGTGAGATCGAAGTCGGCCCGCCGCCCGGCATCGGCCGCATCAGCTGGCTGGCCGCCCCGTTCGGCCCCGACGAGATCGCCGTACTCCTGCACGCGGACCGCCGTACGGTCACGGCCGCCATCGAGATCGAGGGCCCCGGCGTCGGCCTGCGCGACAGCGAGGACCAGGAAGCCCTCGTCGACCGCTTCGGCACCCTGCTCAAGCACGTGGCCAACGGCGACGGCTTCGTCACCCGCCTGCAGATGCTCGCCCGCACCCTCCCCGCCGACCCCGACGCCCACGCCAAGGACGTCGCCCAGCGCGGGGACGACAAGGCGCTGCCCTGGCTGCAGCAGTCGTACGACCAGTTGCAGTCGATGGTGTCGACGAGCAGCGAGCAGCACCGCGCCTACCTCGTCGCCTGCATGCACTACACCCGCGAGCTCGCCGCCGAGGCGCACGCCATGGCCCGCGCGGCACGGCCCCAGAACGGCCGCAAACTGGACCGGGACGCCGGTCTCGCCGTCGTCATGGCCCGCGAGCTCACCGACATCTGCTCGCGCCTCCAGGAGGCCGACATCCGGGTCCGCCAGCCGCTGGGCCAGGGCCGTCTCGCGTCCCTGATCCACTCCATGTACGACCCGGACCACCCCATCGACCACATCCAGGCGATGACCAAGCGCAACGCCTGGCCGGCCGAGCTCGACGCCATGGAGCCGACCTTCCTCCAGGCCAAGACCCGCGAGTCCACCACCCGTCAGCCCTGGTGCCACGCCACCGCCTGGGTGAAGGAGTGGCCGATGACACCCGTAGGGGTGAACTTCCTGGCCCCGCTCCTCGTCCACACCCCGGACGTCATCCGAACGGTCGCCGTGACGATGGATCTCGAGCCCACCGAGGTAGCCATCGAACGCATGCTGACCGAGAAGACCAACGACGAGGCCGAGGCCTCCCGAGCCGCCAAGATGAACCGCACCGTCGACCCCCGCGACATCGCCGCCCACAACCGCCTCGACCAGCGCGGCGAGGACCTCGCCAGCGGGGCGGCGGGCGTCAACCTGGTCGGCTACATCACCGTGTCCTCCCGCTCCCCCGAGGCCCTGGCCCGCGACAAGCGGACCATAAGGGCCTCGGCCGGCAAGTCGTACCTCAAGCTGGAGTGGTGCGACCGCGAGCACCACCGCGCCTTCGTGAACACCCTCCCGTTCGCCACCGGCATCCGAAGGTAGGGCTTTAGCATGCGGGACCCGCTGTCCGTCCTCACCGACGCCTTCACGTCCTTCCTCTTCGGGAAGGTCGAGACGACCCGCCTGCCGGTGCGCACCTCCACGGGCCAGGCCCAGGCCGTCTACCTCCCGACCGCCGCCCCCGGCCTCGGCGACTCCGGCGTGATCATCGGCCGCGAGGTCTACTCCGGCAAGGGCTACATCTACGACCCCTTCCAGCTCTACGGCCAACAGCTCCCGGCCCCCCACTGGCTGGTCCTGGGCGAGTCCGGCAACGGCAAGTCGGCCCTGGAGAAGACCTACGTCCTACGCCAGCTGCGCTTCCGCGACCGCCAGGTCGTCGTCCTGGACGCCCAGGGCGAGGACGGCGTCGGCGAGTGGAACCTCATCGCGCAGGAGCTGGGGATAACTCCCATCCGCCTGGACCCGATGGCCGCCCTGGACCACGGCATCCGCCTGAACCCCCTGGACCCGGCGATCACGACCACCGGTCAGCTCGCGCTGCTGAGGACCATCATCGAGGTCGCGCTGGGCCATGGCCTGGACGAACGTTCCGGCTTCGCCCTCAAGGTCGCCCACGCCTACGTCAACGAGACGATCACCGAACGCCAGCCGGTCCTCTCCGACATCGTCGAGCAGCTACGGCACCCCGAGCCCGAGTCGGCCGAGGCGATGAACGTCGCCATAGACGACGTACGGGCATGGGGCCTGGACGTGGCCCTGGTCCTCGACCGCCTCGTCGACGGTGACCTGCGCGGCATGTTCGACGGGCCCACGACGGTCGGCATCGACCTCGACGCCCCCCTCATCGTCTTCGACCTCTCCCACATCGACCGCAACTCCATCGCCATGCCGATCCTGATGGCCATCGTCGGCGTCTGGCTGGAGCACACCTGGATCCGCCCCGACCGCAAGAAGCGCATCTTCCTGGTCGAGGAGGCCTGGCACATCATCAACAGCCCGTTCGTGGCGCAACTGTTCCAGCGCCTGCTGAAGTTCGGGCGCCGGTTGGGTCTGTCGTTCGTGGCGGTGGTGCACCACCTGTCGGACGTCGTCGACGGGGCGGCGGCCAAGGAGGCGGCCGCGATCCTGAAGATGGCCTCGACCCGGACGATCTACGCACAGAAGGCGGACGAGGCGAGGGCGACGGGACGGGTCCTCGGCCTGCCCAGGTGGGCGGTGGAGATCATCCCCACCCTGACCCCCGGCATCGCCGTCTGGGACGTCAACGGCAACGTCCAGGTGGTCAAACACCTCATCACCGAGACGGAACGCCCCCTGGTCTTCACCGACCGCGCCATGACCGAGTCCTCCCTCGACCGTGCCGCCGAGGACGCCCTGCGAGCGGCCGAGCGGGAGGCGGAGGCACGGGCGGCGGCCTTCATGGAAGAGCACATCAGCGACCTGGACGGGTCGTCCGAGTCGACGGTGGCCTGAGATGAGACGCGACGACCGGCAGCAGCAGGGAGGCATCCCCGACGGCCTGTTGATGGGCCTACTCGGCTTCCTCCTCGGCATGACCCTGCTGGTGTGGACGGCCACGGGCCTGGCAGGCCTCTTCTCCCACGGCTCCTGGCCGACCGGCGTCACCTTCACGCGCACCCCCCTGGCCATGCGCCACCTCATCGGCCGCCCCCACGACATCCCCGGCGCCTGGCCCGACGCCCCACCCACCCAACTCTCCGGCTACGGCCTCTTCTGGGGCCTCTTCATCGGCCAGCTGATGATCCTGGTCGTCCTCACCATCTTCGTCATGGGCACCCTGGCCCGCTGGCGCGCGGTACGGGCAAGACGCCGTGAGGAGAGGACAGCGGCGCTGGAACGGGCGACAGCGGCGGGACCCGCCGGGGGCCACGACGTACCGGTGCCGGGGCACCAGGCCACGTATGAGGCCCAGGCCGCTGCCGCTTATGAGGCTCAGCCCCCGCACAGCCACACCGCACCCCTGCCGAGCCCCCACGCGACGCCGGCACCGCCCCACCACGAGGTCCCGGCCCCAAGACCGGACCCGGTGCCGGCGGACCCCCTGACGCAACCCGTTCCCAATACGACGACAGCACCCCAGCCCCAGTCGTTCACCTCTCCGTTCGGCGGGGAGCGGGCGGGTGGCTGGGAGAAAATCCTCGTAGGCCCCAAGGAAAGCCGCTACACCACCGCCGCCCAGGCGGTACGCGACGCGGCGGGCCCAGCCCTGGTCGTCACCTCCAATCCCGCCCTCTGGCAGGACACCAAGGACGCCCGCGCCAAACTCGGCCCCGCCCTCCTCTACGACCCCACCCACCTCTGCGACACCCCGGCCCGCCTCCACTGGTCCCCCACGGCAGGCTGCGAGGACAAGCAGACAGCGGTGCAGCGAGCGGCAGCACTCCTCACGCCCGTCCGCCCCACCGCCCGCCTCGACCAAGCGGTCAGCGACACCGCCGAGACGCTCCTGCGCAGCTACCTCCACGCCGCCGCCATCGACGGCCGCACCGTCCGCCACGTCCACCGCTGGTCCCAGGGCACCCAGATCCAGGACGCCGTACGCACCCTCCGTACGAACCCCAAGGCCGCCGCCGGCGCGGCGGGCGAACTCGAAGCCGCACTCACCGCCCACCCCGAACGCCGGGACATGGCCCACGAGTTGACGACCCGTGCGCTGTCCGCGCTGTCCACGGTGAACATCCGCGAGGCCTGCACCCCGAACCGAACTGACGCCCTCTCCCTGGATTCCTTCCTGCACGAAGGGGGCACGCTTTATGTGGTCGGTGAATCCATCGAGGACCCGAGGACGAACCCCGGCGCGATGCCGCTCCTGACGGCCCTCGTCTCCAGCGTGGTCGAGCGCGGCCGGCGCATGGCCGAACGGTCATCCTCCGGTCGCCTCGACCCACCACTGACCCTCGTCCTGGACGACGTCGCCGCAGTGGCTCCGCTTCCCCAGCTCCCGGAGCTGCTGGCCACCGGGGCGGACCGGGGCCTGCCGGCCCTGGCCCTCCTCAGGTCCCGCGAACAGGGCCGCGCCCGCTGGCCCCACGACGAACTCCCGGTCTAGCGGGCCGACGCCGGGCCTCAGCCCTTCTCGAGGACGAACTCCAACTCGCACTCCTCGTCCCCGTCCGCCAACGGCACGGTCACCCCGCTCGGCACGAACCCCACCTTGCGGTAGAAGCCCTGCGCCCGCCCGTTGTCCTCGTGCACGATCAGCCGCACCCGCTCCGCCCCGCTCTCCCACGCCCACCGCACCCCCGCGGCGAACAACGCCTCGGTCAGCCCGCTCCCCCGGTGCTCGGGCCGCACGTACACCCCGACGACATGCCCCTGCCGCCGCTCGACCGGGAACCCGGCCCAGTCCTTCGTCCCCGCCTCCTCCATCAACACGGTCAGCGTCCCGGCCCACGACCCGTCCGCACCCTCGGCGACGAACTGCCGCACACCGACCGCCGCCCCACCACTCCTGGCCGCCCGCTCCTGCCAGAAGGAGTCCGGGCGCTCCACGGCCTCCTCGTACGTCTCCAGATACGCGATCGGCGCCACGGGGTCCCGCAGCGCGAGCAACCGCAGCTCCTTCACGGCCGCCCATTCCTCGGCGCGTATGGAACGGACGACATGACCCTGGGCGCTCATCGTGCTCATGCGGGCCACCGTAGTACCCAGGTACGACACCCTCACGCGAAATACCGCCGCCGACCGACGCCCTACGGCGAACGGACACACCACCATGGTCAGGTGCCGACGGAGCAGAAACCCGAGCCCCTCACCGAGTACGCCCACCGCATCCACAGACGCGTGCGCGCCCTCGACGAACGGCACCCGCTGGTCTGGGACCTGCTCCTGACGGGCTTCTGGGTGGCGGCCGCCCTGGTCGACGCCGCCGGCGGCTGGCGCAACGTCGCCCGCGACCCCGACGTCCCGGTCCGGCTCGTCCTGGCCATGAGCCTCGGCTTCTCCGTCCCCCTCCTCTGGCGGCGCAGCCACCCCGCAGCCGTGCTCATCGCCATGGCACCGGTCTCCTTGGTCAACGCCTGGTCCGGAGCCACGCTCCAGGCGTCCCTGCTCCAGCTGCTCGTCATCCACCACATCGCCCTCCGCCTGCCCCAGCGCACGCTGTGGTGGGCATCGGCGCTGGTCATCACACCTTTCACCGTGATGGCGGTCCGCCACCCACAGGGAGGCATGGAGAAGGACGTCGCCCCGGTGCTGATGTCCATCGTCACGGCCGCCGTCATCGGCATCGCGGTCCGCACCCGCCGCAACTACACCGCGGCCCTGGAGGACCGCGCCCGCCGCCTGGAGATCGAACGCGACCAGCAGGCCCGCCTCGCCGCCGCGGCCGAACGCACCCGCATCGCCCGCGAGATGCACGACATCATCGGCCACAACCTCTCCGTCATCACCGGTCTCGCGGACGGCGGCCGCTACGCCGCCACGAAGTCCCCGGAACGCGCCGGCCAGGCCCTGGACGCCATCGCCACCACCAGCCGCCAGGCGATGGGCGAACTGCGTCGCCTGCTGGACGTCCTGCGCGAGGAGGAACCACCCACCGATCTCGCACTCACCCCCCAGCCCACCCTCACCGACCTCGACCAGCTCCTCGACGGCGTACGGGCCGCAGGCCTCCCGGTCACCGCCACCGTCACCGGCACCCCGACCATCCCCCCAGGCAGGCAGCTGGCCGTCTACCGCGTCATCCAGGAAGCCCTCACCAACACCCTCAAACACGGCGGCCCCGAGGCCACGTCGCGGATCGCCCTGTCGTACGCCCCCGCCGGCGCCGTCACGGTCACGGTCACCGACACGGGCCACGGCAGCATGGGGGAGGGTGATGACGGCCGGGGCCGCGGCCTGCCCGGCATGCGCGAACGCTCCGCCCTGTACGGCGGCACCCTGGAGGCCGGCCCCCGCCCGCACCCCGAACGGGGCTGGCGGGTCCATCTGCACCTACCGGAGGAATCCCCGCAGTGACCAGCGTCCTCATCGCCGACGACCAGCCCCTCCAGCGCTTCGGTTTCCGCATGCTGCTGGAGAGCCAGGACGACCTGACGGTGCTGGGCGAGGCGACCGACGGCACCGAAGCGGTCCGTATGACAGCCGAGCTCCGTCCCGACGTCGTCCTGATGGACGTCCGCATGCCCGGCCTGGACGGCATCGCCGCCACCCGCCGCATCATCAACGCCGGCCACCGCACCCGCGTCCTGATCGTCACCACCTTCGACCTCGACGAGTACGCCTACGCGGGCCTCCGCGCCGGTGCCTCCGGCTTCCTCATCAAGGACGCCCACCCGGAGGACGTCCTGTCCGGCATACGTGCCGTCGCCTCGGGAGACGCGGTAGTGGCCCCCAGCCTGACCCGTCGCCTCCTGGACGCCTACGTCGAGTTGTTGCCGGCCCCTCGCAAGGACACGCCCCCACACGCCGACCCCCGCCTGGCCTCCCTCACGGACCGCGAGCGCGAAATCCTGACCGTCATCGGCCAGGGCTGGACGAACGCCGAGATCTCGGCCCGTTTCCACCTCGCCGAATCGACAGTGAAGACCCACGTGACCCGCATCCTGGCGAAGACCGGCTCCAGGGACCGCATACAGGCGGTGATTCTGGCGTACGACACGAGACTGGTACGGCCTTCCTGAAACGGCAGGCCTTAAACGGCAGGCCTTAAACGCAGAAAACCCCCGCACCGTGAGGTGCGGGGGTTTTCCCAATAATTGTTCGGCGGCGTCCTACTCTCCCACAGGGTCCCCCCTGCAGTACCATCGGCGCTGTAAGGCTTAGCTTCCGGGTTCGGAATGTAACCGGGCGTTTCCCTCACGCTATAACCACCGAAACACTATGAAACTGTCAGCCGCACCACGTGTGGCACGTGGGGCCTGTTCGTGGTTTCAGAACCAACACAGTGGACGCGAGCAACTGAGGACAAGCCCTCGGCCTATTAGTACCGGTCACCTTCACACGTTACCGTGCTTCCAGATCCGGCCTATCAAC